>NZ_SCOT01000022.1 GCF_005502465.1 Sphingopyxis sp. L1A2A
AGAGGTGTATAAGAGCCAGGCCTTTTTCGCGGGTTTCGCAGCCGGCGGCTTCTCCGCGACTTTCCTGACCGCAGGCTTTGGCGCCGGTTTGGGCGTCGCGGCTGGTTTCGGCGCCGCTGCTTTCGGGGCAGGAGCAGGCGGCGCGGGCTGGGCAATGGGTTCGGGGATCGGCGCGGGTTCGGGCGCCGGTGGCGCCTTTGCAACCGGTTCGGCGACCGGCGTCGGTACCAGGGGCGCCATCGGCTGCGGTTGCGGCATCAGTTGCGGCTGGGGCTCGATCGGCTTGAAGCGCGCGGGTTCGGCGGCGATGATTTCGGGCTTTACCGGCTCCAGCGGCTTGGCGGGTTTGGCCGGTTCGGCCGCGGGCGGCGCGAGGTCATCGGGTTTTGACCGCCCGACCAGCCACCACAGCAGCACGATCGCGACGACCAGTCCGACGACTGCGACGATGTAATTTTCCTGAAGCCAGGCCATGATCTTCTCCCAACGTTGCGGTCAGCCTATTCGGCCTCAAGGCCTTGGTCGACCTAATATTTCTTCGTCGTTGATATGCCGACGGGACGGGCGAAGGGGGGCGCTATTCCGCCTCGCGCGCGACTTCCCGCCAGCCGATATCGCGGCGGCAAAAGCCGGTCGCGAAATCGAGCCGGTCGACCGCGGCATAGGCGCGCCCCTGCGCCTCGGTCACCGTGCGCCCGGTCGCGGTGACATTGAGCACCCGCCCGCCCGCGGCGATAATCTGATCACCGGCGCGCGCCGTCCCGGCGTGAAAGACGCGCCCGCCGCCGCTTTCGGCGTCGGCGATGCCGTGGATCGCGCCGCCTTTCGCCGGGGTGGCGGGATAGCCGTCGGCGGCCATCACCACCGTCAGCGCGTAATCGCTGGCGAACGCCGGCGGGGCGGCGCCGGCCAGTTCGCCGGTCGACGCGGCGTAGAGCAAAGCCGCGAGGTCGCCGGTGTAGCGCATCATCAGCACCTGGCATTCGGGGTCGCCGAAGCGCGCATTATATTCGATCAGCTTTGGCCCGGCGTCGGTGAGCATCAGCCCGGCGAACAGCACGCCGATATAGGGGGTTTGCTCGGCAGCAAGCGTCGCCACCGTCGGGCGGATGATGCGGTCCATCACCTGCGCTTCGAGGTCGGGGGTCAGGACGGGCGCCGGGCTGTAGGCGCCCATGCCGCCGGTGTTCGGTCCGACGTCGCCGTCGCCGACCCGCTTGTGGTCCTGCGCGCTGCCGAACGCCATCACATTGGTGCCGTCGGACAGCGCGAAAAAGCTCGCTTCCTCGCCGGTCATATATTCCTCGATCACCACTTCGGCGCCCGCGCCGCCAAAGGCGCCGCGCATCATATCGGCGATTGCCGCTTCGGCCTCTTCGCGGGTTTCGGCGATGATCACCCCCTTGCCCGCGGCCAGACCGTCGGCCTTGATGACCACCGGGATGGTGAAGCCGTCCAGCCGGGCCAGCGCGTCGTCGGCGCTGGTGCAGCGGACATAGGCGGCGGTCGGGATATCGGCGCGCGCACACAGATCCTTGGTAAAGCCCTTTGACCCTTCCAGCTGCGCCGCGGCGGCGGCGGGGCCGAAGACCGCGATGCCGCGATCGCGCAGCCGGTCGGCGAGGCCGGCGACGAGCGGCGCTTCGGGGCCGACAACGACGAAATCGATCGCGTGGGCGGTGCAAAAGGCGATGAGGCCGTCGAGATCGTCGATGGCGATCGCGACACATTCGGCATAGGCCTCGATCCCCGGATTGCCCGGCGCGGCATAGAGCTTGCGGCAAGACGGCGATTGCGCCAACTGCCAGCTCAGCGCATGTTCGCGGCCCCCCGATCCGACCAGCAGGATGTTCATGTCTGTCCCTTTTCCCGATCCGGCGTCCGAAACCGACCCCGCCGCGCGGCTGTTAGCCGAGGCGGCGCCCGGCGACAATGTCCCGCCTTTGTCGGTCAGCCAATTGTCGGCGGCGATCAAGCGCACCGTCGAGGATGGCTTCGCGCGCGTGCGCGTGCGAGGTGAATTGTCGGGCACGAAGCGCGCGGCGTCGGGGCATTTTTATGCGGCGCTGAAGGACGATAATGCGCTGATCGACATGGTGATGTGGAAGGGGCAGGCAGGGCGGCTGGCGTTCCGGCCCGAGGACGGGATCGAGGTGATAGCGACCGGCAAGCTCACCACCTATCCGGGGCGCTCCAAATATCAGCTCGTCGTCGATACGCTTGAGGTCGCGGGCGAGGGCGCGCTGATGCTGCTCTTCGAGAAATTGAAGGCGCGCCTCGGCGCCGAAGGGCTGTTCGACCGCGAACGCAAATATGAGAGCCTTCCCTATCTGCCGCGCACCATCGGCGTGGTGACCTCGCCGACCGGGGCAGTGATCCGCGACATCCTCCACCGGCTGGCCGACCGCTGCCCGACGCATGTGATCGTCTGGCCGGTGCTGGTGCAGGGCGACGGTGCGGCGGCGCAGGTCGCGAATGCGATCCGCGGCTTCGATTCGATTGCACCCGGCGGCCCGGTGCCGCGCCCCGACCTGGTCATCGTCGCGCGCGGCGGCGGGTCGATCGAGGATCTGTGGGCGTTCAACGAAGAGGTCGTCGTGCGCGCGATCGCCGAGTGCCGCGTCCCGACGATCAGCGCGGTGGGGCACGAGACCGACGTGACATTGGCCGACTATGCCGCCGATGTGCGCGCGCCGACCCCGACCGCGGCGGCCGAAATGGCGGTGCCGGTGCGCGCCGAGCTGCGCGAATTGCTCGCCAACCGCGGCACGCGGATGATCGGTGCCGCGAACCGCCACCAATCGCTGGCGCGCGAACGGCTGACCGCGCTGGCGCGGCACCTGCCGCGGCGCGAGGCGCTGTATGCGCCCCAGCGCCAGCGGCTCGACGACAGCGGCGACCGGCTCGACCGCAGCCAGCGGCAGCGGCTGGCGGTGACCGCCGAACGGCTGGCGACGCGCGGCGCGGCGTTGCGGCCGTCGCTGCTGGCGCGGCGCTGGGACCGCGATCGCGCACGGCTGGCAGGGTTGGGGCGGCTGCTCGACAGCCTCGATCCGCGCGCGCTGCTGTCGCGCGGCTATGCGATGGTGCGCGACGCGGGCGGGGCGATCGTCACCACCGCCGCGCGCGCGCAGCGGGCCGGCCATCTGCGGCTGCAATTTGCCGATGGCGAGGTTCCGGTCGAGGTCGCTGGCAGCGATGCGCCGCCCCCGGCTCCGGCCCCGACTCCCGCCGCGCCCCGTCCGGCGCGCAAGCCGCCGCCACTGCGGCCCAAAAAAGGGCAGGGCGAGCTTTTCTGAGGTCGCCGGGGGTGGCCCCGCCGGGCCACGCTGCTATGGTGGCGGCCATCACCGACTCTTGAACGGACACCCGACTCATGCTGATCGCCAGCCGCAATCGCCTCGCCCGCCTGCAATATGGACCGAATGGATTTCGCGTCCTGGCGCCCGGCGATCATGTGCTGTGCGCGGTCACCAGCGCGCCGATCGGGCTCGACGAGCTGCGCTATTGGTCGGTGGCGCGGCAGGAACCCTATGCCACCGCCGCCATTTCGGTGCAGGCCGCACTGGACGCCGCGCGCGGGGCATGAGTTTTGCGCGATACCGGGCGCGCCACGTCGGGGCGTTGCCGTTGCTGATCGTCGCCGCCAGCTGCGTCCCGCTGGCCGATGCGCCCGCCCGGCCCGCGGCATCAGGGCAACCGGCGGTCCCGGTCGCCGCCCCCGCCCCGGCGCTGACGCCGCCGCCGCGTCCCTTGATCCGCGACCTCATCCTGCGCGGCACCGCCGAACAGGGCGGCGCGATGATCGGGCAGGCGCCGAGCGGCGCGCGCGCCGTGACGCTCGATGGGCAGATCATCCCGCAGGCCGGTGACGGGTCGTTCCTGATCGCGTTCGACCGCGACGCGGGGCCGGTGGCCCGGCTGGTCGCGACCCTTGCCGACGGCCGCACGGTCGCCCGCGACATCGCGGTGGCGCCGGGGCGCTGGCGGATCGAGCAGATCAACGCCCCCTATCGCGGCAGCGCGGCGAGCGACGCCGATTTCGCCCGCCGCCGTCCCGCCGAACTGGCGCAGATCGGGGCGGCGCGCGCCATGCCGATCGAATCGGACGGTTGGCAGCAGCGTTTCCGCTGGCCGGTGACCGGGCGCGTGTCGGGATGGTTCGGATCGCAGCGCGTCTATCAGGGCAAGCCGGGCAGCTATCACAGCGGCACCGACGTCGCGGTGCCGGCCGGAACGCCATTTTCCGCGCCCGCCGACGGCGTCGTGGTGCTCGCGGCGACCGCCCCCTTCACGCTGGAGGGAAATCTGCTGATCGTCGATCACGGCATGGGGCTGAGCAGCGCTTTCCTGCATTGCCAGCGGCTCGACGTCAGGATCGGCGACCGGGTCGTGCAGGGGCAAATGCTGGGCACGGTCGGGCGTACCGGCCGCGCGACGGGTCCGCATCTGCACTGGGGCCTGAAATGGCGCGACGTCCGGCTTGACCCGGGCAAGCTGGCGGGGCCGATCCCCGGATGACGGTGGGCGCGCTGCGCCCGAATTCGTATCCAATGAAACAATATGTCGCATATGCTGCGTTGCGGCATATTGTATTTCGTCAGATGCCACGGTTGTTGCAAATACGTCACAATGCCTTGTGAAACGGCGGATTAGGCGGGAAATTTCCTTTACTCGACCGGGCGGAAGGATCATCCCGCACGCTATCGGGGTGTTTTGTGCGTCGGCTGTCGGCCGTCGTGTCAGGGGCTCGGGTAGTTCAATCCACCAGTAGCAAGGGACTGCACTGTGAAGAAAACCCAATATTCCAAGCTGAAGCTAGGCGCTGCGCCGCTCGTCTTGAGCGTCGCCCTGGTTTCGGCTCCTGCCTTTGCGCAGGATGCCGCCGAAGAAGGCGCGGCGACCGGCGGTGAAATCGTCGTCACCGGCACGCTGATCCGCAACCCCAACCTCGAACAGTCGACCCCGGTCAATGTGACCACGGCCGACACGATCGAGCTGAAGCAGTCGAACACCGCTGAAGAAGTTCTGCGCGAACTGCCGGGCGTCGTCGCCAACATCGGTTCGGCCGTGAACAACGGCAACGGCGGCGCTTCCTACGTCGATCTTCGTGGCCTTGGCTCGATTCGCAACATCGTCCTGCTGAACGGCAACCGCGTCGCTCCGTCGGACGTCAACGGCCGCGTCGACCTTAACAACATTCCGCTGGCCCTGATCGAGCGCGTCGACGCGCTGACCGGTGCCGCCGTGACCACCTATGGCGCCGACGCCATCACCGGCGTTGTCAACTTCATCACCAAGCGCGATTTCGCCGGTCTGGAAGTTACCGCTTCGCAGCAGCTGACCGAACAGGGCGACGGCAACGTGTTCCGCATCGACGCCACCATCGGTGCGAATTTCGACGACGGCCGCGGCAACGCCGTGCTGAGCCTTGGTTATCAGCAGGCTGACCCCGTCTATCAGGGCGCGCGTCCGTTCGCTGACAATACCCTCGACAGCTATTCGAACACTTTCTTCGGTTCGGGTACCTCGGTTCCGTCGCGTTTCTCGGGCACCCGCCCGATCGACCCGCTCACCGGTCAGCCCAGCATTGACCCGACCGTCGCCAACGGCGGCGTCCGTCAGGTCAATGCGGCCGGACAGGCTGTCGGCACTTTCGCTACCTATAACTTCAACCCGTTCAACGTCTTCCAGGTGCCTTTCGAACGCTTCAACATCTATGGCCAGGCCAATTATGAAGTGTCGGACGCGATCGAGGTTTATACGCGCGGTATGTTCTCGAAACAGACCGTTTCGACGATCATCGCTCCGTCGGGCTCGTTCGGCGGCACGGTGACGATCAACCTCAACAACCCGTTCCTGCCGGCGGCGCTACGCAATCAGTTCTGCGCCTTCAACACGTCGACGGTGGCCGGCACCTACACGCCGCGCTTCACGCCGGCCGAATGTACCGCTGCTGCCGCAGCGACCGGTCGCACCGACGCGGCCTATCGTGAAGTCACCGCCACACTGAACCGTCGTACCCCGGAAGTCGGGCCGCGTATCAGCGACTATCAGACCACCTTCTTCGACTATCGCGTCGGGGCCCGCGGCGGCATCACTGACACGATCGACTGGAACATCGAGGGTGCCTATGGCGAATCGGAAAATATCCAGACGATCAAAAACTACACGCTGCAATCGCGCTTCCGTCAGGCGGCGCTGGCGAACAACACCACGACCTGTCAGACCGATACCAATGGCTGCGTTCCGGTGAATCTGTTCGGTCCCGAAGGGTCGATCACGCCGGCAGCAGCCGCGTTCCTGTCGGCCGACAGCAGCACGACCAACCGCACCTCGCTGGCCCAGGCTCGCGCGATCATTTCGGGCGACGTCGGCATCACCTCGCCGGGCGCGGTCCAGCCGATCGGCTTCGCGCTGGGCGGCGAATACCGCAAGTATCGCGCTCAGCAGGCGGCCGACTTGCTCGCCCAGACGCCGGGCGAACTGGGCGGCGCCGGTGGTGCTGCACCGCCGATCGACGGCCAGTATGACGTTTATGAAGCCTATGCCGAAATCGTCGCGCCGCTGATCGAGGACAAGCCTTTCTTTGAAAGCCTGACCCTCGAAGCCGGCATCCGTTATTCGGATTACAGCATCAAGGGCGCCGGTGGTTACAACACCACCACCTGGAAAGCCGGCGGTAGCTGGGAACCGGGTGCAGGCCTCAAGATCCGCGGTAACTACAGCCGCGCCGTGCGCGCCCCGAACATCGGCGAACTGTTCACGCCGCAGTCGGTCGGCCTGACCAACCTCGGTCTCGACCCCTGCGCCGGTGCTGCACCGACGACTAACGCCAACCTGCGCGCCGTCTGTCTCGCCCAGGGCGCGCCGGCCGGCACGATCGGTTCGATCACCAACCCGACCGCGGCGCAGGCCAACATCACCACCGGTGGTAACCTGAACCTGCAGCCGGAAACCGCCGACACGTGGACGTTGGGTGTTGTGTTCCAGCCGGACTTCCTGCCGCGCTTCAACATGTCGATCGACTATTACAACATCAAGATCGACGACGTGTTGGGCACCCCGCTGCCCGGCGACATCATCTCGGCCTGTTTCGACGGCCTGAGTGCCAGCAGCGCCACGAACCCGGCCTGTACGTCGATCCGTCGCAACCCGCTGACCGGCGGCCTCGACGGTGACCCGGCGATCACTCCGGGTCTGTTCGGCACCACGAACAACCAGGGCCGCCTGTTCACCGACGGCATCGATCTGTTGATGAACTACAACGCCGATCTGGGCTTCGCTAGCCTCGACTGGGCGTTCGTCGGCAACTGGACGCACAGCTCGAAGTTCAAGGCTAACGCTGCGGACCCCGATTCGCTGAACCGCGAATGCGTCGGCTACTACAGCGTCAACTGCTCGTTCACCGGCTCGCTCCAGCCCGAGTTCCAGTTCTCGAACCGCCTCACCTTCGGCTTCGACACGGTTGACGTGTCGCTGCTGTGGCGCTGGATCGATGGAATGGAATTCGAACCGGCACAGATCGTCGCCGACGGCGGCAGCGCCAACTCGGTCGATCCGCTGTTCCGCAAGATCAAGGCGCACAGCTACTTCGACCTGACGACGCGTTTCAACGTCAGCGAGAATCTGGTGTTCACCGCGACCGTGCAGAACCTGCTCGACAAGCAGCCGCCGATCCTTGGCAACACGATCGGTTCGACCACCTACAACAGCGGCAACACCTATCCGTCGACCTACGACGCGCTGGGCCGCCGTTATGCGGTGTCGGTGAAGCTGAAGTTCTAATCGCTTCACGCTTCGACAGAAATTGGGGCGGGCAGCAATGCCCGCCCCTTTTTCTATGGGGCGCGAGGGTCGGATCGAATGGCGGCGTTGGGGTGGGCTGCCCTCATATTCCCCGGCGAAAGCCGGGGCCCAGGGAATTGGAAAGCAAGCGTAGCCTGGTCACGCCCTGGACCCCGGCTTTCGCCGGGGAACGGCAAGTTTCGCCCGATTCCCCACCTTCGTCATCCCGGACTTGATCCGGGATCCACGCCAACGGCGCAGCTATGGATCCCGGATCAAGTCCGGGATGACGATGACAAAACGGACAACTTCCGTTCGCTACTCGCTGACAGTCGCGGCAACGCAGATCGGCCCGCCAGAACCCCACGGGCGCTCAGCGGATCGGCAGCGGCCGCGGCAGGGCAAGCGGGATGCCTGCCTGGTCGGCAATGGTCGTGGCCCAGCCAATGACTTGCTCGATCTCCGCCCCATAAGCCGCTTCGGCGGCATCGAGATTGCGCTGGCGCTCGCCGGCGGCGAAGGGTGTCCCCGACTTGCTGTTCCGCCCCAGCGCCGGGTGCGCCGCGACCGCGTCGCGATTGTCGGTCAGACCCAGATGATCCATCGCGGCACCGACCGCGGCCACCGGATCGCCGGTCAGCGCTTCGCTGTCGAGCGAAGCGATACGGCCCGGGGCCCAGTCCAGCAGGGCAGCGAACGCCTGTTGCTGGGCGAGCCAGCCGAGTGCTGCCACCTGGAGATCGGACTGGCGAAAATAGTCGCGCGGCTCGAAACCGAGCTCGACAAAGCCGTCGGCCAGATAGCTTTCCAGCAATTCGCGGCACCACAGGCGGCACCACAGCCCCTTGCGCGCAACCGACAACAGGAACGCCCGCAGCGGCGCATAGAGCAGGATGGCGCGCGCCTGCGGGCGCAGCGTCAGCGCCCCGCGGGCCAGCGGATTGAAGATGTTCGATGGTTTGATCACCACCGCCTCGCGCGGCTCGAAGCTGCGCCCGAGCAGGCGCAGTGCGTCGTCCATGCCCCCGGCATGGTCGCGCGGCGCCGCGCCGCGCCGCCGCCACCCGACCATATCGTTGAGCAGCACCGGCTCGGACAGGCTGCTCGCGGTCCCCGGTACGTCCAGCATCTGCGCCAGCATTGTCGAGGCGCAATAGGCCGAATGGAACAGAAAATGGATCGGCGCCGATGCCCCATCCGCCGCGGCGCGGCAATCCGACCGGTGCAGCACCAGCGGCGCCGCTTCGTCACCCAGGTGCTGGTCGGTCAGGAACGGAACCGCGCGGCGCACATCGCGGGAAACGCGCCGAAAATGAAACGCATCATGGCCGGGGTCATAGCGATGCGCCAGCCATTCGGCGTCGCGGAGGATGGCGGGCACGGAAGCGGCGATGGTCATCGATCGACCTTGCCGATCGCCCCCGCTAATGGCAAGCATGGCCATGACCAGCGCACCTCCGCCCACCTCGGCCGTCGAGGCCAATCGGCTTGGCATTGCCGCCTTGCAAGCGGGCGATCCGGCCGCCGCGACCGCCCATTTTGCCGCCGCCATAGCGGCCGATCCGCAATCGGGCGCCTTGCACCGCAATCTGGCGTCGGCGTGGCGCGCGCTGGGCGACGACGATCGCGAACTGACGGCGCTCGATGCCGCGCTGGCGATCGACCGCCGCGACCTGATCGCGTGGATCCGCAAGGCCGAGCGTTTCGAGGCGCGGGATGACAAGGGGGCGGCGCTGGCCGCGTGGAGCGCGGCGATCGCGCTGGGGGCGCAGCTCAATCCGCTGCCGCCGGCGCTCGAACCGCTGCTGGTGCATGGGCAGGCGTTTGTCACGACAGCGACCGATACGATGTTTTCGGCGGCGTCGGACGCCTTTGCCGCGCTGCGCGGCGATCTGTCCGAAACCGAAGCGCGGCGCGGCGCGGCGTTTATCGCCAGCGCGCTGGGGCGCCGCCGCATCTATCGCAACGAATGTGCGGGCATTTATTATCCCTTCCTGCCCGCCGATGAGTTTTTCGATCGTGCCCATTTCCCCTGGCTGGCCGACATCGAGGCGCAAACCGGCGCGATCCGCGCCGAGCTGCAGGCGCTGCTCGACGATCCTGGCGAGGCGCTGCGGCCTTATGTACGGATGGAGGCGGGAACCCCCGCATCGATCTGGTCGGCGCTCGACAACCGGCTCGACTGGGGCGCCTGTTTCCTGTGGGAATATGGCGCCGCGAACCAGCCGGTGCTCGATCGCTGCCCGGTCACCGCCGCGGCGCTCGCCGCGATCCCGGGGGCGCGCATCCCCGGCCGCGCCCCCAGCGCCTTTTTCTCGATGCTGAAACCCCACACACGGATTCCGCCGCATACCGGGGTCACCAACAGCCGCGCGATCGTCCATCTGCCGCTGATCGTGCCGCCGGGCTGCGGCTTTCGGGTCGGCGGCGAAACGCGCACCTGGCAAGAAGGCCGCGCCTTCGCCTTTGACGATACCATCGAGCACGAAGCCTGGAACGACAGCGACGAACTTCGCGCAGTGCTGATTTTTGACGTGTGGAATCCGCATCTTAGCGCGCGTGAAGGCGATTTGTTGGTGCAATATTTTGCGTCGGCCGACGCATCGGGATACGCCGTCCCGCGCTAGCGGGTGGGCGTGGTCGACGGGCCTTTGTCCCGGGTCGAAATTCCGCTTGGCGAAGCCCGCCCCGCGAACTTATAATGTGCGGATATGGCGCCGGTTTTTCTGGCCGCGAGGAGGATGTAATGAGCAAGATCATGTCCATGTTTGTCGCTGCGACCTTGTTGGTCGTGCCGGCCGCGGTTGCCGCAGAAGGCACCGCAGAGCGGGCGCCGCCGTCGAAGGCGCCTTCGGCGATGACCCCGACCGAGATCAGCGCCTATAATGAGGGGCTGGCGCAGACCCATCCCTATTATATCAAATGCCGCAAGACGTTGGAAATCGGGTCGCTCGTGAAGAAGAACCGCGTTTGCTACACCAACGAAAAGTGGAAAGAAGTGAGCGCCAAGGGCAGCCAGAACGCGCGTGACACGGCGGAAGCCATGACCAGCAAGGCGAGCCAGTCGAACTGAACTCACGAAGGGGAATTGCGATGTCGGGTGCCGTCCTCCTCATGACCCTGTTCGCCCTGTCGGGTGTGCCGACCGCCGCTGGCAACGAGGCCGGTCCGGCGGTGCGGGCGCCGTCGGAGATGACCGGGGCGGAAATCGACGTCCATAATCACGACCTCGCATCGACCGACGCCAATTACATCAGATGCCGACGGCTTGAGATTTCGGGATCGCTGGTCAAGAAGCTGCGGGTGTGCAACACCAACGCCGACTGGAAGCGGATCGGCGACAAAGGCAACCAGGATGCGCGCGATTCGATGGAAACGCTGGCCCGCGGCTGGAGCAATTCGCGCGAAATGGAGGGCGACGTCGGGCGGGAGATTCGTCCCAGGTAGGGAAGAGGTCAAGTGATGCTGGACATCATCGTCATGGTCGTTGCCGCCGCGTCGGGGTCCGCCCCCGGTCGTTCGCCACCCGATCGCCCGCCGTCGACGATGACCAGCACCGAAATCAAGGCCCACAATGCGGGGCTGGCGATGACGCATCCCTATTTTGTCAAATGTCGCAAGATCGAAGAGATTGGTTCGCTGGTAAAGAAGGCGCGCGTCTGCCACACTAACGAGCAGTGGAAAAAACTGTGGGCGCAGGGCAACCAGGACTCACGCGACACGCTCGAAGCCATGACGCGCGCGCCGGTAAACCACAGCAACTAGCTTAGCGTCGCGGGCGACGTCAGCGGGGCGCCAGTTTCAACGCCCCGTCGCCTTCGTCGACCCGGATCGTCGATCCGTCCTTGACCTCGCCTTTCAGGATCAGGTCGGCAAGCGGGTCTTGCAGATATTTCTGCACCGCGCGTTTCAGCGGCCTGGCGCCATAGACCGGATCATAGCCGACCCGACCAAGCCACGCGCGCGCGGCGTCGGTGAGGTCGAGCGTCACCTTGCGGTCGGTCAGCAGTTTCTGCACGCGCGCGACCTGGATGTCGACGATGCCGCCCATATGCTGCTGTGCGAGGCGGTTGAACAGCACGATCTCGTCGAGCCGGTTGAGGAATTCGGGCCGGAAATGGGCGCGCACCACCTCCATCACCGCGGGTTCGGCCTGTTCGACCGGCGCGTCGTCTGGCAGCGCGGCGATCGCCTGGCTGCCGAGGTTCGAGGTCAGGATGATGAGCGTGTTGGTGAAATCGACCGTGCGGCCCTGGCCGTCGGTGAGGCGTCCGTCGTCGAGCACCTGGAGCAGGATGTTGAACACATCAGGGTGCGCCTTTTCGACCTCATCGAACAGCACCACCTGATAGGGGCGGCGGCGGACGGCTTCGGTGAGGGTGCCGCCTTCCTCATAACCGACATAGCCCGGGGGCGCGCCGACGAGCCGCGCGACGCTGTGCTTTTCCATGAATTCGGACATGTCGATGCGGACCATCGCATTGTCGTCGTCGAACAGAAAGCGCGCGAGCGCCTTGGTCAGTTCGGTCTTGCCGACGCCCGTGGGTCCGAGGAACAGGAAGCTGCCGAGCGGGCGGTTCGGATCCTGCAATCCGGCACGCGCGCGGCGCACCGCAGTGGAGACGGCGCGGACGGCTTCGTCCTGGCCGATGACACGCTGGGCGAGCGTGCCTTCCATCGCGAGCAGCTTTTCGCGCTCGCCCGCCAGCATCCGGTCGACCGGGATGCCGGTCCATTTGCTGACCACCGCGGCGATATCGTCGGCGGTGACTTCTTCGCGCAGCATGGCATTGCCCGCCGCGGCTTCGGCGTCGGCGAGCTGCTTTTCGAGGCCGGGGATGGTGCCGTAAGATAGCTCGCCCGCCTTGGCGAGATCGCCGGCACGCTGCGCCTGATCGAGCGCCGAACGCGCGGCGTCGAGCTCTTCCTTGATCTTCGCCTCGGCGTGGATCTTGTCCTTCTCGGCCTGCCATTTTTGTGTGACCTCGGCCGACTGCTGCTCAAGGTTCGCAAGGTCGGCGCGCAGGGTCGCCAGCCGGTCTTTCGACGCGGCGTCGGTTTCTTTGCTCAGCGCCGATTCCTCGATCTTCATCTGGATGATGCGGCGGTCGAGCGTCTCGATCTCTTCGGGCTTCGATTCGACCTCCATGCGGATGCGGCTCGCGGCCTCGTCCATCAGGTCGATCGCCTTGTCGGGCAGGAAACGGTCGGAGATATAACGGTTCGACAGCGTCGCCGCGGCGACGATCGCGCCGTCGGTGATCCGCACGCCATGGTGCAGCTCGTATTTTTCCTTGAGCCCGCGAAGGATCGAGATCGAATCCTCGACCGTCGGTTCGCCGACGAACACCGGCTGGAAACGTCGCTGGAGCGCGGGGTCTTTTTCGACATGCTTGCGATATTCGTCGAGCGTCGTGGCGCCGATGCAATGCAGCTCGCCGCGCGCGAGCGCGGGCTTGAGCAGGTTCGAGGCGTCCATCGCGCCCTCGCCCTTGCCCGCGCCGACCAGCGTGTGCATTTCGTCGATGAACAGGATGATCTCGCCCTCGGCGGCCTTCACATCGTCGAGCACGCCCTTGAGCCGTTCCTCGAACTCGCCGCGATATTTGGCCCCGGCGATCAGCGATCCCATGTCGAGCGACAGCAGGCGGCGGTCTTTCAGGCTGTCGGGAACGTCGCCGTTGACGATGCGCAGCGCCAGCCCTTCGGCGATCGCGGTCTTGCCGACCCCGGGCTCGCCGATCAGCACCGGGTTGTTCTTGGTCCGGCGCGCGAGGATCTGGATGGTGCGGCGGATTTCCTCGTCGCGGCCGATCACGGGGTCGAGCTTGCCGGCCCGCGCGACGTCGGTGAGGTCGCGCGCGAATTTTTTGAGTGCTTCGTAGCGGTCTTCGCTGCTCGCGGTGTCGGCGGCACGCCCGCCGCGCAGGTCGTTGATCGCCGCATTGAGTGCGTCGGCTTTCACGCCCGCATCGACGAAGGCCTTGCCGACGGGGGTGGTGGCGGAAAGCACCATCGCGAGCAGCAACCGCTCGACGGTGACATAGCCGTCACCCGCCTTGGTCGCGACCTGTTCGGCCTGATCGAGCAGGCGCACCGCGTCATTGTCGAGCCCGGGCGTGGCCTGCGCCCCCGATCCCGACACCGCGGGCACCTTGGCGAGCAAGGCGTCGATACCCGCGACCGCGCGCGGCGCATCGCCGCCGCTCTTTGCGATCAGGCCCGCCGCCATGCCTTCGCTGTCTTCGAGCAGCGCCTTGGCGATATGCTCGGGGCTGATCCGCTGATGGTTCATGCGGATGGCGATCGTCTGCGCGGCTTGCAGAAAGCCCTTGGCGCGGTCGGTGAATTTCTCGAGGTTCATGGAGGATAGGCCCCTTTCCTATCCGGCAAGATAGTGTTGCTATTTGGCAACACAAGGCCTTCCTCGCAGTTCCCGTTCGCATCGAGCGAAGTCGAGATGCCCATCGGTGGCATGCGCCTTCAGGGTGTCTCGACTTCGCTCGACACGAACGGGATTAGAGATCGCTATTCCCCGCTGCGCGCCAGTTGATCGAGCAGGCGAACGCCGAAACCCGTCATGCCCTTCGGGACCAGCGACGATGCCTTGTCGGCCTGGTTCACCCCGGCGATGTCGAGATGCGCCCATGGCGTCGCTTCGTCGACGAAATAGCCGATGACATGCGCGCCGATGCTGGCGCCCGGCCCCTGGTTGGGGGTGATGTTGCGGATGTCGGCGATGTCCGACTTGATCTTTTCGGCGTAATTCTTGTGCAGCGGCATCCGCCACAACTCTTCGCCGCTTGCCGTCCCGGCGGTCAGCAGGGCGGCGGCGAGCTTTTCGTCGCGCGCGAACAGCCCGGCATATTGATCGTCGAGCGCGCCGACGATGGCGCCGGTCAGCGTCGCAATATTGACGATCGCGCGCGGCTTGTACGCCTGCGCCACATATTCATTGGCGTCGGCGAGGACGAGGCGTCCTTCAGCGTCGCTGTTGAGCATCTCGATCGTCTTGCCCGACATGGTACGGGTGACGTCGCCGGGGCGCTGGGCATTGCCGTCGGGCATATTTTCGGCGAGCGCCGCGACCCCGACCACATGCGCGGGCGCGCGCGACTTGGCGAGCGAGAGCACCGCGCCCATTACCGAAGCGGCGCCCGACATGTCGCCCTTCATGTCCCACATACCGGCACCGGGTTTGAGCGAAATACCGCCCGAATCGAAGGTGATGCCTTTGCCGACAAACGCCATCGGCGCCGCAGGGGCGTTCGCGCCGCGATAGCGCACCAGCATCAGCCGCGACCCGCGTGGGCTGCCCTGGCCGACGCCGACGATCGTTCCCATGCCAAGTTTGCGCATCGCCGCTTCGTCGAGCACCTCGATGCTGACCCCGGCGGTTCCGGCAAAGGCTTCGCGGACGCGGGCGACGAAACTTTCGGGATAGATGACGTTGGCGGGCTCGTTGGCCAGATCGCGCGACAGGCGGACGCCGTCGGTGAGGGGTTTCCAGCGGCCCGAAAACGCCGCTTCGGCGGCCGCGGGATTGGCACCGACGATCGTGACGGCGGCGGTCGGCGGCGCCTTTTTGTCGGCGGTCTTGTAGCGGTCGAAACGATATTGGCCGAGCGCGAAGCCATAAGCCACGTCGGCGGCCGATGCATCGCCAAACGCCCCGGCGATCGTCACCGGCTGCGCTTCGCTTTTCAGTTCCTGCGCCGCCTTCCCGCCTGCCTCGGCGAGCACAAGCGAGGTCGGGGTGACGCCGGTGCCGACCAGCAGGATGCGCGGAAACGCGCCGATCCCGCGCAGCGACAGCGTCGATTCGGCCTTGCCCTCAAACGTCGCCGCCGCGATCGCCGCGGTCACCGCCTGACGCTCGGCGGGGCTGAACGCCACGCCGTCCAGCGGTGGCAGCGTTGCGTCGGTCATCAGGATCACCAGCGCCCCGCCCGCCGGAGCGTTGGCGGCAAAGCCGATCGCGCGCTCGGCGCTGTTCGCGGCGGTCGATGGGACGACGCCCGACCCGGTGACGGATTGGGCGAAGGCGGGCGGGACGACGGCGAACGACAGACAGGCGGCGAGCAGCAGGCTTTTGCGATACATGGATAATTCCCCGGTTGAAACGATGGTACCCTGCATAGCCGCGCCGCGCCCGATCGCAAATTCGGCTCGACGAACGACAGTCGCTTGCCATCGGACGACATGGCGGTCAGACAGGCGCGGAACGGGCGCATGAATGAGGACCAGAGATGCTGCGACGGATTTTGCTGGGATTGCTGCTGCTGCTCTTCGTCACCGCCGCTTCGCTGGCGCTGTGGGAGCCGCTGACCGCTGAAGCGCCCGAAGCGCCGCTGTTCAAGCCGCAGGATGTCCGCATCGCGCGCGACAAATTCGGGGTGCCGCATATCTTTGGCAAAACCGATGCCGATGTCGCTTACGGCATCGCCTATGCCCATGCCGAGGATGATTTTTCGACCTTGCAGGAGGTGGTTGCGATGACGCGCGGCCGTGCCGGGGCGATGCTGGGGGCCGACGGCGCCAAGATCGATTATGCCGAGGCGCTGCTCGACGTGCGTGCGACCACCGCGCGCGACTGGCCGCGCCTGCCCGCCGACGTGAAAGCGCTGTTCACCGCTTATGCCGCGGGGCTCAATCATTATGCCGCCAAGCACCCGGACGAGGTCCGCCTGTCGGGGCTGTTCCCGGTGACCGGCGAGGATGTCGTCGCGGGCTTCGTGCTGCGCTCGCCCTTTTTCTTCGGGCTCGATTCGGTGCTCGGCCAGCTGGTCGAGGGCAAGGACATGCACCGCGAAGGCGGCCCGGCACTCGACGCCACGGGCAAGATCGTCCCGCGCGCCGACACCCCGGTCGGCAGCGATCCCGCGGCCAATGGCTCGAACGCCATGGCGGTCGCGCCCGCGCGTTCGACCGACGGTGCGACGCGGCTGGTATCGAACTCGCACCAGCCGTGGACCGGCGGTGTCGCCTGGTACGAACTGGTTGTCCATTCGCAAGAGGGGTGGGATTTTGCGGGCGCCAATTTTCCCGGATCGCCCTATCCTTTCCTGGGGCACAATAAACATCTTGGCTGGACCAACACGGTCAACCGCCCCGACCTGATCGACGTCTATAGACTCGTGCTTGACGAGCGCGGCGAGCAATACCGGTTCGACGGCGCCTGGCGGCCGCTCGAGAAAAAGCGCGTCTGGCTGAAGGTGAAGTTCGGCCCGTTCGTGCTGCCGGTGCCGCGGACCGTTTATCGATCGGTCCATGGCCCGGTGGTCAAGAATGACAAGGGCGCCTTTGCGATCCGTTACGCCGGGATCGACCAGTCGGCGATGGTCACCCAATATTACCGGCTGAACAAGGCGAAGAATTTTGCCGAGTGGCGCGCCGCGATGGCGGGGCAGGGCGTGCCCGCGACCAATTTCATTTACGCCGATGCGAAGGGCAATATCGGCCTGTTCTATAATGCGATGTTCCCCGATCGGCCCGGCGGATTCAACTGGCGCGGCGAGCTGCCGGGCGACCGGTCGGCGGCGCTGTGGACGAAGACGCTGCCGTTCGACCGCGCCCCGGCGCTGGTCAATCCGCGCTCGGGCTATGTGATGAATGCCAACAACACCCCGTGGGTCGCCGCGGGGCCGGGCGACGAGCTCGACGCCGCGGCTTTCTCGCCGCTGCTCGGGGTCGAGGATGACATGACCAACCGTGCGACGCGGCTGATCGAGCTGTTCGAAGCGTCGGGCCAGATCGACGAGGCGCGGTTGAAGGCGATCAAATATGACACCGCTTATGCCAGATCGGGTTACGCCAAGGCGTGGATGGACGGGCTGCTCGCGCTGAATGTGAAGGATGATCCGGCGCTGGTCGACGCGCAGAACCTGCTCCGCCGCTGGGACTGGAACCTCGACGGCAAGGGGAAGGGCGATGCGCTGGCGCTGATGCTACTGCGCCCCGCCAACGGCAGCCATTACCAGCGGCGCGCCGGTCCCGATCCGCGGACCGTGCTGGCCGAGACGGTGGCGCATTTACAGGAGCATTTCGGCGGGCTCGACCCCAGGCTCGGCACGGTGCTGCGGCTGCGCCATGGCGAAGGTGCCTATCGGATCGATCTGCCGCTCGACGGCGGCAATGATACGGTGCGCGCCTCGACCCTGTGGGATGCCGAACCCGACGGACGGCTGAAGGTGCGCCACGGCGACAGCTTCATCATGTTCATGACCTGGGACGCCGCGGGCCGGGTCCGCTCGGAATCGATCCAGCCGTTCGGATCGGCGACGACGCGCCCGGACAGCCCGCATTACAACGACCAGGCGCCGCTGTTCGTGCGCCATCAGCTGAAACCGGTGCTGTTCGATCCGGCGGCGCTGAAGGCCAGCGGGGCGCGTTTCTATCGGCCTTGAAAGCCGCGATTAGCTGTCCTAAACCGTTGATACAGTGCCGTCCGGCACGCGGTCGCGCGCAGGCGCTTCATGCCTGCGCCCGCTATCCAAGAGGATGCCCATGCCCCGTTTCCATCGCTTCGCCCTGGCCCTGGCCATCACCACCTCGCTCGTCGCCGCCGGCCCTGCGCTGGCCAAGGCCAAGGCCGCCGATCCGGCGCCGATCGCCGATCTGGTGAAGGCGGTCGATATTCCTTACGAAGCCTTCACGCTCGACAATGGGCTGCGCGTCATCGTGCACGAGGATCGCAAGGCGCCGGTCGTCGCGGTGTCGGTGTGGTACCGCGTCGGGTCGAAGCATGAGCCGAAGGGCAAGACGGGGTTCGCGCATCTGTTCGAGCATCTGATGTTCAACGGGTCGGAAAACTCGCCCGGTGATTTCTTCGAGCCGCTGCAACAGGTCGGCGCGACCGACAGCAACGGCACGACCAACGTCGACCGCACCAATTATTTCGAAACCGTGCCGACCGGCGCGCTCGACCGCGCGCTGTTCCTCGAAAGTGATCGCATGGGGCATCTGCTAGGCGCGGTGACGCAGGAAAAGCTCGATAACCAGCGCGGCGTCGTCCAGAATGAAAAGCGTCAGGGCGACAACAATCCCTATGGCCTGCTGCGTTACGAGATTTTCGAAAATCTCTTTCCGACCGGCCATCCCTATCATCACAGCACCATCGGTTCGATGGCCGACCTCAATTCGGCGAGCCTGACCGATGTGAAGAAGTGGTTCAGCGACAATTACGGCCCGAACAATGCGGTGCTGGTGCTGGCGGGCGACGTCGATGTCGCGACGGCAAAGGCGAAGGTGCAGGAGTGGTTCGGCGATATCCCGCGCGGTCCCGCAGTGGCGATGCCGAAGGTGACGGTGCCGACGCTGCCCGCGCCGCTGGCGAAAGAGGTCAAGGACCTGATTCCGACCCCGCGTATCTATCGCATGTGGGCGATCCCGGGTTTGAACGATGCCGACGGCGTGGCGCTGCAGATGGCGACCGCGGTGCTTGGCGGGCTGTCGTCATCGCGGCTCGACAATGCGATGGTCCGCAAGGATCCGGTCGCGGTCAGCGTGGCCGCCTTTGCCCAGACCTTTGAAGATGCGGGCATCATGATCATCCAGGCCGATGTGAAGCCGGGCACCGATGTCGCCACGGTCGGCAAGAAGCTGGACGAGGAAATCGCCAAATTCCTCGCGACCGGCCCGACCGCCGACGAACTGCAACGCGCCGCGGCAAGCTATCTGGGCGGCACCATCGCCGGGCTGGAATCGGTCGGCGGCTTTGGCGGAAAGGCGGTGACGCTGGCCGAAGGGGCGCTCTATTCGAACGATCCCGGCTATTACAAGGTCGAGCTCGACCGGATGGCCAAATCGACCCCCGAACAGGTCACCGCCGTCGCGCGCAAATGGATGTCGCGCCCGGCCTTTTCGCTGACCTACACCCCCGGCGAACGCACCGAGGGCGGCGAGAATCGCGGCGGTGCGGTCACCGGCGGCAAGCTGACCGAAGCGGTCGCACCCGACCGTTATTGGAACCCGGCGCTCGGCGATATCGGTCCCGACACCGGGATTGGCGCGGCGACGTCGATCGCCGACCGCTCGCAATTGCCCGCGGTCGCCGACCTGACCGCGCTCGATTTCCCGGTGATCGAACGCACCAAGCTCAAGAATGGCGTCGAGGTCGTGTTCGCGCGCCGCACGACGGTGCCGACGGTCAATGTCGCGGTCAGCTTTGACGCGGGCTATGCCGCCGATCCGCACAGCGCGCTCGGCACCCAGTCGCTGATGCTCAGCCTGATGGACGAAGGCACGACCAATCTCGATTCGATTGCTTTCGCGGAGGCGAAGGAACGGCTCGGCGCGCAGATCGATGCGACCGCCAACGCCGACGAAACGGTGTTCAGCCTGTTCGCGCTGAAACCCAATCTGGGTGCGTCGCTGTCGCTGCTCGCCGACTATATCCGCAACCCGGCGTTCGACGCCAAGGAGCTTGAGCGAGTGCGCGCGCAGCAGCTCAATCGGTTGAAGGCCGAACTCAACAATCCGAACGCGATCGCGTCGCGCCTGATGGCGCCGATGCTCTATGGCGCCGACCATCCCTACGGCATTCCGCCGTCGGGTCTGGGCGATGCCAAGGCGGTGACGGCGGCGACGCGGGACCAGCTTGCGGCGTTCCACAATGCGTGGATCCGCCCCGACAGCGCCCGCATCTTTGTCGTCGGTGACACGACGCTGGCCGAGGTGAAAAAGCAGCTCGACGCCAGCCTGGGGCAATGGAAAGCGCCGAAGACCGCGAAGCCGGTCAAGAATTTCGACATCGCGATTCCGACGCCGAAGCCGCACATCCTGTTGTTCGATCGCCCCAAATCGCCGCAGTCGGTGATCCTGGCGGGCAAGGTGCTCGACGCCAAAGGCGGCGACAAGCTGGAGGTGCTGCGTTCGGCCAACGACATTTTCGGTGGCAATTTTCTGTCGCGCTTCAACACCAATTTGCGCGAGACCAAGGGCTGGTCCTATGGCGTCCGCAGCCGGATTTCGGGCGAAACCGACCGGCTGAACTGGATCGCGGTGGCGCCGGTGCAGGCTGACCGCACCGGCGATTCGATCAAGGAACTGCAGAGCGACCTCAAGGGCTTCCTGGCCGACAAGGGCGTGACGAAGGAGGAGCTGGAACGGACGATCAACGGCAGCGTACGCGAATTGCCGGGCAGCTTTGAAACATCGGCCGATGTGCTGGGTGGGCTGCGCAATATCGTCAAATTTTCGCGGCCCGACAATTATTACGAGACACTGCCCGCTACCTATGAAGCGATGACCGCGGCGGAAATCGACGCCGCGGCGCGCAAGGCGCTCAGCACCGACGATCTGGTTTATGTGATTGTCGGCGACGCGGCGGTGGTGAAACCGCAGCTTGACGGATTGGGTTTGCCGGTCGAAATAGCGAAACCGATTAACTAACATTGATTTCAGTAAGGAGAGCTTCGATGTCTGTAGATGGCAGCTATGATTGCATTACCAAATCGCCGATGGGCGACCAGAAATCGGTGTTCACCGTGACCAGCGACGGTTCCAGCTTCAGCGGCCAAAATGCCGGCGCGATGGGGTCACTCGATGTCGAAAACGGCAAGGTCGATGGCAACAAGCTGAGCTGGACCATGAATATGAAGGTGCCGATGCCGATGACGCTCGAATGTGAAGCGACGATCGACGGCGACGCGCTGACCGGTACGATCAAGGCTGGTGCGTTCGGTTCGATGGCGATGACCGGCACCCGCCAGGGCTGATTTTCCGGCAACCCGAACATGAAGGGGCCGCTACCGTGGGGGGCGGCCCTTTTTTTGTTTGGGGTAAGGGTGAGGGAATGTCCTCCCCATGGCTGCGCCACAGGGAGGATCAACGGCAACAACCGCTTGCCTCCCGCCATGCAAACCACTCGCCTGCGCGGCGCCGCGCGTTGGCTTGCATAGCTTTTCGGTTTCAAAGGGCTATTCAAAGCATTGGCAGGGGCGCATAGGCTGCGGCCATGCACAAACCGGCCCAAACCCCGCAGCGGAGCATGCCCGGTGATCGCGAAATGGTGGTCATGATGGCGATGGTGATGGCGCTCAACGCGCTGGCCATCGACGCGATGCTGCCCGCGCTGCCCGCGATCGGCAGGGGGCTCGGCGTCCTTGTCGCCAATGATCGCCAATATGTCATTTCGCTCTATCTGCTCGGGATCGGCTTTGGATCGCTGATCTATGGCCCGCTCGCCGACCGTTTCGGGCGCAAGGGCGTGCTGGTCCCGGCGCTGCTCGCCTATGTCGTGTTTTCGATCGGCTGCGGACTGGCGACAAGCTTTCCGATGCTGCTCGCGCTGCGCTTTGGCCACGGGCTGGTCAGCGCGGCGCTGGGCGTGATCGTTGTCGCGGTCATCCGCGACCTGTTCGCGGGCGATGCGATGGCCAAGCGGCTGTCGCTGATCTTTCTGGTGTTCATGATCGTGCCGATCATCGCGCCGACGATCGGCGCCGGGGTTGCGGCGGTCGCCGACTGGCGCGCGATCTTCATCGTCCTGGCGGTGATGGGGCTGGTCATGATCGCCTGGCTGCGCCGCCTGCCCGAAACCCTCGATCCCGCCGACGTCCGTCCGCTCGACTGGCGGACGATGGTATCGGGCTGGGCGACGGTGACGCGGCATCGCCGCGCCGCGGGCTATATGATCGCGTCGGGCATGATGCAGGGCGCGCTCTATGGCTATCTGAACAGCAGCGAGCAGATCATCGACGAAGTGTTCGGCGCGCAGGCGCTGTTCCCGCTGATCTTTGCCTGCGTCGCGGTGGGGATCGCGATCGCCAATTTCTCGAACGCCGCGATCGTCGAGCGTTTCGGCGCGCGCCGGGTATCGCAGACCGCGGTCTTTGCCTTCATGGCGAGTTCGATCGCGCAGATCGTCGCGGCGCTGAGCGGCGCCGAGACCTTGTGGATGTTCACCGCGCTGATGATGGTCAATATCGGGCTGATCGGCTTCATCGGCAGCAATTTCGGGTCGATCGCGATGGAGGATTTTGGCCATATGGCGGGGGTCGCGTCGTCCTATCAGAGTTTTGCCAAGACCTTGCTGGCGGCGGTCGTCGGCGCGTTGATCGGTCAGCAATATGACGGCACGACGCTGCCGCTGGCCTATGCCTTTCTGATCAGTGCGGCGGTCGGGCTGGCGCTGGTGTTCTGGGCCGAGCGTGGCAAGCTGTTCACGCGGCCGGGAACCGCGCCCAAAACCCCGTACTGACAAAGAAAAAGGGCCGCCCCGGCGAACTGCCGGGACGGCCCTGTCTTTGGATTGGCGACGTTATGCGTCAGTTGATCGGCGCGTGCGGTTCCAGATCATCCTCATGCACCTCGACGATCCCGCGGCCGAGATGGCTGCGGCTGCGGCTGTAGAGGAAGTAGAAGACCAGCCCGATCAAGGCCCAGACCGGCAGCACGATCATGGCCTCATAGGGCAGGTTGAGGAACAGGAACACCGTCCCGGCGACCGTCAGCGGGCCGATCAGCCACAGGGCCGGCGTCTTGAACGCGCGCGGTGTGTCGGCGGCGGTCTTGCGGAGGATCATCACCGCGATGGCGACCATCATGAACGCATAGAGTGTACCCGCGTTGGCGATGTCGGCGAGCTTGCCGACCGGCAGAAACGCGGCGGCGAAAGCCACGACAACCCCGGTGATCGCAGTGATGACATGCGGGGTTTTCCACTTGGGATGCACCTTGCTCCACGATTCGGGCAGCAAGCCGTCGCGGCTCATCACGAATGCGACGCGCGTCTGGCCGAAGAGCAGGATCAGGATGACCGACGGCAGCGCCACGAAGGCGGCGATGCCGAGCATATTGCCGACGCCCGACCAGCCGATCTGACGCAGCACGTGCGCTAGTGCCTCATTCGAGCAGACGAGCGGCAGTTCATTGGCGGCGAAGGTGGCACACTGGCGCGCCAGTTCTTCGGAACCAGCGGGGAAGGGCACGCCGTTCGGGCCCATGATCGGCTGGCCGCCGATCGTGCCGACGGCTCCAGCCGCGACCAAAATGTAAAAGACGGTGCAGAAGAGCAAAGATCCGATCAGGCCGATCGGTACGTTGCGCTGGGGGTTTTTGGTTTCCTCAGCGGCGGTCGAAACTGCGTCGAAGCCGACATAGGCAAAGAAAATTGTCGCTGCTGCGCCCACCGCACCAAGGCCCGAACCAAAGCCGCCGAAGATACCAGCGGGCAAGAAGGGGTTGAATTTGTCGGTCGAAAACGCTTCGCTGGGCAGCGTCAGCACGATGAAGGCGGTTAGCGCGGTAACCTTGATCGCCACCAGAATGGCGTTGACGCGCGCGCTCTCGGTGGTGCCGATCATCAAGAGCCAAGTGACGAGCAACGCGATGATCACGGCGGGCAGGTTGATGATTCCACCCTCGATGCCGCCTAGTGCCAACGGCGCACCCGCAAGAGCGGCGGGGAACTGAAAGCCGAAAAATTCGAGCAATAACCCGTTGAGGTAGCCGGACCATCCGACCGACACCGCCGACGCGGCGACGGCATATTCGAGAACGAGCGCCCATCCGACGGTCCAAGCAAGCACCTCGCCCATTGTCGCATAGGTGTAGGTATAGGCGGAACCAGCGACGGGGATCATCGCGGCGATTTCGGCGTAGCAGAGCGCGGCGAGGATGCAGATCAGGCCGGCGATCGCAAAAGCGAGCATCAGGCCGGGTCCGGCTTTCTGTGCGCCGGCAGCGGTCAGCACAAAAATGCCGGTGCCGATGACGCAACCAATGCCGAACAGCGTCAGCTGAAAGGCACCCAAGGTGCGATGAAGTGATTTTTTCTCGGCGGTCGCCAGAATGGCAGCTAACGGTTTTACCCGGTCAAGTAGCATGAATAATCCCCTTGTGGCGGCTGAACTGCCGTCCGTCTCCTGGCGCAGCAGACTAACCGCTCCGCGCGTCAGCGCAACATAATTTCAGGACTATGACAGGCGCTTTATCGCACCGTGAACCGCACCCGGTCGATCATCCGGCCGCCGGGGTCGACGAGGGCGAGCATATGGCTGCCCGGGCGCGGCAAGATCTGCTGCCCCGCGTCGGCGTCGCCGAGCGGTTTTTTGTCGAGGATCAGGCGGTAGCCGGCGACGGCGCCGCTGACGGTCACCGCGAGGCGCTGGCGGTCGATCGGGATGTCAGGGTCGAGCGCATAGACACTGCCGCTGACCGGGCTGGTGATGCGCGGGCGGCGTGCGACCTGCGGCGCGGCGGCCATTTCGGTTTGCCCGGTGCCGCGCAGGAAATATTCGCGGCGCGGCGGTTCGCGGGTGCCGGGGAGCGCGATCTGACGCGCCTCGACGCCTTCGGGCATCTTCGGCGCTTTGCCCGGGCCGTCGGCGTGGAGCGCGAGCATGACGTCGCGCCAGATCGGTGCGGCGCCCGAGGTGCCCGAAACGGCGCGCATCGAATCGCCCTCGAGATTGCCGACCCACACTGCGACGGTGAAGCGGTCCGACCAGCCAATGCACCAATTGTCGCGCATCCCTTTCGAGGTGCCGGTCTTGGCCGCGGCCCAGAAGGGGAGGCGGAGCGCGCTGTCGGCACCGAAGGCGTCGGTGCGCGCGGCGGCGTCGGCGAGGATGTCGCCGACGATGAAGGCGGCGGCGGGGTTAACGATCTGGCGCGTCTCGCCGGTTTTTGGTTCAGCGATGAAATGCACCGGCGACCAGCGCCCTGAATTGGCGAAGATGCGGAAGGCGTTGGCCTGTTCGACGAGCGAAACTTCGGCCGATCCGAGCGCCAGCGAGAAGCCGTAATATTCGCCGTCCTCGACAAGGCCGTGATAGCCGAGGGCCCAGAGGCGGTCGCGGAATTGCTGGACGTCGTCGATGACGAGCGCACGGACCGCGGGGACGTTGAGCGACGAGGCGAGCGCGTGGCGGACGCTGACCGGCCCCTTGAAGCTGTGGTCGTAGTTTTTGGGGACGTAGAGGCCGGAGGCGGTGTCGAGCTGGACCGGGCTGTCGTCGAGGATCGAGGCGGCGGTCAGCCAGCCATGTTCGATCACCTGCGCGTAGAGATGCGGTTTCAGCGTCGATCCGGCCTGCCGCCGCGCGTTCGCTCCATCGACCATCGCAGCGGTCGATTTGAGGCCGACGCCGCCGACATAAGCGAGCACCTCGCCGGTCGCATTGTCGAGCACGACGACGGCGCCGTCGCGCACCCGGTCGGCGCCGAGCCCGGCGAGCTGGCGGCGGAGCGCGACAATGGCGGCGGTCTGGATGCGGCGGTCGATCGTGGTGGTGACGCGCTTGCCGGGCTTGTCGAGCAGGCGGACGGCGAGGTGCGGCGCGAGCGCAGGGTCGAGCTGCGCGGCGCGGTCGCCCGAGACGAGGGTGGCGGCGGCGGCGCGGATCGCGGTGCAGTCGCGGGATTGGGCGACGCGGCAGGCGCGGCGGCCGAGGGCCTCGGCGCCCGCGGTGGGATTGGGGAGCAGGCCCGCGAACAAGGCGGCGTCGGTGCGGGTCATGTCGGCGGGGCGCTTGCCGAACAGCGCGCGCGACCCCGCGCCGATGCCTTGGGCTTCGCCGCGCAGCGGGACGAGGTTGAAATAGGCCTCGAGCATTTCGGCATGCGACCATTGCGCGGCGAGTGCTTGTGCGGCGCGCATCTGGCGGAGTTTGGTGCGCCAGTCGCGCTTGCCGGGTTGGGCGAGGCTGGGGTCGAGGAACGCAGCGAGCTGCATCGCGAGGGTCGAGGCGCCGCGCGAGCGATCTCCGGTCCAGCGCGCGCGGACGGCGCTGGCGACCGCGAGCCAGTCGACGCCGCCGTGCGACCAGAAACGCCGGTCCTCGCTTTGCACGACGGCGGTACGGACGGCGGGGCTGACGGCGTTCAGCGGCACCCAGGCGAGGCGGCGGCGTTCAAAATTGACGCGCTCGCTGTCGAGCAGACGGCCGTCGCGGTCGTACAGCCACGCTTCGCTGGGCTGCCAGTCGGCGCGGACGGCGGCGTAGGCGGGCATAGCGGGGGGACGGGTGAGGAGGTGCGCGGCGGTGGTGAGGATGAGCGCCGCGAGGGCGAGCCAGGCGAGCGCGTCACGCCAGCGGCGTTTGCGGGGAACGCTAGCCCCGTCTTCTCTTGTCTTCGTCATGCTGAACTCGTTTCAGGGTCCATGGCCTGTATTCTCTTTCGGCGCAGCGCCGAAGGAAAGCGCAGACCATGGACCCTGAAACAAGTTCAGGGTGACGAGGTATAAACACCGGTTGCATACCTCAATCCCCGTTCGCATCGAGCGAAGTCGAGATGCCCATCGGTCGTGCACGCCTTCGGGGTGTCTCGACTTCGCTCGACACGAACGGAGAAAGGGAGGGCGGGTAGGCATCACTGCCCCACGCTCGCCACCGTCAGCGTGCCGTTCGGCCACTGGCCGCGGATCGCGGGCGAGTACATCGCCTCAACCCGCGTCGGGGGGAGCGAGAAGCGGCCTGATCCGTTCAAACGCACGACATATTCGACCGCGTGGGTGCCCGCGGGCATCCAGCCGAAATAGCCGCGCCAGCTGTCCTTGCCGCGCTCGACATAGCTTGGCTGCGCGCCCGATCCGCCCGCCTGATCGGCGAGAATTTCGGACTGGCCACCAAGGTTGCCGACGATCGTTGCGCCCGGGGCGATCGGATCGTTGATGACGACCCAGGTCCGGCCCGCGGCCGCAACGACCTCGATCCGGATCTTGATCACGTCGCCGCGGGTCAGGCGATCCTTGTTCGCCGCCTTGACGATGCTGACCGAGCGTTTGATCCGGTAACCGGCGTTGAGCGGTTCCTTGAGCGGCACCGCGGCCTTGACGCTGACGGTCGCCCAGGGCGCGCCGGTGCCGTCGTGCTTCAGGCTCATCGTCGCGGTGTTCAGCGCGACGCGGAGTGGCGAGACGGGCTCGGCAGGCAGCGGCCAGCTTTGCGAGGCGGAGGCGCCCGCGAGGCTGATATTGGTGACGCCGGTGATCGCGCTCGCCGGATAGAGTTCGGCGAAGCGGCGGACGGTGACCGCGCCCCATGCGTTGGCGGGGGTGGTGTCCCAATGGCCCTTGCGCTGGCGCTGCGCGACGCCGACCATCAACTTGCCCGCATCATCCTCCCAGCCCTTGCGGCCGAGTGTGGCTTCGAGCGCCTTGATCGCCATTTCGTCGCCGCTGGTCATCATCCACCAGGGCGCTTTCGCATCATCGACGAGGTCGAGACGGGTGCCTTCGTAAACGAGGCGCTTGCGCAGTTCGGCCTCGGCCGCGGTGCGCAGCGCGGCGGCATTGCGGACGCTGGGGGTGCGTTCGATGGCAACGAGCCAGTCGGCGAGCGTGCTGGTCGCCATATCGATCGGCGCGACGTCGTTCGCGGCGACCAGCTGCGCACTCGACGCATTGTTGCGCGCGAGCGCCGCGAGTGCGGCGATGCGGACCGGGCGGATGTCATAGGGGCCGTAGCCTTTGCGGATGAGCCGTCCTTCGATGGCCGCTTGCAGGGCTGCCACCATCTTGGCCTTGGGCGCCTCGGGGATCGCAAAGCCGTTCGCGGCGGTGATGCTGAGCACATAGGCGGTCAGCTCGATCGAGCCTTCCATCCGCTCGTTCGGCCAATAGCGGAGCAGGCCGTTGCTATCGAGATAGGTCGGGAGCGCCCCGGCCAATGCCTGCCAGCGGCCAAGATCGCCGAGCGCGATGGCGCGCGACGTTTCCTGTTCAAAGCAGGTGTAGGGATAGGCGCTCATATAGTCGCGCACCCCGGCGAGCGGCGGTGCGAGCGTTCCGGCGAGCGCGACATCGACGTAGCCGCCCGGCAGCGCGCCCGCGGGAATGCCGATCGGCAGGGTGGTGCCGGGACCGACGCGGAACAGGCTGGCGGCCCAGGTTTCGACCGGCACCGCGGGTTCGACGACCTGCTGAAAGACCAGCCGGTCGCGCTGCTTGCCGCCCCTGGCCACCGCATCGACCGTCCATTCGATCGGGCCGGTGGTTTCGGGCGCGGTCATCGACCAGCTGATCGGCACCGCGCCGCCCGCGGGGATGGTGACGGTGAGCGGCGGCGCGGTCGCGACGGCGGGCGACAGCGTCGGGGTCGCGGTGACCTCCATCGGCTGATCGGTGCCGTTGCGCAAAGTGAAGCGCGCATCATAGGTGTCGCCGGTGCGCACGAGTTCGGGCATGCCCGCGAAGACGCCGAGATCCTGCACGGTGCGGACGGTCGTCTCGCCGGTGCCGAAATATTGCGACCCGTCGGTCGCGATCGCGACGAGGCGGAAGCCCGACAGATTGTCGGACAGCGGCACGTCGACCGCGGCGCGGCCCTTCGCATCGAGCGGAACATTGCCCTTCCACAGCAGCACCGGACGGAAATCCTCGCGGGTCAGACCCGAAAGGTCACCGCCGCCGCCGCCGCCGGGTTCGAGCGCCTTGCGGCCATAATGGCGCTTGCCGACGACCTGCATCTGCGCGGTCGAGGTGAGCACGTCGAGGGTGCGTTCGCCCATCATCGCGTCGATCAGCTCCCAGCTTTCGTTGGGGGCTAGCTGGAGCAAGGCTTCGTCGACCGCGGCGAAGGCGACGTCGGCGTTTTTGGGCGCCTTGCCGCCCGGGGTCTTGACTTCGATGCTGACCTTGGCGGTTTCGCGGACCGCATATTTCGCCTTGTCGGCCTTCACCTTGACGCCGAGCTGATGGCCTTCCCAGCCGACCTTGATCCGCGCGATGCCCATGCGGTAGGCGGGCTTGGCGAGGTCGACGAGCGCCGTCGCGGGAGCGCCTTCGCTATTCTCGATCTTGAAACCGACCGCGCGCTTCATCTTGCGGAACCAGCTTTCCTCGCCCGTCACGCGCCCGCGCACCGCCATCACCGAGACATAGACGTCAGGGGCGTAAGTGGCGGGCAGCTTGACCTTGACGACGGGGTTGGTGCCCTTGAGCGGCACGACGAAGCTGGACAGCACGCCTTCGCGTTCGACGGTGACCAGCGCGGTTGCTTCGCGGAACGGCATGCGGACCTGGAAGCTGGCGGTGTCGCCCGCGGCGTAGCGCGGCTTTTCGGCGATCACGTCCATCCGGTCGCCATTGTCGCCGCCGAACCACCATTCATTGTCGCCCGCGAGCCAGACCGAGCGGACAGCGCGCGCTTCATTGCCGTCGGCGTCGAGCGTCGTCGCGACCACCGTCACTTCGCCCGACACGCCCGGCGCCATTGCGCAGCGCGCGCGGCCGAGCTTGTCGGTCGTTGCGGTGCAGCTGGCGGCGAGCTTGGTCGTCCGCATCTGGTTGTCATAGGCGTAGAAGCCGCCGATCAGGCGGCGCCGCGCGGTGATGATCTCGCGGTTGTAGAGCGCGACCGAGACGCGCTGGCCGCTAATCGGTTTGCCGTCGAGGTCGAGCGCGATGAAATTGAGCTTGAGGTCGTTGTCACGCATCAGCCAGCCGTCGGTCTTGAGCCCGAGGCGGACGGCGGAGGGATAGAGGGTGATGCGGCGGCTGGAGGTCAAGGTTTCACCATTGGCGTCCTCATAATCCATTTCGGCCGCCATCACCGTCGGTTCGGTGATCGGCTGATCGACCGCGACGCTGGTCGTCGCGCTGCCATTGGCGTCGAGCTTGAGCGGCACCGAGCGGGCGAGCGGCAGGTCGGCGGCGGGTTCGTCGCCGCTGTCGTCGAGCTGGATCACGCCTTCTTTCACCGGCTGGCCGTCGAAATCCCAATCCTTATAATCTTGCGGCGGCGACCAGCTGGAGCGGAAGTTGGTGCGCAGTTCGACGGGGATATTGGCGGCGGGGCCGCCCGAGAGGTAGCCGACAAACAGCGACAGCGGCACCGCGGTCGGGCGCACCGGCGATGTCTTGGGTCCGGTGACGGTCGCCTTCATCGTCGGCAGGCGATATTCGTCGACCTTGACCGACTGGCCCGACCAGATCGTCTTGTCCTCGCCATCCCCTTTGCCTTTTGGGTCCTTGGTGACGAACACCAGTTCATAATCGCCCATCGGCGCCGAGGCGGGGACGTTCCACACGCTGTCGCCGCTGCCGCTCGTCGCAATCGCGAAGGGCATTTCAAATTCGGTGTCCGAGCCGCGGTGGACGAGGCGCAATTTGCCCGCGAGCGGCTGCGGGGTCATGAAGCCGGTGCCGACGGGGCGGCGCAGGATATGCTTCATATGGACGGTCTCGCCCGCTTTCACGAGCGAACGATCGAAGACGGTGTGGAGAATATCCTCGCGCTCCGACCAGCCATAGGGGAGGTCGAAGTCATAAGGGCGGATACCGCTGCCCCAGTCGGTGAGGGTGAAGCTGAAATCATCGCCCGCGCGCGCGCTGACCATCAGTGCATGGCCCTCGCTCTTGGTCATGTCGGGCTTTTCTTCGCAGCTCGAATAGGTTTCGGGCTGCGGCAGCCCGCCGGCAAAAGCGAGGCGTCCGGCCTTGTCGGCGGTGCCGCGCGCGAGCAGGCGGCCGGTGCAGCTGTCGGTGACGCGGATTTCGGCGCCCGCGACGGGGAGGCCGGTGTCGAGCGCGGTGACCCAGGCGAGCGAGCCTTCGCGGCCCCATTTGAAGTGCACCGCCATGTTGGTAACGAGCGCGGCGGTCGCGACATAGCGCGTCGCCTTGCGCCCGAGCAGCGCGGCGCCGAGTTCGGGGCTGGCGATTTCGACGACGTGGAAGCCCTTTTCGGTGAGCGGGATGCCGACGACCTCGAACTCCTTGCCGCCGCCGGGCGGGGTCAGTTGCAGGTCGCGGCGCTCGCCGCCCGCGGGGGCATCGGCGAACACCGATCTGGTGCCGGTGTAATTGACCCTGATCTCCTTGCCGCTGCGGTCTTTCTCTTCGCGATAGTCGGTGTCGTCGGCGTCATCGACGCGTTTGAGCCAGCGTGCGATCGCGGCATCGTCGTCGCCGACCTTGAGCGCGGTGGCGGGCATTTTGAGGTTTGCTTGCACCATCGTCCCTTCGACGCCGCGCACGGTGACGGGCAGGACGCCGCCCTCGCCGGCTTCGAGGATGCCGAATTCGGCGGCGAATTTGACCAAAGGCGGGGCGCGGTCGATGTGGAATTTCAGCGGAAAGTTCGACTGATTCTGCAGCTTGCGACCGCTCTGGTCGGTGACGTCGGCGGGCAGGATCAGCGTCGCGTCGACATTCTGCGGCAGCGGGCCGGCGAAGCGGACGCTGGTGAGATACGCATCATTCTTGTCATCGTCGTCGACCTTGGGGGTGAGACGCTTGCCGTCGGCGGTGGTCAGCGCCGCGGCGAGCGCGGTTTCACGCGCGACCGGCGAGGCGAAGCTGAGCGTGACGTCCTGGACGGGGTTGCAACCCGCTTGCGGATTGACGCGGCGGCACGACATTTTGGCGGTGAAGGCGGGGCGGACGTCGAAATCGAAGCGCTGGTCGCGCCCGGCGGTGCGGCCGGGGACGCCGGCTTGCGAAATACGCGCGTCCCAGACGACCGCCATCTCGCGCCCCGGGGGCAGCGGGCGGCGGCACTTGACCGGGACAACGCGGTCGAGCGCCGCCTCGCGATCGGCGCCCGCGGCGGGCAGGCGCAGCGGCAGCCCGGCGTCTTCGGTGAACGACTGGCGCGACCAGTTGGCGTCGCCGAGCCCGGTCAGGATTTCGGTCGCGGTGCCGCGCGGCAGGACGTCGAGCGGGATCTTTTCGCCGATACCATCGACCGCGCAATAGCCGAAGCGGCCGACCGAGGCGCGGTCGGCGGCGACGTTGGTGGCGACAAGGAAGATCTGATCCTCCTCGATCCCGTCATAGATGCCGCCCGCGAGGATGGCGCGCGCCGACGGGCCGCCGGTGTCGAGCGCGAAGCGTTCGTTGCCCGCGACGGTGATGCCGCGCGCGGTCTTGAGGCCGTTGCGGAGCTCGACATGGCAGCGCAGCCCGCCGGGGAGCGGTTTGTCGAATTCGAGCACCCAGGTGCGGGTATCGACCCAGCGGCTGGTCGCGGGGAGCTTGCAGTCGTTGGTTGCGGGCGCGGCGGCGCGGGGATCGCCGAGCGGGACCATGTCTTCGGAAAAGCGCAGGGTGAAGCGGGTGATCGTGCCGTCGCCGGTCCCCGAACTGCCCGGGGTGGCGAGGATGACCTGCGGGACAGTATCGGCTGTTGCGGTGGCCGCCATCGCGAGCGAAAGGGGGAGGATCAGCGCCAGCTTCGCCTTGCCCGCAAAGCGTGCCGCCAGCCCCTGCCACCGAATTTTCATCGCACCGTCTCCCCGCCTTGACCCGCGCCTTTATCCTGCTGGAAACAGGGGCTGCTGTCCACCCGTCGCCGCGTACCGGGAACGCTTAGCCGCGTTTCAGGAAAGGGCTGTGACGGCGGTCATAGACGGCCGCGAAAAATCAGCGTGCGAGCATCGGGCCGAGCTTTTGTCCGGCAAAGATATGGACGTGGAGGTGCGGGACTTCCTGATGGCTGTCGAGCCCGGTGTTGGCGAGCAGGCGGTAGCCGGGGGCGACGAGCCCCTGATCGCGCGCGACCTGGCCGACGGTGCGGACAAAACCCACGATCTCGGCGTCGCTCGCGCGCGCCGAAAAATCGTCCCAGCTGACATAGGCGCCCTTGGGGATCACGAGGATGTGGAGCGGCGCCTGCGGGTTGATGTCGTGGAAGGCGAGCGCGAATTCGTCGTCGTACACGGTCTTCGACGGCAGTTCGCCGCGCAGGATGCGCGCGAAGATGTTGCTGTCGTCATAGGGCTGGGTGGCGTCGATCGGCATGATAGTTCCTAAATTGCGCGGCTGGCTTTTTCGGCGTGGCCCGAGGTGCCGTGGCGGCGACCCAGTTCGGCGGCGATCATGTCCCACGTCAGGCCGCGGTCGGCGAGCAGGATGGCGAGGTGGAAGATAAGGTCGCTCGCTTCGCCGACCAGCGCCGGATCATCCTCGCTGACCGCGGCGATGACCGTCTCGACGGCTTCCTCGCCCAGTTTCTGCGCGATCTTGCCGCGGCCCTTGGCGGCGAGGCTGGCGACGTAGGAGGCGTCGGCTGCCCCCACGGCCAGCCGGTCATGGATCACCGCCTCGAGCTGCCCCAGCGCCTCACCCATTGCCTTGCTCATCCGCGCGCTCCCTTTGCGAGGGTGACTAGCGGCGCGGGGGCGCGGCGACAAGCGCCCGCAGGGTGTGGCGCGAAGGACGCAGCCGCGAATTTTTAAGCGCCGGTAACCATATCGAAACGCGGTTGGCGGTAATTTTCCCGGGCCGGGGGGCGAGATCAACTTTTACGTTCGGAAAAAATATCATGAAATCAGGCACCCGCCCCCAGGTGTTTCTGGCCGCAACGGCCTCGGTCATCGCGTTGATCGCGGCGCCCGCTGCCGCGCAGGACGGTAACGACGACATTGTCGTCACCGGATCGCGGATCGCGAAAAGCGAATTCACCAGCGCCGACCCAATCCAGATCATCGACGTCGCGGCGGCGAAATTGCAGGGGCAGGTCCAGCTGGCCGACATCCTGCAATCGACCCCGGCGGCGCAGGGATCGATCCAGATCAATTCGGCGCTGTCGAACCGCGTCGTCGCCAACGGCGGCAATGATGTGCAGACGGTGTCGCTGCGCGGCCTCGGCGCCGAGCGCACCCTGGTGCTGATCAACGGTCGGCGCGCGGGCCCGGCGGGGATCCGCGGGTCGGTGGCGCCCTTCGACCTCAATGTGCTGCCGCTGTCGGTGGTGCGGCAGGTTGAGGTGCTCAAGACCGGCGCTTCGTCGATCTATGGGTCGGATGCGGTTGCCGGCGTGGTCAACATATTGACCCGCAACGACCTGAACGGCTTTGAAGGCGGCGGATTTTCCTCGATCACCGAACATGGCGGCGGCGAAAGCTATGGCGCCGATGTCAGTTTCGGCAAGACATTCGACCGCGGCCATTTTTTCGCGACGGTCGATGTTTTCCGCCAGCAGAATTTGACCCGCCGCGACCGCGGTTTCCTGTTCTGCCAGGAAGAATATCTGAAGCGCGAGGCCGACGGCAGCCGCGCCGACATCGTCGATTTCCGTACCGGACGGCCGGCGTGCAGCAGCACCCTGGGCAATGCGATCGTCTTCAGCGATTTTTCGGGGGTCGATCAGAACGGCTTTCCAACCTTTGGACCCGGACTGATCGCGCCGAATGGACAGGCGATTTTTGCCGGTCAATATGGCGCCGAGTTTGCCGGGGTCGGCATTCCGTTGGGCGCCTATAATCCGATCGGGGTGTTCGGCCCCGCCGATTTCTTCGGGGTCAATTTCGATGGGCCGTCGACCGGTGCGCTGAACCAGTTCGAGCCGGTCGAGCAGGGGTCGGACGTGTTTTCGGGGGTGAGCCGGATCAGCGCCTTTGCCGACGCGGCGTATGACGTAACGGACGGCATCACGCTCTATGGTGAGGGGCTGTTCAGCAACCGCAAGTCGAAGAACAACGGCTTGCAGGTGCTGACGCTGGAGCAGTTCACCGGCGCGTCGATGCTGCCCTTCTTCCTCTGCAATCCGGCGGCGAACAATTGCGACCCGTTCGACATGGGCGATCCGTTCAATGGCGAGTTCGGCGGCAACATCATCCTGCGCCCGCGGGTGCTGGTGAAGTCGGAAAGCAGCGCCGATGTCGACTATTATCGCGGCGTTCTGGGGCTGCGCGGTGAGTTCGGCGGCGGATGGAAATGGGATGTTCACGGCCAGCACAGCCGGTCGGACGCCAGCTACACGCAGGACGTGCTCTATCAGGATGCCATTGCGTCGCAGACTTTGCGCACCCGATCGTGCGTCGGCACCACGACGGCGATCCGCGGTGTGCCGTGCATCGACATCGACTTCACCGACCCGCGCGTCCTGCGCGGCGATTTCACGGCTACCGAGCGCGCCTTTCTGACGGGGCGCGAAACCGGGCGCACCTTGTTCAAGCAAACCTCGGCCGAGGCGCTGCTGACGGGCAAGCTATTCATCCTGCCCGCCGGACCGGTCGGCGCGGCGTTTGGCGCCAATATCCGCCGCGACGAGATCAACGACACACCGGGCGACGCGACGCTGGCAGGCAATGTCGCCAATTTCACCACGTCGGGGATCACCGCGGGGCGCACTGTATCGAAAGAGGTCTTTGGCGAGGTCGAGGTGCCGCTGCTCGAAAATGCGCCGATGATCGAGCGGCTGACCCTGTCGGGCGCGGCGCGTTACACCCATGTCGAGGCGACGCGCCGCGACGGGGTGCAGGACAGGTTCAGCGACACGACATGGAAGGTCGGCGCCGATTGGGTGGTCACCGACTGGCTGCGCTTTCGCGGCACCTGGGGCACATCGTTCCGCGCCCCGGCGCTGTTCGAGCTGTTCGTTGAGAATCAGACGGGCTTCCTTGGCCAGCAGGACATCGATCCGTGCATCCAGACGGCGGCGCGGCTCGCGGCGGGTGCGATCAGTCAGCGGACCTTCGACAATTGTGCCGCCGACGGGATTGGCCCGAATTATGCCGGTGGGGTTGGCCCGGCGACGATTGCATCTGGGGGCGGCATCGGCCAGCTCAAGCCCGAAACCTCGACCGCCAAAACGGTGTCGGTGATCCTGACCCCCGATCTGTCGGGGGCGCTGTGGGGCGGGCTCAAGACGCGGCTCGCGATCGACTATTTCGACATTGCGGTGAAGGACGCGATCACCCTGCTTGGCGCGGGCAATATCCTGCGCGGCTGTTACGCATCGGATATTGCGGGCGAACCGCTGTGCGTTCTTTTCACGCGCACCGCGACGGGCCCCGACGCGCAGAGCGTCGCGGCGGTGACCGATCGCTATGTCAATATCAGCCGCCAGCGGAACCGCGGCGTCGATCTGTCGCTGGCGATCGATCAGGATCTGGGCAAGCTCGGCGCGCTCGCGTTTCGGGCCCAGATGACCTGGCAAGTCGAGGACAAGGTGGCGCTGTTCCCCGGCACGGTGATCGATGACAATGGCAAGATCGGCAATCCGAAATGGGTCGGCGATTTCAACCTGGGCTGGATGAAGGGGGGCTGGACGTTGTTCTATGGGCTCGACGTCACTGGCGCCGCATCGAACGAAGCCGATTTGCTGCGCGCGCAGGGCGGCGATCCGTGCCGCACGTCGAGTTTTCGTCCCGGTGGGCGTTTCTGTCCGGACGTCAGCGTTCCCGCGGCCTTCTATCATTCGCTGTCGGTCAGCCGCGACATCGCTGACCGCTTCCGCATCACTTTGGGGGTCGCGAACCTGTTCGACACCCCGCCGCCGCGGGTATCGACGGTGGTGACGGCGACGCCGCCGGTGATCGGGCAGGCGCCAGCGTTTGGGACGCAGTACGACTATCTGGGGCGGCGGTTTTTCGTGGGGGTGCGGGGGAAGATTTAGGTAGCGGAACGACGCCTTTGGGGTGGGAAAGCGGACATCACCCACCTTCGTCATTCCCGCGAAAGCGGGAACCCAGCAGCAACGTCGGACTGGGTTCCCGCTTTCGCGGGAATGACGAAGCGATGGGGAATCGAATGTCGTCTGCCGGTCGATTCCCGACATACGCCGGGGAGAAGGCTGGACAAGCCCGCGCGGCTCTGGTGAAGCGCCGACATGGCTGAGGTCAAATTGCATCCCGACTGGCTCGCCGCGGTAGGCGGCGAGTTTGCGCAGCCCTATATAGCGGCGCTCAAGGCATTTCTTGCGGGCGAACGCGACCGGGGCAAGATCATCTATCCGCGGCCGCGCGACTGGTTTGCGGCGCTCGATGCGACGCCGCCGCAGGATGTCCGCGTCGTCATCCTGGGGCAAGATCCGTACCATGGGCCGGGGCAAGCGCATGGACTGTGCTTTTCGGTCCAGCCGGGGGTGCGGGTGCCGCCGAGTCTGGTCAATATCTACAAGGAACTGCAGAGCGATATGGGCATCCCCCGCGCGTCGCATGGCTATTTGAAGCATTGGGCCGAGCAGGGCGTGCTGCTGCTCAACAATTGCCTGACGGTCGAGGCGGGGCAGGCGGCGTCGCATCAGGGCAAGGGGTGGGAGACATTCACCGACGCCGTCGTTGCGGCGGTGGCCGCCGATCGGGCGCCGAAAGTGTTCATCCTGTGGGGCAGCCATGCCCAGAAGAAGGCCGCGAAAGTCGCGGGGCTGGGGGCGGGCAGCCCGCATTTGGTGCTGCGCGCGCCGCATCCGTCGCCGCTGTCGGCGCACAATGGCTTTTTCGGATCGCGGCCGTTCAGCCAGACCAACGCGTTCCTGGCGGCGCAGGGCCGCGGGGCGATCGACTGGGCATTGCCTGAAAATCCGGACGTTGCGGCTGAATGAGCTTGCTGGGCGACCCGCTGACGCTCGCCGTGCTGGCGCTGGCGGTGATCCTGCTCGGGCTGGCCAAGGGCGGATTGTCGGGGGTCGGGGCGCTCGCGACGCCGCTCGTCGCGCTGGTGCTGCCGCCGACGCTCGCTGCGGCGCTGCTGCTGCCGATATTGATCGTGCAGGACGTCGTCAGCGTCTGGTCGTTCCGCAAGACATGGGACGGCTGGATCATCGGCTGGATGCTGCCCGGCGCCGCGGTCGGCATCGCCGCGGGTTATTTTTTCGCCGAGCAGGTCGACGAGGCGAAGCTGATGGCGGCGCTCGGCGCGATCACGCTGGCGTTCGGCGTCTATCGCCTGTGGGTGGAGCGCGGCGGGCGCGTCGTCGCGGCATCGACTTCGCCGGGCTGGGTCGGCAGCCTGTTCGGGGTCGCCACCGGCTTGACCAGCCAGATCGCGCATGCCGGCGGGCCGCCGTTCCAGATGTGGGTGACCCCGCGCCGCCTGCCGCACCTCGTTTTCGTTGGGACCAGTTCGATACTGTTCGCGGCGATCAATTGGATCAAGGTGCCCGCTTATATCGCGCTCGGCGCCTTTCCGCATGAGGTGTTGGTCGCTGCGGCGCTGCTGATGCCGCTCGCGATCGTGTCGACCTTGCTGACGGTGCGCTGGCTGAAACGGATCGATGGCGCGCGTTTTTATGTCCTGATCTACCTGCTCATGGTGGTGCTCGGCGCGAAGCTGATGTGGGACGGGCTGGCGGGATAAGGGGCGACTTGCGGCGGCAAAGCGCCTAGGTTGCACCGCGACGGGCACAGGCGCCCGCCTGCTTTCAAGGTATTGACCATGGCCAAAGGCCAGAAGAAGACGAGCCGCGAAGTCCGCAAACCCAAGGCCGAAAAGCCCAAGAAGCCGAACGCGAGCAATCCGTCGACCAAGGTCGGGGTGGTCGTGGGCCTCGACAATATGAAGAAGTAACCGCGCCGCCGCTATGCCGACCCCGACGATATTGGTCGATGCCGACGCCTGTCCGGTGAAGGACGAGATTTACCGTGTCGCCTGGCGGCACGAGGTGGCGGTGAAGGTGGTGAGCAACAGCCGCTTGCGGGTGCCCGAGCATCTGCTGATCGAGCGGGTGGTGGTGTCGGACGGCTTCGACGCCGCCGACGACTGGATTGCCGAAGCGGCCGACGGGCATAGCGTCGTGATCACCGCCGACATATTGCTCGCCGACCGGGCGCTGAAGGCGGGGGCGGTCGTCCTCGGCCCTACCGGCAAACCCTTCACCATGGCGTCGATCGGCCCCGCGATCGCGACGCGCGCGATCATGGCCGATCTGCGCGCCGGGGGCGACCAGATCGGCGGCCCGCCGCCGTTCACCAAGGCCGACCGGTCGCAATTTTTGCAGGCGCTGGACAGCGCGTTGGTGCGGTTGAAGCGCGGCAGTGGCGGTTGATCTTTGCTGCTGCGGGCAAGGGGGTGGCGTGGTATCTTTGGCCTGCTTTCCCAGTGATGCAGGAGTCGCGACATGGCCAATCTTCCTTCGATTATCCTCGTTCACGGTTTTTGGGGCGGCGCGGCGCACTGGGCCAAGGCGATCGTCGAGCTCGACCGGCTGGGGCATCGCGGCATCCGCGCAGTCGAACTGCCGCTGACCTCGCTCGCCGACGATGCGGCGCGGACGCGGCAGCTGGTGGCGCAAGCCGACGGCCCGGTCCTGCTCGTCGGGCATAGTTATGGCGGGGCGGTGATAACCGAGGCGGGGACGGCGCCGAATGTCGCCGGGCTGGTCTATATCGCTGCCTTTGCTCCCGATGCGGGCGAGAGCGCCGGCGCACTCACCCAGCAGCATCCGCCCGCCGGTGCAGCGAATCTGGCGCCCGATGGCGATGGCTATTTGTGGGTCAAGGCCGACAAATTCCACGAGAGCTTTTGCCAGGACGTCAGTGCCGCAGAGGCGCTGGTGATGGCGGTGACGCAAAAGGCGCCGCTGGCGTCGACCTTTGGCGATGCGATCAGTGACCCGGCATGGAAAGTGAGGCCGAGCTGGTACCAGATCTCGAGCGCGGACCGGATGATCGACCCTGCGAACCAGCGCGCGATGTCGGACCGGCTGGGCGCGCGCAAGATCATCACGCTCGACGCCGGACATGCGTCGCTCGCGTCGCGGCCGGTCGAGGTTGCGGCGCTGATCGACGAGGCGGCGCGCAGCCTTTAGCCAAGGTTGACCGGCATCTTTTTGAGGCGCAGCATCGGGTAATGCCCCGACTCTACACCAGCTTTGCCGAATTCTGGCCCTTTTACCTGCGCGAGCATAGCAAGGCGTCGACGCGGGCGCTGCATTATGTCGGAACCAGCCTGGTGGTGCTGATCGCGGTGGCGGCGGTGGTGAGCGGGCGCTGGGCGTGGCTGATCGCTTTGCCGCTCGCGGGCTATGCTTTTGCGTGGGCGGCGCATTTCGGGGTCGAGAAGAACCGGCCCGCGACCTTTACCTATCCGCTGTGGAGCCTGGCCGCCGATTTCAAAATGTGGGGGCTGTGGCTGACCGGGCGGCTGGGGGCCGAACTCGACAAGGCGGGGGTGGCGCGCTGACCCGCTTTCGTCATTCGCGCGCTGCATGCTAGGCTGATTGCCCCGAGTCCCCATCCGCCAGCTTTCCCAAGGAGACATCGTATGACCGTCAACCGCGCATCTGCCCGCTACGAAGGCTTTGGCAAGGAGGGCAAGGGGTCGATCACCACCAAATCAGGCGTGCTCGACCAGCAGCCCTATGGGTTCGGCACCCGCTTTGAAGGCGTGCCGGGAACCAACCCCGAGGAACTGATCGCGGCGGCGCATGCGGCGTGTTTCACCATGGCGCTGTCGTTCGGGTTGGCGCGCGCCGGCTATGCGGGCGAGACGCTGGAGACGACCGCGGCGGTGACGCTCGACGCCATCGAGGGCGGGTTTGAAATCAGCCAGTCGGCGCTGACGCTGGTGGCCCGGGTGCCCGGAATCGACGCCGCGGAATTTGCCCGGATCGCCAAGGAAGCCGAAATGAACTGCCCGGTGTCCAAGCTGCTCGATTGCGAGATCACGCTCGAGCATAGCCTGGAGAGCTGAGCCGCGGCACGCTAAGTCGCTGCGGCAAAAAACATCAGATAGACGAGCCGGCCATCGGTGGGCGTCGTGCCGAACCCGGCGCCGCTGTTGTGGAACATCCACGGGCTGAACAGGATCAGGCGATTGCAGCGCATCGGCGCTGTGAAGCTCTTTTCCCAGCGCGCCGGGCGGGCGGTGTCGTGGTTCACCACCTCTTGGACCAGGTCGTTGATGTCGTCATACCCCGCCGCGGCGATGCGGTCGCGGGTCGTCGGCACACGATCGAGCCCGGTGCGGCGGTGGCGATAGAAATCGGTGCCGCCGCGGCAATGTTCGGGCAGGCTGAGGTAGAGGATGCCCGAGTAAAAGGCGGGGTCGATATGGACCCCGCTCTGGCCGCGATCGCCCTTCAGCGTCAGGCGGCAATGGCCGTGGAGGGTCCCCGGCGCGCCGACCACCCGCGTCTCGACGAGGCGCGAGACATAGTCGTCGAGCCCTTTGATCGGCAGCGCCCGCGCCGACACGATGCCGGGATAATTGGCCTGGCCGTCCCGCGCGTCATAGCCGAGCGCCAGCGCCTGCCGCCGCAGTTCGTGCGGGTCGGCGGTGAAATCATCGATCATAACGAACGCAGGGGTCATCGGCGGGGGGCGGCTTGCGGGACGACGATCATCATCTGTGTATCCCTGTTGCCGACCGCGGCGGGCGGTGCCGCGGTGCTTGTCTGCGCTTCGCCGTAGAAGCGATAAGGCGCTTCGACAAGGCGGGGCGACGGGCCAGAAGCATCGCGCGCTTCATGGCTTGACCTCAACTATGGGTGAGCTTTCATAAGCATCGGCAGATGATTCGCGAAAGGAGTCTTTGCCAATGTTGCACTATCCGGCTGCCCCTGCTGCCCCCGCCGACGAGGGCGACATCGCCGCTGCGGACACGCCGCCCTTGCTGACGCGCTATCTGGCGCGGATCGGTTATGCCGGTCCGTTGGCGCCGACGCGCGAGGTGCTCGCGGCTTTGCAGGCGGCGCATATCGCCGCCATCCCGTTCGAGGCGATCGACGTGCTGACCGGCGCCGGGATCGATATCGACGCCGCGGGGGTCGATGCCAAGCTGATCGGCCAGCGCCGCGGCGGTTATTGTTTTGAACAGAACAGCCTGTTCCTGCGCGTGCTGCGCGCGATCGGGTTCGAGGCCGAAGGGCTGCTCGGCCGGGTGCGGTGGATGCTGCCCGACGATGCGCCGGTGACGCCGCGCACGCATATGGTCGTGCTGGTGACGCTGGACGGGCGACCGTGGCTGGCCGACGTCGGGTTCGGCGCGGCGGTGCCGCCGGCGCCGCTGGCGATGGACAGCGAGGAACCCCAGCCGACGTCGCACGAAAGCTATCGCGTGATCCGGCACGGCCGCGACTGGGAGGTCGCGGTGCAGATCGATGATCGCTGGAGGGCGCTGTATCGGATCGACGACGGTCCGGCGCACCCGATCGATTATGAGGTCGGCAATTGGTACACGTCGGCGCACCCCGATTCGCATTTCCGCCACCAGCTGATCGCGGCGCGCACGACCGCCGAGGCGCGCTATGGCCTGCGCGACAACCGGCTGACGACGCGGCTGGCCGATGGGCGGACCGACCGGCGCTATCTGACCGCGGACGAGATCGAGCGGACGTTGGCGGAGATTTTCCTGTTGCCGGTGCGCCCGCACTGGCGCGCCGCGATCGAGCGCGCGGCGACGGCGGAGGTCGCTGCCTAATCGCAGCCTGCCCCGTTCTGGCGCGCCGCCCACCCGATCGCGCCGCTCACCAGCTGGAGGTGGTCGGGGTCGCTCCACGCCGCGGCCCGGTGCCCGAGCGCCGAATAGAAGATCCGCGCGCGGCCTTCGCAGCGCCACCAGACCAGCGCATGGTCGCCCATGCGAAGCCTGGGTTCGAGCTGCACGCTGGCCTCGTCGAGCTGCACCAGCACCCGCGCGTCGGCGGCGGGCGCGGCGTCCCAGCTGTAAAATTCTTCGGTCCAGCGCCAGCGCGCGGGCAGGGTGCGGGTCGCGGGGTGGGTGCGGTCGATGACGGCGAGGTCGCCCGCCTGAAACTGGTCGGCGCCGCCGGGATGGCCGGTGAACTGGCCGTTGCCGCGCATCCGGACGAACCAGTCCGGGTGGCTGCCGTCACCCGCGCTGTGCAGCCCGACGAACCCGCCACCCTGCGCCAGCCACGCCTGAAACGCCGCGCGCTGATCGGCGGTATAGATGTCGCCGCTGGCGTTGGCGAAGATGACGACGTCGAATTTGGCGAGCTGCTGCGGGTTGAAGACCGCGGCATTTTCGGTCGCAAAGCTGCTCCACCCGCGCGCCTCGACCAGCGCTTCGATCGCCGGAACCGCCTCTGCGATGCTGTCGTGGCGATAGCCGTTGGTCTTGCTGATGATCAGCACCGCGGGGCGGGAGAGCGCGGGCAGGGCGGGCGCCACATGGTCGAGCGTCGGCGTCGGGCGGCGCGGATCGGGGGCGGCGGGGGCGGCCTGTAGCGTAAGAAGCAGCGCGGCGGCGAGCGTGGTAGCGGCGATCATTGTCTTCTCCCGATCCTGATCGGGCGAATGCTAGGGACGCCGACCAAGCGGGGCAAGCCGCCGCGCCGCGATGCTCAGCGGCAGCGCACGTCGTTGTTGCCGCCGCGTTCGATCGCGCGGCCCGCGACCGCGCCGCCGACCGCGCCGAGGATGGTGCCCAGCGTCTCCGACCCGCCCGGGGCGATGGCGTTGCCCGCGATGCCGCCGACGACGCCGCCGACGATCAGCCCGGTCGAGCCATCGTTGCGGCGGCAATAATATCTATTGTCGCGGCCGCGATAGACGCGGTCGTTGTTCGACAGGCGGCGTTCCTTGTACCGGCGGTCGGTGCGGTAATATTGATCGGCATAATAGCCACCGTGACGCGGGTCGGGGCGGTTATAGTCATAATTGCCGTTCTGGGCGTAATAGCCCTGGTCGTAATAGCCATAGCCGCCATCGTCATAGCCGGCCCCGGCGCCAACACCGCCATAGGTGCCGGCGCAGCCTGCGCTGAGCGCGGTCATGGCGGCGAGGGGCAGGATCATCAGCTTGTTCATCGACATCACTCCGTTCGGGTCGCGTGCCGGGCCAAGCGGGCGTGGGCATGCTCTGTTTTGCCCCACGCATAGGATAAAGTCCTGAGAGGGAAGGGAGTTCCGCCGGATCAGGCGTCTGCGCTGTCAGGCCGCGCGGTTGTCATTCGGCATCGTCGGAGGGATCGAGCCGAACGGTCCACATCGGGTGACCGCCGGGCGACAGGGTGATGTCGTGGCTGGGCACCATGTCGGTCCCGGTTTCGATCCACCCGCGCCCGTCGCATTTGGGACAGGGGACGCGGATCGAGCGGTGGCTGACCAGGTCGATCTGGCTGTTCCACTGGCCATGGCCGTTGCAGACCGGGCAGCGGACGTCGAGATCGCCGGCGCGGTGGCGGACCGAAATGCCGTCGAGCGCGTGCGGGTCGCCGGGGCCGGTGCAGTGGACGATGTTCGAGGGGTGGGACATGGGGTGCCTTTGCGGGTTGGTTGCCCGCCAAAGTTCAGGAAAGTTCAGCCCAATGGCGATGCGTTGGCGGCGACGGAACGGAAGCGCAAGCGGCGCTGCCGCAGCGTCCGAACCGGTGAAGCAGATGTATAAATTGTAGGAAAGGGGTTTCTGGCCCGCGCGGCGAAAAATGGGATCGGAAGGTGCGGCGGGCGGGCAACGCGGGCAAATTCGGGCGTCCTGAAACCAGGACTGGACGACAGGACGCCGATGGTCTGGTAAACGCGCTTCTCGGGCTGTTGGCGTCGGTCGCGCGAAAACCGTGAAAGGCATGGCGAGATGATCGAGAGTTTTGGGGCACTGGTCGGCTGGGAACATCATGATGCGGGCGACCGCATCATGCTCCGGCTCGAAAGCGTGCAGTCTTCGGAAGCGGCAAAGCAGCACGACCCCGACCTGTTCCGCGTCCTGATGACCAAGCAGCAAGCGGCGATCCTGGGCCAGTATCTGGTCCGCATTTCGGGTCAGACGCCGATGGTGCCGAAAAAGCGGGGCTGGTTTCGGCGTCGGTTCGGTTGACGGGGGGGGCTGGTCATCGCTGGGTGACGGGAGGATTTTCCTGCTTCGTCATCCCGGACCTGATCCGGGATCCACGACGACAGCGCGGTTATGGATCCCGGATCAGGTCCGGGATGACGAAGGTGGGAGACGCTCTGGCTCAGGACGTGCCGCCGCGCAGCGGCCAGCGGCCATGTTCGACATGGGTGGTCTTGCCGACGATGCTTTCCATCAGGATGATCTCGTCCACCGTCCAGCCGATCGGCGGCATCTTCTGGGCGTTCAGCCGGTCGCCGCGATAGTTGATCGTGATGTGCGGTTCGGGGGTGGTGCCGTCCATGATCGGCGCCTTTTCGCGCAGCAGATGGTTGACCAGCGCCTGCTGAAACGTCCGCGCCTCGGCCAGCGGTTCGCGCGTGCGCAGCGTCACCGCCTTGCGGTTCTCGATCCGGTCGAAGGCGAGCGGGAAAGGTGCTGCTGCGAGGCTGTCCAGCGCGGCGATGGTCGCGGGCAGCCACTCGGGCGGCGCATAGTGCAGGTCGTAGAGCGAGATGAGCGTGACATGGAGGAGGTGGGGGCCGCGCGAAGGATCGTTGCGCGGCAGCGCGGCGATCTGTGCCTGCACCTCCGGCGGCGGCTTGGCCATGACGTAGAGGGGGTTTCGGGCGCGCATGGGTGGGAGTGTAGCATGGTGTGGGGGGAGGCGATGACGTTAAATCTGGGTGAAACTAGACCCCAACTTGGCGGTTCCAGTCGCCAACATATACTTCGAGGCGCGCAAACTCGCCCGGTAGGAGCAGCCTGTTATGCGCTATAAAATTTCTAGCTTGTTCTATCTCATCAAGCCGCTGCTTGACCCAGTGCTGCGTCGGAATAACATCTTCAAAACATGACCAATTAGCTATGATAATGTCTGCAAGATGTCCAAATTCTATGTAAAAAAGACCGCTGCCTTTCTGGCCCTCTAACCAAGAGTTTTCTGTATCTTTTTTTTGACGAGATTCTGCTTGAGTTCTTATTTTAGTCGGAACTCTCTCTTCCCACCAATTGCTTCCGAACTCTTCTTCGAGTCTTTCTCTTATAAGTTGTCTTATTGCGTTCTCGAAACAATACATCAACGCGTATATGCGCGACATACGAAGGGCACTATTTCGTAAGTCTACGGAGAATGGGCGAAGAGTCTCTTCCATTAGACTCTCTTCGAATTCCCGTTGATCGGCTCCGATCCTGATACCTGACGAGCGCAATTCCTCTGCGTCCGCTTCAAACATCATTGCACGGAATAGCCAAGTGCGAAGGTCGTCCATTTTCAATCCATCAAATTTTGTTTGAGAGATTTAAATATCGCATTAAATACTTCGATATCTTTTGTCGGAGGCAAGTGGACTTCTATCGTATATCGTAAATCTAATGAACTCGAACGAACAATTGGTTTGGGCGGCGCGTCGACGCCTGCCTCATCCTCTTGGGGATCGGGCGATGGGGCCGGGATTGTTGGAGTGTTAGATTGCTTTGATACATCCGCAAGTTTAAGCAATCCCAAGAATGTGGCAGCTTGCAACTCGGAAACTCTGTCCGTAGAGTTGGTTGAACTTTTAAACTTTCCTTCAATTGCGACACGATCATTTTGCGATAAATTGTCGTTTATCAGGAATAGATCACCATAAGCTTCCCGGAGAGCTTCACCTAAGACCGATTTGGACTTGGATGGATCGCGATAGGCGAGGTATCTCTGGGTTGGCGTGCCATCCGATGTAAGAAATCCTAGATCCTTTAGAAGAGGAATGATGGCTCTATCGCCACTCGACTTAAAGCCTAGTCCCTTAAGGTGCTCCACATTGAATTTCTCCGGTGCTGCTCCAGAAACTATCTGCTGCATAATGGCAGGCAGATTTTTGAGTCCATTCATGTAGCGCGAAGTAAGCACCGAGCATCCCCTCCTAGTTTCAGAAGGTGAAGCTGCCGCTATATTCGGTAGGATGCGGATTCCGACGATCCCGCGCAGGGATACCGACATGATCACGCGCATCGTTCCGATCTGATCCCGCGCGGGATTCCGATCTGATGCCGCGCACGGCTCAGAGCCGTCATCG
>NZ_SCOT01000023.1 GCF_005502465.1 Sphingopyxis sp. L1A2A
GGGTTAGGGGTGGGTGCGAGCGAAGCGAGCCGTGCTGCCGCGAGCGGCGCTGACCCACCCTCGCTGCGACTAACCAGCAAGCTGGCAAGACTCGCTGGCCCTCCCGTTCAGGGAGGGGAGACTTTTACGCCTTCTCGAGCGTGCATTGCAGCGGGTGCTGGTTCTGCCGCGCGGCGTCCATCACCTGATTGACCTTGGTTTCGGCGACTTCATAGCTGAACACGCCGCACACGCCGACGCCCTGCTGGTGGACGTGCAGCATGACCTGCGTCGCCTGTTCGATGTCCATGTTGAAAAAGCGCTGGAGCACCATCACGACGAATTCCATCGGGGTGTAATCGTCGTTGAGCAGCAGCACCTTGTACATTGAGGGCTTTTTCGCCTTGACACGCGTGCGCGTGGCGATGCCGACGCCGGGGGTGCCGGGCGAGCCGTCGTCCTTGTCCGCCATGGCGCGGATCGGATGGAGGGTGGAAACTGGAAGCATCATGGGCAGGAATATCGCAAGCCGCGGGCGAAGCGCAAGAGGGCGGCGGCGCATTAACCCCCTTTTCGCGGGCTCATCGGTCGTCCGAAAAACAAGAACCGCCCGCTTCCTGGGGAAGCGAGCGGCCTTGGGGGTGTCGGCGCAGGCGGGGAGGGAGGGGGAATGCCCGCGCCAACGGAAGGTAAAGGCGCCTTAGGCGGCCTTCATCTTCGAAGTGATCACTGAAACGCGGTTCGAGATCGGCGCGAAGCTGTCGTTCGCCATCTTGACGACCAGTTCGCTGGTCTTCGAGGTCTGGGCGACAGCGGCGTCGAACGCCTTCTTGCTGTTTTCGGCATAGAGCTTGAAGAAGTCGGCCGGGGTCTTGACGGCGGTGTAGCCCTTCAGCGCGGCGGTGGTGTCTTCAAAGCTCTTGCGAGCGAAGGTGACGCCTTCCTGGCCCAGAACTTCCATGTTCTTGGCAGCGATCTTGCCGGCTTCGACGAGGGCTTCGACGTTCGCCTTGTTGAATTCGACGGCTTCTTCAGCGAGCTTGCTGGTCTTGCTCATCGCTTCCTTGGCCTTCTCGTTGAAGTCGGCGGTCAGGGCTTCGGTGCGGGTCTTCGCTTCGTCGGCGAACTTCTTGACGGTGTCGTTCATGGTCTTGATTCCTTTGCTGACGGCGGCAACCGGCTTCGGCGCGGCCTTGGGGGCAATTTTCGGAGCGATGTTCTTCACGGTCGCCTTCTTGGGGGCGACCTTCTTGGCGGCGGCCTTGGGGGCAGCAGCCTTTTTCGCAGCCGGCTTGGCTTTTGCCTTCACCGTCTTGATCTTGGCAGGGGCCGCAGCCTTTACCGCTGCGGGGGCAGCGACAACGGCGGGGGCGACCGGGGCAGCCGGAGTCGCCACCGGCTTCGGGGCGGTTTCCAGCGTCGCGGCTTCAAAAGCCTTTTCGGCACTATCCATCTTGGTAGCCATCGGGACAACTCCTTTTATGTTGCAGTGCACAATATAGGAGTGGCGCGGTGATTTCAAGGATATTTTTGTGCAGCGCACAAATTTTTATCGCCGTCCCCCGAAAACAGCCATAATCGTTAGATATTACCGCTGTTTGACATAGCGGCCCGGGGCGTCCTCGATCGCCTTTTTGGCGCCTTTTCCGGGGATGCGCGCGCTCTTGACCGGCACTTTTGCGCCATCCTGTGCCGAAATCCAGTCGATCCAATGCGGCCACCAGCTGCCCTTGGTCTCGGCGGCGCTCGCAACAAAATCGTCGAGCGTCGCGGCGTCGCTGTCGCCGGTCCAATATTGATATTTGCCTGCGGCAGGCGGGTTGACGACCCCGGCGATGTGGCCCGATCCGGCCAGCAGAAAGGTCTTGGCGCCGGACAGATTGTCCATCAACCGCCAGACGCTGGCGAGCGGGGCAATATGGTCCTCGCGTCCCGCCTGGACATAGGCGGGGGTTTCGATTTTTCTGAGGTCGATCGGCGTACCGCACGCCGACAGGCTGTTGGGAATAACCAGGCGATTGTCGCGATACAGGTCGATCAGATATTGCCGATGCCATTTCGCGGGCAGATTGGTGGTGTCGCCGTTCCAGTAGAGCAGGTCGAAGGGCGGATAGTCGTTGCCGAGCAGGTAATTGCTGACGACATAGTTCCAGATCAGGTCGCGCCCGCGCAAGCTGTTGAAGGTCGCCGCCATGTAGCGGCCATCGAGGAACCCAGGCGCCGACAGCTGCTGAAGCAAGGCGAGATAGCCGTCGTCGATGAACAGCTTGAGGTCGCCGGCCTGTTCAAAATCGACCTGCGCCGTAAAGAAGGTCACCGACTTGACCCGCTCGGCCTCGCCCTTTGCGGCCAATATCGCGAGCGTCGCGGCCAGCGTGGTGCCCGCGACGCAATAGCCGATCGTATGGACCGCGGGGACATCCAGCGCCGCGCGCACCGTGTCGATCGCATCGACCTGCGCCGCGATATAATCATCCCACACCACGTCCTTCATCGACGCATCGGCCGATTTCCACGACACCATGAACACCGACAGCCCCTGTTCGACCGCCCAGGCGACGAAGCTTTTGGCGGGGTTGAGGTCGAGGATGTAGAAGCGGTTGATCCACGGGGGGAAGATGAGGAGGGGCACGGCGAGCACCTCCTTGGTCGTCGGCGTGTATTGGATCAGCTGATAAAGGTCGGTTTCGTGGATGACCTTGCCGGGGGTGGTCGCGATATTCACCCCGACCTCGAACGCATCGGGATCGACGTGGGAGAGCTGCCCGCGCGACAGGTCGGTCAGCATATGCTGCAAGCCCTTGAGCAGGCTTTCGCCGCGCGTTTCGACCGCGCGCTTGATGACTTCGGGATTGGTCAGCGCCAGATTGGTCGGTGCCATCGCATCGGCGATGCCCTTCGCGGCAAATTCCATCTTGGCGCGCGCCGCGGGATCGAGCCCGTCGAGCTGGCGCGTCGTGGTCAGCATCTGTTCGGCGAGCAGGCCGTAGGTCTGGCGGATCATCGCGAACACTGGGTTCGCCGCCCAGTCGGGGTCGGCAAAGCGGCGGTCCTTTGCCGCCGCGGCATCGGGCGCCGCTGGGGTCATCGGGTTCAACGTCGCAAGCGAGGTCCAGAAGGCGACGCCCTGATCCCACATCTTTGACGATTGCTGCGCCCACAGCTGCGCCGCCGGGTTTTCAAGCCATGTCGACGGATGGAACATCGCCGCCGCACTGGTCTTGCCGTCGTTCGCCTGGCCCAGCGCATATTCGAGCATCATTTGCTGGGCGCGCCCGATCACGCTGGCCCAATGCTGCATGTCGTCGGGCGACGGCAGGAAGGGATTGGGCGCTTCGGTCGTGCCGTCTTGATCTGCCTGGTTCATGCTCGTTCCCGCTGGTCAGTGCCGTCAAACTGCCTATAACAAGCCGCGTCGCGACTTGCGACCGCTCATCGTACCGCAACGAAAAGGAGTTGTTCTAGTTTCCCATGTCCGAAGATGAATTCTATCGCATCAAGCGCCTGCCGCCCTATGTCATCGCCGAAGTCAATGCGATGCGTGCGGCCGCCCGCGCCTCGGGCGAAGACATCATCGACCTGGGGATGGGCAACCCCGACCTGCCGCCGCCGTCGCATGTGATCGAAAAGCTGTGCGAAGTAGCGATGAAGCCCGACGCGCACGGCTATTCGCAGTCGAAGGGCATCCCGGGGCTGCGCAAGGCGCAGGCCAATTATTACGCGCGCCGCTTCAACGTCGAACTCGACCCCGAAACCGAGGTTGTGGTGACGATGGGGTCAAAGGAAGGGCTCGCGAGCCTCGCGACCGCGATCACCGGGCCGGGCGACGTCGTGCTGGCGCCGAACCCGAGCTACCCCATTCACACCTTCGGCTTCATCATCGCCGGGGCGACGATCCGCAGCGTGCCGACGACGCCGGACGAAAATTACTGGCGCGCGCTCGACCGCGCAATGGCGTTCACCGTGCCGCGCCCGTCGATCCTGGTGGTCAATTATCCGTCGAACCCGACCGCCGAGGCGGTGGACCTGGCGTTTTATGAACGGCTCGTCGCCTGGGCCAAGGCGAACAAGGTCTGGGTGCTGTCCGATCTTGCCTATTCCGAACTTTACTACGACGGCAACCCGACCCCTTCGATCCTGCAGGTGCCGGGGGCAAAGGATGTCGCGATCGAATTCACGTCGATGTCGAAAACCTATTCGATGGCGGGTTGGCGCATGGGCTTTGCGGTCGGCAACAAACGGCTGATCGCCGCGATGACGCGGGTCAAATCCTATCTCGATTATGGCGCCTTCACCCCGATCCAGGCCGCGGCGTGCGCGGCGCTCAACGGGCCGCAGGACATCGTCCAGAAGAACCGCGAGCTGTACCAGAAGCGCCGCGACGTGATGGTCGAGAGCTTTGCCCGTGCCGGTTGGGACATCCCGAGCCCGAAGGCGTCGATGTTCGCCTGGGCGCCGCTTCCCCCCGCGCTGAAAGACATGGGCAGCCTGGAATTTTCCAAACAATTGCTCACCCACGCCGGGGTCGCAGTCGCGCCGGGCGTCGGATATGGCGAGGACGGCGAGGGCTTTGTCCGCATCGCGATGGTCGAGAATGAGCAGCGCATCCGGCAGGCGGCGCGCAACATCCGCAAATATTTCGTCTCGATGGGCATGAATACCCCGGCGAAGGCGGGATAATGCCGCGCGCGGGTTTCGAGCGCGTGGGTCGGATATTGACCACGGTCTTCGGGCTGGGTTTCGTCCTGATCGGGCTGCGCTATTTTCTCGATCCCGGCGCGCTGACGATCGAGACCGATGTTGCGATGCCGAGCACCAAGGCGGTGATGGAAATCCGGACCGTTTACGGCGGGATGTTCATCGGCGTCGGGCTGACGACCTTTCTGCTCGGGTGGCGGCGCGCGACGCTGGCGTCCGGCTTGTGGGTGCTCGTGCTGATCGGGGGGTGTGTCGCGGCGGCGCGGATCGCCGCGGTCTTGCTGGGGCAAGCGCCGGACGCACTATTCGCGGGCCTGCTGGCGGTCGAGCTGATCGGCGTCGCCATCGCGCTTTGGGTGCTGCGCGGCTTGGGCGCCGCGGAGCGCGCGGCATGAGCGCGACCGGCTCGGCGATGATCGCCGAGACCATCCAGCTGTCGGTGACCCCGGTGTTCCTGCTCGTCGCGACGGGCAGCCTGCTCAACGTCCTCACCGGCCGCCTGTCGCGTGTGGTCGATCGGTCGCGCGCGCTGATGGACCGCTGGTCGGAAACCGAGGGGCAGGAGCATGAGCGCGTCGTCGCCGAATTGCGCGCCGCCGACCGGCGGATGGACGTCATCAACAACGCGATCGCCGCCGCCGTCGCGTGCGGCATCGTCGTGTGCCTGCTCGTCGCGCTGCTGTTCGCGCAGGCGATCGCGGGGTTCAACCTGGGGTTGGCGGCGTCCTGGGCGTTCGCGATCGCGATGCTGCTCCTGCTCGCCTCGCTGGTACTGTTTCTGATCGAGGTGCGGATGGCGATCCGCAATATCCATGTGCCGATGGAATTGCTCGAGCTGGAGGAAATGGGCTGGAAGCGGCGGCGGGATAAACGCTAGCGCCTTACCACCCCTCTCTATTTCCGTTCGCATCGAGCGAAGTCGAGATGCCCATCGTGGGCGCGCTCCTTCGCGGTGTCTCGACTTCGCTCGACACGAACGGATTTCTAGGCTCGGCTAAGGATCGATACTCACCCGGTACGTCGGCGCCACCCGTTTCCGGCTCGCCTGTTCATAGGCATAGCCCGCCGCCAGCACGTCAGCATCGGCCCATCTCCCGCCGATAAATGACACCCCGATCGGCAGGCCCGCGACCGCGCCCATCGGCACGGTCAGATGCGGATAGCCCGCAACCGCGGGGAGCTGGCTGGCGCTGGGGCCGGTGTAGTGATCACCGTTCACCAGATCGCTCGTCCATGCGGGGCCGTTGGTCACGCCGACGAGCAGGTTGACGTCGTGCTCTTTCATCAACCGGTCGATGCCCTCGGCCCCCGCAAGTCGCGCCGCCTTGTCGCGCGCCGTCACATAGGCGGGGCTGTCGAGCCCGCCCTTGCTTTCCGCCAGCTCGAACAGCGACTGGTCGAACCATTTGAGCTCGGCGGGATTCGCCTTGTTGAAGGCGATCAGGTCGGCGAGCGTTTTCGGGCCGTCCCTGGCGGGCAGCCCCGCGAGATACGTCGCCATATCGGCTTTGAGCTCGGTCATCAGCACCTCGAACTCTGCGTCGCCCAGCTCTTCCAAGCCTTTGCGGCTGTCGGCAATTTCGACCACCGTCGCGCCCAGTTCGGTCATCTGTTTCAGCGCCGCATCGAACAGCGCGTCGATGTCGGCGCGGTCGCCGATGCGATCGCGCAGCACGCCGATGCGTTTGCCCTTCAGCGCATCGGGGGAGAGCGCCGCGGCATAGTCGGTCTTGCGCGCGTCGGCCTCGGCGGTGGCGGGATCGGCGGGGTCGCTGCCCGCGATGACGGTCATCACCAGCGCCGCATCGCGCACGGTCAGCGTCATCGGTCCTGCCGTATCCTGGCTATGGCTGATCGGGACAATATGCGTGCGGCTGACCAGCCCGACGGTCGGTTTGAAGCCGACGATGCCGTTGACCCCGGCGGGGCAGGTGATCGACCCGTCGGTCTCGGTGCCGATGGTGATCGGCGCGAGACTCGCCGCCGTGGCCGCGCCGCTGCCCGCCGACGATCCGCAGGTGTTGCGATCGAGCGCGTGCGGGTTCTTCGTCAGCCCGCCGATCGCGCTCCACCCGCTCGTCGAATTGTTCGAGCGGATGTTCGCCCATTCGCTGAGGTTCGTTTTGCCGAGGATCACCGCCCCCGCCTCGCGCAGTCGCGCCACCAGCGGCGCATCGCGGTTCGTGACATTGTTCTTCAGCGCCAGCGATCCGGCGGTGGTCGCCACCGGCCCCCTGGCCTCGATATTGTCCTTGATCAGGACCGGGATGCCATGGAGCGGGCCGCGCACGCGTCCGGCCTGACGCTCAAGGTCCAGCGCATGCGCCTGGCTCGTCGCATCGGGAAAGGTCGCGATAACCGCATTCAGTTTCGGCCCGTTGTCATCAAGCGTCCGGATGCGGTCGAGATAGGTTGCGGCGATGACGTCGCTGCCCACCCGCCGCTCGGTCATTTCGGCCTGCAACGTCGCGGCATCCTTGCCCTCGACCGGCGGCAGCGGCGGCGGCATGGCCATGGCCGGTATGCTCAGGGCGAGGGCGGTGGCGGCGAGCAGCGAGATTTTTTGCATGGGCCGCAGGCTGGCAGCCGTAGCGGCAATTGCAAGCGACGATTTTCGGAGCGCCGCAAGGGCGTTGACACCACTCCCCCCGGTCTGCTCCCATGGGCGCGGGAGATAAAAATGAACGATAAAGCTGCCTTGTCGCACGGCATCACCGCACCCGCCACCGGCGTTTCGGCGCAAACGCGGTCGATGCTGTGGATTCTGCTGATCGTCTATATCTTCAATTTCCTCGACCGGCAGATCGTCAACATTCTGGCCGAACCGATCAAGGCCGACCTGGGGCTTTCGGACACCCAGCTTGGCCTGCTCGCTGGTCCGGCCTTTGCGGTCTTTTACGCCCTGCTCGGTATCCCGATCGCGCGCTATGCCGATAAGGACGGCACGAACCGCGTGCGCCTGATCGCCATTTCGCTGGCGATCTGGTCGGCGATGACCGCGGTGTGCGGACTGGCACAGAATTTTGTCCAGCTGCTGCTGGCGCGGGTCGGGGTCGGGGTCGGCGAGGCGGGTTGCACGCCCGCCGCCCATTCGCTGATTTCGGACAGCGTACCGGCCGAAAAACGCTCGTCGGCGATTGCATTCTACGGCCTTGGGGTGCCGATCGGTTCGCTGCTCGGCCTGATCATCGGCGGGATCGTCAACGATCTTTATGGCTGGCGCGTCGCCTTGATGATGGTCGGCGCGCCGGGGATTTTGCTCGCGCTGGTCGTGCTGTTCGTGATGCGCGAACCGCGCCACAGCCGGTCGGACGAAGCGGTGGCGACAGCGCGCGGGGTCGTGCCGCTCTCGACCGGCGAGGCGCTGCGTGAAATATTCAGCTCGCGCGCCTTCATCTATATCCTGATCGCGGCGTCGGTTGTCGCGGTCCTCGGCTATGGCAAGGCGTTGTGGACGATCAGCTTTTTCATTCGCAGCCACGGGCTGTCGACGACTGAAGCAGGGCTGTCGATGGCGGTCGTGCTCGGGCTGGCGGGGGCGTTCGGTACCTGGCTGGGCGGCAAGATGGCCGACAAGTTCGGCCCGCGCGACAAAAAGCATCTGCTGACCTTTCCCGCTTATGGCATGGCGGTTGCGGCACCCATCCTGTTCCTCGGCTATTATATGGAGGATTGGCGCGTCGCGGTGGCGATGCTGATCATCCCGACGATCCTCAATTCGGCCTATTACGGCCCGGCTTATGGCTGTGTGCAGGGGCTGGTCCAGCCCCGCGCGCGCGCCGTCGCGGCGTCGATCATGCTGTTCGGACAGAATCTGATCGGGCTGGGGCTGGGGCCGTTCCTGTTCGGGGTGCTGTCCGATGCGCTCCAGCCGGTGGCGGGACAGGAAAGCGTGCGCTGGGTGCTGTATGGCGCGGCGTGGCTGGGGCTGATCCCGGCGTTCTTCTTCTGGCGCGCGAGTCTCAGGCTGAAGGCCGAGTTGAAGTCGGGTTAAATCTCAATGCCGTCATTGCGAGCGTAGCGAAGCAATCCAGGGCGGTTTACGCAGGCTCTGGATTGCCGCGTCGCTTCGCTCCTCGCAATGACGAATCAGTAGGGCGGGTCGACCTTTGCGCGCTGTGCTTTCGCAGCATCGACCCACCAGTTGAGATCGTCGGCAAAGCGCGGGAAGCTCTTGACCAGCCGCGCGCCGTCTTCGCCGGTCGGCTGACCATCGGCGTCGAACGCTCCGCCGATCCGTCCGACGGGCAGGATCGACGAGGTGACCGCCATCCCCATTTCGCCAAGCGTGTCGCGCCAGCCCATCATTGCGCGCACCCCCGACCACGGCCCCGCCGAGTAACAGGCGATCGCCGCGGGACGCCAGAACCATTCCTCGAGATAATGGTCGGTCAGGTTTTTCAGCCCCGGCTGCGGCCCCCAATTATATTCGCCGGTGACGAACAGAAAGCCGTCGGCGGCGCGGATCTTGGCCGCGAGTTCCGCCATCGCGGGCGGCGCCTCGCCCTTCGGATATTCCTTATACATGCGATCGAGCATCGGCAGGTCGACCGCCTTGGCGTCGATCAGTTCGGCGCTGTCGCCGCGCGCGATAATCGCATCGACCAGCCAATGCGCCAGCTTGATGCCCTGTCGGTCGCGGCGATAGCTGCCATAGAAGATGAGAATGTGGCGGGTCATGCGGCTATCGTGCCACGCGGATGCCCGAAACGAAAGGAGCGGCGCGCGGGATCAAGCGGTGCGCCCGATCAACGTTCCCTTGGCACCGCGCCGATCATAGGTGAAATCGATGTCGGGCCAGCGCGCCCGCCACCGCTTGGCGACCAGCCGTTCGCCGATCCGCGCTGCGTCGTCGAGCAGGATCATCGCGCCCGGCGCCAGCCGCGGGAACAGCGATTCGGCGGCGCCGCGCACCAACGGATGCAGCGCCCATGGCGGCCCGTCGATCACCAGCAAGCCGATGTCGGTGGGCAGGTCGGCCAGCTGATACCACAGCCCCGGCCAGTCGCCCGGCGGTGGCCCGAGCGGGGCGTGGCGCAGATCGGCGGTGGCGCCCTGGCTGGCGAGCCATTGGCCGGTGGCAGCGACAAAATCCTGATGCTGGTCGTAACTGATCAACCGGCCGCTGCCATGCATTGCCAGCGCTTTGGCGATCACCAGGCTGCTGGCGCCGCAGCCGAGTTCGACCACGGTCGCCGGGCGCAACATTTCGATCGCATCGACGATATGGGTCAGGAAGCGCGTATCGGCCTTCCAGCTGCCCAGATGCGGCAACGCATCGTCGGCCAAGTCGAGCCGGTGGAGCAGCGCCGCCTTGTCCGCTTTGCGGCCACCCCATAACGAGTGCAGCAGCCACGGCCATTGGATGGCGCCAAAGGCGATGACATCAAGCCGTTCGCGCAGCGGGCGCGGCAAGGCATCGTAGATGTCGGGACGGGCGAGGAAGTGCGTGGTGTCGCGGCTTGTCATCCCGACGCGGGTTAGCGGCGGGCGAAGGCAGTTCGGTGACAGCGGGGGAAACCGCGCCCAGTCGCCGCGCCGGTGCGACGACCAGCGCGGATCAGTCGCTGAACGGGTCGCGGATCAGGATCGTGTCCTCGCGTTCGGGGCTGGTCGACACGAGCGCGATCGGGGTTTCGATCAGTTCCTGGACGCGCTGGATATATTTGATCGCCTGCGCGGGCAGGTCGGCATAGCTGCGTGCGCCGGCGGTCGTTTCCTGCCAGCCGTCCATTTCCTCGTAGATCGGCTCGACCTCGGCCTGATCGGCCGAATGCGACGGGAAATAGTCGAGGATCTTGCCGCGCAGCCGGTATCCGGTGCAGATGCGGATGGTGTCGAAACCGTCGAGGACGTCCAACTTAGTGAGCGCGATGCCGGTGACCCCCGATACCGCGCAGCTTTGGCGCACCAGCACCGCGTCGAACCAGCCGCAGCGGCGCTTGCGCCCGGTGACGGTGCCGAATTCATGCCCGCGTTCGCCCAGCTTTTGCCCGGTCGCATCCTCGAGTTCGGTCGGGAAGGGGCCGCTCCCGACGCGGGTCGTATAGGCCTTGGCGATGCCGAGGACGAAACCGACCGCGCCGGGGCCGAGGCCCGAACCGCTCGCGGCGGTGCCGCTGACGGTGTTCGAGCTGGTGACGAAGGGATAGGTGCCATGATCGACGTCGAGCAACACCCCCTGCGCGCCCTCGAACAGGATGCGCGCGCCGGCCTTGCGGACTTTCTTCAGGCGCTTCCACACCGGCTGGGCATATTCGAGGACGTAGTCGGCGATTTCGGTGAGGTCTGCGACGAGCCGCTCGCGGTCGATCGGCGGCTCGCCGAAGCCGGCGCGCAGCGCGTCGTGATGCGCGGTCAGGCGGTCGAGCTGCGGTTCGAGCTTGTCGAGGTGCGCGAGGTCGCAGACGCGGATCGCGCGGCGACCGACCTTGTCCTCATACGCCGGGCCGATGCCGCGCCCGGTGGTGCCGATCTTGCCCGCGCCCGCGGCGGTTTCGCGCAGCGCGTCGAGATCGCGGTGGAACGGCAGGATCAGCGCGCAATTGTCGGCGATCGCGAAATTCTCGGCATTGATGACAACGCCCTGGCCACGCAGCTTGGTGATCTCGTCGCGCAGCGCCCACGGGTCGAGCACGACGCCGTTGCCGATGATCGACAGCGTGCCGGTGACGATGCCCGACGGCAGCAGCGACAGTTTGTACACCTGTTCGCCGACGACCAGCGTATGACCGGCATTATGACCGCCCTGAAAGCGCACCACGGCATCGGCGCGGCTGGCGAGCCAGTCGACAATCTTGCCCTTGCCCTCGTCGCCCCATTGCGACCCGATGACGGTAACATTTGCCATGATGCTGTCCTGCTGAACGAGGCCATTTGACCCGGCGCGGCCTTAGCCGATTTGGCTGGAGAGGCAAGCGCGCTGGGATGAATTTGCGACATTTGGGTCCGACAAGGGCAGCGCGCCGGGGGCGATGGAGGTGCAGATATGAGCAAGCGATACTGGATCGGTCTGTTCGCCGTGACTGCGGTGGTCGCCAGCGGTATGCCCGCAAGCGATGCGCGCGAGACGCTGCGCGACCGCCTGCGCGAACGGATGGCCGAACGCATGGGCGCCGAGGACGGCGTCAAGGTTCCGGGCAGCGAGACGATCGCCTATGGCAGCGACCCGCTACAGGTGCTCGATATCTGGCGCGCCAAGGGCGCCAAGGGACCGGCGCCGCTGATCATCTATGTCCACGGCGGCGGGTGGAAGCGCGGCAGCAAGGACAATGCGACCGGGCGCTTCAAACCGGTGCATTATCCGGCGCAGGGCTATGCCTTTGCCTCGATCAACTACCGCCTTGTCCCCACCGCGACGGTCGAGCAGCAGGCGGCCGACGTCGCGGGCGCGGTGAAGGCGCTGGTGGGTCGCGCCAGCGCGCTGGGCATCGACCGGCGGCGGATCGTGTTGATGGGGCATAGCGCGGGCGCGCATCTGGTCGCGCTGGTCGGGACCGACGAGCGCTATCTGAAGGGCGCCGGACTGTCCTTCGGCGACATCGCGGGGGTGATCCCCAACGATGGCGCGGCTTATCATGTCCCGGCGCAGATGAAGGACGGCCCGCCGATCATGCAGGCGACCTACAAACAGGCGTTCGGGACCGACCCGGCGCGGCAAAAGGCGCTGTCGCCGACCGCGCACGCTGCGGCGCCCAATGCGCCGGATTTCTTGCTGCTCTATGTCCAGCGCGCCGATGGGGTGCGGCAGGCGAAGGCTTTGGGGAGCGCGCTGGTCGCCGGCGGCAGCCGGGTCGAGCATGGCAGTTTCCCCGGCGAGGGGTTGAAAGGCCATGCCGAGATCAACCGCAGCCTGGGCGATCCGGCCTATGCGGCGACGGGGGCGGTCGATGCGTGGCTGAAGCGGGTGTTCGGCAAGTAACGATCGTCATTGCGAGCATAGCGAAGCAATCCAGAGCGGCTTGTCACGCCCTAGATTGCTTCGCTACGCTCGCAATGACGGAAAAAATAGCGGAACCATGAGGATATGTAGCCATGACCGACCCCGACGCCCCCTATCACGCCCATATCTATTACGACCCCGCCGAGCGCCCCGCGGCCGCCGCACTGCGCGACGGTTTCGGCGGCGACCCCGCGATCCTGTTCATTGGCGCGATGACCGAAGGCGCCGCCGGGCCGCATCCGATCGCGCAATATGAAGTGCATTTCCTGGCGCGCTCGCGCGGCGATGTGGTCGCGGCAATCGAAGCGACCGGGCTGCGTGCGCTGGTGCATCCGCTGACCGATGACGATGTGGCTGACCATACGACGCTGGCGCACTGGATTGGTGAGCCGGTCGAGCTCGACGTGACGGTGCTCGATCCGCCGGGGATCAATCAGGGGGTGCCGCGGTTCGGGATTGCGGATTTTTAGATTTTCAGCACGTCGGTTGAAAACCAATCCCGTTCGCATCGAGCGAAGTCGAGATGCCTATCGGTGGCACACGCCCTCCCGGTGTCTCGACTTCGCTCGACACGAACGGATTTGGTGGATGCCTCAAGCCTCGACCGGCCCGTCGCTGCCAAGCCGCCACCCACAGCCCAACGCCCGCGCATCGTCGGCGTCGGACAGCGCCGCGACCGTCTGCCAGTCATCGGCGCGCAGGCTGGCCGCGAGCGCCGGATCATGGCCGAGCGGCAGGAAGATGCGGCGGTCGCGGTCGTCTTCGGCGCCAAGGCCCGCGTCGATCAGCGGATCGGGATAAAGCGAAAAGCCGACCGCGGCTTCTTCCTGTTCGCCGACCGGGATCGCATAGCCGCCGCCGCGGCCGACCGCGTCGCCCTGGCCGGGAACGAAGATCTGGAACCCGAACCAGCTTTGATAGGCAAAGCCATGGCGCTCGGTCGGGTCGAGGGTCAGCGTCACGCGGTCGCGCACCGGTGCGGCGATCGCTTCGAGCGCATCGATGCGCGCCGTGAGTACGCCGCTGGTGTCAAAGGCGCGAAGGTCGGCGATCGCCTGATCGAACGGGCCGGTCGCACGGAGCAGCGGCAGATAGGCCTGTGCGCCAAGCCGGGTCAGGGCACCGGCATCTTTCGCATCGAGCTCGTCGCGCAGCTGCTGGATGTTGGTATCGACGGGCAGCGGGCCGTTCGCGAGCAGGTCGACGACGTCGGGCAAGGTGAAGTCGATCGTGACCGGACCGATTCCTGCGGCTTCGAGTGCGTCGATCGCGACGCCGACGATCTCGCGCGCCGCCGCGACGCTGTCGCTGCCGATCAGTTCGGCGCCGACCTGAAGCATCTCGCGTGCGGGGCGAAGCTGGCTGGCGCGCAGCTTCACCACCTGTCCGGCGTAGCAGAGGCGGAGCGGACGCGGAGCATTGGCGAGCAATGAGGTCGCGATACGGCCAACCTGTCGGGTGATGTCAGGCCGCAGCGCCAGCGTGCGCTGCGACACCGGATCGGTGAAGCGCAGCAGGTCGCGGGCGGTGCGATCATCGTCACCGCCCAGCGTCTCGCGAAATTCGGCGAGCGGCGGCGACACGCGGCCATAGCCGTGCGCGCGCATCGCATCGACGAGCGCGCGCGTGACGCGCGACGCCGCCTCGGCCTGTTGGGGCAGGCGATCGCGGAGGCCTTCGGGCAGCAGGGCAGGGGTGCGAGGCATCGGTGCGGCCTTAATAGTAGTGCGGTGCAATTGAAAGCATCGCCAATCCTCTCCCGTTGGGAGAGGCAACGAGACTTGGCGGCTCGCCGCCTAGTCGCAGTGGTGAGGGGATGTGCCATTGCGATAGCGCGCATCCCCTCATCCAACTCCGCCTAGCCGACAAGTCGGCAAGGCTGCGTATCCTTCTCCCCACGGGAGAAGGTTTCGGGTCAGAACTTCAAACCCTTCACCGTCTTCACCCCCGGAAGTTGGCAAAGTTGCCACAGAAGTGGTTCGGGCATCGGCGAGTCGAGGCTCAAAAGCAGCACCGCTTCGCCGCCCGCGGCGCGGCGGCCGAGGTGGAAGGTGCCGATGTTGAGTCCGGCTTCGCCGAGCGCGGTGCCGATGCGGCCGATGAAGCCCGGCGCGTCCTCGTTGACGATATAGAGCATGTGGCCGTCCAGATCGGCCTCGACCTTGATCCCGAACATTTCGACGAGGCGCGGGTCGCCGTTGCTGAACAAGGTGCCCGCGACCGAGCGGTCGCCCGCTTCGGTCGCCACGGTGACGCGGACCAGCGTGTGATAATCGCCGTCGCGGTCGTGGCGCACTTCGCGCACGTCGAGCCCGCGTTCGCGCGCGAGGTGCGGGGCGTTGACCATGTTCACGCTGTCCGAATAGCGGCGCATCAGGCCGGTGAGCACCGCGGCGGTGATCGGCTTGAGGTTGAGTTCGGCGGCGGCGCCCTCGACCTCGACCGAGATCGTCGTGAGATTGTCGTGCGCAAGCTGGCCGACCAGGCTGCCGAGCTTTTCGGCGAGGCTCATATAGGGGCGCAGCTTCGGCGCTTCCTCGGCCGACAGGCTGGGGACGTTGAGCGCATTGGTGATGCCGCCGGTGAGCAGATAATCGCTGATCTGTTCAGCCACCTGGATCGCGACATTGACCTGCGCTTCGTCGGTCGACGCGCCCAGATGCGGTGTGCAGATGAAGTTCGGCGCGCTGAACAGCGGATGGTCGGCTGCCGGCGGCTCCTGCGCGAACACGTCGAGCGCCGCGCCCGCGACTTGGCCGCTTTCGAGCGCGTCCTTGAGAGCGGCTTCGTCGATCAGCCCGCCACGGGCGCAGTTGATGATCCGCACGCCCTTCTTCGCCTTGGCGATATTCTCGGCCGACAGGATGTTGCGCGTCTGGTCGGTCAGCGGGGTGTGCAGCGTGATGAAATCGGCCTTGGCGAGCAGGGTGTCGAGGTCGGCCTTTTCGACGCCGAGTTCGATCGCGCGCTCGGGGGTCAGGAAGGGATCGAAGGCGACCACCTTCATCCGCAGGCCCAGCGCGCGTTCGGCGACGATGCTGCCGATGTTGCCGCAACCGATCAGGCCGAGCGTCTTCGACGTCAGCTCGACCCCCATGAAGTCGTTCTTCGGCCATTTGCCCGCCTGCGTCCCGGCGTTGGCTTCGGGAATCTGGCGGGCGAGCGCGAACATCATCGCGATCGCATGTTCGGCGGTGGTGATGCTGTTGCCGAAGGGGGTGTTCATCACGATGACGCCCTTTTTCGACGCCTCGGGAATGTCGACATTGTCGACGCCGATCCCGGCGCGGCCGACGACCTTCAGGTTCGTCGCGGCGGCGAGGACGTCGGCGGTGACCTTGGTGGCCGACCGGATCGCGAGGCCGTCATAATCGCCGATCATCGCGATCAGCTCGTCCTTGGTCTTGCCGGTGATTTCGTCGACCTGGATGCCGCGTTCCTTGAAAATCGCGGCGGCTTTGGGATCCATCTTGTCGCTGATGAGGACTTTGGGAGCAGTCATTTCGATATTCCTTTTACCTCGTCATTCCCGCGAAAGCGGGAACCCAGTGTGGGATCAGCCCACGCACGCTCTGGGTCCCCGCTTTCGCGGGGATGACGAAAAAAATTTAGGCAGTGAGAGTTTCGTAGGCCCAGTCGAGCCACGGGCCGAGCGCTTCGATATCGGCGGTGTCGACGGTCGCGCCGCACCAGATGCGGAGGCCCGGGGGCGCGTCGCGATAGCCCGCGATGTCGTAGGCTGCGCCTTCCTTGTCGAGCAGGCCCGCGAATTTCTTGATGAAATCCTCGTCAGCGCCGGCGACCGACAGGCAGACCGAGGTTTTCGAGCGGCTGGCGGGGTCGGCGGCGAGATGGCTCAGCCACTCGCGTTCCGAAACAATCTTGTTGAGCGCCGCGGCGTTCGCATCGCTGCGCGCCTTCAACCCTTCGAGACCGCCGAGCGACTTCGCCCATTCGAGCGCAAGGATCGCGTCTTCGACCGCGAGCATCGACGGCGTGTTGATCGTCTCGCCCTTGAACACGCCTTCGGCCAGCGCGCCCTTGCTGACGAGGCGAAACACCTTCGGCAGCGGCCAGGCGGGGGTGTAATTCTCAAGCCGTTCGACGGCGCGCGGGCCGAGGATCAGCACGCCATGGCCGCCTTCGCCGCCGAGCACTTTCTGCCAGCTGAAGGTCGCGACGTCGATCTTGTCCCATGGCAGGTCGTAGGCGAACACCGCGCTGGTCGCGTCGGCGAAGGACAGACCCTCGCGGCCGTCGGCGATCCAGTCGCCGTTCGGAACGCGCACGCCGCTGGTGGTGCCGTTCCAGGTGAAGAGCACATCGTTCGACCAGTCGACCTGCGTCAGGTCGGGCAGCTGGCCGTAATCGGCGCGAATGACGGTCGGATCGAGCTTCAACTGCTTCGCGGCATCGGTGACCCAGCCCTCACCGAAGCTCTCCCATGCGAGCGTCGTGACGGGGCGAGCGCCGAGCATTGTCCACATCGCCATCTCAAAGGCGCCCGTGTCGGAGCCCGGGACAATGCCGATGCGGTGGGTGTCGGGAAGCTGCAGCATCTCGCGCATCAGATCGATGCAAAGCGCGAGGCGCGTCTTGCCGATCTTGGCGCGATGCGAGCGGCCCAGCGATTCAGTTTGGAGTTTTTCGGGGGTCCAGACCGGCGGCTTTGCGCAGGGGCCGGAGGAGAAATAGGGGCGCGCAGGGCGCAATACAGGCGTCGGCACTTCAGTCATGTAGTCTCTCCTTGCAGAGAGCTCGCGCGGCGTTGGGACCGCGTGGCCCGGCGCCGCGTTTAGGGGCGGAGGCGCAACTGTCAAACAAATTGCATGGACCGCGCGAAATTTTCGGCGAGCTGAGCCAAAGTTAAACAGCTTGTTAACCATCTTGTCGGTATTTTGACGCCATGTCGATCCCGACCGTCTTGCAGCCCCGGATCCTGATCGCCGCGACCGCAGCGCTGGCGCTGTCGGCCTGTTTCGGCAGCCCCGACGTGATGAAGCGCGGCGATCCCAAACGCCCCGCTGCCAGTGCGCCGAAGCGTCCGCAAATTGCGCCGACGCCGTCCTTTACCAGCGCCGAAGCGCAACAATGCGCGTTCGAGCTGAAGCAGGCCGGGGTGCGCTTTACCCCGCTTGCCAATCAGGATCATGGCGGCGGGTGCAGTTCGATCGACTCGGTCAAGCTGCTCGACATCGGCACCCCGACGACCAACCTTGGCGCGATGACCTGTCCGCTGGCGAAGAGCTTTGCCGGCTGGGCTCAATTTGCGGTAAAGCCCGCGGCGCGGAAATATTTCGGGCAGGACGTCGTCAAGATCGAGACCTTTGGTACGTACAGCTGCCGCAACATTTACGGCGGTCGCTCGGGCCGTCTGTCGCAGCATGCCTATTCGAACGCCGTCGATGTGTCAGGCTTTGTGCTCGCCGACGGGCGGCGGATCATGCTCGACGGCGGGTGGAAGGGCGACAAGGCATCGCAGGATTTCCTCCGCGCGCTGCACAAATCGGGCTGCCGCCGCTTTGGTACCGTGCTCGGGCCGGATTATAACGCCGCGCATTACAATCATTTTCACTTCGACATGAGCGGCAACGGATATTGCCGCTGACGCACGCCCGTCTTGGCAAAGTCACGCGAAACGGGTAGCCGCTCGTTAATGGCCGAAGATAAACAACCCCATCGTTCGCGTTTCCACAAAGCCAAGGACGACGCAAAGTTCGCCAAGCAGGCGACGACCACCCCGCAGACCGCGAGCGCCGCGTACAAGCTGGCGTTTCAGGACAATGACTTCCTGCTGCGCGAAGACTTGCGCCCGGTGCGTTTTCAGCTCGAGCTGCTCAAACCCGAGTTGCTGCTCGACGAGGCGAAAATCGAATCGATGCTCGTCATCTATGGGTCGGCGCGGATTCCCGAGCCCGAACAGGCCGACGCGCTCGAAGCCGCGGCGACCGACGATACGACGCGCACCATTGCGCGCCGCCTGAAAGCCAAGGCAAAATATTATGAAGAAGCGCGCAAGCTGGCGCGGCTGGCGAGCCAGGTGCCGCCCGACGAAAACGGCTGCCGCCATTTCGTCGTGTGCTCGGGGGGCGGGCCGTCGATCATGGAAGCGGCGAATCGCGGCGCTGATGATGTCGGCAAGGAATCGGTCGGGCTCAACATCGTGTTGCCGCACGAACAGGCGCCGAACCGGTTCGTCACCCCCGATCTCAGCTTCCAGTTTCACTATTTCGCGCTGCGCAAGATGCACTTCCTGCTTCGTGCCCGCGCGGTGTGTGTGTTCCCCGGCGGCTTCGGTACGTTCGACGAGATGTTCGAGCTGCTAACCTTGATCCAGACCGGCAAGATCAAGCCGATCCCGATCGTCCTGTTCGGCAAGGAGTTCTGGGAGCGCGTCGTCAATTTCGACGCGCTGGTCGAAGAGGGCGTAGTCAGCGCGCGCGACCTGGGGCTGTTCAAATTTGTCGAGACCGCTGACGAGGCGTGGGCGATCGTGCAGGATTTCTACGCGAATATCGAAGAGCAGGGGTAATCATTTTCCTTCCCCATGATGGGGGAGGCAGCGAGACTTGCGAACTTGTTCGCTAGTCGCAGCGGTGGGGGTGGTCTCTCGGCCTGCGATGACCGTTCAAGGACGCATCCGCACCCCCATCCAACTTCGCCTAATCGCTCCGCGATAAGGCTGCGTATCCTTCCCCCATCAAGGGGGAAGGGCGCTATTTCGACTGCGTTTCCAGATACAGGATCAACGCCTTGCGGTCCGCGGCGTCGATAACCCCGGCAAACGCCATCCGCGTTCCGGGTACCGCCTTCATCGGCGCCTCAAGATAGCTGTCGAGGGCGGCTTCGTCCCAGACGCCGCCCTTGGCCTTCATCGCGCCCGAATAGGAAAAATCGGGCTTCGCCGCGACCGCGGCGCCGACGACGCCGTGCAGATTGGGGCCGATGCCGTTGCGGCCGCCTTGGTCGACCGTGTGGCAGGCGACGCAGCGTTTAAAGACCTGCTCGCCCATCGCCGCGGTCGGCGCGACCACCGCTGCGGGCGCGGCGTCAGCACTCGCGCCGTCGGCGGTCGGGGTTTCGCTCTTGCCGCAGCTGGCGAGGGCGAAGGCGCCCGCCAGCAGGACGGGCGCGATCCGCATTATTGCTTGGCAGCGGCCGGGGCGGGGGTTGCCGCGGCAGCATCGGCGGCGGGCGCCGCGGCGGCGCCTTCTGCGGGGGCAGCCGCATCGCCTTCGGCCGGGGCAGCGCCTTCGGCGGGCGCGGCGGCTTCGGGTGCGGGCAGCGGCAGGTTCGAACCCTGGCTGTTCATGTAAACGATCAGGTTGGCGCGATCTTCGGCGCTGCTGAGGCCGGCAAACGACATTTTGGTGCCGGGCGCATATTTGCGCGGGCTGGCGAGCCATGCGTCCATGCCTTCGAAATCCCAGTTGCCGGCAACACCCTTCAGCGCGTCCGAATAGGCGAAGCCCGCGACATGGCCGTGCGGCTTGCCGAGGGCACCCCACAGATTCGGACCGATGCCGTTGGCGCCGCCCGAGGCAATGGTGTGGCACGCGGCGCATTTGGCGAATACCGCTTCGCCCTTCACCGGATCGGCGGCGGCGAGCAGGTTGGCGATCGGCACCGCAGCGGCGCCACCGGCGCCGGCTTCGGCATCTTCGATCGGGAAACCGGGCTTTTCCGGGTTGTGGCCGGCGAACAACATGCTCGACCCGATGGTCAGGCCCAGCGCGCAAATGCCGGCAAACAAAACCCATCCGGCAATAGTGTTGTTGCGATTGTCCATGCTCTTGCAGCCCCGTTAGCTGGCGCCCGCTTGCCGGACGCATATCTGATTTGGACGCTCCCTTACTGGGGCGGCGACGGCGGCGCAAGGGGAGGAATCGGCGAGCGCGACGGGATGCGCCGGTTGCGCGGCTGCGGCCCGGCGGCTATGCGCCGCGGCTCCAACGTGGGAAGGCAATCATGGGCAGTTATTCGGCTTCGGCACAGCATCTGGTCGACGATATGCGAGTGGCGGCGCTCGCCCAGCCCGCGCGCGGGCTTGCCTTTCAGGGCGCGCCCGGCGCCAACAGCGACCTGGCAGCGCGCGAATATGACCCGGATTCGCTGCCGCTGCCCTGCTATGCCTTTCAGGACGCGATCGACGCGGTGCGCGATGGCCGTGTCGACCGCGCGATCATCCCGATCGAAAACAGCCTGCACGGCCGCGTCGCCGACATTCATTTCCTGCTCCCCGAATCCGGGCTGTCGATCGTCGGCGAGCATTTCCTGCCGATCCGTTACGGGCTGATGAGCCGCGACCTCGGCCCGGTGACGCGCGCGATGAGCCATGAACAGGCGCTGGGCCAGTGCCGCCACTGGCTGCGCGCCAACAATATCGCGCCCGTCGCGCACAGCGACACCGCGGGCGCCGCGGCGTGGGTCGCCGACAGCGACGAGGTCGGGCTGGCCGCGCTGGCGCCGCCGCACGCGGCCGAACTTTACGGGCTGACGCTGCACGGCACCGGCATGGAGGATGCCGACCATAATATGACGCGCTTTGTCGTGCTGGCGCGCGAACCGCTCGCCGATTTCGCGGCGATAGCAGGCCCGGTGATGACCACTTTCATGTTCGAGGTGAAGAATATCCCCGCGGCGCTGTACAAAGCGCTCGGCGGCTTCGCGACCAATGGCGTCAACATGACCAAGCTGGAAAGCTATCAGACCGGTGGCAGCTTTGCCGCGACGCAATTCTACGCCGACATCGTCGGCGCGCCCGGCGACGAGCGGATCGACCGCGCGCTCGAGGAGCTGGATTTCCAGACCAAGTCGCTGCGGCTGCTCGGCACCTACGCGCAGGCGCGGCTGCGGCCCTGAACTTTATTCAGCCGCCGCGGCGGCGCAGCATCCGTGCGGTCGCCGACGTCTGGACGATGAACAGCGTCACCAGGATGCTCGACACGACCAGCGCGAACAGGTCGAAGGGCGAGAAATTGGTGCCGCGAATGTCGGCGCCGCCGACGATCGGCATCGCGATCGTCATCGCCATCAACATCAGCCGCAACTCGGTCGGCCCGCCCGCCATATAGGACAGGCGAAATTCGCCGACGACCTTGGCGGCGATGAAGGTGTGGATCGACAACAGGAAATAACCGATCACCGCCATCAGCGCGACATCGAAGCGCATATAGGGGCTCATCCCGATCGCGCTGACCATCAACAGCGTCGCCAGCGCGTCGACGCTATGATCGACGAAATAGCCGTAATTGGGGCGTTCGATCTGGCGCCAGCGCGCTAGGCTGCCGTCGAGCGAGTCGCCGAACCAGTTGACCACATAGCCCGCCAGGCACAGGCCGAGCCATTCGCTGTCGATCCAGCTGAGCAAATACCCCGCCGCGACCATGACCGCGCCGGCAAAGCCCAGCGCGGTGAGCTGGTCGGGGGTCACCCATTGCGGCAACCGCGGACAGATCCAGTTGAGCAGGCGGCGTTCGCCGCGCGCCAGGATATTCTGCTGGATACGGACCGGCGCCTGCGCGACGGGCTGAAACTTGCTCATGAAAACCCTTTGTTGCTGGCTGTCATATAATCGCCAGCCGAATGTCATCGGATCGTCATAGAACGAAAGTTGCGGGCGCGAAAGGGCGGCCCTGTCGGTGCGGCGCGCCGGGGCGTCGGCCAGACGCTGTTTGGGCGGGATCTAGTCCCGCCAGGGACCGATTTCACCGACTTCGCCGATGATGCGGTAACGGACGGCATCATCGACCCAGGCGACTTCCCACATCGGGGCGGGGCGCGCCCATTCGCCGACGACGAACAGCGGCATCCGGTTGGCGGCAACGAACGCCAGGTCGTCGGCGGTGGGACCGGGGACGGTGGTTTCGGACCGCTGGTGCAGCCGGACGACCGCGAGCGTGCCTTGCGGCGGGGCGGGCAGCGACTGACGCGCCGGAAAACCGACGCTGACCGCGATCATCGGAAAACCCTTGTCATCGCGGCCGATCAGCAACACCTTGTCGGCGGTAGCGATCGGCCCGCCGACCGGGCGCCCGGCGACCTTGCGCCCGGCAATCGCGGCAAATTCGCGCAGATCGGTGTCGGCGACCGGCGCAACGGCGCTCGTCGCCGCGGCAGGGGGCGCAGCAACGGGATCCGCGGCCAGCGCCGCCACGAACAGCAGTGCCGCGATCAATGCGCTTCGCCCCAGCTTTTGCCGATGCCGATTTCAACCTCGAGCGGCACCGACAGCGTCAGCGCGGGTTCGGCGGCGCCCGCCATCACCGCGCGGATGACCGCGCCGGCGGCCTCGGCCTGGCTCTCGGGCGCCTCGAACACCAGTTCGTCATGGACCTGGAGCAGCATTTTGACGTCGGACAGCCCCGCGTCGGCCAGCGCCGCGGGCATCCGCGCCATCGCGCGCTTGATCAGATCGGCGCTGGTGCCCTGAATCGGCGCGTTGATCGCCGCGCGTTCGCTGCCCGCGCGTTCGTTCTGGCTCGCCGCCTTGATCCGCGGGAACCAGGTTTTGCGGCCGAACAGCGTCTCGGTGTATCCGCTCGCCCGCACGCTTTCGAGCGTGTCGGCAATATAATCGCTAATGCCCGGGAAACGCTCAAAATAGCGCGCGATCAGTGCCTGCGCTTCGTCGGGCGTGACTTCCAAACGCCCCGCCAGCCCCCAGCGCGAAATGCCATAGAGGATCGAAAAATTGACTGTCTTTGCCTTGCCGCGGGTATCACGATTGCTTTCGCCGAACAATTCGATCGCGGTCGCCGCGTGGATGTCCTGCCCCTGCGCGAAGGCTTCCTTCAGTTCCGGGACATCGGCCATGTGCGCGGCGAGCCGCAACTCGATCTGGCTATAGTCGGCGGCGATCAGCACATGGCCGGGCGCGGCGATAAAGGCGTCGCGAATCTGGCGCCCGACCTCGGTGCGGATCGGGATATTCTGCAGGTTCGGGTCGGTCGACGACAGCCGCCCGGTCTGCGCGCCGACCAGGCTATAGCTGGTGTGGACGCGGCCGGTCGCGGCGTTGATCTGTTGCTGCAAGGCGTCGGTATAGGTCGATTTCAGCTTGGCGAGCTGGCGCCACTCCAAAATCTTGCGCGCGATCGGCACTCCGTCGCGTTCCAGCCGTTCAAGTTCATTCTGGTCGGTCGACCAGTCGCCCGACTTGCCCTTGCGCCCGCCCTTCAGCCCCAGCTTGTCGAACAGGATTTCGCCGAGCTGCTTGGGGCTGCCGATCGCGAAGGGTTGGCCCGCGAGTTCGTGAATCTCACCCTCGATCCGCAGCATTTCGACCGCAAATTCGCCCGACAGTTTCGCCAGATAGTCGCGGTCGACCATGATCCCCGCGCGCTCCATGCCCTCGACGATCGCCGCGAGCGGCCGGTCGACCATCTCGTACACGCGCGTCCCGCCTTCGATCGGCAGGCGCAGCTTGAGCAGCTTCCACAGCCGCAGCGCGACATCGGCATCCTCGGCGGCATATTCGGTGGCGCGGTCGAGCTGCACCTCGGCAAAGCTGATCTGCGATTTGCCGGTCCCGCACATGTCCTTGAAGGTCAGGCAGATGTGGTCGAGGTGGAGCTTGGCGAGTTCATCAAGGCCGTGCTGATGCTTGCCCGCGTCGAGCGCAAAGCTCATCACCAGCGTGTCGTCATAGGGCGCGATGGTGATGCCGTGCTGCGCGAGCACGCCGATGTCATATTTCAGATTATGCCCGACCTTCAGCACCGCATCGTCGGCGAACAGGCCGCGCAGCCGACCCAGCGCCGCGTCCATCGCGATCTGCTCGGGCTTTTCGGCGAACATGTCGGTGCCGCCATGGCCGAGCGGGATGTAGCAGGCCTTGCCCGGCGCGGTGGCCAGGCTGACCCCGACCAGCCGTCCGGTGACGCTGTCGAGGCTGGCGGTTTCGGTGTCGACCGCGACGACATGCGCGGCGCGGGCCTCGGCGATCCAGCGGTCGAGTGCGTCGAGCGTCGTCACCGTTTCATAAACCGATCGATCGATCGGCGGCATCGGCGGCAATGCGGGAGTTGAGGGCGCCTTGCTCGCGCTCGCCGACGGCGTCGCATCGGCGCGCGGGAATGTCGGCGGACCGCCGGGCGTCGCGCCCAGGTCGAGTTTGGCCGATAACGAGCGAAAGCCATGTTCGTCGAGAAAGATTTTCAGCGGCTCGGGCGGGATTGCGCCTAGCTTTAGATCATCGAGCGCGTCAGGCAACGGGCAGTCGCGCTTCAGTTCGACCAGCACCCGCGACAGTCGCGCCATGTCGGCATGTTCGATCAGATTGTCGCGCAGCTTCGACGTCTTCATCGTCTCGGCGCCCGCCAGCACTTTTTCCAGATCGCCATATTCGACGATCAGCTTGGTCGCGGTCTTTGGCCCGACCCCGCGGACGCCGGGGACATTGTCGACGCTGTCGCCCATCAGCGCCAGCACGTCGCCGACCAGATCGGGGGCGACGCCGAACTTTTCGTCGACCGCGGCAATCCCCATCCGCACATTCTTCATCGTGTCGAGCATGTCAACGTGGGCGCCCTCGGCCGGCTCACGGATCAGCTGCATCAGATCCTTGTCCGACGACACGATGGTGACGTCCCAGCCTGTGGCGACCGCGGCCTCGGTATAGCTGGCGATCAGATCGTCGGCCTCGAAACCTTCGGTCTCGATGCACGGCAGCGAAAAGGCGCGCGTCGCGTCGCGGATCAGCGGGAATTGCGGGCGCAGATCTTCGGGCGGTTCGGGCCGGTTCGCCTTATACTGATCGTAAATATCGTTGCGGAAAGACTTGCTGCTGTGGTCGAGGATGACCGCCAGGTGGGTCGGCCCGTCGGCGTTGTGCAGATCCTTGGCGAGCTTCCACAGCATCGTGGTGTAGCCATAGACCGCGCCCACCGGCACCCCATGCGGGTTGGTCAGCGGCGGCAGGCGGTGATAGGCGCGGAAGATGTAGCTGGAGCCATCGACCAGATAGAGATGATTCTTGTCCGACATGGCGGCGGTGTAGCAGCGGCGATGCGGGCGGCCTAGTCTCGCGCCAGCGGCGGCAGGTCGAAATGCATCACATCCTCGCGCGCGCCAAGTCTGGTGTATAGGGCAACCGCGGGATCGTCGCCATAATCGGCCTGCACGAACACCGCCCAGGCGCCGGTTTCGGCGGCGATATGCTGCACCTCAGCGATCAGCGCGGTCGCGATGCCACGGCGACGGTGCGCCGCATCCACCGCGAGGTCGTAGAGGTAGATTTCGCTGCGCGCCGCTTCTAGCTTGGGCAGGTCATAGGCGGTGAGGCCGCCAACGACGCGGCCGTCCAACTCGGCGACGAGCAGGATGACCGCCCGTTTTTCCAATTGGCGCGCAAGCCATGCGTCGTCGGGCTGGTCGCGGCGGTAGGTCTCGGCGTCGTCGAACGCATCGGCATAAAGCGCGTTGAGATCGCGCATTGCCACGATATCGCCAGGACCCAGGCGGCGGACACAGGTCATCAATAGTCGATGGCAAGTTTATTCGCCGCCGCAACCGCCGCGGCGCGCGCTTCGTCGGTCGTGCCATCCGCAACGCGGGCGAGCGTCACGCCCATGCGGCGATAGGGGCGGGTGACCGGTTTGCCAAAGATGCGGGCATCGATCGCGGTTGCGGGGTTCGGTGCGGTGAGCGCCTGGGCCAGGCCGGTGATCGCAAAATTCACCGCGTCGCGGTCGGCGAGCAGCACCGCGCTGGCGCTGGCGTCGGGCACCGCGATCGCCGGGATCGGCAGGCCCAGGATCGCGCGGGCGTGGAGGTCGAATTGCGTCAGGCGTTGCGAGATCAGCGTCACCATGCCGGTGTCGTGCGGACGCGGGCTGAGTTCGGAGAAGATGACCGTGTCGCCCTTCACGAAAAATTCGACCCCGAAAATGCCATGGCCGCCGAGCGCATCGACGACTTTCGTTGCCATGTCCTGCGCGCTGGCGAGCGCCGCGTCCGACATCGCCGCCGGCTGCCAGCTTTCGCGATAATCGCCGCGTTCCTGGCGGTGGCCGATCGGCGGGCAAAAGGTGACGCCAGCCTGGTGCCGCACGGTCAGCAGCGTGATTTCATAATCGAAGTCGATAAAGGCTTCGGCAATCACCCGCAGCCGGTCGCCGCGCATCCCGGCGGCGGCATAATCCCATGCGGTATCGATGTCGGCGGCGCTCTTGATCGTGCTTTGGCCCTTGCCCGACGACGACATCACCGGTTTCACCACCAGCGGAAAGCCGATGCGCGCCGCCGCGGCGTGCAGGGCTTCGCGCGTTTCGGCATATTCAAAGGTCGATGTGGTGAGGCCAAGTTCGCTGGCGGCGAGGTCGCGGATCGCGTCGCGGTTCATCGTCAACTGCGCGGCGCGGGCGGAGGGAACGACATGGAACCCCGCCGCTTCGACATCGGCGAGCACTTCGGTGCGGATCGCCTCGACCTCTGGCACGATATGGTCGGGCCGGTGCTTGTCGATCGTCGCGCGCAGCGCGTCGCCGTCGAGCATCGAAAACACCTCATATCCATCGGCGACCTGCATCGCCGGCGCACCCTCATAGCTGTCACAGGCGATGACGCGGCAGCCGAGCCGCTTCGCCGAAATCACAAATTCGCGGCCAAGCTCGCCCGAACCGAGCAGCAGGATGGTGGCGGTGGGGGTCATGAGAGGCTTTCCATCGACGTTGGGCGCAAGATTCGGGACGCATCGCTGCGCGGCCGCCACCATAGGAATGTCAGCATCAAAGTGCGACAGCGAATGCCATCCAAAGGATCGATCCCATGACTCTCTATTCCAAAACCATCTGGTCGCCGGTCGGCGAGCTGACACTGGTTGCCGACGCCAAGGGGCTCGCGGCGATATTGTGGGAGAATGACCGGCCCGGCCGCGTGAGGCTCGGCGCCCTGGCCGAGGACGCCGGGCATCCGGTGCTGCGCGCAGCCGAGCGGCAGCTCGGCGAGTATTTCGCGGGCACGCGGCGGACATTCGACGTGCCGCTGTCGTTTTCAGGCAGCGACTTTCAAAAGAGCGTCTGGCGGGCCTTGCTCACCATCCCGTTCGGCGAGACGCGCAGCTATGGCGAGATCGCGCAGCAAGTCGGCAAACCCAGCGCATCGCGCGCGGTCGGCGCCGCCAATGGCCGCAACCCCGTCTCGATCATTGCACCCTGCCACCGCGTTGTCGGGTCGACCGGCAAGCTCACCGGCTTTGCCGGCGGACTCGATGCGAAGGCGTTTCTGCTGGCGCTCGAGCAATAGGCCGGGCGGGCGCGCCACCGCGTACCACCGCCTACCGCCGCATCATTCGGGCCAGTATTCGGTGTCGTGATCGGGATGCTGGTGGTTGCTCGATTTGATCGCGCCGACATAGGCGGCCATCGTTTCCTCGGTCGTGCCTTCTGCTTGCAACGGAAGGTCTTTGAACAGCGACAGCTGTCCCTCGATGCCGAACTGGACCCGGGGCGGAAATTGCGACGGGTCATCGAACGATCCGGTCGTCAGGTTGATATGCTTGCTCTCGAAATAATCGTAGAACAGCGGCGTGCCGCATGTCCGGCAAAAGCCGCGCGCCGCCTTGTCCGAACTGTTGAAGGTCGCGGGCTGGCCGCGCGTCCAGCTGATCGCGTCGCGCGGGACGCCGATCAGCGCCGCAAAGAAATTGCCCGCCGCCTTCTGGCACATCCGGCAATGGCAGATATGCGAGGTGTCGAGCACCGCGGTGACATGATAGCGCACGGCGCCGCATTGGCAGCCGCCCGAGGCCTGGGTTTCGATGCGGTTCATGGCGCGCTCCTTTTACTCGCCGTCGGATGAAATTTCAAAAAACGGGCCGGAACTCGATATTTCCTAACCAGTTTTCGCCAAGTTTTGCCTTCATCAGGCCCGGGTGCTTTTGCCCCGTCTGCAGTATTTCAAGCGCTGATGCAGTCGAATCTGCAAAGGCCCGCTGGTCGGGATACTCAAAACCTGGCGCGAGCCGTTCTGCCAGTTCACGTGATTCCTCAGTCAGGATGTGAGGATTTCGGCAATTGAACCACATCTGGAAAACCAACATGTTCCAGCTTCTGGTTCCGAAAACCCTACTGTATGTCAGGCACCCGCCAAAAATGGTCCAAGTGACTGCTTCGGGACGGAAATCGTCTATCGAACGATCGGGATCACGATCTGCGTGTTTGGCGAAGTTGTAGCCATTTTTTAGGGTGTTGTACCAAGAGTTGAGAAATTGGGGCTTTATCCCAACCTCCATTTGTTTGTAAAAGCCCTCGATACCGCGCTTTTTGGCAAGTGCTTCAAGAACGTCGACCGCAGCCCACGCCAACGTGTTGGATGCTACCGGGTTGCTATGGCGTAGGACTAGTTCAATGCTTTCGTCGAGTTGCGCCCGAGCGACCATCTTCTTGGTCAATGTGATCATGGCGTATTCTCGTCGTTCTTGACCCAATTAACTGCCCCCTACTCCCACTCGATCGTCCCCGGCGGTTTCGACGTATAGTCGTACACCACGCGGTTGATGCCCTGCACCTCGTTGATGATGCGCGTTGCGCAGCGGCTGAGGAAGCTGGCGTCGAAGGGGTAGATGTCGGCGGTCATGCCGTCGGTGCTGGTCACCGCGCGCAGCGCGCAGACATGGTCGTAGGTGCGGTAATCGCCCATCACGCCGACCGTCTTGACGGGGAGCAGCACGGCAAACGCCTGCCAGATCGCATCATACAATCCCGCATTGCGGATCTCGTCGAGATAGACTGCGTCGGCTTTGCGCAAGATGTCGCAGCGGTCTTTCGATACTTCGCCGGGGATACGGATCGCGAGGCCCGGGCCGGGGAAGGGGTGGCGGCCGACGAAGATGTCGGGGAGTCCGAGTTCCTTGCCGAGCAGCCTGACCTCGTCCTTGAACAATTCGCGCAGCGGTTCGACCAGCGCCATCTTCATCCGCGCGGGCAGGCCGCCGACATTGTGGTGGCTTTTGATCGTGACGCTCGGCCCGCCGGTGAACGACACAGATTCGATGACATCGGGATAGAGCGTACCTTGCGCGAGGAAATCGGCGCCGCCCAGCTTCTGCGCTTCCTCGTCGAACACATTGATGAATTCGCCGCCGATGAACTTGCGCTTCGCCTCGGGGTCGGTGACTCCGGCGAGGCCCGCCATGAAGCGCTCCTCGGCGTCCACCACGACCAGCGGGATGTTATAATGATCGCGGAACAGCCGCTCGACCTGCTCGCGCTCGTTCATGCGGAGAAGGCCGTGGTCGACAAAGACGCAGGTCAGCTGCTCGCCGATCGCTTCGTGGATCAGCACCGCGGCGACCGCGCTGTCGACCCCGCCCGACAGCCCGCAGAGCACGCGCTTGTCGCCGACTTGGGCGCGGATTTCGGCGATCTTGGTGGCACGAAACTCGGCCATGGTCCAATCGCCGCTGCAACCGCAGACGTGGCGGACGAAATTGGCGATCAGCTTGGCGCCATCGGGGGTATGCACGACCTCCGGATGAAATTGCGTGCCATAATAGCGGCGCTCGTCGTCGGCGATCAGCGCAAAGGGCGCGCCGTCGCTGACCGCGACGATGCGGAAGCCGGGGGCAAATTCGGTGACCTTGTCGCCGTGGCTCATCCACACCTGATGCCGCTCGCCCACCTCCCAAAGCCCGTCGAACAGGACGCAGGGTTCGGTGACGGTCAGGAAGGCGCGGCCGAATTCGCCATCGCGTTCCCCATCGATGCCGCCGGGTTCGACCCGGCCGCCGAGCTGCTGGCTCATCACCTGCTGGCCGTAACAGATGCCGAGGACCGGCAGGCCGGTGTCGAACACCGATTGCGGCGCGCGCGGGCTACCGTCGGCGGGGACCGAGGCGGGTGACCCCGACAGGATGATCCCGCTGGGCTTCATCCTCTCGAGCGCAGCTTCGGCCTGCGTGAACGGGACGATCTCGCTATAGACCCCCGCTTCGCGGACGCGGCGGGCGATGAGCTGGGTCACCTGGCTGCCGAAATCGATGATCAGGATCGATTCAGCTGCGGCGGATGTGTCTGGAGTCGGCATGGCTGGCCGATAAGGGCAGGGCGCCATGCTGTCCAGCGGTCGATATGGCCCGTTGGTGGAACGGACATGGCCTCGACACATTGTTGCGACAATTGCGACATAAATGAACCGCCGACGCGAAAGACCGTCAGGGCCGGTTCACTCCTACCGCCCCAATAAAGATCAAGATAAAAACAAAAAGGCTTCTCCCCCGATGAATAAATCTCGTCTGTCCCTGTCCGCGCGCGCCGCCTTGCTGACCGCCAGCGCCGCGCTCGCCTGGCCCGCCCTGGCGGAAACCGACGCGATGCCGGCAAGCACCGCGGTCACCGCGGCCGCCGAGCAGCCCGCCGATCCGGTCGTCTCCGCGTCCGACGATGGCGAAGACAGCTACAACGAGATCGACGGCGACGAAATCGTCGTCACCGCCCCGCGGCTCGCCGGGCAGCTCGACACCGACATCAAGGCCGAGGCCGAACTCGATGAGGCGGCGATCGCGAGCTATGGCGTGTCGAACGTGTCCGAACTGCTCGACGCGCTGGCGCCGCAGACACGCTCGGGGCGTGGGCGCGGTGGCGGGCGACCGATCATCCTGATCAACGGGCGCCGCATCGGCGGCTTTGGCGAGGTTCGCAACCTGCCACCCGAAGCGATCGCCAAGGTCGAGGTGTTCCCCGAAGAGGTCGCGCTGCAATATGGCTATTCGGCCGACGAGCGCGTCGTCAACATGGTGCTCAAGCCCAACTTCCGCCAGATCGCGGTCGAGGCCGAGGGCGGCATCCCGACCCAGGGCGGCCGGTTTCAGGGTGAAATCGAACCGAGCTTCCTGATGATCGGCGAGAATGGCCGGCTGAACGTGAACGCCGGATGGGAGCATCGCTCGATGCTGCTCGAAAGCGAGCGGGGGCTTGACTATGACGACCCGGCGCAGGCGGCCGAGGCGCCGGCGCGCAGCCTGCTCGGCGCGTCGGATGAGTATCGGGTCGATGCGACGATCCAGCGCAGCCTGAACAAGCTCACCGACGCGTCAATCAATGTCCGCTTCGATCAGACCGACAGCCTGTCGCTGCTTGGTCCCGGCGTCGGCGGGGTGACCGATCCGCTCGAACGCGATAGCCGCGCGCGCAACCTGACGACGACCGCCAGCGTCAACGGGATGCTCGCCGACTGGCGCTGGTCGGTGTCGGGCAATTATGCCGACGCCGATCAATTGACCTTTACCGACCGCGTCAGCGGCGCCCGCGACCGGTTCGACAGCAGCCAGCAGACCTTTGGCGGCAACGCCAATCTGTCGGGCACGGTGACCGAGGGTTGGGCGGGACCGATCCGCCTGTCGGCGACGGGCAGCTATTCGGGCCTGCGCTTCGACAGCCAGTCCGAACGCTCGGGTGCGATCACGACGACCGACCTGACGCGCGACCTGCCGGGGGTGTTCGGCTCGCTGACCGTGCCGCTGCTCGACCCCGAATATCAGGTCGGCAACATCGGCCGCGTGTCGCTGACGCTGAGCGGTCAATATCAGGATCCGAGCGATTTTGCGGCGCTGAAAAGCTGGGGCGCGAACCTCAATTGGGGGGTGACCGACAATCTGTCGCTGATCGCCAGCTTCAATCAGGATGAAGCGGCGCCCGGTATCCAGCAGCTCGGCGCGGCGCCGCTGGTGACCCCCGCGGTGACCTATTATGATTTCGCCACCGGGCAGACGGTGCAGATCACGACGACGACGGGCGGCAATCCCTTCCTGCTCGCCGAGCAGCGCCGCGACCTGAAGCTCGGGCTCAACTGGTCGCCGCCGATGGTCGAAGGGCTCAATCTGTCGGTCAATTATAACCGCAACAAGAGCAGCGACACGTCGAACAGCCTGCCGCTGCTGACCCCCGAGATCGAGGCCGCCTTCCCCGATCGGGTGACGCGCGATGCCAATGGCGTGCTGATCGCGCTCGACCAGCGGCCGGTCAATTTTGACCAGGTGGAAAATTCACAGATCCGCTGGGGCCTCAATTTCGGCAAGAGTTTTGGCCAGCAACAGGCGGGCGGCCCCGGTGCGGGTCGGCCCGGCGGCGGACGGCCCGATGGCGCTGGTCGGCCGCGCGGCGGCGGACCGCGCGCGGGCGGCGGTGGTCGCGGCGCGGGTGGTCCCGGCGGCATGTTCGGAGGTCCGCAGGGCGGGCGCTGGCAGGTGTCGCTGTATCACACGATCAAGCTGACCGACAAAATCCTGATCCGTCCCGGCGTGCCCGAACTCGACCTTTTGAACGGGTCGGCGACCGGCAGCGGCGGCGGCAGCAATCGCCACCTGTTTGAGCTCGACGGCGGGGTGTTCAACAAGGGAATCGGCGTGCGGCTCAGCGCCAAATATGACAGCGGCAGCACCGTCACTGGGGGCACCGCGGGCGACCTGCAATTCGGCGACCTTGCCACGTTCAACCTGCGTTTCTTCGTCGATCTGAACCAGAAGCCAAAGCTGACCGAAAAGCTGCCGTTCCTCAAAGGATCGCGCGTGCGGCTGTCGATCGACAATCTGTTCGACGCACAGCGCAAGATCACCGACGCGAACGGCGTCGTGCCGCTGAATTATCAGCCGGGCTATATCGACCCGCTGGGCCGCTATATCGAACTGGAGTGGCGCAAGACCTTCTAGGCGGCCAGCCCCGCCGCGCCGACGGCATTTTCGGGCGCGGGAGGACCGGGCACAAAGGTCAGCGCTTTGGCGAACTGCGCGGTGCAACTCGCCCAGCTGTAGCGCGCGCCCAGCGCCGCGGCATCGGTACGCTCGCACGCCAGCGCGGTGTCGATCGCGCGGCCGAGATCCTCGTCGAGCGCCCCCGCGCCGTCACGGATGATGTCGCCGGGGCCGGGAACCGGAAAGGCGGCGACGGGCGTGCCGCAGCTGAGCGCCTCGATCACCACGAGTCCGAAGGTGTCGGTGCGGCTGGGAAAGACAAAGACGTCGGCGCCGGCATAGGCCGCGGCCAGCGTTTCGCCGCCGAGCTTGCCAAGGAACAGCGCGCCGGGGTGCTGCGCCTTGAGCGTCGCGAGCGCGGGGCCTTCGCCGACGATGACCTTGGTGCCCGGACGATCGATGTCCAGAAAGGCGCCGATATTCTTCTCGACCGCGACGCGGCCGACATAGAGCTGGATCGGCCGCGGCAGGTCGGCATAGGCGGGACGCGGCGTGCGGTCGGCGTGGAACAGCTGATGATCGACGCCGCGCTCCCACATCATCGTCTGCTCCAACCCCTGATCGGCGAGCTCGCGCGCCAGGCTGCGCGTCGCGACCATGATGTGCCGCGCCGGGCGGTGGAACCAGCGGATGAAGCGCCACACGAACGCCGGCGACAGCGGCAACCGTGCCGCGACATATTCGGGAAAGCGCGTGTGATAGGCGGTGGTAAAGGGAAAGCCGTTTTTCAGGCACCAGCGCCGCGCCGCCAGCCCCAATGGCCCTTCGGTCGAGATATGGATGGCCTGCGGCGCAAAGGCGCGGATATGCCGCCCGACCTTGCGCCAGCCGGCGAAGGCGAGGCGGATTTCGGGGTAGGAGGGGCAGGGGAGCGAGCGGAACAGGTCGGGCGAGATGACCCCGACCTCATGCCCCGCCGCGCGCAATTCGGCGATCGTCGCCTGCAAGGTGCGGACGACGCCGTTGACCTGCGGCTCCCAAGCGTCGCTGACGATCAGGATCCTCATGCCCAAATCCTCACGCAGCCCGCGCCGGGGCGGGAAGTTGCAGCGTGGCCGGGGCGGCCCGCGCCGCGACTTCCTCGGCCCAGTGCAAAATCTCCATCGTCCCGTCATGATGCTCGACCAGCGCGGTGCAGCCTTCGACCCAGTCGCCGTCGTTATAATATTCGGTGCCCTCGATCTCGCGCATCTCGGCGCTGTGGATATGGCCGCACACGACCCCATCGACCCCGCGGACACGCGCCGCATGGGCGACGACTTCCTCGTAGCGGCCGATGAACTGGACCGCGTTCTTGACCTTGTGCTTGGCGACCATCGACAGCGACCAATAGGGCAGGCCAAAGGCGCTGCGGATGCGGTTGACCACCACATTGCATTTCATCAGGCCGGTGTAGGCCGCGTCGCCGACAAAGGCGAGCCAGCGATGCGCGAGCATCACCGCGTCGAATTCGTCGCCATGGACGACCAGCAACCGGCGACCGTCGGCGGTTTCGTGAATCGCCTCGCGGCGGATCTCGACCCCGCCGAAATCGAAGCCGTCGAACGGCTTGCACATCTCGTCATGATTGCCGGGGACATAGACGACGCGGGTGCCGCGTTTGGCGCGCTTGAGCACCCGCCACACAACGTCATTATGCTCGGGCGGCCAAAAATGGCGCTTCTTGAGCCGCCAGCCGTCGATGATGTCACCGACCAGATACAGCGTCTCGCAATCGACATGGTCAAAGAAATCGATCAGCATCGCCGCGTTGCAGCCGCGGGTGCCCAGGTGGATATCGCTGACCCACACCGTGCGATAGCTCCGCCGTTCGCCGATCAGGCGTTCGGGGACGTGCGGATCGGTGGCGAAGGGGTCGGGGAAACGCGCGGGGATGGGCAGGGTCGAAATCGAGGCCATGTCACACTCCATCAGCAGCCTTTGGCTGCCCACGGCCTAGACAGGAGTTTTGTGACACTGTGCGATTCAAAGTGACGTCGGTTTGACGACGGTTTAGCGGCGGTTTTGTGACTATCGGTTCCCAGCCCCGTCATTGCGAGGAGCGAAGCGACGTGGCAATCCAGCGTGCGCATAAACCGCTCTGGATTGGTAGGCCTACGGCCGCCTTGGGCCCGCTACGCTCGCAATGACGATTTTTCGCTTAAGTCCGCCTAATCACCAAATTCCGGATCTCGCTCATATCCTCGATCGCGAAGCGAACCCCTTCGCGCCCGAGCCCGCTGTCCTTCACCCCGCCATAGGGCATGTTATCGACGCGGTAGCTCGACACATCGTTGACGACGATGCCGCCGACGTCGAGGTGATCCCATGCGTCCAGCACCTTTTGCAGGTCGCCGGTGAACAGTCCCGCCTGCAACCCGAACTTGCTGTCATTGACCTCGGCCAGCGCGTCGTCCCATTTGGCAAATTTCGACAGCACGACGACCGGCCCGAACGCTTCCTCGACGACGACATCGCTGCCCGCCGGGACATTCTCCAGCAGCGCCGCTTCGAGCATATTGCCGTCGCAACCGCCGCCCGCGAGCAGCGTCGCCCCCGCGGCGACCGCATCGTCGATCCACCCTTTCAGCCGCTGCGCTTCCTTGACCGAAATCATCGGTCCGATGAAGGTGTCGCGATGCTTGGGATCGCCCGATTTCAGTGTCTTGACCTTCGCTGTCAGCATGTCGCGGAAGCGGTCGTAGATGTCTTCGTGGATGATCACGCGCTGGACATGGATGCAGCTTTGCCCCGACTGATAATAGCCGCCAAAGATGATCCGCGCGAGCGCATGGTCGAGGTCGGCGTCCTTGTCGACCACCACCGCGGCGTTGCCGCCGAGTTCGAGCACGACCTTTTTCTTGCCCGCCTTGGCCTTCAGATCCCAGCCGACGCCGGGTGAGCCGGTGAAGCTCAGCAGCTTCAGCCGCTCGTCGGTGGTGAACAGGTCGGCGCCGGCGCGGCTCGCGGGCAGGACGCTGAACGCGCCCTCCGGCAAAATATCGCATTCGGCGAGCACCTCGCCCATGATGATAGCGCCGAGCGGGGTCATCGACGCGGGTTTCATCACGAAGGGACAGCCGATCGCGATCGCCGGGGCGATCTTGTGCGCGGCGAGATTGAGCGGAAAGTTGAACGGCGAGATGAAGCTGCACGGGCCGATCGGCACGCGCTTCCACATCCCCATATAACCCTTGGCGCGCGCCGAAATATCGAGCGGCTGGACCTCACCATAATTGCGCGTCGCTTCCTCGGCCGCGATGCGGAAGGTGTCGATCAGGCGGGTGACCTCGCCCTCGGCATCGGCGATCGGCTTGCCCGCCTCGACGCACAAAGCATAGGCCAGCTCGTCGAACCGCTCCTGAAACCGCGTCACGCAGTGCAGCAGCACGTCGCGCTTCTCGAAACTGGCCAGTCGCGCCATCGGTTCGGCGGCGCGCACCGCGCCTGCGATTGCTTCGTCGATTACGTCGGGGGTCGCCAGCGCGGTGCGGAAGGCAACCTCGCCGGTGAACTTGTCGGTTACCTCCAGATCGGTGTTCGGCTGCACCGCCTTGTTGTTGAGGTAGAGCGGATAGACGTCTTTCAACTTCATTTTTCACCTCTCCGTACCCCGGCGAAAGCCGGGGTCCAGGGCTAGAAAGCGCAACACTGGCGCAAGGGCGCTCTGGACCCCGGCTTTCGCCGGGGCACAGGAAGCAGAAGACTACATCTCTTTCGATATCCGCTTGATATCGGTATTCAAAATCTGATCATTCTCCGAATAGTCAACCGGGCAGTCGATCAGATGCACCCCCGGCGTGTCGCGGGTATGCGCGAGAAGTTCCTGCAGATGCGCGGCGCTGGTCACGCGGTGGCCGTGGGCGCCATAAGCCTCGGCATATTTGACGAAATCGGGGTTGCCATAGGTCAGCCCCCAATCCTTGAAGCCCATATTCGCCTGTTTCCAGCGGATCATGCCGTAGCTGTTGTCGTTGAGGATCAGCACCGTCATGTTGAGCCCCAGCCGGACCGCGGTTTCCATTTCCTGGCTGTTCATCATGAACCCGCCGTCGCCGCACACCGCCATGACCTTGCGATCAGGATAGACCATCGCCGACATCATGGCCGATGGCAGCCCCGCGCCCATCGTCGCCAGCGCATTGTCGAGCAGCACGGTGTTGGGGCGATAGGCGGTGTAGCCCCGCGCGAACCATATCTTGTACACGCCATTGTCGAGGCAGATGATGCCGTCGTCGGGCATCGCGTCGCGGATCGACTGGACCAGATGCGGCGGAAAGATCGGGAAACGTGCATCCTCGGCCAGCGGCTTGGTATGCTCGACCTCGCCCTGCCGGAACTTCAGCATATGGTCGAATTTCCAGCTGCCGCTGGGGACGATGTCTTCCTTCATCTGCCACACCGCATTGGCGATATCGCCGATCACCTCGATGTTCGGGAAATAGACCGGATCGACCTCGGCAGTTTTCGACGACACATGGATCACTGTCGGCCCGCCGCGCTGCATGAAAAAGGGCGGCTTTTCGATGACGTCATGGCCTAGGTTGACGATGCAATCCGATGCCTCGACTGCACGGTGGACGAAATCGCCCGCCGACAGCGCGGCGCAGCCGAGGAATTTCGGATGCCGTTCATCGATCACGCCCTTGCCGAGCTGGGTCGTCAGGAACGGGATGCCGGTCTTTTCGATGAATTGCAGCAACATGCGGCTGGTCATCGTGCGGTTGGCACCGGCGCCAATGACGAGGACGGGCGATTTCGCGGCTTCGAGCGCCTTCACCGCCTCACGGATCGATTTGCTGTCGGCGTTCGGGCGGCGCGAATGACTGCGTTTCAGCGGCGCCGCGTCGGTATGTTCGTCGGCAATATCCTCGGGCAGCTCGATATGCACCGCGCCGGGCTTTTCCTCCTCGGCGAGGCGAAACGCTTCGCGCACCCGGCTCGGGATATTGTCCGATGCGGCCATCTGGTGGGTGAATTTGGTGATTGGCCCCATCATCGCGACGACATCGAGGATCTGGAAGCGGCCCTGTTTCGATTTCTTGATCGGCTTTTGCCCGGTGATCATCATCATCGGCATCCCGCCGAGCTGCGCATAGGCAGCGGCGGTGACAAAATTGGTCGCGCCGGGGCCGAGCGTCGCAAGGCAGACGCCGGTCTTGCCGGTATGGCGGCCATAGGTCGCGGCCATAAAACCCGCCCCCTGTTCGTGCCGCGTCAGGATCAGCTTGATCTGCTTGGACCGCGACAGGCTGTCGAGAAAGTCGAGATTTTCTTCGCCCGGAACGCCGAAAATATATTCGACGCCTTCTTCCTCCAGGCACTCGATGAACAGGTCTGATGCTTTTTTCATGTACAGTCGCCCCCTCAGCCACGCACCACCCCGGTGCGGCCCCAAGCCATGCTGGCGACCCACAGCATGAATATTGGCGCAGCGGCTCCCGTCGTCAGGCCGCGAGTCCCTGCTGCACCGGAAGGGTTTGTAACGAGGGGGCAAGGGGTTGTCACCCTGCGCGCCTCGGCCGGCGTTGAGAGCAAACCAAACCGCTACTAAACGGCCTCTCTCTCGAAAATTGTATGCCGCAGAAATTGTTTGCCGCAGAAAAAGTATCGACTTCGGACAGAGCTACTTGACCGGACTCAAAGATTGAGCTTTTCCTTCCCGAAGGGGGAGATGATTCATGAATCTGATACGCGCCATTGCGGCTGCACTGCTTGTGCTGTGCACGAGCAGCTTCGGTTTGGCACAGGCTCAGGAGCGAACCGCCGTACGGCAAGGTTTCACGCTGCCGCCGAATAGCGGCAAGACCATACTTTTGTTCCGGCCAACGATCCGTGTTGGGGCGCAGTCCACGGGCGGAATGTTCGAACCCAATGCCGATTGGACCGCGCAAGGTCGCGAGCATATGGGTGTCTCGTTGAGGCAATTACAGGATCGCCTCGGCAATCGCGTGATTGAAGCCTCAGAACCGATTGGTGAACAGGCTTTGCTTGTGGCCGAACACATGGCACTTTTCGCCGCTGTCTCGAGCTCGGTTATTAACTACCAATTCTTTGTCGGTAATCGACTTCCGACAAAGAAACGGGACAATCGGAACGATGTATTCGAATGGACACTTGGCCCCCAGGTAGCGCGTCTGCCGGGGGCAGCCGATGCAGACTATGGTTTGTTCATTTATACAGAAGATCAATATGGATCGACTGGCCGTAAGGTTCTGCAAGCGTTTGCAATGCTCGGAGGTGTGGGTGTGCAATCGGGCGTTCACAGTGGTTATGCGGGCCTTGTCGATTTGAAGACTGGCGAGTTGCTATGGCTGAACGCCGATGGAAAGATGGGCGGCGACGTCCGCACGCCGGAGGGCGCCGAGAAGCGAATGCGTCAGTTGCTGGAAGAATTTCCGGGTAGCTCGGTCCAAACGGCCCCAGCTGCGTGATGCGACCCATGGTCCGGCTTTTGGCCGCGGTGGCGGCAATGGCGACCCTTGGGGCGGCCAACCCCGAACGAGAATTTGATCTGCCAACATACACGGGCGCCTATCAGCCTCAGAACGTCGATGAGCGCGGAATGTGGATGGTGGACGACGAGAGCGAGCGGCTCACCCGCGATTCGCGCTTGGTTATTCGCGATGAAGCACTGAATAACTACGTGCACTCCGTACTATGCCGCGCTGTGGGGAACGATCGTTGCGGCGGCGTGCGAATTTATATTCTCCGGGTGCCCGTATTCAACGCGAACATGAGCCCGAATGGTACGATGCGCGTCTATTCCGGCTTGCTGTTGCGCATGCGCAACGAAGCCGAACTCGCGTCCATTCTTGGGCATGAATTTGCCCATTTCGAAATGCGGCATTCGCTGGATGAATTTCGTCGTAAAAGATCGACCAGTGATCTGCTTGCCTGGACTGCAGTGCTCGGAACGCTCGCGGCAACCTATGGCGGCGGTAGCACCCAGTCATACGGCGATTTTCGTATCTCGGTATATGGCGCCCTTTTCCGCTTCAGTCGCGATCAGGAGCGGGAAGCCGATATTCTAGGCTTTAGCTATATGGCGGAAGCGAAATATCGGCCGTCGGCCGCGTCGGAGGTTTGGCGTTCTGCGATGAATGAAGCCGATGCGACATCCACCGGTCGCGCGTTGCGCGGCCAGCGTTACGACAAGACTGCCTTCTTCGCGACGCACCCTACTAATCTTGAACGAGCGGACTATCTGTCAGCGCTGGCCAATCGTGTTCCGGGCGGCGAGTATGAGGGGCGGAATGCCTATCAGGCCGCCTTGGCGCCGTGGCTGGATCAATTTCTCGAAGATCAGATCAAGCTGAACGACTTCGCCGGGACGGAATATCTGATAACCCGCCTTGGTGCGGAAGAATGGACGGCTCCGCTCCTGCTCGCGCGCGCCGAGCTATATAGGCTGCGGGCTAATCCGCGCGATCTTCCGAATGCAGTAGAATTCTATCGCCAAGCACTAACCCTCAACCCTGACTTGCCAACCGCATATCGCGGGATGGGACTGTCGCTGATGCGCATGGATCGCAAATCAGAAGCAACCCCTTCGCTCTCCCGCTATCTGGAACTCAAGCCCGACGCACTCGACGCGGATATGATCCGCTCGCTCGTTGCGCCCCAATGAAGGCCTTTAAAATGCTAAAATCATTGTTGAAACCGGTGCTGCTTATTTCGGCAGCTGCGGCACTAACTGCTCCAGCCGCACTGTCGGCAAATGACCTGATAAAGAGCGGCGAAACCGTGGCCGTTGCGAAGTCGACGCTGTCGATTACACCGCCCCGCGACTGGAACAAGCTTTCGGCAAGGCCGGGAAAAAAAGCCGAGACGTGGACGCTGGATGGCGAACAGCTCAACGATATATCTTTTTATTCCGATATTGCCCCCGGCGAGCCGTTGTTACGTGAACGCAGCAAAAAGCGTGACCCGCTGCCCAAGTTGCGGTCGAACAGCCTGCTGACGGACGTCCCTGAATTCCTTGAAGGGACATATCGCGCTCATTTTGGCATCGCGGTTTTTTCTCTTGGGGCTTCGAAGCCCACCAAATTCCTGAATGAGCCGGCGATCCAGTTTACATATGAATATGTAACGCCTGACGAATTGACGCGACGGGGCGAAGCCATCGCAGTGCTTCGGAGTGGCAAACTGTTTATGATCACTTACGACGCGCCCAAGCTTCACTTCTTCGAGAGAAATATCGAAGATTATCGCGCGGTGGTCGCAAGCGCCAAGATAGCCTGACAATCGTTCAATCCACGTCGAACAACCCCGCCAGCTGTTCGACCATCGTCCCGCCCAATTGCTCGGCGTCCATGATCGTCACCGCGCGGCTATAGTATCGCGTCACGTCGTGGCCGATGCCGATCGCGCACAGCTCGACCGGCGAACGGTTCTCGATCCATTCGATCACCTGGCGCAGATGCTGGTCGAGATAGGCGCCGTGGTTGACCGACAGGGTGCTGTCGTCAACCGGCGCGCCGTCGCTGATCACCATCAAGATCTTGCGTTCTTCGGGGCGGCCGATGATGCGGCTGTGCGCCCAGGTCAGCGCCTCGCCGTCGATATTTTCCTTGAGCAGCCCTTCGCGCATCATCAGCCCGAGCGATTTGCGCGCGCGGCGATAGGGCTCGTCGGCGGGCTTGTAGATGATGTGGCGGAGGTCATTGAGCCGACCGGGGTGCGCGGGGCGCCCCGCGGCGAGCCAATCCTCGCGGCTCTGGCCCCCCTTCCAGGTGCGCGTGGTGAAGCCAAGGATTTCGGTCTTCACGCCGCAGCGTTCGAGGGTGCGCGCGAGGATGTCGGCGCTGATCGCGGCGATGCTGATCGGCCGCCCGCGCATAGACCCCGAATTGTCGATCAGCAGGGTGACGACGGTGTCGCGAAAATCGGTATCGCGCTCGATCTTGTACGACAGCGACTGGCCGGGCGACACGATGACGCGGGCTAGCCGCGCCGCGTCGAGCTGGCCCTCCTCTTGATCGAAATCCCACGCGCGGTTCTGCTGCGCCATCAGCCGGCGTTGCAGCCGGTTGGCGAGCTTGGTCACCGCGCCCTGCAGATGCTGCATCTGCTGGTCGAGATAGGCGCGCAGCCGCGTCAGTTCGTCGGCATCGCACAGCTCGGTCGCGAGGATGATCTCGTCATGCTTTTCGGTGAAGCGCAGATAGTTGAAATCGGGGATGTCGCTCGGCAGGCGATTGGGGCGCACGGGCAACATACCCTCATCGCCTTCGCCGCCCATTTCGGGCTCGCCGTCGGCTTCCATTTCCTGCGCGTCGGGGTCGCTGTCGCCATCGTCGGCCTGATCGCCCGCCATTTCGGCGCGCGCATCGACCTGGCTCTCACCGCTGCCGCCGTCCTCGCTGTCCTGTTCGTCCTGGTTTTCCTCGGCCTCGCTCTCATCCTCCTCGCCGCCGTCCTCGGCGCCCTCGTTCACCGGCTCGTCGCTCTGGATCAGGTCGAGGTGGCGGAGTGCCAGCTTGGCAGTTTCGGCGAAGGCGGCCTGATTGTCGAGCAGCATCGACAGCGCGGTCAGGTCGCCGCCAGCCTCCTTGGCGATCCATTCGCGGACGAGCGACAGGCCGGTTTCGGTCCCTTGGGGTGCCTGATCGCCGGTCAGCGCCTCGCGCAGCATCAGTTCGAGCGCGCTCGAGATCGGCACATCGTCGCGGCCCTGCGCGCGGCTGATCGGGTCGCTCCGCATCCGCATCGCCAGACTGGCCGACAGGTTCGCGCGCATGCCGTCCATGTGGCGCGCGCCCAACGCCTCGATCCGCGCCCGCTCCATCGCATCGAACGCGGCGGCGGCGAGCGGTTCGGCGGGGCGCGCCGCGGCGTGCAATTTCTCGCTGTGGTGCTTCATCCGCAGAGCATAGGAATCGGCAAAGCCGCGCGCTTCGGCGACCTGATCCGCCGGAAGCGTGCGCGACGGCGTCGGCACCTTGATCGCCTTGCCGATCTGCGCGGGCGCGTCGGCGGTAAAGCCGACCTCGACCTCGGCGTCGCGGGTCACCGCACGCGCGACGCTCGATAGCGCAGCCTTGAAATCGTCGAGGGGCGAAGAGGTGGTCATGGCAGGAGGCGGTCTTCTAAAGCCCTCCCCCTTGATGGGGGAGGGTTGGGTG
>NZ_SCOT01000024.1 GCF_005502465.1 Sphingopyxis sp. L1A2A
CGACCGCGCATTTGTCCAGCACCGCGCGGCGCAGTTTCGCGAGCAAGCCGGGTTCGGCGAGGGTGGTCGCGCCGCCGAGCAAGGCATCGGCCAACGCCCGATCTTCGGCGCGCACCCCGGCATCAAGATCGCGCATCACGATCCCCAACGCGTTCATCGCCACCGCGACCTGAAACTTGCCATGCCCCTCGGCGCCGGGTTTGATGTCGTCGGCCAGCCAGTCGCGCACCGCCTGCACGATCTCGCGGTTCGTCGGCTCTCCGGTTGGCGCCGCAGAGGCGGCTGGCGAAGGCGGCAACGCCCTTCCCCGCTCGACCGCGGGCGCCTCCGCCTCCAGCAGCAACAGCAGGTCAAGCTCCTGTTCGGCAGTGCGCCGCCCCACGACCACCCGCTCGACGGTCGGGTCGGCGCCGCTGCGCCACGCCTGCCCCATCTGCAGACAGCCGAGCGCCCACCACAGGGTCCGGTAAACCAGCCAGAAACGGAAGCGATCGGGCTCGACCTGGCCCCCGCTAGCGGCTTCATAGGCGGCGAAATATTCGGCGAGGCTGCCGACCCCGAACGCCGTTCGATCAATCTGGCCGAACCGCCACACCGTCATGCAGCCGAACGCCAGATCCTCATGCGGGTCGCCGCGATGCGCCAGCTCCCAGTCGAGCACGACCGCCAGCCCCCCGCTCTCTTTGGCGACATCGACCATGATATTGCCCATCCGGTAATCGCCATGCACCAGCACGGGGTCGGCAGGCGGCGGCAGATGATCCTCGCACCATTTGATCGCCAGCGCGATCACCGGCCGGTCACCGCCATATTCCAGAAAGCGCGCCTTCAGCTCGGCCAGCGCCGCGGCGGTGTCCATCAGCGGGATCGCCGCCGGGATCGCATGCGCCGGGATGGCATGGATGCGCGCCAGCTCGCGTCCCAGGTCGGTCAGCAGCGATGGCGGCGGGTTGGCGAGTATCTTCGCCGGGTTCACTTCGGCGATCACCCGCCGCATCACATAGCCGGTGCCCATGCCGTCGCCGTCGGCCAGCACCCCGACGACCTCGGGCGCCTTCACGCCTGCCGAATGGGCGGCGATCACCAGCGCCGCCTCGTCGGCATGACCATAGGGCCGCCCCGCCATATAACCGGCTGACGGCGCGCGGCGCAGCACATAGGCGCCGCCCGCCCAATCAAACGCCCAGCTTTCCATATTGGCACCGCCCGACAGGCGCGCCAGACCGGTCAATTCACCGGGGCCGGCAAGGCGGGTCATCAAGCCGGACAGGGCGTGACTCATGCTGCTCATCGACCGATAGTGCTTGCAGTTTACGTAAACGGCAAGCGAACATTTGCGCTTCCCGTCAGCGGGCGTGGGACGCCGCCGAACGTCGCCGCAACGGGTTTAGCGACGCAGGCTCCTGATCCGCCGATCATAGCATTTGGCGGCAAAATGCAGCCCCCACGCCAGCGGGATCGCGGCAAAGACCCAGCGCCAGTCGATGCGATCGATCAACCCTTCGTCGAGGTGCGAGGCATAAGCGAGCAGGATGATCGGGACGACCAGCGCCAGGACGCCGGTCTGGAACCAATTATGCCCGCTGCCCAGCCGCGCCGGGTCGATCGGCAGCGGCGCCCGCGCCGCCACCGCCGCCTCGATGCCGTCGCGGCGCGCGCGCCAGCCCGCGACATAGTCCCAGATTTCGATGCCGATCATGCCGACCTCGACAATGAACACCCCCAGTCCGATCGCGGGGGCATGGAACCGCTGCGCGATCGCGAGCACGTCGAGCAGCCAGCCGCCGCCGAACACGATGGCCAGCAGCGCCCCGATCGCCCACGCGGCCTGCGCCGGGATCGCCGCGATCATCGCATCGACATGCGCCTCGACCTCGCCACGCCAGCGCGCGACCTCGTCGGCCTTCACCCCCCGCGCCCGCCCGTCGCGGCCGCGATAGGCCGGCCCCATGGCGGTATCGACGAACCAGCGGTCGAAACGCCGCAGTTCGGTGTCGCGCATCTGCCGTTGCTGATAATCGCTGATCAAGGCCATGACTGCGCCTTTACCGCAAAGGGTTTACCGACCGGATAATGCGGCGCCGCCGACACGGCCGCTTAAATATGGAATATGACGGTGTTCAGCCAATAGGAGGCGACCGGATTGCCCGCCGCATCGAGCGCGGGTTCAAATTTCGCGTTGCGCAAGATCGCCTTGCACACCGCATCGTCAAACGCCTGGGGGCGGGTCGATTTTTGGATATGGCAAGCGGTCGGCTTGCCCGCCGCATCGACATTCAACCGGAAGTGCACGATCGCCCGCTTGCCCTGCTGGATCATCGCCGGGGGATAGTCGTTGGGCCTTACCCATTTCCCGGGATTGCTGGCCGGGGTCACCTGGCGCGACAGCGTCGCATGTTTTGCCACATCGATGCCCCAATGGCCGAGCAATTCGTCGGTGCATTTGCGAAGCGCCGCCAACGGCGGGCCGAGCGACCCCGTTTCGAGAATGAAGGGTTGGCGGATCGACCGCTTCACCTCGATAAACGTCGCGGCGGCTTCCTGTTCGGGCGTGATCTCCGACCATAGGAAATCCTGCCGCTCGGCCTTGACCGCCGCGTCATAGGCCGCCAATTCCTCCGGCGCGTGGGGCGCGATCCGCACCCCTTCGCGCAGGATCACCGCTGGCATCTTGTTCGCCGAGGTGGCGGGATAGAAATCGACCTCCTGCACGGCTTCTTTGGGCCCGAACCGGACCTGCACCAGACCTTCGTTCAAATTGGTGGCGGCGGGCTTGCCGGTAAAGCTCAGCCGCAACAGATCGCCCGGCTCGTAGCGGTCGGCGACCAAAATCACCCTCTGGTCACCCTCGCCAAAGCTGCGCCCCATGCTGCAACTGTCGTCGGCATAATGGACGTTCCATTTGGAACTCGGCTTCAGACGCAGCGGCTCCTTTGCCCCCGCGTCGCCGGGCAAGACACACGCGGTCAAAAGAACCGCCATCGACCAACAATGCGTCCATGTTTTCATGGACATGATGATGCCGAGCAGCGCCGCGAAACGCAAGCGCGCGTTACAGTGCGCCATAGGATGCATAATCGTCGACATGCGCGTTCGCCCGGCGAAAGCTGGTGAAGCTCATGCTCGCCGACAGGTCGAGCGCTTCGACCTGATGCCACCAGCCGACGGGCAAGAACACCGCCTCGCCGGGACCAAGCACCGTTTCAAGCACCGGCGGCGTGTCGGCGGTGCCGGGTCCGGCGGGCAGCGCCGCATTGCCCCAGCCGGAAAAGCAATGGCGGCTGTTCTTCATGCGGTCGAACGCCCATGGCGGCGCCAGCCGCACCCGCTTGCGGCCGATCACCTGCACCAGCAGATTGTTGGTGAGGTCGTGATGCCAGGGGGTCAGCGTGCCCTTTGGCCCCAGCCAGAAAAAGCCGTCGCGGGTCCGCGCGCCGTCGAGCAGCGCGATCGGCGCCATGTCGTCCCACAGCGGCGCCAGCGCCGCCGCGTTGGTCCCACTGTTATAGGCGGTCAGGTAAATGTCGTTGCTCGCCTCGTCCTTACGCAACCAGTCGATCAGTTCGGCAAAGCGCACAAGGCGGCGGTGGTCGTCCTTGGCGAGCTCATAGTCGGGATCGCGCTCGCGCTCGACCTGCGCCTCGACGACGGCATCGCCGGCGACCGACGCGAAATGATCGAGCGACCAGCGGGTCAGCGCGGGCCAGTGATCGACGATGCGGGTCAGTTTCGCCGGCCGGTTCGCGTCGTAATAATGCCGATAGAAATGGTCGCCCGCGGGCGCATCGAGCGTGCCCAGCACAAAACCGCCGTCGGCCTCGAACGCCAGCCGCTGCTGATTGGCGAACAGCCAGCGCTGCTTGGCCATGCGCGCCGTCTGTCGCCGCAGTTCCGCGGCCATCGGATCCTTGGGCAGCCGCTCAACTTCATATTTCGCCGCCGCAGCCGACACGCCCGCCGCGGTCAGCCGCGCATGCAATGCGGCATCATCATCGCCCGCCGCCAGGCCTTGGGCCAGCAGCGCGCGTTTGTCGGGCTGAGTCATGGACGAACCTCCTCGGCGCGCTCAACGCCATGGCGATGACAAAAGGATGACAGCCGCATGCGCCCACCGTGTCAAAATCGCTTGCGCACGCTGACCCGGGCGGTGCGCCCCAGCGGGTCGATCTCGTCGCGGCTATAGCCCAAGGGGATGCTGCCGTCGTCGAGGGTGACCCGGCGATAGCCCTTGAAGAGATTCTGCACGTCGAACGAGATTTTGAGGTCGTCGGTCAGCGCGCCCTGTTTCGCTGTCCCGAGCAACCGCCCGGGTTCGACAAACAGGGACAGGTTGACCGTCAGCGGCGGTTGGAAACGAAATATCCGGTCGTCGTTGACGACCTGCGCCGGGCTCGCCCAATTGCCATTCACACTGGCGCCGATCCCCTGCTTGCCGACGCTAACTTGCAGCGACAGATTGTGGCGCGATTGGCCGCTGTCGGCGAGCTGGTCGATCGCCGCAACCCCGGGACGGGTCAGCAACGCGCTCGTCAGGCGCCAGCGATGGTTCAGCGACAGCGAAAATTGCAAGGGGTCGGCGCCGGGTTCCCCCCGCGCCGCCGCGCCGCGGCCCGGCAGACGCAGCGCTAGGCCCGAATTCAATCCGGTGTCGGTGTCGCGGGCAATGTTGATCGCGCGCGCATCGACCGCGACCAGCCGCCCCGCCGCGTCGCGCGTCGCCCGCTCGGGAAACGCCGCCTCGATAACCGGGGTCAATTCGGGGAAGGACGCGACCCCGCCCTTGGCAATCGTCTGGCGATAGCCGGCGGTCAGCGACAGCGTCTGGTCGCCGAACGGCCGCACCGTCGCGTTCAGCGCCAGGCTTTGCCGCCTGCTGCGCCCCAGATCGGGGTTGCCGCCGGTAATCCACACCGGTTCGGCGACCTCGCCGCGCGCATAGTCGAATATCCGGTTGACCGTCGTCACGATCGGGCCGTCGAGCTGGTCGAACGAGGGGGCGGTTTCGACAAGGTCGATCGATCCCCGAAACTGGACGATCGCCAGCGGCGACCAGTTGATACCGGCGCCGAACCGTGTCTGCACCGGGGCCTTCGACATCGTCTGGCTACCGATCGACAGGTCGGCGGTCAAATCGCCGAGCGGCCCGATTTCGCTGACCCCGCGGCGCAAAATGGCGGCGGTCAGCGACATTTGGCCATCGATTTGCTCACGCACCGCCCTGCTCACCACCGCCGACCCGCCATTTACGTCGCTCTGCCGGCTTTCGGAGCTGCCGCGGCTGAGGTTCGCGGCGAAGCTGGCCGTCAACGGTCCCGCCGGCAGGGCGGCGACGATCTTTTGTACCTGGAGCCGGGCGTTCAGATTATCGCTCTTTGTGCGGTTGCGACTGCCGAGCAGCAGGCTGGCGTCCCACGCGCCATAGGGGTTGAACGCCCGGTCGCCGGCATCGGTCAGCTGTTGGATGCGGACCAGATCGATGCCGGTTTCGAACAGATTCTCACCCCAACTGCGGTCATAGCTCAAGCCGAGGCTGGTCTGCCAGCCGCCGATCACGCCGTTCAGGGTCAATGACGCGCCCAGCGATTCCGACCTGTTGCCGTTGCGCAGCGGCCGCTCGCCCGCGAACGGCCGCGTCAGCAGAACATCCCCGGCAAAGGGTGACCAGGGGCTGTCCGCCGGGACGACCACCGACGCCATCGGCAGCCCCCACAACCCGTTGCTGCTGTTCCTGCCCGCGTTCAGGCTCAGCGAGGCGGTGAAGGCGCCCACCGGGCGGGTCACCCCAAGGCTCAGCGAGGCGCTGCGCCGCGCCGACAGCAGCGTTTCGAACGCGTCGGGATCGACCGCATCGGTCTGGTCCGCCGTCGCGGCGAAGTCCGTGAGCGCCGGCGCGCCGGACGCGGCGCCCGCCGGGATCGCCGCCATGGTCACCAGCCTGCCGGCGGCCGCGCTGAGCGCCGGATCGATTTCGCCGCCGCCGATCGCCGAAACATATCCGGTGCCGTCGAAAGGCATCGCCGGTCGCGGAATATTCCGCGCATCCTTGCGTAGCGCGCTGTCGCGGGTGACGCGCGCGTTGACATTCCAGCGGACCGGTCCGCTGATCGCGACGCGGCCGACCGACAGATTGCCGCCATATTGCCCGCCCGCGGTCGCCCCATTGACGCCGGCATCAACATTCAGGTCCGAATAGCTTTTTTTCAGCACCAGATTGACGACGCGCTTGCCCGGCGCATAGCCATATTGCGCCGCGGCTTCGGGTTTCAGCACCGCAAGCCGGTCGAGCGCCTCGGGAGGATAGAAGAGGATCGAACGGTCGAAACCCGCGGGCTTGCCGTTGATCAGGATGATCGGCGCCTCGCCGCTGGCGTCGATGAAGGGCGCGAGGCGCGCCAGCAGATCCTGAATGCTGTCGGTGCCCTGTCCGGCGATCTCGTCTTCGGAAAACTCGCTTTCGGCCGCGACCTTGGCCTCGCCATAGCGCTCCGCGGTGACGACGATCTCGTCTTCGGCGTCGGGGCCGGCGGCGCGCGAGGGGACGGAGGCGGCAGCGTCGCGCGGCGCGGCGATCGCTTCAGTGCCGTCGGCGCCGCTGGCCTGGCAAGGCATCGCGGCGAACAAGGCGGGGAGGGCGAACAGCGAGATATGCGTGCGGGACAGGCCGCGCCCGCCCGGATGGCTTCGCAGCGATGCGATGGCGTGGAGGGGAATTTGACAGGTCAAATTTATCTCGCAACCAGTCCAGAGAATATGCACGATCTATTTCGGCCGATGTCCACCGACAAGATGACTTAGTAGCTTCAGATCATAGTATTTTTTGGAATTTTTTCCTGGCATCGGAGGAAAAAAATGGCGCACGAAATCGTGCGCCAAGGTTAGGAGTATCGTGCCATTGGCCGCCCGGTAAACATCAGCGGCGCGTTGGGATTTCGTCGGGATGCCACGGTACCAACGCCCTTTTTACGGCTCCAGCCATGGTCCCGGAAACCATCACCGCCCGCGATAAGGCGAGCGCACGACCGCCGTGCGCTCGCCAAATGACTGCATCAGGCCATCACATCGCTCAATTGCTGATGATACCGTCAATTTTGCAATCGCCGGTGCTCGCGGTAACTTCGGGAAGGGTTGAAGTCGTCGTAAACCCGGTATCGACGGTCAGGGATTCCGTGCCTCCGCTGGTCGAAAAAGTCGCATCGAGAAAGCCGTTGCAATCACCGGGGGTAATGGTTGTGTCGACATCGATACCGCTGATGGTAACGGTCGTTCCGGAAACCGTCACGGGCCACGGCGTCGCCTGGAACACGACCGTATTACAGAATCCGCCGGACCCCGTCAGGACGGGATTGCCGGCCGTGATGCTGGTTCCGTCATTGGTGACATCGATGCTCAGGAAACACGACAGCAGAGGACCCGAGCCCTTTTGCACCAGAACGCCATTTCCACTGAATGTATAGGTGCCAGGCGTGGTGGTAAACGTCTGCGCCGATGCGGCATGGGGGGCGAGAAGCGCCAATGCTGCGGCGATGCCAAGAAGTTTTTTCATTTCACTCTCCTGCATGCATAGAGTTATATTGTAAGTAACGATATAAATCGTCCTATGCATTAAACCGATTCAATATCGCTATTCGATTTCATGTTGGATATTCACCATCTCCCATCGGAATTTTTCAGAATTTCTTGGAGACGTTGAACCCAACAATTCTTGGATCGAGCGTAAAGACGTTGGCGCTTAAGCCCGTGTCGTCGGCGTTGGTGAAAAAGTCGGTGATCGGGGCGTCGTTGAACACATTCTTGACGTAGAGCTGAAAGGTCAGATCGGAATCTGGCCGCGCCAGCGTCACCGCCAGGTTCGTATTGTCCCACGCCCGCAGCCGGTCATATTCGGTGTTGTAAACGCGCGCGAAGCTCTTTGCCTGACGGTAATAGTCGCCGCGGAAGGTCAGCTCCCAATTTCCGCCATCGAGGAAGAACGTATATTGCGCGCCGATGTTGAAGGTCATCCGGGGCGAGTTCGGCAATTCATTGCCCGACAGATCGGCGTCGAAGCCGCGGCCGGCATTGGGCGCGCCGCTGCCGCCCTGGTTGATGTTCAGGCCGATCGTATCGGGATTATAGGGCGCCGCCGGATTATAGGTGAACCCGTATAGTGCATGGTAGGGAACGCCGCCCGGAAAACTCGGGTCATAGCCGCCGATACGGTTCGATCCCGGACAGAAGGCCGCGAGCGCCAGATTGTGGAAAGCCGGATTGCCGCGCAAGACGCGCTCGACCAGCACCTTTGGTGCAATGCAGTTCGACGGCGCCTGGAGCCAGGGACGCAGCACAACCCAATCCGGATCGTTTTGGGTGCGGTTCATCACATCGATCGACTTCGAACCGTCCTTCAGGCGCGTTTTGAGAAGACCGAGATTGGCATCGACGCGGAAAGCCCGCGACGGACGCCATGCCGCCTCGAATTCCAGGCCCATGCTGGTCGCGTCGAAATTTTCGTTGAACGCGATCCGATCGACGATCTGCGAAATCTGATAATCGTCGTAATCGTAAAAAAATGCGGTGGCGTTCAGCGTGAAACGGCCGCCGTCGAAGCTGTTCTTCGTCCCGATTTCGAACGCGTTGAGATATTCGGGGCGAAAAGTTTGCGGCAACGGCAGATATTGCACGATCGCCGGGTTGATATCGACGCGCGGCGGGTTGGTGCCGCCGCCCTTATATCCCCGCGACGCAGAGGCATAGATCAGGGTGTCGTCGGTAAACGCCACCTGGGGCTGCCAATCCAGCACGACGCGGCCGGTGAATTCTTTCCATTCCTGCTTGATGTCGGGAAGCGCCGGATAGCCGCTGTTCACCCGCCCGCCCGTATTCTGGCCGGGAAGAGGTGTTCCCGTTCCGCCGGCCAACAACAATTGGCTGGGGACCTGGGTGGAGATTTTTTTGTCCTGCGTGTAGCGAACACCGGCGGTCAGTTTCAGACTGTCCGTCAAATTCCAGTATAGTTCACCAAACGCCGCCGCGGACTTGGTCCGAATCCCGTTCTGGCTTAGGAAATAATTATGTCCTTGATTATCCAAACCACCGATGGGGTTTCGATCAACATAGATACATTCGCGGCTCTCAAAGCCAAGAGGGCATGGCAGCTGTACCGTATTGCCTGCATTAGAGCTAGTTCCATAGAACCACTCTGAAATGAGGGTGAACATATTGTTGAATACATAATAATTGTCTTGCGATTTGAAATCGAGGTAGTTGACCCCGACATTGAAGTTTAGCGGACCGTCAAAGTCCGACTGCAGGCGAAACTCCTGCGTCCACTGGCGACTTCTCGATTGGCTGAGATCCGCGGACTCAAGCCGATCGGAACAGCCCAGCTGCGGATCGCAATATTGACCCCCCGGGGTTGGTCCCGGGAACAACGTCGTATTGATCAGCTGATTTCGCCCGTTCAGCAACGGTTGGGTGGAGCTGTTGAAAATCGGTGCCGAGACGAAGCGATTATAGTCCTGCGTGGAATAGAAGCGGTCGCGCGCATAGGCCGTCTGCGATACCAGTTTCAAACCGTCCGACGGTTCGAACTCGAGGTTGACCTGGACCACGTCATTCTTCGCGCGGAAGACGGGGTCATAGCTGGTCGCGATTTCGCGCAGGTTTCGCGATTGGACGACGCCGGCAAACGGATCGCCCGGCTTGACGGCATACACATCTTGCCGTGTGACGGGGTTTCTGCCTAGCGAAAGCAGCGTGTTCGGGACAAAAATATAGGACAGCGCTTGCCCATTGGGCGCGCCAAAGGCGGCATCGTCATACAGCGAACCCGGCAGGCAGCCTTGGCTCATCCTGCCGCGCGTGGCCAGATTGGTGACCGCCACGCTGCCGACCATCGTTGGCCCCGGATCGGGGGTGCACAGCTGCTTGCCGGTGCGCGAGCGGTTGTCATTCTCCTGGAAATGCTGCCAGATCATATTGGCGCGGAACCGGTCGCTCGGCTCCCACGCCAGCGACGCGCGGGTCGACCACAGGTCGCGGCCGTTGACCCGCTGCTGCGTGAAGCTGTTGTAGTCGAAGCCGTCGCGACGGGTCCACGCGCCGGCCAGGCGAACGCCCAACGTGTCGGTGATCGGCACGTTGAGCATCCCGCTCGCGCGCATGGTCTCGAAGTTGCCGACTTCGAGCTTCGCCTCGCCCGCCAGATCATTGTCGGGCAGCGCCGGAAGGATGTTGACCACCCCGGCGGTCGCGTTGCGGCCATAGAGCGTGCCCTGCGGTCCGCGCAGCACTTCGACGCGCTGCAGGTCGAAAAACTCCTGCTCGAACAGGCGGTTGCGCACCAGCGGGGTGTTGTTGAAACTGACCGCGACCGCCGGGTCGCTCGACGCCGAAATCGCCTTGGTCCCGATCCCCCGGATCGAGATATTATACATGCTGAAATTGCTTTTGGAAAAATTGACGTTGGGGATGGCGCGCAGCAATTCCGACCCGCCCTCGATCTTGCGGTCGTCCAGCGCATCGGCCGACAGCGCCGTCATGGCGATCGGCACATCGCTGATCTTTTCTTCTTTCTTCTGCGCGGTCACGATGATCTCGGCCTCGCCCCGCACTTCGGCCGCCGCCGGAGCCACCGACACCGGAACCGGGTTGGGCGCCGCGGCGGCAACGCGCGCCTTGGCGGGGGCAATCACGTAAATATTGCCGTCGCGCCGGTAGCTGAGCCCCGTGCCGCGCAACAATGTTTTCAGCGCCACTTCGGGAGCGCCGCGCTGGCGGTACCCGGCGCTGCGCTTGCCGGCGAGTGCCTTGCCGTCGTAAATTACCTGCAGACCCGACGTGCGGGCGAATGCACGCAAGGCGCTGCCAAGATCCTGAGCCGGAATGTCAAAACTATAGACCTGCTGCGCATAGGCTGGCGCCGGTGCGATACTGGCAGAAATCGCACAACCGGCAAGCCCCACAAGCAGATATGGCCGAAGCAACATAAACTCTCCCCATTTGATGAAGGGATCAATTTATTTGCCCCTTTTATAAACTGAGACGCGTGACCTCGATATTTGCGCCCAACTATTTTTCTGCGCGCGTGCTTTCGGTGCTGACCAGCATGATCTGTCCGTCCGCGCGCCGCGCCGCGAGCGGAAACAGCGAGGTCACCCCGGTCACAAAGCTGCCCGGATCGCCGGCGTCGAATACCCCGTTGACCAGATGCCGGCCCGCCGCCGCGTCACCGATGACGATCGGGGTGTCGGCGTAACGATTGATGCGCTCGACCGCGCTGGCCAGCGGTTCATCGACAAAGTCGAGCCGCCCGCCTTCCCACGCCAGCGACCGCCCGACCTCTGCCTGCACGACCTCGGTCGCGCCTGACGACAAATTGGCGACCAGTTCCTGCCCGGGAACCAGCTGTCGGCCCGGGTCGGTTCGCGGCGTCGCCCGGGACGTTGTGCGCGGCGATGGCTGCTCCACGACCGCAACCTGCCCTTCGTACAACAACACCCGCATCTGGTTGTGGAGAAGCTCGACGCTGAACGCGGTGCCCGTCGCGACCACCGCGCGCCGGCCCGCGCGCACCGTGAAGGGGCGCAGCGGATCCTTTGCCACTTCAAACTTGGCGCGGCCGCGCTCGAGCACCAGCGCGCGCCGATCGTCCGAATAGACGACCGACACCCGGGTCGAGGCGTCGAGCGAGAGGCGCGAGCCGTCGTCGAGGCGGACAACCCGGCGCTCGCCAATCCCGGTGCCATAGACATCGGGTCCGCCAGCCAGCGACCAGAAGCCGCCGATTGCCAGCAACAGCGCCGCCGCCATCGCCGCAATCCCGCGATACCAGCGCGCGCGCCGTGCGACCGGCGGCGCAGCGCCGGCATCGCGGGCCGTTTCCATCGCGGTCAGCGCCTTGGCGCGCAGCGACAGAAAGCCGGGCATCTCGGCGATGGCATCGGTGCCTTTCCACACCGTCACCATCTCGTCGAACAAGAGCGGGTGGTCCGGATCGGCCTGCATCCAGGCGTCGAATGCCTCCTGCTCGGTCGCCGTCAGCGCGCGATCCGCGATCCGCCAGCACCATTCGGCGGCCTGCTCTTCCGCTGCGGACGGAATCTGATCGTCGAAGTCGGGGCTCATGATCGGCCTTTCATTCGGCGGGTGAGGAAGGTCAGGGCACGCGAGATATGTTTTTCAACGGTACGCACATTATATCCGAAATTGTCCGCGATGGTCTGTTTCTGAATATTTTCAACGCGGTAGAGGATGAATATCTGCTGGGTCGGGTCGGGGAGAGCCTGAATCGCGGCCCACAGAATGCCGATGGTTTCGCGCGCCGCCGCGACGCGATGCGGGTCGAGGATATCGGCGTTCAGCCCGTCTTCCTGTTCGATCGACAAACGATAGGCGGTGCGCACCTGATCGCGGCGCGCCCGATCGCGCAGCAGGTTCGTCGCGATCCGAAAGATGAAGGCCTCGGTGGAATCGAGCGCGCCCACCTCCGATTGCGCAAGCCGGACGAACACTTCCTGCGTCAGATCCTCGGCCTCGGCGTGGCTCCGCACCCGGCGCGAAAAAAACGCCACCAGCGCCGGCCGGAATTTGCGCGTCACGCTTTCCAAATCAGGGGCGGCTTCAGCGGCCACGCGCACTCCCGTTCAAGCTGTTCCTGATAGCAAGACGCACAGCGCGCCAGGATGCGCCCAAAAATCTGCGCGGCGCATCGCGATCCCGGGTTCACGCCCGACGCTTTGGTGAAACCCTAGGGTCTGGACCCTAGCCCTTTTTGAACAGGGACTCGGCGATCGCCTTGTGGCTGGTCGCAGCGGCGCGGTGCGCCTTGACGCGCTCGATCTCGCCCGCGAGCGTCGCGATACGGTCATCGAGTTCGGCCAGCGACAGCGGATCGAGCGGTTGTTTGGCCAGCGCCGCGAGAATGTCGTCGCGGCGGCGGGGAAGGTCGTCATCGTCCATGGCGGCTCCTCTCTCTCGCTGGTCCCGCGGCAACTGTTGACCCGGTGCGCCACGCTGTCAATAAGGTGGCCGTGAGGGCGAATTGAAAAGTGGGGGAAATTTCAAAGTGACCAGCCTGCCAGCGAGCATGACCGCCGTCGCCATCAGCGCGCCCGGCGGGCCCGAGATGTTGGTGCCCGAGCAGCGCCCGGTACCGCAGCCCGCGGCGGACGAGGTGCTGATCCGCGTCGCCGCCGCCGGGGTCAACCGACCCGACGTGCTGCAACGCATGGGCTATTATCCGCCGCCGCCGGGCGCATCGGACCTGCCGGGGCTGGAAATTGCCGGGACGATCGTGGCGGTCGGACCGGGGGGCGATCCCGAGCTGTTGGGGCAGGCGGTGTGCGCGCTGGTCGCGGGCGGCGGCTATGCCGAATATTGCGTCGCGCCCGTCGGCAGCTGCCTGCCGGTGCCGCGCGGCTTTGCGATGGCGGAGGCCGCGGCGCTCCCCGAAACGGTGTTTACCGTCTGGCACAATCTGTTCGAGCGCGCGTGGGTAAAGGACGGCGACACCGTGCTGGTCCATGGCGGCACCAGCGGCATCGGGACGACCGCGATCGGCCTGTGCAAACTGTTCGACATCCGGGTCATCGTGACCTGTGGCAGCGCCGGCAAATGCGCCGCAGCGCTGGCGCTCGGCGCCGATCTGGCGGTCGATTATTCGGCCGCGGATTATGTCGAAGCGGTGCGGGCGTTCACCGATGGGCGCGGGGTCGACGCCGTGCTCGACATGGTCGGCGGCGATTATCTGCCGCGCAACCTCGCCTGCCTGGCCGAGGATGGGCGCCATGTCACCATCGCCTTTCAGCGCGGCATGAAGGTCGAAATCGACATCGCCGATGTGATGCGCCGCCGCCTGACCCTGACCGGGTCGACGCTGCGCGCGCGCAGCGCCGACTTCAAGGCCGCGCTGGCCGACGAGATTCATCGCATTTTGTGGCCGCGGCTGGCGCAAGGCGGATGGAAACCGGCGATGGATCAGATCTTCCCGCTGGCCGAAGCGAGCGCCGCGCACGCGCGGATGCAGGCGGGCGAGCATGTTGGCAAGATCGTGTTGATGGTGGAATAGGCGCGGAACATTGCCGGTTTTCGGCGGTTAGATGGGAGACAGGGGCCAAACCTCAGGAGCTTTCCCATAATGCAATTGCCTAATCATGTGCGTCTTCTCTTGCTTCCCGCGACCGCGATGACCCTGGCGCTCGGCGCCTGTTCGCAGCCCGCCCAAAATGACCAGGCCGCGTCTTCGGACGACGGTGTCGCGGCCGCCGGTAAAGCCGCCCCAGCCGCGCCGCCCGCGATCAAGCCGGTCGATATTCCCACCCGCGGCGGCGACGGATCGCCGATCGAACTGACCGCGCTGTCCGCCACCGACGGCGCCGGGCTGGCGGGCGAACTGGGATGCAGCTTTGCCGCCGACGCGGCCACGCCGCCGATCCTGATCGCCAAGGGCAATGTCGCGTCGCAGGATCCGTCGCGCGGGGTCGTCAATGTCGGCGACACGACCGAGGCGATCTCGGCCAACGGCGGTTTCGATGCCATGATCAACGGCGCGACATTCTTTGGCAAGGGATTGCAGCTTCGCGTCGCGCTGACCGGTCCCGCGCAGGGGGACGGCGAATCGCCGCCGCGCCCCGCGACGCTGACCGCCGATCGCGCCGACGGCGCCCAGCGCGTCTTCGCAGGGCTGTGGCAGTGCGGGCCGTGAGCGCCTGAGAATCGCCCTCTTGCCCTAGCGCGCGGCAGGGTTTACAGCCGCGGTCAATGTCCGGCCGCCCCGCGAGGGGCGGCCCTTATTATTTCCGCTTGGAGAAAACCCGCCATGGCCAATCCTGACGCCACCCCGCTGATGCCGCATGCGACCGCCGCCTGGCTGGTCGACAACACCGGCCTGACCTTTATCCAGATCGCCGAATATTGCGGCATCCACATTCTGGAAGTGCAGGCGATCGCCGACGAAACCGCCGCGACCAAATATACCGGCCGCGACCCGGTGCGCGCGCACGAACTGTCGATGGACGAAATCGAAAAGGGTCAGGACGACCCGAATTACAAGCTCAAGATGAGCAAGCAGGCGCAGGACACGATCCGCCGCACCCGCGGCCCGCGCTACACCCCGGTCAGCAAGCGCCAGGACAAGCCCGATGGTATCGCGTGGATCCTGAAGAACCATCCCGAGGTGTCGGACGGCGCGATCGGCAAGCTGATCGGCACCACCCGCAACACGATCGGCGCGATCCGCGAACGCAGCCACTGGAACAGCGCCAACATCGTCGCCAAGGATCCGGTGACGCTGGGCCTGTGTTCGCAGCGCGAACTCGACGCGCTGGTTGCCAAGGCCGCGAAAAAGGCAGGGATCGCCGCGCCGACCGACAACCGGTTGGAGGGCGACCGCGAAGCGTTGCTCGAAGAACTGCGCGCCGAACGCACCGCTGCGAACGAAGCGCGCGCCGCCGAGGAAGCTGCCGAAGCGGCCGGCGAAGCCTAATCCATGGCGGGCAGCGATGACGACAATATCCCGGCGGCCAGCGGCTCGCCGGACGCCTCGCTGACCCAGGACGACAGTTTCACCGCGACCAGCCACGCCGGGCTGACCTACCCCTGGGGCGACGCCGCGCCGGGCGCCGGCGAGACGATCCGGATTGCCCCGGGGATCAGCTGGGCGCGCATCCCGATGCCGGGGTCGCTTGGCCATATCAACAGCTGGCTGCTCGACGATGACGCCGATACCGACGACGGCGTCGCCATCGTCGACACCGGCATCTGCCTGACCATGTGTTCGGACGCGTGGAAGACGCTCTATGCCGGGGCGCTGAACGGCAAGCGGATCACCCGCGTCATCGGCACCCATCTGCACCCCGATCATATCGGGCTGGCCGGCTGGATCGCTAAGAAACAGGGCGTCAAGCTGTGGATGACGCGCGGCGAGATGCTGACCGCGCGGGCGATCGTCGCCGATTCGTCGGACACTGCCCCCGACGAGGTGCTGGCGCAATCGCGCGCTGCGGGCTGGGATGAGACGGCGATCGAGGCGCAGCGCACGCGCGGCTGGAACATGTTCCAGCGGATGATTTTCACCCTGCCGCGCAGCTATGTGCGGATCGAGGACGGCGACCGGATCAACCTGGGCGCCCACCAGTGGCGCGTCGTCACCGGGTCGGGGCACAGTCCCGAACATGCGTGCCTGTGGAACGAGCGCGAGGGCGTGCTGGTGTCGGGCGACCAAGTGCTGCCGCGGATCAGTTCGAACGTGTCGGTCAACATCACCGAACCCGACGCCGATCCGCTGGGCGAATGGCTGGCGTCGATCGACAAATTGCTGAGCGTCGTACCCGCCGACGTTACCGTTTGCCCCGCGCATGGCGAGCCGTTCAAGGGGCTGCACGTCCGGTTGATGGCGCTGCGCGACGAACACCGGATGCGGCTGTATAATCTGGCCGAGGCAGCGGCCAAGGCGCCGATGCGCGCGGTCGACAGCTTCCCCCTCCTATTCAACCGCCCGATCGGCGAGCATAATCAGGGGCTGGCCACCGGCGAGGCGCTGGCGCATCTCAAGCGGCTGGAAGTCGAAGGCCGCGTCCGGCGCGAGGACCGCGACGGGGTGTGGTGGTATCACGGAGTGGCGTGAGGCTGCGGTGCTGGCATCGACCTGGGGGTGGGGAGCGAGCTTACCCCAACCTCGTCATTCCCGCGAAAGCGGGAACCCAGTTGCACCGTCGGCCCGCTGGGTCCCCGCTTTCGCGGGGATGACGAAAAAGAAAGTGGGACGGCAACGTCCGGTCGTCACCAACCGCCCCCCCTCAATCCCGCCGCTGCATGATCCAGCTGAACGCCATCGCGTTGAACATCGTGTACAGCCCATAGAGGATCAGCGCGGTGAACCAGTTGCGGGTCGCGATCGCCATGGCGCCGACCAGCAACAAAAATTCAAAGACATAGGTGATGTGCGGCCCCGCCTTGTCGGCGAGCGGCCGGACCATCTGCTGGATCAGCGGGTCGTCGCTTTCCATGAAGGCGCGGTGCATCGCGAAATTGCCGATCCCGGCGCAGAAAATGGCGATAAGCGCGATTACCATAGGTTTGCAAATGGGGCCGCTGGGGTGGAAATGCCAGTCTCTTTCGGGTTATAGCGGATCATCGCACCGCTTTGGCCCTGCGCCAAGGATCGAACGAACCCGGCCCCGTGCCGCCAGCGAAGGACGTCTTCGGTGACATCTCTCCCCCGACTGGCGGCGCTGTGCCTGCCGCTCGCGCTTGCCGCGCCGCCCGTGCGCGCAGCGCAGGAACCCGCCAACCCGCCGCAGCCGAACCCCGCGCTCGCCGATCCGGTGCTGGCCAATCCGATCCCGACCCTGCTCGTGCCGCTCGATCCGGAATTGCCCGGTGCGGTGCGCGCGATGATCGACGCCGCCTTCGCGAGCGGCGAATATGCCGAAGTCGAAGCGGTGGCCAAAGTCGCGCGGATCACCAATCCCGGCAATGTCGGCGAGATCGACGCTTTGCTCGCTTATTATCGGAGCGGACATTCGCCAGTCGCGCCGCCCGACCCGGTGCGCGACATGCTCGCCGCCGCGATGGCGGGCGGCAAGGATGCCGATGTCGAGGCAGTGGCACTGCTTGCGAAGGCCGCGAAGCCCGACGACGCAGCCGACATCGACGTCCGGCTGGCCGCCTATCGCGCCGAACGGCAACGGCTCAAGGACGAGGCCGCGGCGGCCGAGCGGGCCAGACTGGCGGCGGCCAAATTCTGGCAGAACTGGAAGGGCGAAGGACAGATCGGCGCGTCGCAGAGCAGCGGCAACACCAAGTCGGCGGGGCTGAGCGCCGGGATCGCGCTGGCGCGGCAAGGGATCGACTGGACCCACAAGCTGCGCGCGCAGGCCGATTATCAGCGCACCAACGGCCGCACCTCGGTCGAACGCTATATCGGCGAAATCGAACCGCAATATCGCGTCAACGACCGCGCCTTCGCCTTTGGGCTGGCGCGGTGGGAGCATGACCGCATCCTGGGCTATGACACGCGCTGGAACCTGTCGGGCGGGCTGGGTTACAAACTGATCGACGGCAAGACGATGTCGCTGAGCCTGAAGGGCGGCCCGGCGTGGCGCCAGACCGCTTTTGTCAGCGGGCTGAACGACAGCGAGCTGACCGCGCTGGGCGGGATCGATTTCGGCTGGCAATTGTCGCCGACCCTGCGGCTGACGCAGGTCGCCTCGACGATCGTCGGCGAAGCCAACAGCTCGACCAGCTCGCTGACCGCGCTCAACGCCAAGCTGACCGGCGCCTTGTCGGCCCGCATCGCCTATTCGGCGCAGATCGACACCAGCCCGCCGCCGGGCATCGAAAGCGTCGATACTCAGACGCGGTTTACCTTGGTGTACGGGTTCTGACCGCTATTTGATCGCCGCCAGCGTGTAGAGGAACTCGGCAAAGCCCATCGTCGCATCGACCAGTCCGGCGACCTTGGGATTGGTCGAATCGATCAGGAAATATTCGTCGGGGGCGTGGGCGCCCGAGCCATGCCCGGTGCCGAAATGCCCCGCCGGGATCGACACCGGCGGCGCTGTGAAGGTCGCACCGGGCCAGCTGCCCGCCAGCCGCGCGTTGAGGTTGGTCGTGACGCCGAGCTTTTTGTAACTCGCGAGCGCGGTGCGGATCAATCGGCTGTCCTCGGCGACCTCGGTCGGGTCGTAGCCGCCCGAGACATTGACCTCGACATCCTTGAAACCATGCTTGTCGAGATGCGCGCGCAGCTTTTGCTCGGCCTCGGCGCGGGTCTGGTTGGGGACGAGGCGGAAGTCGAGCTTGGCGACCGCGCGGCCGGGGAGGATCGTCTTGCCGCCGGGGCCGGTGTAACCCGCGACGAGTCCTTCGATATTGACCGTCGGTTCCTGCGCGAGGCGGATCAGCGCATCGTCATAGGCAAGGTTGTCGATCCAGTGGGTCACGCCAAGCGCCGCCTTTTGCTGCGCCTCGTCGCCCGCCTTGGCGGCTTCGCGGATGAGCCCCTTTTCGCGGTCGGTCAACAGCCGGACATTTTCGAACCAGCCGTCGATCACCGGCTTGTTGCCGTCGGGGGTGACCAATGTCTGGAGCGCCTGCACCAGCCGCCAGGCGGGCGAATCGACCATCGCCTTCAGGCTGGAGTGGACATCGCCCTTCGGCCCGCGGCCCCATTTTTCGCCGCTGGCGACCAGTTCGAGTTCGATGATCCCCTTTGACCCCAGATTGACCGTGACATTGCCGTTGCGGCCCTGCGAGGCAAAGGGGATGAAGATGCCGTCGCATTTCTTCAGCGCGGCGAGGATGTTGGGCTTGGTCGCGATCTGGCGGAAATGCGGCGAGCCGATCTCCTCCTCCCCTTCGCAGATCAGGACGATGTTGACCGGCAGCTTGGCTTTCGCGGCGCGGATCGCGTGGAGCGCGGCGAGGAACGTCGCCTCCGGCCCCTTCTGGTTCACCGCGCCGCGGCCCATGATCGCCTGGCCGAAACCGGGGCGCTCGACCATCCGGCCCTCGAGCGGCGGCGACGACCATTCGGCGGGGTCGAACTGTTTCACGTCGTACATGAAATAAATGCCGAGCGTGCGCGGGGCGCCGACGTCGATCGTGCCGAACACGCCGGGATGGCCGTCGGTCGGGACGATCTCGACATTGCTGAACCCCGCGTCGCGCGCCAGTTCGGCCATATAGGCGGCGCCCTCGGCCATGCTGCGGTTTTCGGCGGCGATCGAGGGCAGCGCGATCCAGTCACGGATGCGCTTGATCGATGCCTCCTTGCCCGCCTCTGCCGCCTTGCGGATCGCGGCGCTCTGGCTGCCCGCGGCGAGGATGGGCAACGGACTCATCACCGCCGCACCCGCGCCCAGCATGGCGGCACCGCGAATCAGATCGCGGCGGTTCGGTCGATCGACGTTACGGAAATCCATGGCTCGTCCCCTGCGGTGATAATGCGCGGGGAGTGTTCTTTAATTTGAAGGCTGTGGCAAGAAGGGACGGATGCAATCCCGACCTTCGCCGGGGTGACGGAAAGACGGCCTCACGCCCCCTCCAGCAACCCTTCGTCCTTGATCCGCTTTTGCCACAGCATCGGCGCGTTGACGTGGACATTCTGGCCCTCGCTGTCGACCGCCACCGTCACCGGGAAGTCCTGGACCTCGAACTCGTAGATCGCTTCCATGCCGAGGTCGGCGAAGCCGACGACCTGGCTGCCCTTGATCGCGCGCGCGACGAGGTAAGCCGCGCCGCCGACCGCCATCAGATAGGCGCTCTTGTGCTTGGCGATCGCCTGCGTCGCGGCGGGGCCGCGCTCGGCCTTGCCGACGCAGGCGAGCAGCCCCTGATCGAGCATCATGTCCATGAACTTGTCCATGCGCGTCGCGGTCGTCGGACCCGCGGGGCCGACGATTTCCTCGCCGACCGGGTCGACCGGGCCGACATAATAGATGACGCGGCCCTGGAAGCTGACCGGCAGTTCCTCGCCCTTGGCCAGCATCTCGGCGATGCGTTTGTGCGCGGCATCGCGGCCGGTGAGCATCTTGCCATTGAGCAGCAGGCGGTCGCCCTGTTTCCAGCTCGCGACGACTTCGGGGGTCAGAGTGTCGAGATCGACCCGGATCGCCGCCGTATCAGGCCTCCAGTCGATCTGCGGATAGTCGGCAAGTTTCGGCGGTTCGAGGAACGCCGGGCCGCTGCCGTCGAGCGTCACATGCGCGTGGCGGGTCGCGGCGCAATTGGGGATCATCGCGACGGGCTTTGACGCGGCGTGGGTCGGCCAGTCGGCGATCTTGACGTCGAGTACGGTCGCAAGCCCGCCGAGCCCCTGCGCGCCGATGCCGAGCGCATTGACCTTTTCATACAGCTCGATGCGCAGTTCCTCGGTCGGATTGCTCGGACCGCGCGCGAGCAGCTCGGTCATGTCGATCGGGTCCATCAGCGACTGTTTGGCGAGCAGCATCGCCTTTTCGGCGGTGCCGCCGATGCCGATGCCCAGCATCCCCGGCGGGCACCAGCCGGCGCCCATCTGCGGCACCATTTCGAGCACCCAGTCGACGATGCTGTCGCTGGGGTTCATCATCTTGAACTTCGACTTATTTTCGCTGCCGCCGCCCTTCGCCGCGACGTCGATCACGACCTTGTTGCCGGGCACCATCTCGACGTTGAGCACCGAGGGCGTGTTGTCCTTGGTGTTCACGCGGCTGAACGCCGGGTCGGCGAGGATCGAGGCGCGGAGCTTGTTTTCGGGGTGCAGATACGCGCGGCGCACGCCCTCGTCGACGACCTGTTGCAGGCTGCGGGGGCTGTCGAGACGGCAGTCCATGCCCCATTTGATGAAGACGGTGACGATGCCGGTGTCCTGGCAGATCGGGCGGTGCCCCTCGGCGCACATGCGGCTGTTCGACAGGATCTGCGCCATTGCGTCCTTCGCGGCGGGCGACACTTCGCGTTCGTACGCGGCGCCGAGCGCGCGGATATAGTCCATCGGATGGAAATAGCTGATGTACTGGAGTGCGTCGGCGATGGTTTCGACCAGGTCTTCCTCGCGGATGATGATGTTGTTCATGGGTGCAGCCCCCTTTGCCCTGTTTTCCAGATTCGCGCCTCCCTAGACCCGGCGGCACAGGGTGGAAAGGGGGTCAGGTGCGGCGGCGGCCGAACCCCACCCGCGACGTCGCGGCGGTTTGCGGTGCGTCAACGGTGGGGGCGGTCGAGACGAAATCGACCAGCGGGCGTTTCTGAGCCAGCGCGCGCCAGCTGCCCGCCGCGGCAAGCGCAAGCAGCAGGATCCAGCCGCCCGCCGCTGAGGGGATCAGCGCCCAGGCAAAGGCGGCGGGGGTGATGATCGCCATCACGGTCGGGATCGCGGCGAGGATCGCGACGGTACCAAACAGCGCCCACCAGCGCCCCAGCTGCGTCGCCGCGGCACCGATCGCGACGTTGGTCGCCGCCAGAGCCAAGAATTTCGCTGCGACCGGATAGGGCAGACTGGCCATGGCGGGCGAATATTCGCCCGCGGTAAAGGCGGCCTGGATGTCGAACAGCAGCCAGTTTTCATAACCATCGCACAGCGCCGCCGCGACCGGGAGCGCCGCCGCGGCGAGCAGCGGCCGCGCCCGCAGCTCGCGCCACAGCGCCAGACAGCCGCTGGTCAGAAAGCCCGCATAGAGCAGCATGTAGAGATAATCCTGCTCGTTACCCGCGCGCATCGCGGCGAGGCGTTCGACCTGTTTCGGGTCGGTGAAAAATCCGAAAATGGCTTCGAGGTCGGCCTGCCCGCCGACGAATTCAAACGCCAGCACCGGGGCGCCATAGCCGGGGGCGATGTCATGCCCCGCTTGCGGGAACACCTGCGTCAAATGGAGGCCGAACAGGGCGACCGCGACGCCGAACGCCAGCGTCCAATACCACCAGCGCGTCGGCGCGGGCGGGCGCGCCCTCTGCGCTTCGATCCACTGCTGAAGCCCCCCGATCGGCATCTAGCCACCCGGTGGAGCGCGCTCGCTCACCCTATTGGCACTCGGCGCATTTGCCGCGCACTTCGATCACCGGGCGTTCGGCGGCGAACCCCGTCGCATTGGCGGCGGCGCGGACGCCGGTCGACAATTTGTCGTCATCGACATGCACCGCGCTGCCGCAGCTGTCGCAGATCAGGAAGATGCAGTCGTGCAGGCAGCCGGGATGGCTGTTGGCGACAAAGGCGTTGGCGCTTTCGACGCGGCGGACCAGGTTGTTGGCGACGAACAGATCGAGGATGCGATAGACGCTGTTCGGGGCGACGCGCTTGCCGCGGTTCTTCGACACGATGTCGGCGATTTCATAGGCGCTGGCGGGTTTGCCGATGGCGGCGACCGCGTCGAAAATCTGCGCGCGCATGTCGGTCCAGGCTTCGCCCGCGCCCTCGAGCGCGGTCTGCGCCGCCTTGGCGAGCGAGGCGCCGCTGGCCTCGACGTGCGGATGATCATGCTTGCCCATCGGCGGTTCCTCTGCGCGGGTCAATCCCGCGCCAACTGATAGCGCCCGTGGGAAATCCCGCGCCGACTATCGCCCCAATGTAGGCTGTTTACCCGCCCCCCGCAAGCGGCGGACCAGTCCGTTTCGGCTAAGCCGTCAGTGCCGCGCGCGGCGGTTGAGGTCGTGACCCAAGGCCACCACCGCGACGCCGATCATCGTCGCCAGCACTTCGCTGCCGTCATGCGGCCGCGACAGCGCCCCCGCCATCATCCCGAGCCCGAAGCTGCCAACCGCGAACGGCATCATATAACCGTGGCTGAGGACGCCCGAGATGAGGGTGATCAGCGCAAAGCCGATCGCGATGATCAACCCAATCTCGTGGAACAGGTGATTGTCGAGAAACACCCCGCCGACCGAGGCGATCGACGCGAAAAAGACCGTCGTCGCGAGGCAATGGACGAGGCACAGCCCCGACAGGCCCATCGCCAGCTGGTCGCCCGACAGCGACGTCAGCGGCCGCGATTCCCGCGCAGCCCGAACCACCGCGCCCCACCGTCCCAGAAAAGAGACAGCGCGCGTCAGAACAGGGGCAGGGCTGGCGACTTGGGTCACCCGATTCTCCGTTGGGGCAATTGCGATGCCGGATATGGCATAACATGACAAAGGTTACAATGTCTCATCGTAGATATTGTGCTTCTCCGCATCCGTCACCCCCGCGAAGGCGGGGTGACGGTCGGGATTATGCCTCCTCCGCCCGCAGCGCCTTGCGATCCAGCTTGCCGATCATCGTCTTGGGCAGGTTCAGGCGTATTTCGACTGCTTTCACCCGCTCGTGCTTGCCCAGCCGCGAGTTGAGCCAGGCGGCGAGCGCCTCGCCCGAAATCTCATAGCCCTCTTCCAGCGTCACAAAGGCTTTTGGCGTTTCGCCGCGATAGGCGTCGGGGACGCCCAGCACGATCGCTTCCTTGACCGCCGGATGCTCGTAAAGCTGCGCCTCGATCACACTCGGATAGACTTTGAAGCCGCCGACCGCGATCATGTCCTTCAGCCGATCGACGATACGGATATAGCCGCCGTCCTCGACCACCGCGACGTCGCCGGTGCGCAGCCACCCGTCGGCGGTGAAGCTGTCGAGATCGGCGTCGGGCCGGTTCCAATAGCCCTGCATGACCTGCGGCCCCTTGACCGCCAGCTCGCCCGGCTCGCCGACCGGGGCATCGCGCGACGGGTCTTCCTTGTCGAGCAGCCGGATGTGCGTGGCGGGCAGCGGCTGGCCGATCGTCCCGGGTTTGACGGGGCCTTCATAGGGATTGGTCGCGACCACCCCCGAGCTTTCGGTAAGACCATAGCCCTCGACCAGCGAGGCGCCGGTCGCGGCGGTGAACTTCTCGCGCAGCTCGGCAGGCATCGGCGCGCCGCCCGAAATGCAGATGCGTAAGCTGGAGAAATCGGTCTTCGCCAGATCGGGATGGTCGAGCAGCGCCTGATACATCGTCGGCACCCCGGGGAGCGCGGTCGTTTTTGTCCGCGTGATCGCGGCGAGCGCCTGCTTTGCGTCGAAGCGCGGCAGCATCGTGATCGACCCGCCGTTGAGGATGGTGCGGTTGAGGACGCAGGTGTTGGCAAAGACGTGGAAGAAGGGAAGCACGCCCAGGATGCGGTCCTCGGCATCATGATCGGGGTCGATGCTGTTCACTTGCCGCGCGTTGGCGGTCAGATTCTGATGAGTCAGCTTCGCGCCCTTGGGCGTGCCGGTGGTGCCGCCGGTATATTGGATCAGCGCGATGTCGGCTTCCGCATCGATTGCCACCGGATCGGGCCGCCCGTCATTGGCGATCAGCGCCGAAAAGCGGATCACGCGCGGATCGGCGGGCAGCGCCGCGATCTCGGTTCGCTTGAACAACCGGTAGAGCGCCGACTTGGCGGCGGGCAGCCCCCCGGCGACCGAGCCGACGACCAGCCGCTGGAGGCTCGATCCGTCGAGCACCTGCAATGCGGTGGGGAGGAGCGCCGCGGCGCTGACCGTGAACAGCGTGTCGGTGCCCGAATCCTCGACCTGCTCCTCCAGCTCGCGGGCGGTGTAGAGCGGCGAGAAATTGACCACCGTCGCCCCGGCGGCGAGCGCACCATAATAGGCGGCGACATAATGCGGGACGTTGGGCAGGAACAGGCCGACCCGGCTGCCCTTGCCCAGCCCGCGTTTTTGCAGCCCGCGCGCGACGCGCGCGGCGCCGCGCGCCACCTCGGCATAGCTGAACTGTCGGCCCATGAAATCGAGCATCGCCGCGTCGCGGCGCCGCGCCGCGCTGGCGGCGAGCATGTCGGGCAGCGACAGCGGCGCAAAGCACTGGTCCCAGTCGGTGGGGTGGTGATAATCGGTCGACCAGGAAAAGCGGCTGTCCATCGCGGGTTATGATCCTCTGGAAAAGCGGGTTCCTTACACTAGGGTCAGTAAGCATGGATTTGCAACCGGGCTCGCTTGCAGCACGTCATCGGGGCGGCTAGGCAGCGCATATCGTTCTCGCCAGGGGTTTTGCCATGTTGCAGCTGTCATCGCGCTTTGCCGCGCCGCTTATTCTCCTCGCCTGTGCCCTCGCGGTGCCGGCCGCCGCTAAGGATAAGGCGCCGCCGGCCCGCCCGGTGCAGATCCAGGAACTTTATGCGTGCCGCGACATCGCCGACCCCGCCGCGCGCCTTGCCTGTTTCGACCGCGAGGTCGGTGAGCTGTCGACCGCCGACACAGCGCGCGAGATTACCTTTACCGACCGCGAAACCGCCAAAAAGGCGCGGCGCGGCCTGTTTGGTTTCTCCTTTCCCAAGCTCGGCGGAATCTTTGGCGGCGATGAGGACGAGGTCAAGGAAATCGAAACGACGATCCGTTCGGTCAGCATGGACCGCTCGGGCAAATATACGCTGGCGATGGAAGACGACGCCGTGTGGGTGCAGATCGACACGACCAAATTGCCGCGTCAGCCCAAGCCGGGGCAAAAGGTGAAGATCAAGGTCGCGACGATGGGCAGCTATTTCGCTGCCATCGACGGCGGCCGCACGATCCGCATGAAGCGCGACCGCTGATCGGCGCGCGCGACCGCGCGAGCGCGTGATGGCGGGTGAGGTCGCGATACCGATAGCGGCACCGGGCGCCCCGCCCTTTGTCCTGCTCGACGACGCGCGCGTCCAGGGCGCAGCGGCGGCGCGGCTGTTCGTCGATCCGGTCGAGATATTGACCGCCCGTTCGGCAGCGGACGTCCCCGGCTTGCTGACCGCGATCGAGGCGGCGCAGGCGCGCGGGCTGCATGCCGCCGGCTATCTGACCTATGAAGCGGGCAAGGGGCTGGCGCCGGCGTGGCGCGGCGGCGGCGAGGCGGCGGCGGCCGAAGCGATGCCGATCGGCTGGTTCGCGCTGTTCGAGCAGGTCCAGCGGATCGACGCCGATGCGGTGGCGGCGCACTTGCCCGATCCGGCGGGCGCGTGGGTCGGCGCGGTGACGCCGCGGGTGACGCGCGCCGACTATATGGCCGGGGTCGAAGCGGTGCTGGAGTTGATCCGGGCCGGCGACATTTATCAGGCGAATTTGACCTTTCGCGCCGAGGTGCCGGTGATCGGCAACGCGCTGGCGATCCATGCGCGGCTGCGGCAGACCGCGCGGGCGGGTTATGGCGGGGTGATCTGGACGGGTGACCAGGCGATCGTGTCGCACTCGCCCGAGCTGTTTTTCGCGCTGCGCGACGGCCAGGTGATGGCGCGGCCGATGAAGGGCACCGCGGCGCGGCTGGCCGATGCCGAGGCCGACGCGGCGGCGGCGCGCGAGCTTGCCGATGATCCCAAGCAGCGGGCCGAAAATCTGATGATCGTCGACCTGATCCGCAACGACCTGTCGCGCGTCGCGGTGCCGGGAACGGTCGCGGTGCCCGACCTGTTCCGCGTCGAGAGCTTTCCAACGATCCACCAGCTCGTCTCTGACGTCAGCGCGCGGCTGCCCGGCGGCGTCGGCGCGGTCGACGTGCTGCGCGCCGCTTTTCCCTGCGGATCGATCACCGGCACGCCCAAGGTGCGCGCCATGGAAATTATCGATGCACTGGAAGGCGACGCGCGCGGGCTCTATACCGGCTCGATCGGTTTTATCGAGCCGGGGGGCGATGCGGCGTTCAACGTCGCGATCCGCACCCTGGTCTTTCCCGATTCCAGCGACTTGCGCGGCGGCGCAAATCGCGCCACGCTGGGATTGGGTTCGGGAATCGTCGCCGACAGCCAGCCGGCTGAAGAATGGCGCGAATGTCTGGCAAAGGGGGAATTTGTGGCGGCAGCGGGGGCGCGTTTCGACCTGATCGAGACCATGTTCTTCGATCCGATCGAGGGCGTCCAGCGGCTGGAGGGTCATCTGGCGCGGATGAAGGCAAGCGCCGCGGCGCTCGGCTTTACCTTTGACCGGCATGGCGCGCGCAACAGTTTGCAATCGGCGACCTTTCGCCTGCGCCACGCGGCGCGGGTGCGGATGCGGCTGGCGCCGTCGGGGGCGCTGGCGGTCGAGGTGTCGCCGCTGCCGCGGCTGGCCGAACTGCCGGTGCCGGTTGCGGTTCGTCCCGTGCCGATCGCCGCCGATGATTTTCGCCTGGCGCACAAGACCAGCCAGCGCGCCGATTATGATATGGCGCGGCACGAAAGCGGCGCCGCCGAGGTCGTGTTTGTCGACGAGCCGGGCTTCGTCACCGAGGGCAGCTGGAGCAATATCTTTGTCGAGCGCGACGGCCAGCTGCTCACCCCGCCGCTGGCCCTGGGGCTGCTCCCCGGGGTGCTGCGCGCCGAGCTGATCGACAAGGGCCGCGCGGTTGAATCGCATCTGCGGCTCGCCGATCTGGCGGACGGCTTTTTTATCGGCAATTCGCTGCGCGGGCTGATTCCGGCCCGGCTCATGGACGCGAGCGTGTAGCAACTCCCTCCTCCCCTTCAGGGGAGGGGCTTTATTGGCGCCGCATAGGTAAATTATCCCACGCTGCGCTTGCGAATTCGGGACAGAGGCTTTACGCGCGGCCCCGCGCAATTTCCTGTCAAAATCGCTGCCTGTCCGCGCAAGCCACGGAAAGAAATCTGATGTCGCTGAAGCCGCATATCTCCGCCGCCTTGAAACGGATCCAGCCGTCGGCCACGCTCGCGATGACCGCGCGCGTATCGGCGCTGAAAGCGGCGGGCGTCGATGTCATCGGGCTGAGCGCGGGCGAGCCCGATTTCGACACCCCCGATTTCGTCAAGGAAGCGGCGATCGAAGCGATCCGGGCTGGCCAGACCAAATATACGCTGGTCGACGGCACGGTGGCGCTGAAGGAAGCGATCCGCGGCAAGTTCCGCCGCGACAACGACCTCGATTTCGGGCTCGACCAGATTTCGGTCAACGTCGGCGGCAAGCATACTTTGTTCAACGCGCTGGTCGCGACGGTCGACAAGGGCGACGAGGTGATCATTCCGGCGCCCTATTGGGTCAGCTATCCCGACATCGTCGCCTTTGCGGGCGGCACCCCGGTGATCATCGAGGGCGGCGCCGCGCAGAATTACAAGATCACCCCGGCGCAGCTCGACGCCGCGATCACGCCCAAGACGCGCTGGGTGATGTTCAACTCGCCGTCGAACCCGTCGGGCGCCGCCTATTCGGGCGAAGAGCTCGACGCATTGGGCGAGGTCATCCGCCGCCACCCGCATGTGATGGTGATGACCGACGATATGTACGAACATGTCTGGTACGCCGATTTCGCCTTTTCGACCTTTGCCCAGCGTTGCCCCGACCTCGCCGACCGCATCCTGACGGTCAACGGCTGTTCAAAGGCCTATGCGATGACCGGCTGGCGCATCGGTTACGCCGGCGGCCCGGCGTGGCTGATCAAGGCGATGGCCAAGCTCCAGTCGCAATCGACGTCGAACCCCTGTTCGATCGCGCAGGCGGCCGCGGCCGCGGCGCTCGGCGGGCCGCAACAGTTCCTCGACGATCGCAACGCCGCGTTCAAGAAGCGCCGCGACATGGTCGTCGCGATGCTCAACGACGCCCCCGGGCTCAGCTGTCCGACCCCCGATGGCGCCTTTTACGTCTATCCCGACGCGAGCGGCTGCATGGGCAAAAAGACCCCCGACGGCGGACTCATCGACAGCGACGAGGCGCTGATCGATTATTTCCTCGACACCGCGAAGGTCGCGGCGGTCCATGGCGGTGCCTTTGGCCTCTCGCCGGCATTTCGCGTGTCCTATGCGACGTCGGAAGCGGTGCTGAAAGACGCCTGTGTGCGGATCCAGCAGGCGTGCGCGGCGCTGCGCTAAAGCGCCACTCGTCCATCGCATAGGAATTCTGTACCGACCGGTCTTGTAATGTCGGCGGCTTATCCTATCTGAACCTGAACGGCGGTTAAGCGCCCGGTTCACCGGATAGTAAGCCATCCTGTTTAGGGTGACGGACATCACTGCACGGTTGGTCGGGGCGCGCCATATCGTCGTTGTAACCAAAGCGGTTTCAGCCGCGAATGACCATAGATGAAAAAAGAGGCTCCCCATGCTCAATCTCTTCCGCTCCGACTGGTTTTTGTCGATGCTCGCTGGCTTCGCAATTGGCGCGACCTATATCGTGCTCAATCAGCCGGCGCTGCCGATCCCGGCGTGACGCAAGTCCGCCGCACGCCTTTCGGTCGCATCGTTGCGACGCTGGTCGCCGGTGCGATCGTCGCGCAATGCGCGCCGGCGCAGGCCGAAAGCGTCGTCAAGTTGCCTGCCGCGGCGGTCGATCCGGCGGTCAAGGCCAAGCGCGCGACCGCGGTGCTGGCGGGCGGCTGTTTCTGGGGCGTCGAGGGCGTCTTTGCCAATGTGAAGGGCGTGATCTCGGTTGAATCGGGCTATCATGGCGGCAGCGCCGCGACCGCGAAATATGAACTGACCCACGACGGCAAGTCGGGCCATGCCGAGGCGGTGCGCATCGTCTATGATCCTACCCAGGTCAGCTATGGCACCCTGCTCCGCGTCCTGTTTTCGGTGGTCGCCGATCCGACGCTGAAGAACCGTCAGGGCCCGGATTCGGGCATCCAATATCGGGCCGCGATCGTGCCCATGGATGCCACCCAGCGCCAGGTCGCCACTGCCTATCTGGCGCAGATCGGCAAGGGCAAATATTTCGCCAAGCCGATCATTGTCCCGGTCGAAAGCTACAAGCGCTTTTACCGCGCCGAACCCAGTCACCAGGATTTCATGCGCCGCAACCCGTCGAACGGCTATATCGTCCGCTGGGACGCGCCGAAGCTGGCGGCGCTGAAGCGGCTGTTCCCGGCCATGGTCCGCGCGACCCCCGCACCCTGAACCCCGCGCGTTTCCCCCACTCGTCGCGCCAGAGGAATCATTCGTCGCAAACTGCTGGTCCCCCTTGCGCGCCTGCGAGAGCAGAAGGCCGGGGATTTTATACAAGTGGCAGGTTGCGGGGTTAGCATGAAGTTTCAGTTATCGGGCCGGCCGCTCCTCGCCATGACGATGAGCGCGGCGGTGCTCGCGGGCTGTGTCAGCAGCGCGGCGATCGTGCCGCCACCGCGCTCGCAGGCGGCGGTGCCGCGCCCGGCCGGGTCGGTGACCGTGCCGATCGGCCAACCGGTGCGATCGACCATGCCGCGCCCGATCGGCCCGCTCGACCCCGGTTTTCGTCGTGCCCCCGCGGGCCTGACCGAACGCATCCATTTCCTGTGGCGCGCCTTTCCGGGCAAGACCGGGATCGCGGTGCAGCGGATCGATGGCGAATGGGCGATTGCCGAGCGCGGCGGTGACCTCTTCCCGCAACAAAGCGTGTCGAAGCTGTGGGTCAGCCTGACGGCGCTCGACGCGGTCGATCAGGGGCGCGTCCGACTCGACCAGCCGGTGCGCATCGGTCCCGAGGATCTGACCCTGTTCTACCAGCCGCTCGCGGCGCGGGTCCGCGCCCAGGGTTCGGTCACGATGACCGTGCGCCAACTGATCGAAACCGCGATCACCCAGAGCGACAATACCGCCAACGACAGCCTGCTGCGCACCATCGGCGGGCCGGGCGCCGTGCGCGCCTTCATGGCGAAAAAGGATCTGGGTGCGATCCGGTTCGGCCCCGGCGAACGCTTGCTGCAAAGCGGCATCGCCGGAATGGCGTGGCAGCAAAGCTATTCAGTCGCGCGCAATTTCGAAGCCGCCCGCGCCGCCCTCGCCCCGGCGACGCGCCGCGCCGCGATGGACAATTATCTGGCCAACCCGATCGACGGCGCGAGCCCGACGGCGATCGCCAGCGCGCTGGCCCGGCTGGCGCGCGGCACATTGCTTTCGCCCGAATCGACCGACTATCTGCTCGGGGTAATGAGCCGGACGAAAAGCGGCCCGAAGCGCCTGAAAGCCGGTCTGCCGCCGGGCTGGAAATTCCTCCACAAGACGGGGACGGGGCAGAATCTGGGCGGCATGACCGCGGGCTATAACGACATCGGCATCGCCACCGCGCCCGATGGCACCCGCTATGCGATCGTCGTCATGATGGGCACCACGACCTCGCCAATCCCCGCGCGCATGGCGCTGATGCAGGCGGTGTCGAGCGCGGTCGCCGAATTTCATGGAAGATAACCGCTGATGCGCCTTGCCGTCTTGTCGCTGTCCCTGCTCGCGCTGGCGGCCTGCGCCACCCCCGAAACACGGCTGCGGACCGGCCTGGTCAACGCCGGGCTGTCGCAGTCGATCGCGTCGTGCATGGCCGATCGGATGGTCAACCGGCTGTCGCTGCTCCAGCTGCGCCGCCTCGGTTCGCTGTCGAGCCTGAAGGACAAGCGGATGAGCGAGCTGTCGCTGAACCAGTTCCTCCACAAGGTCCGCGCGCTCAAAGACCCCGAGATTTTGACGGTCACGACCAGCTCGGCGGCGCTCTGCGCTTTTCGCTAGGCAAGAATATCTGGGAGCGCTGCGGGCTAGCCTTGCCCGCCAACTTGTGCTTAGGCGGCGCCAATTCTCCCCGCCCCAGACTCGAAAGGCCCGGCAGACCTCATGAACATCCACGAATATCAGGCGAAAGAACTGCTCGCGAAATTTGGCGTCGCGGTGCCCAAGGGCATTGCCGCGATGAGCGTCGAAGAAGCCGTCGCGGCGGCAAAGCAGCTGCCCGGGCCGCTCTATGTCGTGAAGTCGCAGATTCATGCGGGCGGCCGCGGCAAGGGCAAGTTCAAGGAACTCGGCCCCGACGCCAAGGGAGGCGTCCGCCTCGCCAAGACGATCGAGGAAGTCGAAGCGCACGCCAAGGACATGCTCGGCAACACGCTGGTGACGATCCAGACCGGCGATGCCGGCAAGCAGGTCAACCGCCTGTACATCACCGACGGCGCCGACATTAAGCAGGAATTCTACCTCGCTTTGCTCGTCGATCGCGGATCGAGCCGCGTCGCGGTCGTCGCCTCGACCGAGGGCGGCATGGATATCGAAACCGTCGCGCACGACACGCCGGAAAAGATCCACACGATCACCATCGACCCCGCCACTGGACTCCAGCCGCACCACGGCCGCGCCGTTGCTGCGGCGCTCGGCCTGTCGGGCGACCTTGCCAAGCAGGCCGCCAAGGTCCTCGCTGGCCTTTACGCCGCGTTCCTCGGCACCGATGCCGAACAGATCGAAATCAACCCGCTCGCGGTGTGTGAAGGCGCCAATGGCGACGAACTGCTCGTGCTCGACGCCAAGGTCGCGTTCGACGGCAATGCGATGTTCCGCCACCAGGATCTGGCCGAGCTGCGCGACCTGACCGAAGAAGACCCGGCCGAGGTCGAGGCGTCGGAATATGACCTCGCCTACATCAAGCTCGACGGCAACATCGGCTGCATGGTCAATGGCGCGGGCCTCGCGATGGCGACGATGGACATCATCAAGCTGAACGGCGAATTCCCCGCCAACTTCCTCGACGTCGGCGGCGGCGCGAGCAAGGAAAAGGTCACCGCGGCGTTCAAGATCATCCTGAAAGACCCCGCGGTAAAGGGCATCCTCGTCAACATCTTTGGCGGCATCATGAAGTGCGACATCATCGCCGACGGCATCGTCGCCGCGGCGAAGGAAGTGAATCTGTCGGTGCCGCTCGTCGTCCGCCTCGAGGGCACGAACGTCCAGCAGGGCAAGGACATCCTCGCCAATTCGGGGCTGCCGATCGTGGCGGCGAACGACCTGGGCGACGCGGCGAAAAAGATCGTCGCCGAGGTTCGCGCGGCGTGATGTACTTGCCTCTCCCCTTGGGGAGAGGCAGCGAGACTTGGCAGCTTGCTGCCTAGTCGCAGCGGTGAGGGCGGCAACGTCCAGACCCTCACCAAGTCCGACTAGGTCCTTCGGACCAAGTCTCCCTATCCTCTCCCCCAAGGGGAGAGGAGTCAGGTTGACGTTTACGTAAACGCCAATTATGGCGCAGTGCACAATTTGCTGAGAGGAGCCAAGAGCCCATGAAAATCCTCGTCCCCGTCAAGCGGGTGCTCGATTACAACGTCAAGCCGCGGGTCAAATCCGACGGCACCGGCGTCGACCTGGCCAATGTCAAAATGTCGATGAACCCGTTCGACGAGATCGGGGTCGAAGAAGCGATCCGCCTGCGCGAAAAGGGCGTTGCGACCGAGATCATCGCCGTCAGCGTCGGCCCCGCAAAGGCGCAGGAAACACTGCGCACCGCGCTCGCGATGGGCGCTGACCGCGCGATCCTGGTGCAGACCGACGATGCGGTCGAGCCGCTCGCACTCGCGAAAATCTTCAAGGCGATCGCCGACGCCGAACAGCCGGGTCTCGTGATCCTTGGCAAGCAGGCGATCGACGACGACAACAACCAGACCGGCCAGATGCTCGCCGCGCTCACCGGCTGGGCGCAGGGCACCTTCGCCAGCGCCGTCAATGTCGATGGCGACAGCGTCAACGTGACCCGCGAAGTCGACGGTGGCCTCGAAACGGTGAAACTCAAACTCCCCGCGATCGTCACCACCGACCTGCGTCTGAACGAACCGCGCTATGCTTCGCTGCCGAACATCATGAAGGCAAAGTCGAAGCCGCTCGATACCAAGACCCCCGCCGATTACGGCGTCGACACCGCGCCGCGCGTCAAGGTCGTCAAGGTCTCGGAACCGCCGGTTCGCTCGGCCGGGGTCAAGGTCGCCGATGTCGATGAACTGGTTGCCAAGTTGAAAGCCATGGGAGTGCACTCATGAAAACGCTCGTCTGGGTCGAACATGACGGCAAGGCCGTCAAGGACGCCACGCTCGCGGTGGTCACCGCCGCGTCGAAGCTCGGCGAAGTCCATCTGCTCGTCGCTGGTAGCGGCGTCGATGCGGTCGCCAAGGACGCCGCGCAGATCGCCGGGGTGGGCAAGGTTCACGTCGCCGACAACGCCGCCTTCGCGCACAATCTGCCCGAAAATATCGCGCCGCTGGTTGCCGAGCTGATGGGCAGCCACGACGCCTTCCTCGCGCCCGCGACGACGACCGGCAAGAATATCGCGCCGCGCGTCGCCGCCCTGCTCGACGTGATGCAGATTTCGGAAATCCTGTCGGTCGAGGGTCCGAAGACCTTCACCCGCCCGATCTATGCCGGCAACGCGATCGCGACCGTCGAAAGCTCGGACGCCAAGCTCGTCCTGACCGTTCGCGGCACCGCGTTCGACAAGGCCGCCACGAGCGGCGGTTCGGGTACCGTTGAAGCTGTGGGCGCGGGCAGCGATGCCGGCATCTCGAGCTTCGTCGGCGCCGAAATCGCCAAGTCGGAGCGTCCCGAACTGACCTCGGCCAAGATCATCGTGTCGGGTGGCCGCGCGCTGGGTTCGAGCGAGAAATATCAGGAAGTGATCGTGCCGCTCGCCGACAAGCTGAACGCCGCGCTCGGTGCTTCGCGTGCCGCGGTCGATGCGGGCTATGTCCCCAATGATTATCAGGTCGGCCAGACCGGCAAGATCGTCGCGCCGCAGGTCTATTTCGCGATCGGTATCTCGGGCGCGATCCAGCATCTGGCGGGCATGAAGGACAGCAAGACGATCGTCGCGATCAACAAGGACGAAGACGCCCCGATCTTCCAGGTCGCCGACTTCGGTCTCGTCGCCGATCTGTTCAACGCCGTGCCCGAGCTGACCGGCAAGATCTGATCCGCCGTGACCGGCGATCATCCCGACGTGCCCGGTATCGGCGACGCGCCGTTCAACGCCGGCGGTCGCCGGGCAACCCGGAACAGGGACCATCACGATGCGGTCGAGGGCGACGAGGCCCCCGACCGCTCGTTGATTCTGGCCGGCGTCGCGCGTGACGCACGGCTGGACCAGAAATTCCTGCTGCTCATCATTCTATCGTCGGCGATTGCGACGCTCGGGCTGCTGCAAAGCTCGGCGGCGGTGGTGATCGGGGCGATGCTCGTGTCGCCGCTGATGGGACCCATCATGGGAGTCGGCTTCGGCCTCGCGACGCTTGAGAGCAATTTGATCAAGCGATCGCTGGTGACCATCGCGGCCGGCATGGCGGTGGCGATTCTCGTTGCGATGACCGTCATCTGGCTGTCACCGATCCAGGACGTCACCGCCGAACTGCGCGCGCGAACCCAGCCGACCCTGCTCGACCTGGGCGTTGCAGTGGTCGGCGGGATCGCCGGCGTTTATGCCATCATGCGCAAGCTGTCCGGGGTGATGGTGGGCGTCGCCATCGCCACCGCCCTGGTGCCGCCGCTATCGACCGTCGGCTTTGGGCTGGTCACCGGGCGGTTCGATTTCGCGATGGGCGCGGCCCTTTTGTTCCTGACCAACACGCTGGCGATTGCGTTCGCCGCGACGATCGTTGCGCGGGTCAACCGGTTCGGGCCGTCGCTGACCCCCCAGCACACGGCGTTGCAGGTCGTCGGGATCATCGCCACGCTTGGTATCCTGTCGATCCCGCTGGCGTTGTCGCTCAACAACATCGCGCGCGAGTTGCTGGCGCGGACGACGGTGCAGGCGCAGCTCGATCGATTGATCGATAAGGATGACCGGATCGACAGTCTGAATGTGCGGATCGAAGATGGCGCGGTCGCCGTCGACGGCGTTGTGCTGGTCGATCAATATGCCGCGCGGCTGAACGCCACCCTGGCGAGCAAGGTTCGCGACCGGCTGGATCGCGACGTGCGCGTGCAGATCGTCCAGCTGCGGCAACAGACCAACGCCGCTGCGGAGTATGAAGAGCAGTTAAGCCGCCGCCTGGCGGCGCTGGAGCAGCGCGAACAGGACAGCCAGACGATCCTGGCGGGGTTGACCGTCGGCCAACTGGTGCGCCGCGACCGCGTGCTGGTCGATGCCCAGGCAAGGCGCGTCGTCGTCGCGCGCGAGCGCGATGCCGAGGGAGAGGCGGTGGCGGACGCCATCGACCGAATCATGGCGTCGGTGCAGGCCGATCATCCGCAATGGCTGATCCAGAACGGGGCGCTGAGCGCCGCGGAACCGCGCGCGAACGCCCCAATCGCCGCGGAAGCCGCTGCCACCCGTTGAGCGGTCATTGTCGGCCCACACGGCGCCGTCCCGCAACCCACCGGTAAATCAAGAGCGCCTGCCCGGCACCGCCCCCGCCCTACTCGGCCTCGGTGCTCAGCCCCAATTCGGGAATACCGATCGAACGCCGCCCGCCGAAATCCGAGCGCACGACGATCGCGCCCTGTTTTTCCATATAGTCGACCAGCCGCCGGATGCGCCCCGGCGAGCGGCTGCCATAGGCGCGGCCCAACACATCGTCGTCGGGACAGATGTCGCCATCCATCGCGGCGCGCGCGATTTGCAGAAACGGGGCGAGCATGTCGTCGGGAAGCCGTTCGGCGACACGCAGCGCCGCCGCCCAGCGTGGCTCCGATGGATCGAAGACACCGCCTTTGGCCAGCGCAAAGCGGCGCCGGAACGCGGCCAGATCGAGCGGCACCTTCTTCAGCTTCGCCATCCGGCACCGCACCGAAAAATCCTGATACAGAAAAGCCTCGGGCTGAAAGACGCTGTCGGGGTCGGTCAGCATCTCTTCGAGCATCGCGATCACCACCGCGTCGCTCTGCTCGGCCTCTTCGACCGCGGCGACAATGTCGAGCACCACAGGGGCGTCGCGGTCTTCGTGCAGCCCCTCGACCGCCGCGATGCGTTCGAGCAGTTCGCTGGCGGCAACCGGTTCGGGTTCGGGCGCAAAGACGCGCGGCGCCACCGGCGCTTCCATCTCGGTGAACAGCATCGATCGCATGTCGGCGCCGCCGGCCACCGGCAGCGGCATCAGGCTGTGCGTCCCCATCCGCGTCGCGGTCTGCGTCGCGCCGATGCGGATCGACAGCGGACGCCGCGAGATCGCGGGACCCAGCCCCAGAAAATGCCCGCGCTCCAGATCGCGGATCGCCTCCGCCTGCCGCCGCTCCATCCCGAGCAGGTCGGCGGCGCGCGCCATGTCGATGTCCAGAAAGGTCCGCCCCATCAGGAAGTTGCTCGCCTCAGCCGCGACATTTTTCGCCAATTTGGCCAGCCGCTGCGTCGCAATCGCGCCCGCCAAACCACGTTTACGCCCGCGGCACATCAGGTTCGTCATCGCCGACAGGCTGGCGCGGCGGACGGTGTCGGGCACGTCGCCCGCAACGCTCGGCGCAAACATCTGCGCCTCGTCGACCACCACCAGCGCGGGAAACCAATGCTCGCGCGGCGCATCGAACAATGCGTTCAGGAACGCCGCGGCGCAGGTCATCTGCGCCTCGATGTCGAGCGACTCCAGGCTGAGGATGATCGAGGCGCGATGTTCGCGGATACGCGCCCCCATCGCCGCGATCTCGCGCTCATTATAGTCGCCGCCGTTGATCACGACATGGCTGTACGCATCGGCAAGCGTGACGAAATCGCCCTCGGGATCGATCACGATCTGCTGCACCAGCGCGGCGCTTTCCTCGAGGATACGGCGCAGCAGGTGCGACTTGCCCGACCCCGAATTGCCCTGGACGAGCAACCGCGTCGCCAGCAGTTCCTGGACGTTGATGTGCACGCCCTGCCCGGTGCTGTCGGTTCCGATCTCGATGCTGGTCTTCACGGACGCCGCCCTATCGGGCGCCCGTGGGAATGACAACCGAGGGGACTTTCGAATGAGCCGATTTTTCCTGCGGCACCAAACAAACCTCAAAACCGTTCGCCCTGAGCTTGTCGAAGGGCCGTTTTTTCCTTGGGCTTCAAAGGAAGAACGGTGCTTCGACAAGCTCAGCACAAACGGGGTTGGGGAGCGCGGTCAGCGGGCTGACTTGCGAATCGAACGAAACGAGCCAAAAGAACCCCCATGGATTTCGACGACCAACTCCGCCGCTATTTCGGCACCGCCGACCTGGCGGCGATCCAACCCGAGGCGCACGCCGCAGGCACCGAACGCATGCGCGTCGACTTCGGCCTCGAAACCAACCCCGGCCGCCGCTTCGCCCTCTGGGCGCTGATGTACATGCTCGGCGTCGCCCCCGATCTTGACGTGGCGTTCAAGGATGAGGGCGAGCGCAACACCGCGCGCGATTTCATGGATATGGTGGATCGGGAGGGTGAGGGCTGATCCGGAGTGTCGGAAAACGACCGATAGCGGCCTTAAGCAATCCTCCCCATCGACTTGCGATGGGGAGGTGGCAGCCCGTAGGGCTGACGGAGGGGCTGCGATGTTGCTGCCCCTCCACCACCACCGCTTCGCGGCGGTCCCCTTCCCCATCGCAAGTCGATGGGGAGGATATGCAATGTCCACTTTCGACCCCAAAGCAGACATCCCCTTCAAAAGGGCCTTTCCTACATTATCCGACTGTGTCAGCCTTCATCCGGCTCTTTCATTTGGTGGATAATGCGGTCGCGGCCTGGCCTGCGGCGCGACCACGGCAGAGCGTGCCGGGCGCGCCCAACACGCCGCAATGTCCATATCGGGCGATGCACAAGGCTGAACTTTCCTGAACTTTGGAATATTACCCCGTCCTGGGGCCGACCCTATCTCGGACCAAGTCCGGGGCGACGAGGCGGATTGAAGTGCCCCCCAAATTCTCAACGCGCCGTTAACCATACCGCAACCCCCGTCATCGTAATTTCACAAAGCCATCCGCTTTTCCCTTGCGGCGCGGCGGCGGCATCGCCACGTTGTGTTCCTAGGGGCCGCCTCTCTCCCCCGGCGGGCCTCGCAAGGAGAAAAGTCCATGCCGTCCTTTTCGGAGAGCCTCGAAAAGACCCTGCACAATGCGCTGAAAGCCGCATCGGAGCGTCACCACGAATATGCGACGCTGGAGCATCTGCTCTACGCGCTGATCGACGACGACCATGCCGCCGAAGTGATGCGCGCCTGCGGCGTTGCGCTCGACGACCTGCAATCGGCGGTCGTCCATTATCTCGACACCGAACTCGACAGTTTGAAGGTCGAGGGGCACAGCGACCCGTCGCCGACAAGCGGCTTCCAGCGTGTCGTCCAGCGCGCGATCCTGCACGTCCAGTCGTCGGGCAAGGATGAAGTGACGGGCGCCAACGTCCTCGTCGCGCTCTTCTCCGAACGCGAGTCCTACGCGGTCTATTTCCTCCAGCAGCAGGATCTGACCCGCCTCGACGCGGTCTCCTATTTGAGCCACGGCGTCGGCAAGGGCGGCAAGCCCTCGCCGCAAGCCGAGCCCGAGGAGAAGGAAGAAACGAAGGACAAGGACAGCGGCGGCAAGAACAAGAAGGAAACCGCGCTCGACCAGTTCACCGTCAACCTCAACGAGAAAGCGAAAATCGGCAAGGTTGACCCGCTGATCGGCCGTAATGCCGAGGTCGACCGCACGATCCAGATCCTGTGCCGCCGCAGCAAGAACAACCCGCTTTATGTGGGTGACCCCGGCGTCGGCAAGACCGCGATCGCCGAGGGGCTCGCGCGCAAGATCATCGAGGGTGACGTGCCCGAGGTGCTGCTGCCCGCGGTGATCTATTCGCTCGACATGGGCGCGCTGCTCGCGGGTACGCGCTATCGCGGCGATTTCGAGGAGCGGCTGAAACAGGTCGTGACCGAACTCGAAGGCCTGCCGCACGCGATCCTGTTCATCGACGAAATCCATACCGTGATCGGAGCGGGCGCCACATCGGGCGGCGCGATGGATGCGTCGAACCTGCTCAAACCCGCGCTGTCGGGCGGCGTCATTCGCTGCATCGGCTCGACGACGTACAAGGAGTTCCGCAACCATTTCGAAAAGGACCGCGCACTACTGCGCCGGTTCCAAAAGATCGACGTGGTCGAACCGACGCTGGAAGACACCAAGAAGATCCTCGCGGGTCTGCGTAGTGCGTTCGAGGCGCATCATCAGGTGCGCTACACCCCCGACGCGATCAACGCGGCGGTCGAACTCAGCGCGCGTTACATCAACGACCGCAAATTGCCCGACAAGGCGATCGACGTGATCGACGAAGTCGGCGCGATGCAGATGCTGGTCGCCCCGTCGAAGCGCAAGAAGACGATCACCGCCAAGGAGATCGAGCAGGTCATCGCGACGATGGCGCGCATCCCGCCCAAATCGGTGTCGAGCGACGACAAGGCGACGCTCGCCAGCCTCGAGACCGACCTCAAGCGCGTCGTGTTCGGGCAGAATGTCGCGATCGAGGTGCTGTCGTCGGCGATCAAGCTCAGCCGTGCGGGCCTCCGCGATCCCGAAAAGCCGATCGGCAACTATCTGTTCAGCGGCCCGACCGGGGTCGGCAAGACCGAGGTCGCCAAGCAGCTCGCGTCGATCATGGGCATCCCGCTCCAGCGGTTCGACATGTCCGAATATATGGAGCGCCATTCGGTCAGTCGCCTGATCGGCGCGCCCCCGGGCTATGTCGGTTACGATCAGGGCGGGCTGCTCACCGATGCGATCGACCAGAATCCGCACTGCGTGCTGCTGCTCGACGAGATCGAAAAGGCGCATCCCGACCTGTTCAACATCCTGTTGCAGGTCATGGACCATGGCCGCCTGACCGATCATCACGGCAAGACGGTCGACTTCCGCAATGTCATTCTGATCATGACGACCAATGCGGGCGCCAGCGACATGGCGCGCGAGGGCATCGGGTTCGGCGCCTTCACGCGTGAGGATGTGCAGGAAGAAGCGGTGAAGAACCTCTTCACCCCCGAATTCCGCAACCGGCTCGATGCGATCGTGCCGTTCGGCTATCTGCCGCCCGAAGTGGTCGCGCGCGTCGTCGACAAGTTCATCCTCGAACTCGAACTCCAGCTCGCCGACCGCAACGTCCATATCCAGCTCGACGATGCGGCACGCGAATGGCTGACCGGCAAGGGTTATGACAAGCTCTACGGCGCGCGTCCGATGGGCCGCCTGATCCAGGAAAAGATCAAGCAGCCGCTCGCCGAGGAACTGCTATTCGGCAAGCTCGTCCATGGCGGCGAGGTCAAGGTGAAGATGAAGACCGGCGACGACGCCCATGTCGGCAACCCGTTGGCCTTTGAAATCGTCTCGGCGCCGCCGAAAGCGGGCAAGGGCAAAGCGAAGCTGCCCAAGGCCGACAAGGCGAAGAAGGCGGCGGAGTAGCCAGCCATCTTGATTTTTCGGAGCGGCGTGTTATAACGAACGTATGAACACGCCGCTCAAAATCACCAAAGTCGGCAATAGCGCCGCCGTCATCCTGCCAAAAGAGCTGCTCGCGCGGTTGCGCGTCGCATTGGGCGATACGCTCTATGCTACGGAAGCCCCCGATGGTTTGCGTCTGACAGCCTCCAATCCTGATTTCGCAGCCAAGATGGCGGTAGCCGAGGAAATCATGCGTGAGGATCGCGATATACTGCGCGTCCTAGCAAAATGACCGATCGCATCGAGCCGGTCTGGCTCGATGCCGATGTGGCATTGGCGATCCATGACCGACAATTGGCCGAACATGGTGGCATATCGGGCGTGCGCGATTCGGGCATGCTGGAATCGGTCTTGGCGAGACCAAGGAATCAATGGGCATATGGCGAAGACGACCATATCGCGCTCGCCGCCGCCTATGCGTTTGGCTTAGCGCGGAATCATCCTTTTGGTGACGGCAACAAAAGGACCGTGTGGGTGCTGGCGCGATTGTTTTTGCGGCTCAATGGACATCGGATAGCGTTTAGTCCCGACGCCGCCATTGCAGCGGCTCTCGCGCTGGCGGCAGGGGACCTCAGCGAAGCAGAATTGGCACAATGGTTTCGTGAACGCCTGATACCAAGTTGACGGCGCCCGCCCCCTCGCTTTTTCACCCTCCAGCCGCTATATCCCCTCTCATGTACGACTATGTCTCCGTAACCACCGCCGACGCCGGCGCGCCGACCCCGGTGCGCGACGGCACGATCAAGCTGCACGACGATGCGGGCTTTGCCGGGATGCGCAAGGCGGGGCGGCTGTCGGCCGAAATCCTCGATGCGCTGGTTCCCTTCGTCCAGCCGGGCGTGACCACCGCGGCGATCGACGACCTCGTCCGCACGATGATGCTCGATGGCGGCGGTATCCCCGCGACGCTCGGTTATCGCGGCTTCACCCACAGCTGCTGCACCAGCATCAACCATGTCGTGTGCCACGGCATCCCCGACGACAAGCCGGTGCGCGAGGGCGACATCGTCAACATCGACGTGACGACGATCATCGATGGCTGGCACGGAGACACCAGCCGCATGTATCTGGTCGGTGACGTGCCGATCAAGGCGAAGCGCCTCGTCGAAGTGACCTATGAATGCCTGATGCTGGGCATCGAGCAGGCGAAGCCCGGCAACCGCATGGGCGACGTCGCGCATGCGATCCAGAGCCACGCCGAGCGCCACCGCTATTCGGTCGTCCGCGACTTCTGCGGCCATGGGCTGGGCCAGATGTTCCACGACGCCCCCGAAGTCGTCCACGCCGGGCGCCCCGGCACCGGCCCCGAACTCCGCCCCGGCATGTTCTTTACCATCGAGCCGATGATAAACACCGGCAAATATGCGGTGAAGATGCTGAACGACGGCTGGACCGCGGTCACCCGCGACCGTTCGCTGTCGGCGCAGTTTGAGCACAGCATCGGGATCACCGAAACCGGCTGCGAGATTTTTACGGCGAGCCCGACGGGATTGAACGCGCCGCCGTGGCAAAGCTGATCAGGGCGATGATTATTTCGTCATCCCGGACTTGATCCGGGATCCCTGACGTCCACCCAGCGCTGGCCTTCGTGGACCCCGGATCAAGTCCGGGGTGACGATGGTGGGAGTCCGCCACCCTCCCGCACCCCCCACTTT
>NZ_SCOT01000025.1 GCF_005502465.1 Sphingopyxis sp. L1A2A
GGCGTGGGGGTCGGACTGGGCGTCGGCGTGCTGCCCCCGCCGCCCCCGCCGCCGCACGACGTCAGGAGCAACGCCCCCATCGCGGAGAAGGCTGCTGAGCGGAAAAATTGGCTCTTGGTTCGCATGATCTTACCGCAACGCCCGGATCGCGCGCACGGCGCTACCCAGCGACGCCTGGAATTCGGCGGGCTTGTACGCGTTGGGATCCTTCACCGCGGCATAGGCGCGGTCGATGTCGCCGCGAATGCCCGCCGCGGCGCCGACGGTCACGCGCCCCGACGACACCATCGCGTTGAGCAACGTATCGACTCCCATCACCGCCTGCTGCGACCCCGAATAGTCGGTGAAGCGGTCGCCGATGGCTTTCGCCGAGATCGCATCGACCATCGCAAAGGCGTCGGTGCCCGAGAAACTGCGCGCCGCGAACGCGCTCTTCAGCGCCGCCACCGTCTGCGACAGCTGCGCCGCGGCGGCGACCGCGCTGGCACGGTCGGTCGCCATCGCTTTGTGAAAAGCCGCCGTGCGCGCCGCGAGCTGATCGGCGAGCGCGGGTGCGGCGAGCCGCGCGGCGGCGGCGAGCATGATCAGATTTTCGTCATTATACGGCGGCATCCCTTCTGGAATTTGACGCCCGGGGTTGTCGACGCCGGTGCGCACCGGTTTCGCCTGATCGAAGATACGGCGGTGGCAGCTGTGGCAGTCGAGGAAATAGAATTCGGGGAACATCCCCTCGGTCCCGCGGCGCGACTGGAACAGCGCCAGGCTGCGCTCGATCGCGGTCGCCTGTCCCACCGCCCACATCTGGACATGGTCGGTGCGCGCGCCCGCGGCGCCGAACTTGCGCCAGCCATAATCGGCGTCCTCCTGATGATGCGCCTGCAGCGACGAGAAGAGGTCGAGTTCAAAGGCGATGCGCGGATGCCCCGCGGCCATGATGCGGTGGGTGACGAATTGCCCGTCGCTGGCCGACCCGAAATGGCAATCGACGCACACCCCGGCGCGCACCACCGGATCCTCGAGCTTTTTCAGCCCCGCCGACAGGTTGGCAAGATGTTTGCCGCGCATTTCGGCGTCGGGATTGGCGTTGGTCCCGACCCCGGCATAATGGCTGGCAAGCCAGCCGCCCGCGGGGCCGTGGCACGATTCGCAACCGACGCCGTCCTCGGCCGGAACCGCGCGCGCGGTGCCCGCCGTGCTGTGGCAACCGAGACACATCTGCGCCTTGGCGGGATCACCGATCCCCAGGTTGCGCGCAATAAACTGGCTGCGATTGTTGCCGAGCACCGCCCAGGCGCGGCTGTGCGCGCCGCCGGGGGTCGAGGGCTCCTGCCATTTCATCAGCTCGTCCTGGCGCACGACGCTGCCGTCGCCCTCCATCCGGCCGTGGCAGGTCGATCCGGCGCACGAGGCGACGCCGGTGTAGCGCGCGGCGGGATCGCCCTGCGACCGCGCGGGCGGGGCAAAGACGAACGCCGCGACCGCGAGCGCCAGCAACAGCGCCGCGAACGCCGCTATGGCCGCCCACGGTCCTGCGCCGCGCCCCGAAATCGCGTCGGTCGTCATGCCCAGAGTCCCCTTATTTCCCGGCTGAACGCTTTTGCGCCTAAACCACCCCGAACGCCAGCATCGCATCGGCCACTTTCTTGAAGCCGCCGATGTTCGCGCCCTTCACATAGTCGATATAGCCGCCGCCCTGATCGCCATAGGTGATGCAGCTTTTGTGAATGCCGTCCATGATGTCTTTCAGCATCTGTTGCAGCTCGGGCTCGCTCCAGCTGCGGCGCCCACTGTTCTGGCTCATTTCCAGCCCCGACACCGCAACCCCGCCGGCGTTGGCGGCCTTGCCGGGCGCGAACATGATCTTCGCATCCTTGAAGACGTGCACGCCCTCCAGGTTCGTCGGCATGTTGGCGCCTTCGCTGACCGCGATACAGCCGTTCTTGACCAGTTCGCGCGCATCGTCGCCGAGCAGTTCGTTCTGCGTCGCGCAGGGCAAAGCGACGTCGCATTTGACCCCCCACGGCGTTTTCCCAGCGGTGAAGCTGGCGCCCTTAAACTCGTCGCAATATTCCTCGATCCGCCCGCGGCGGTGGGTCTTGTGCGTTTTGACCCAGTTGATCTTTTCCTGATCGATGCCGTCGGGATCGTGGATGAAGCCGCCCGAATCGGACAGGGTCAGCACCTTGCCGCCGAGCTGGACGATCTTTTCAGCCGCGTGGGTCGCGACATTGCCCGATCCCGAAATCACTGCCGTCTTGCCGACCAGATCCTGCCCCTTGGCGGCGAGCATGTTGGCAAGGAAGTAAACGGCCCCATAGCCGGTCGCCTCGGTGCGGATCAGCGAACCGCCCCATTCGAGCCCCTTGCCCGTCAGCACCCCGGTGAACTCGTTGGTGATGCGCTTATACTGGCCGAACATGAAGCCGATTTCGCGTCCCCCGACGCCGATGTCGCCCGCGGGCACGTCGATGTCGGCGCCGATGTGGCGATACAGCTCGGTCATGAAGCTCTGGCAAAAGCGCATGATCTCGCGCACGCTCTTGCCCTTGGGGTTGAAATTCGACCCGCCCTTGCCGCCGCCCATCGGCAATCCGGTCAGCGCATTTTTGAACGTTTGTTCAAAGGCGAGGAATTTGAGCACCGATTCGGTGACCGACGGGTGAAAGCGGATGCCGCCCTTATACGGGCCGATGGCGTTGTTGTTCTGGACACGCCAGCCGCGCTGGACACGGATATTGCCGTTGTCGTCCTCCCAACAGACGCGGAACGACACCACCCGGTCGGGCTCGGCGATGCGCCGCAAGATCTGCTGCGCGTGATATTCTTCCTTGTCGGCGATGAAGTCGAAAATATCTTCCGATACTTCCTGAACTGCCTGCACGAACTCCGGTTGCCCCGGGTTACGCTTTTTCACGCCTTCCATGAACGTCGAAAAATCGACGTGATCCGAAACTGCCATGCACCCCTCCCCTGAATGACTGGGAAAGCCGGTGCGACCCCGACGATTTTAATCGTTGACCGACCTTGTGGATCAAAGGCTACACCATCGCCAAGCAAAGGCAATATGACAGCGCGCACAGGCGGCGTTTTTTCGTGCGCCACGCAAAGGGGCAAAAAATGAACGAGACCGACGGCATGGCGGCAGAGGCCAAGCGGGGCATGACCGGCACCAATCGCACGATATTGATCGCTGCCTTTGTGCTGCTCGCAGCGGCGATCGGCTATGCGATCTGGCGCGATTCGGCGCCTGTGGGCGCCAATCCGGCGGCATCGAGCGGCGCGGCGCCGTCCGACCAGCTTGCGGTTTTGGAGGCGCGCACCAAGAGCGAACCGAACAGCGCCGAGGCGTGGACGGCGCTCGGTGCGGCGCGATTCGACCTCAGCGATTTTGCCGGTGCCGCGGCGGCGTATGAAAAAGCGACCGCGCTCTCGCCCGAGTCGGCGGGACTATGGTCGGCGCTGGGCGAGGCGCGGGTGATGGGAAGCGACAGCGACCCGATGCCCGCAGCGGCGCTCGCGGCGTTCGACAAGGCGATCGCGCTCGACGCCAAAGATCCCCGCGCGCGCTATTTCCTGGCGGTGAAGAAGGATATTGCGAAGGATCACAAGGGAGCGATCGAGGACTGGTTCGCGCTGCTCGAGGATACCCCGCAGGGCGCGCCATGGGAAGCCGATCTGCGCCGCACGATTGAGGAGGTTGGCAAGATCAGCGGCATCGAAGTCGCCAGCCGCCTCGCCAGAACCCAGCCGCGCCCGCTAACCGCCGACGAAATGCCTGTCGCGGCGCGCGCGATCCCGGGGCCAAGCCGGTCGGACATGGAGGCGGCTTCGCAGCTATCCAAAGGACAGCAGGATCAAATGATCCAGGGCATGGTCGACGGGCTGGAGGCCAAGCTGAAGGCCAATCCCGCCGACGTCGACCGCTGGATCATGCTGATGCGCAGCCGGATGACGCTGGGCGAAACCGCGAAAGCCGCGCAGGCGCTGAAGGACGGGATTGCCGCGAACCCGGGCGCGGCGGGGCGGCTCAAGGCGCAGGCGCAATTGCTGGGTGTGCCGGGGGCGTAAAAAACATTTGAAATTAGAACAAAGAGCGAATATCTAGCACTCTACCCGGGAGAGTGCCAATGTGCTTTGTCGAGTGAAAACAACATCAGGGAGAGATCAAATGTCCAAATATCTAGCGCTTATCGGACATCTAAAAGGATACACATATGACGATCGAGAAGATTGGACTTTGTAAACTACTCAAAATTCTTGGAGCCAAAGACGCGGACCGGCTCCGAATAATTCGGTCGGATTTGCGGGAAGAGAGAGCCAAGAAACTTCTCCTGCAAGAAAGCGGGGGCGATTTCTACGGTCCCTTTTGGGCCGATGCGAAAGCCCATGTTGCGGGCCGATCTAATCTTCGCATTACAACGATTCAACGGATCGCCGATTGGGATCAGCGTAAGACGCTTTATCCCACCTTGTGCGACGGTTTTCTCAAATGGCTCGAATTGGCCAGACGCGAAACCAACCAGCCGCTAGTTCCTACGGCCAAAGACTTCCACACGCGCTTCGAAATCCCCGACCTCCATCTTCTTTTGAAGATCGACAATGTGATGGGGCTGCAAGGTGAGGATAACCACGCGCGGTTGGTATATCCCTTTTTCTGCAAAGAGCATCGCTTGACTGAAAAGTGGGCACGGGTCGGACTGCGGCTAATGTCTAAAGGCTTCACCGAATTTGACTTGGATGAGCTTGAGATTCTCGACGTCATAGCCGGGGCTAGTTTTTCTGGTCGCACGATCAGACTGAACGGCGACGAAGAAGAAATCTTCCGTTCCAACTATCAAAGGCTCCACGCGGAATGGGCCGCATTGAGGCCGACTTACGGTCTCGACTAGCCCCCAACTCACCCCGCCATCAGCGCCGCGTTGCCGCCCGCCGCGGTGACGTCGGTGCTGATCGTCTTTTCCTCGGCAAAGCGGTGCAGATAATGCGGGCCGCCCGCTTTCGGGCCGGTCCCCGACAGGCCGCGCCCGCCGAAAGGCTGCGACCCGACGATCGCGCCGATCTGGTTGCGGTTGACATAGACGTTGCCGACGGCGGCGCGCGCCGCGATATGCGCCGCGACGCCGTCGATGCGGGTGTGGACGCCGAGCGTCAGGCCATAGCCCGAGGCGTTGATCGCATCGATCAGCGCGTCGAGCTCGCCGCCCTTCCATGTCGCGACATGCAATACCGGGCCGAAGATCTCACGCTTCAGGTCGGTGACATGGTCGAGGCGGATGACGACCGGCGGCACGAAATGACCGCCCGCAGGCAGATCGGTGCGCTGCGCTTCGGCGATCACCCGCCCCGCAGCGCGTGCTTCGGCGACATAGGCGGCGATGTTCGCCTGCGCCTCGTCGTCGATAATCGGGCCGACGTCGGTCGACAGCAGCGCCGAGTCGCCGATCTGGAGCTCGGCCATCGCACCCGCGACCATCGCGATCATCGTCTCGGCGACATCCTCTTGCACGCAGAGCAGGCGCAGCGCCGAGCAGCGCTGCCCCGCCGACTGAAAGGCCGAGGCGACGGCGTCGCGCGCGACCTGTTCGGGCAACGCGGTCGAATCGACGATCATCGCGTTGGCGCCGCCGGTCTCCGCAATCAGCGTCGCGATCGGGCCGTCGCGCAGCGCCAGCCCGCGGTTGATCGCGCGCGCGACCTCGGTCGATCCGGTAAAGGCGACGCCGCTGATGTCGGCGTGGCCGGTCAACGCCGCGCCAACGGTCTCGCCGCGACCGGGGAGGTAGTGGAGGACATCGCCGGGGATTCCCGCTTCGAGCAGCAGTTCGACCGCGGCGTGAGCGATGAGGGGTGTCTGTTCGGCGGGTTTGGCGAGCACGCTGTTCCCCGCGGCCAGCGCCGCCGCCACTTGGCCGAGGAAGATCGCGAGCGGGAAGTTCCATGGGCTGATGCACACGAACACGCCCTTGCCTTCGAGCATCAGCTCGTTGCGCTCGCCGGTCGGGCCGGGAAGGGCGACGGGGTAGGTGAAATCGGCGCGCGCCTGTCCTGCATAATAGCGCAGAAAATCGACCGCCTCGCGCACCTCGGCGATCGCATCGACCAGCGTCTTGCCGGCCTCGTCGATCGCGAGGCCCAGGAACAGCGCGTCATGTTCTTCGAGGAGGTCGGCGGCGCGTTCGAGGCGTTCGGCGCGGAAGGCGCCGCCCGCGAGGCTCCAATTGCCGTGCGCCGCACGCGCCGCGGCGACGGCATCGGTGACCGCAGCGCGGTCAGCCTCGATCACCTGACCCACGATAGCGCCCGTCGCGGGGTTGTGCACCGAGGCTCCCGCGCCGCCGCGCGCCACGCCGCCGACGATCGGCGCGGCAACGCGGTCGCTGCGCCGCGCTGCGCCGATCGCGGCGACCAGCGCCTCGGGGACGCCCGGTTCGCCAAGGTCATAGCCGCGCGAATTGCGGCGCGCCGGATCGAACAGGCCGATGCCGGTCGCGATCCTCGACGTCGCGGCACTGGCCACGCTGCGCGGGTCGACCGCGAGCTGTTCGGCGCTGACATCGGGGTCCGAAAACTGATGCACAAAGCTGGAGTTCGCGCCATTTTCGAGCAGGCGGCGGACGAGATAGGCGAGCAGGTCGCGGTGGGTGCCGACGGGGGCATAAACGCGCACCGGCCGCGGCGGCGGGAACAAGGCGACGAGCGCGTCATGCGCGCCCTCGCCCATCCCGTGCAGCCGCTGCAGTTCATAATCGGCGCCCGCGAACAATTCGGCAACGAACGCCAGCGTCATCGCGTTGTGGCTGGCGAACGCCGGATAGATGCAATCCTGCGCGTTCCGCAGCAGCTGGGCGCAGCGCATATAGTTGAGATCGGTGTGCAGTTTCGCGGTGAACACCGGGAAATCGGCCAGCCCCAGCGTCTGGGCGCGCTTGATCTCGGTATCCCAATAAGCGCCCTTGACGAGCCGCATCGACAGCTTGACCCCGCGGGCGCGGGCGCGCTCGGCCAGCCAGTCGATCACCGCGGGCGCGCGCTTCTGATACGCCTGGATCACGATGCCCAGCCCGGACCAGCCGTCGGCGATCCCCGCGTCGATCAGCGCCGCGAACACGTCCATATGCGGTTCCAGCCGGTCGCTTTCCTCGGCATCGATCATCAGCGGGATGTTCACCGCGCGTGCCGCCCGCGCAAGTTCGATCACCCGCGGCACCAGCTCGCCGATCACCCGCGCACGCTGCAGATATTCATAGCGCGGGTGGAGCGCCGACAGCTTGATCGAAATGCCATGGTTGGCGTGCGGATCGCCGGGCTTCGCGTCGCGGCCAATGCGCGTAATCGCGTCGGCATAGCTGTCATAATAACGCGCCGCATCCTCGGCAGTGCGCGCCGCCTCGCCGAGCATGTCGAAGCTGGCGAGCTCCGACTTTTCCTTATCGGCGCGCTTGACGGCGGCGTCGATCGTCTCGCCCATCACGAACTGCTGGCCGAGCAACTTCATCGCCGCGAGCGCCGCCTGACGGATCACCGGCTCGCCCGACCGGCGGACCATCGATTTGAGCAAGGTCAGCGGGTTCGCCTTGCTGCCCATCGCATCGAGCATCAAGGTCGCCGACCCCAGCGACAGCCCGCGCGCCGACAGCGCGACGATCAGCGGGCTGTCCTCATCCTCGCCCTCTTTCCAATGGCGCCCGGCGATCTTGTCACGGATCAGCGCATTGGCGGTCGCGCTGTCGGGGACGCGCAGCAGCGCCTCGGCGAGGCACATCAGCACCACGCCTTCCTCGGTCGACAGGCGATAGCGGTTCATCAACTGGGCGACGAGCGTCTCGCGGTCGCCCTCGGCCTTCGCCTTGCGGATCAGATCGAGACCGCGCCGGGTGACCGCGTCGATACTGGCCGATGAGGTGGCCAGGGCGGCGCGCAGGTCGGCGACGATGTCGGCTTCGCTGCGGCGGGCGAGGGCGCGAAGGGTGGCGCGGTCGATGGGCTGGGTCATGGCCGCACCATATCGCAGGATTGCACGGCGATCCGACTGATTGTTCGCATCGGGATTTATGTTTTGACCTATTATCGGATCAGATTTAGGCGATTCGTATGAAAGATAAGCCCAATGCAGTCGATCTGGACGACTTCGACCGAAAAATCCTGGCGATTCTGCGCCAGGACGGTCGCATCACCTTTACCGATCTGGCGCAGCATGTTGGCCTGTCGAAGACCCCTTGTCAGCAACGCGTCCGGCGGCTGGTGGACAAGGGCGTGATCACCGGCTTCGCGGCGATCGTCGACCCGGCCAAAGTCGGCCTTGATCATGTCGCCTTTGCCGAGGTGAAGCTGTCCGACACGCGCGAGGCGGCGCTCAAGCAATTCAACATCGCGGTGCGCGCGATTCCTGAGGTCGAGGAATGCCACATGATCGCGAGCAGCTTCGACTATCTGCTCAAGGTCCGCACCGTCGACATCCGCCGCTATCGCATCGTGCTGGGCGAAAAAATCTCCAGCCTGCCGCACGTCGCCAGCACCTCGACCTTTGTCGCGATGGAAACGATCAGCGAAACGACGCGCTGACACCGATATTGACCGCCGCGCGCAGCTGTGCCAATCGCGCAGCGCCGAGCGGGTGTAGCTCAATGGTAGAGCTTTTGCTTCCCAAGCAAGTGACGAGGGTTCGATTCCCTTCACCCGCTCCAACACCTTCCCCCTGATTGTCTATATCGTGTCGCGTCGTCCATTTTTGGGGCGCTATTCCGCTGCAAATTGTCTATGGGTGTCTCGGGACGTCGCCGCACAGCAACCCCGCTTAGGGGACCAGGATGGGGGCCACGCCCGATTCGACGGACATCATGGCCCCCGCGCATGGGGGCCAATTCAGGCGAGGGCGCAGATAACGTGGCACTGACTGACACCGCAATTCGCAACGCGAAGCCTCGCGAAAAGCCATACAAGATGGGCGATAGCCTTGGCCTCTTTCTGCTCGTGCAACCGACCGGCGGGAAGCTGTGGCGTCTGAAATATCGGATCGAGGGCCGCGAAAAGAAGCTCGGGCTCGGCACCTATCCCGACGTGTCGCTGAGCGAGGCGCGGAGGCGGCGCGACGTCGCCCGCGAATCGGTTGCCGACGGGAAAGACCCTTCGCGGGAAAAGCAGCGGGATAAGATTCGCTCTCAAGCGATGGCCGAAAATACCTTTGCCACGATCACAACCGAATACTGCGCAAAGAAAAAACGCGACGGCCAAAAAGGCTGGTCGGAAGGAAAGCTTTCGAGTATGTGCATTGCATCGATACGTCGCGTCGCACCGCGATGCTTCAGACGGCACAGCGCTGCGTCGGGTATCCCCATTGTATCGGCGATCGCCAGCAAACTGACCCGGTCATCGCCGCGAACCAGTTGCAGCAATCGCGAAAGTATCCGTTCGAGCCGCGCCTGCCCGGCGGCAGCCAAGGATTCGATTGCATCACGCTCGACAGGCTGCCGCAAATTGAGCAGTTGTCGCGAAAGGTAACGATCGGCATTTGCCTCTTTAAGCTGCCGCCGTTCATCCGTGCGCCGACGCAGAAACAGCAGGAAGATCGCGACAAGCGATGCTGCCGCGAACAGCAACGACGCGCCGATCGCGACATGCAGCGGATCGAACAGCAAGGTGTTCCACAAGTTCAAAAGCGGATGCTCGCCGACAGAATCGCGGCATTGCGGGTGTAACTCTGTGCCCGGCGATCATGTTCGTAGGTGGCGCGAAGCGTCACATGCTCGGCAAGGTCGATGATCGCACCGGCAAAAGCCGATCGGGTTCGGCGCGTGATGCCCGCCTCTGTATCGGGATAAGTCGCGCCTCCCAGAAAGAAGCGGAGCCCACCGCCAGCGTCGAGATCGCCGCGCGCAGACCAGCCGCTGCGATGACCGTCGTTCCACAGATGGATCGATTTGATCGCGAAAGACCATCGTTCATCGCGGGTGTGCAGCCGGAATCCCGGCTCGATCGCCCATACACGAGCCTCCGCATAATCGAGGTAGCGAAGGTCGAGCGTGCCGCTGATATTGGGATGCAGCCTTGCTTCGCCGCCTGTCCGGACACCCCAGCGCTCGCGAAAATCGGCCTCTGGCGTTGCGGTGGCGGCAATATAGCCGCTCGACGATCCGCCCAAACGAACATCGGCGCGCAAAGCCACGCTCGTATCGATCACGCCTTGGCGGCTTTCGCGGTCGAACGAAGCGGTCAGCGTCGCCCGGCTCGAGACCGGCAAAGCGAGCGCAATGCTGCTGTCGTACCAGGTTGCGCCGCCGCCGCGATCAAAGGCAACATCGACGATCGACTGTGACAGGCTGAGCGTCGGGCGACCACCGTGGCTCCGCGCGTCGCGGCGCCACGCTGCGATCGAAGCCCGGAGCGGCGCTAGTTCGACGTGCCTCGGATCCGCGGCTTCGATCTCTGTGGCTGTTGCAGAGGCCTCGCTTATGCGGCCTGCCCAGAGATAGGCGCGCGCCAGTGCCAACGCGATGTCTTGATCGGTGGGCGCGATGGCGCGGCCCTCCCGCAGGGTTGCGATAGCCTCATCGTAACGCCCGGCAAAGGCATAGCTCGTCCCGAGAAGTCGCAGCACCGTCGCATCGCCGGGGTGGGCGTTGTTCTCGGCTTCGAGCAAGGTGATCGCGGTCGCAAAGTCGCCGACGTTTCTTGCCGCGGTGGCGCGATCGATGGGCGATGGCGCGGATTCGGCGGCCGCCACCGGCGATGGTGCGGCAACGATCAACAGGATTGCAAAAGCGTCAATCCGAAGCATCGGCGGCGCGGGATTTGTTCAGCACGGCGCGGACACGAAGAAGAAACTCGTCGGGAATGAACGGCTTGGTTACATAATCATCGGCGCCCGATTGTAGCGCACCGACGACGTCGTCGCGCGCCTTGCGCGCCGTCAGCATGATGATCGGAATCGATTGCGTCTCGGCGCGACCCTTCAGCCAGCCCAGCGCCTGCGGACCGGAAAGCACGGGCATCATCGAATCGAGGATGATGAGGTCGGGCAGCATGGCGACCGCGGCGTCGCACACCGCTTGGCCATCGGTTACGATGTCGACCCGGTGGCCATCGGCCTCGAGCTTGAAGCGAACAAGCTCGCCGAGAAGCGGATCGTCGTCCGCCAATATGATATAAGCCATGCCACTGTTCCTCAGGCCCCCGCGCAAATATGCTTAACGGTTGTTGGCATATCGTTATTAAGCGAGCGTTTTTGAGCCGGGACGTTCGATGAAAGGGGCAACCCGATCATCCCAAGATTGAAGACCGGCTTATCCGCCACCCGCTGTGACACATTGTGTCACACCTGACGACACCGGCACACAGGCAAATCCGCTAAGCAAGTGGGAAATAAGGCTTTTTGGGAAGCTCTGGATGCCCCGCGAGGATTCGAACCTCGATAGGCGGTATCAGAAACCGCAGTCTTACCATTAGACGACAGGGCAATCGTGAGGCGGGCGCAATATGATTGCACGGCCGCGCTGTCAAGGCCGCTCTGTCCGCCCGCACAAGGTCGCTTGCCCTGCCGCATTTCGCCGCTAGCATCGCCGCATAACAGAAAGGGGCCGCGCGCCCGCGCGGACACCCGGAGGAGTGGGTTGATGCGTCATGTCGCGATCGTGGGGTCGGGCCCCGCGGGCTATTACACCGCCGAAACTTTGCAGAAAGCGGAGGATATTGCGGTCGACGTCATCGACCGCCTGCCCGTTCCTTATGGTTTGATCCGCACCGGCGTCGCCCCCGATCATCAGTCGATCAAGGCGGTGTCGCGGCGCTATGAGGGTACCGCGCTGGCCGACAATGTCCGCTTTGTCGGCCATGTGTCGGTGGGCACCGACGTGACGATCGACGAGCTGGTCGGCCTGTACGACGCGGTGGTGCTGGCGACGGGCGCGCCGAACGACCGGCCGCTGGGAATTCCCGGCGCCGAGCTGCCCGGGGTGATCGGCAGCGCCGCCTTCGTCGGCTGGTATAACGGCCATCCCGATTTTGCCGGGCTGAACCCGCCGCTGGGCGCCGCCGGGGTCGCGGTGATCGGCAACGGCAATGTCGCGCTGGACGTGGCGCGCATCCTGGCCAAGACCGCCGCCGAATTTGCCGGCAGCGACATCGTCGCCCATGCCCGTGATCAGCTGGCGGCGAGCGCAGTCCGCCAGATCCACATCCTGGGCCGCCGCGGCCCGCACCAGATCGCGATGACCCCCAAGGAGCTCGGCGAGCTGGGCCATCTCGAGCGCGCCAGCCCGCGGGTCGACCCCGCCGACCTGCCCCCCGAGGGCGACGACGCGCTGCTCGAACCCGGGATGCGCAAGTCGGTCACCCATTTGCGCAGCTTCGCCGCCAACCCCGTCGCCAAGCCGGTGACGATCGATTTCGATTTTTTCGCGATGCCGGTGGCGATCGAGGGCGCCAAAGACAATGGGGGCACGGCGCAGCGGGTCATCGTCGAGCGCACGACGCTGGGCGCCGACCTCAGCAGCCATGGCAGCGGCGAAACCTATGCGATCGACGCGGGGCTGGTCATCAGCTGCATCGGGTACCAGACCCCGCCGATCCCCGGCGTCCCCTATGAACATGGCCGCGGCCGCTTTGCCAATGACGACGGGCGGATCCTGCCCGGCCTTTACTGCGTCGGCTGGGCGCGGCGCGGACCGTCGGGGACGATCGGCACCAACAAGCCCGACGGCGCGCGAGTCGCCGAAATGGTGCTGGAGGATGTCGGCCGCGGCGGAGGCAAGGCAGGGCGGCCCGGACTCGACGCATTGCTGGCGAGCCGCGGCGTGACGCCGGTCACCTTCGCCGACTGGCGGCGGATCGAGGCCGCCGAAGTCGCCGCGGCGCTCGACGGCAACCCGCGCGAAAAATTCGTCAGTGTCGAGGCGATGCTGGAAGCCATCGGTCGTTGAAAGACCGCGTCCGCACCGCGCTGCGCTGGCTGCTCGCGCTCGCTTATGGCTATGCCGGCTGGGCGCATCTGGCGCGGCCGACGCCGTTTCTGGCGATCACCCCGCCATGGGTGCCGCAGCCCGACCTGATCGTCGCCGCCACCGGGGTGGCCGAAATTTTGGGCGCGATCGGGCTGATGATCCCGGCGACGCGCAAGGCGGCGGGTTGGGGACTCGCGCTCTATGCGCTATGCGTGTGGCCGGCGAATTTCCACCATGCGCTCGCCAATATTGCCATTGGCGGCGAGACGTTGAGCTGGTGGTACCACGGCCCGCGGCTGGCGCTGCAGCCCGTCATCATCTGGTGGGCGCTATGGGCGAGCGGGGCGGTCGAATGGCCGTTTGTGAAAGCCGCCAAATAACGTTGCCCCCGCGGAGGCGGGGGCCGCTAGCGGATATTGCTAAGCGCCGCTGCGTAAACCGGCAGCGGCCCCCGCCTTCGCGGGGGCGACGTGCGCCTTACTTCACCACCGGCGTTTCGACCGGCGGCTGGCCCTTCTGGCTCGCCGCATAGGCCTCGACCGCCTTCAGCACCCGAAGCATGTTGCCGCTCGCGATCTTCTCCAGCTCGGCCTGGCTATAACCGCGCCGCGCCAGTTCGGTGAACAGCGCCGGGTATCCCGCGACATCCTCCATCCCGACCGGCGCCGAATCCATCCCGTCATAATCGCCGCCCAGCCCGATATGATCGACGCCGATCGTTGTCTTGAGATGATCGATATGTTCGGCGACCTGAGCGATCTGGGTCTTGGGCGCCGGGTTCGCAGCCTCCCACGTCTTGAGCGCCGCGGTGACCGCGGCGGGATCGCCCGAATATTGCGCCTTCAACCGTGCTTCGAGCGCGGTGCGGTCGAGCCCGTGCGCGCGCACCGCGGGATCGAGGAAACCGGGGAGGAACACGATCATCACGATGCCGCCATTCGCCTTGACCGCGGGCAGCACCGAATCGGGCACATTGCGCGGATGGTCGTTGACCGCGCGCACCCCCGAATGGCTGAACATCACCGGCGCCTTCGTGGTTGCGAGCGCGCCCTTCATCGTCGCTTCGCTGACGTGGCTCAAATCGACGATCATCCCGATCCGGTTCATTTCGCGCACCACCTGGCGCCCGAAATCGGTGAGCCCGTCATGTTTCGGTGCGTCGGTCGCGCTATCGGCCCACGGCACATTCTTGCTGTGGGTCAGCGTCATGTAGCGCACGCCCATGCCGAACATCTCGCGCAGCACCGCGAGTGAGGAGCCGATCGACTGGCCGCCCTCGATCCCCAGCATCCCGGCAACCTTGCCTGCCCTCATCTGGGCTTGCAGTTCGCCGCTCGTCGCGGCGAGCGACAGGTCATTCGGGTAACGCGCGATCAGTCGCTTCATCACGTCGATCTGCTCGATCGTCTGTTGGATCGCCTGCGGCTCGTTGGTGTTCGACGGCACATAGACCGACCAGAATTGCGCCCCGACATGGCCTTTGCGCAGGCGATTAAGATCGGTGTGCATCGCGATCCGCGGCGGGGTCGCGTCGGGTTTGGCGGTGTCGGTGGTGTCGACGAAATCGAAATCGTTGATAACATTGTCGGCATGTCCGCGCAGCGCCCAGGGCACATCATTATGCCCGTCGAAGACCGGCGCGCGCTTCAGCGCGGCTTCGGCGACGGCCTCGGGCGATTTCTGCGCCGCGGCGGGGGTGGACAAAAGGGCGAGAGCGGCAAGGCCGGCGAGCAGGGAGGGTTTGTGCATGGGGGCGACCTTAAGTGCTTGAGCGGATGACGCAAGCCCGCGGCGAAGGGCGCGACCGAAACGCCGACTTGACGTTTACGTCAACCACGCGCAGCATCGTCGCCATGACAGCCTTCGACGACTGGCGCGCGCGCTCGCCCTATTATGACGAAACCCATGAGGCGCTGGCGCAGAGCGTCCGCCGTTTCGTCAGCCGTGAGATTGCGCCGTACATCGATCGCTGGGAGGCCGAAGGCGAACTGCCGCGCGAATTGCACAAGAAAGCTGCGGACGCGGGCATATTGGGGCTGCGCTATCCCGAACAATATGGCGGCCATTCCGACGGCTTCGACAATTTCCACAGCCTTGTCCTGGCCGAAGAACTCGCCGCGGTCGGCGCAGGCGGGCTCGGTGCGTCGCTGATGACGCACGGCATCGGGCTGCCGCCGATCCTCGCGCTGGGATCGGAGGAATTGAAACAGCGCGTCGCGCCGCCGGTGCTCAGCGGCGACAAGATCATCGCGCTTGGTATTACCGAGGCGGGGGGCGGCAGCGACGTCGCCAATCTCAAGACCACCGCGGTCAGGGACGGCGACCATTATATCGTCAACGGCGGCAAGATGTTCATCACCAGCGGCATGCGCGCCGACTGGCTGACTTGCGCGGTGCGCACCGGCGGTCCCGGGGCGGGGGGCATCTCGCTGTTGCTGATCGAGATGGACAGTCCCGGGGTCGAGCGCGCCCGGCTCGACAAGATGGGCTGGCGGTGCAGCGACACCGCGGCGATCCATTTCAGCGACGTCCGCGTCGCCGCGACCAACCTGATCGGCCCCGAGAATGGCGGCTTCATCGGCATCATGCGCAATTTCAATTCGGAACGGCTCGGCATGGCGATGGGCTGCTGCGCTTATGCCCGCGTCGCGATGGCCGAGGCCGCCGACTGGGCGCAAAACCGCGAAACCTTCGGCAAGCCGCTCGTCGGGCACCAGTCGATCCGCATCAAACTCGCCGACATGGAGCGCCAGATCGAAGCGACGCAGGCGTGGGTCGACCTCTGCGCCTGGCAGGTCAAAACCGGCAAGGACCGCCCCGCCGACTTCGCGATGCTGAAGGTGCAGGCGACACGGATGCTGGAGGCGGTGGCGCGCGAGGCAGCACAAGTGCTGGGCGGCGCGTCCTATATCACCGGCAGCAAGGTCGAACGCATCTATCGCGAGGTGCGGGTCAACGCGATCGGCGGCGGCAGCGAGGAAATCATGCTCGACCTGGCGGGTCGGCAATTGTTCGGCGGCAAGCGTTAGCTGGTAAGTCGCCACGCGTAGCGGTCGAGGCGCGCCAGCTGCGCCATCAGCGCGCCGAGCAGCACCAGTTCGACCAGCGCCGTCGCGACGATCAGCGCATGCGCCGAATCGCCGGTTGCGCCCTGGAACGCGCGCACCAGACTGGCCCCGACCGACAGCGCCAGACTTCCCGCGGCAAAATGCAGCCAGCGGCGCACCGGCGCGATCCGCCGCCGCGACGCCAGCCACCACGCCACCCCGATACACCCCAGCGCCGCAACCAGCCCGCCGCGATCGAACCAGACCAGCGGATCGGCGCCGCCCGGAAGGTCGAGAATGACGGTCCGCAGCCGCATCAGCAGCAGGGTCGCGCCGCCGAGCAGCGCCGCGGCGACACACGAGCGCCGCAGCCGGTCGGGCAGCGCCGCCTCGGCATAAGCGCGCGCGATTTCGGCGGGGCGCCCGAAACGCCGCACCGCATCGGCCTCACCCACCTGTTCGGCGGTGTCGCATAGATGCGATTCGATTTCGTCGCGCACCCGCCGCGACAGGCGCGGATCGAACGCCAGCACATCGTCGAGCTCGTCGAGATAGGTGGCGATCGGCCCGCTCATGCCCGCGACCCCAGCACCAGATCGATGCCGCTGGCAAAGCTCTGCCAGCCCGCGCGCCGTTCGACCAGCGACTGGCGGCCACCGTCGGTCAGCGCATAGACGCGGCGCTTGCGCCCGCCGTCGGGCTGAACCCAGCGGCTCGACAGCAGCCCCGCAAGCTCGAGCCGGTGCAGCGCCGGATAGATCGTCCCTTCGGGCAAATCGAAATGGCCGCCGCTGCGCGCGCGAATCGCTTCGATGATCGCATAGCCGTGCAACGCCTCGTCGCCGATCGTGGCGAGCAGCACGGCGTCGAGATGGCCCTTGAGCATTTCCGCAGACATGCCGGCCGATTTAGCTTTGCAACGCTAGGTATGCAAGTTATACCTAGCAATACTAGGCTTAAAACGGAGGATGTATGACGGCGACACCGACCGCAGCAATGACAGCGACAAAGGGCTGGGCCGAGGGCTGGGGGCTGTTCTGGACGCTGACCGCGGCACTGGCCGCGATGTCGCTCGGCTTCCTGCTCGTCATCGGCTGGGACACCGACGGTTACCGGATGGTGATCCGCGCCACCGCGCGCACCTCGCTCATCCTGTTCCTCGCCGCCTTTGCCGCATCCGCCGCGTTCAAACTGTGGCCCGGTCCCTTCACCCGCTGGCTGCGCCGCAACCGGCGCCAGCTCGGCCTCGGCTTTGCGATGTCGCACTTCATCCACGCGCTCGCGATCATCGCGCTGTGGAAAACCGACCCCGGCGTCTTCTGGGTGCTGACCAACCCCAAATCGATCGCCACCGGCGGCACCGCCTATGTCTTCATCGCGCTGCTCGCCGCGACCTCGTTCGACCGCATGGTCAAGGCGATGGGGCCGAAGGCATGGGCTCGGCTGCACTGGTGGGGCGTGTGGATCGTCGCGCTCAGCTTCATCTTCACCAACGGCAAACGCATCCCGGTGAGCGGCTGGTACGCGCTGCCGGTCGTGCTGGTCGTCGCGGTCATCGTCCTGCGCGTCATCGCGGGGCGGAAACAGCGGCGGGCGGCGGTGCTCGCCTAGCGGCGCCGTCGCTACTCGCTGCCGCGCTTGTCGGCCAGCGCGCGCGATTCGGCTTTCAGCGGCCGCGACACCGGGCAAACCTCCTGCACATAACCGTTGAGCACATTGGTCAGTGCGTCGGGCAGCAAGCGATAAAAAACGAACTGGCCGCGCTTTTCACTGGTGATCAGTCCGGCGTTTTCCAGCACCGACAAATGCTGCGAGACCGCCGGTTTGCTCATGTCGAAGCGCGCGGCGATGTCGCCCGCGCTAAGCTCGGCGTGCGCCAGATAGGCGAGAATCTTGCGCCGCGGCGTCGATGCCAGTGCCTGAAAAACCCGTTCCATGATGACCCAGATGGCGACTGACAGCGCCCTTGACAAGAGTTTATATATTTAAGTAATTACTTATCTTCTGTCAGGAGTCGAGCGATGCGTAGCAGTGACGATCCCCATGCCGTCAATTTTCTGATCGACGAGCCCGGGCCGGACCCGCGCAACGGCCACGTGCGCGCCGACATGCCCAGCATCATCTGGAATGGCGGGATGGCCGTCATCGCGCTCGTCGCGGGTCCATTCTTCATCACGCCATCGGCTATCGTCCTGTTTTTCCTCACCACCGGCGCCGCGCTGCTGCTCGGGCACAGCATCGGCTATCACCGGATGATGATCCACGGCAGCTTTGCGGCGCCGCGCTGGCTGACGCGCACGCTGGTCTGGTTTGGCGCCTTCGTCGGCATGGCGGGTCCTTATGGCATCATCCGCGCGCACGACACGCGCGACTGGGCTCAGCGCCAGGCCGACTGCCACCCGTTCCTCGCGCACCAGACCCACATCGTCCGCGACGCGTGGTGGCAGATCTATTGCCGGCTGGACCTTGACCGTCCGCCGCGCTTCGATTTCGCCGAACTCGACCGCGATCCTTTCTATCGCTGGTTGGAAGCGACCTGGCGCTGGCAGCAGCTCCCCGTCGCGCTGATTTTCTTCGCGATCGGCGGCTGGGGTTGGATCGTGTGGGGCGTCGCAGCGCGTGTCGCGGTCGCCAACCACGGTCACTGGCTCGTTGGCCATCTCGCGCACAATCGCGGGCCGCAGCAGTGGACCGTCGATGCGCATGGGGTGCAGGCGTTCGACGTCCCTTGGGCGGCGATTCCGACGATGGGCGAGGCGTGGCATAACAATCATCACGCCTATCCCGGCTCGGCGCGCATCGGGCTGCATCCGGGCCAAAGCGACTGGGGTTATGCGCTCATCGCGCTGCTCGAACGCGCTGGCCTTGTCTGGAATGTCCAGACACCGGAAACGCTGGGCCAGCGCCCCGGCCTGTCCGAGGTCCCTCGACAGCGGCCCGGCTTGGCGCCACACTCGCCGCATGGACACGCCATCACATAGCTGGCCCGCTGCGGCCGAAACCCTCCTCGACGACCTTGTCGACCTGCGCCGCGCCATTCACCGCGAGCCCGAGTTAGGCCTGCAAAACCCCAAGACGCTGGCGAAGATCAAGGACGCGCTCGCCGGGCTGCCGCTTGAGTTTCGCGAGGGGCCGTCGACGACGGGGCTGGTGGCGATCCTGCGCGGGCCTGCCAACGGGCGCACCGTGCTGCTCCGCGGCGACATGGATGCGCTGCCGCTGGTCGAGGATACGGGGCTCGATTTCACCTCTGAAACCACCGGCGCGATGCATGCGTGCGGGCACGACACGCATGTCGCGATGCTGGTCGGCGCCGCGAAGCTGCTGTGCGCGGCGCAGGATCGCCTGCCCGGCACGGTGATGTTCATGTTCCAGCCGGGCGAGGAGGGACATCATGGCGCGCGCTTCATGCTGGACGACGGCATTATCGATCCGCTGCCCGATGCGGCCTTTGCGCTCCACATCATGCCCAACGCGCCGCACGGCATTTTTGCGTCGCGCGCCGGGCCGCTGCTTGCCTCGTCCGATGTCCTGTCGATCATCGTCAAGGGCGCAGGCGGCCATGCATCCATGCCGCACGATGCCATCGATCCGATCCCGGTCGCCTGCGCGATTGTCACCGCGATCCAGACGATGGTGACGCGCCGCGTGTCGGTGTTCGACCCCGCGGTCGTGACGATCGCGAAGATCGCGGCGGGGACGACGAACAATATCATCCCCGAAACCGCCGAGCTGCTCGGCACGATTCGCACGCTTTCCCCGGAAAGGCGCGCCATGGTGGCGCGCGAGCTGAAACGCCTGGCCCCTGCGATCGCCGAAGCGCATGGCTGCACCACCGAGGTGCAGATCGAAGAAGGCTTCCCCGTCACCATCTGCGACAGCCGCGCCGTCGCGTTCGGCCAGTCGGTCGTCGAAGCGACCTTCGGCGAGGCGGCGTGGCTGACGATGGACCATCCGGTGATGGGCGCCGAGGATTTCTCTTATGTGCTCGAAAAAGTTCCCGGCGCAATGTTCTGGCTCGGCGCGAGTGAGCAGGGCAGCGACTGGCGCGCTTGTTGCGGCCTCCACAGCAACCGCATGGTGCTCGACGAAAAGGTGATGGCGCGCGGCGCCGCGCTGCACGCGGCGCTGGCGGAACGGTTTTTGAGCGAAGGATTTGGCTTATGATCAACATTATTGGCGCCATCGTCTCGGGCCTGATCATCGGGGCGCTGGCGCGCTTCTTTTATCCCGGCGCGGTGCAAATGGGATGGGTCGCGACGATCCTGCTCGGCATCGGCGGCTCGTTGCTTGCGGGTCTCGCCACCTCGCGCGGCCGCGGCGACTTTCACCGCGCCGGGTGCTTCGCGTCGGTGATCGGCGCGATCGCGCTGATTTTGGTCGGGCGGTTGCTTGGCGTCGGCGGGTAGCGGCCAGGACCGGGCGGGACCAGTTTCATGGCAAATGCCATCGGGCATCTCGCGGCGTGGGCCAGCCGCAAATATCCGTTCGAGAAGGGACAATGGCGGCTCGGCAGCCTCGCGTATCGCCTGCTGCCTGAAGGCGCGGTGCGCGCGCAAAGCCGCACCACCCAAACGCGGCACGGTTTTGCGTTGCGGCTCGACCTGGGCCAGTTCGTCGACCGCACCATCTATTGCACCGGCGGCTGGGAGCCGCTGGAGACGCAGGTCATATTGGCGGCGCTAAAGCCGGGCGATACCTTCGTCGATGTTGGCGCCAACATCGGTTTCTTTTCGCTGCTCGCGCACCGGCTCGTCGGGCCGACGGGCCGCGTCCATGCGATCGAGGCGACCCCGTCGACCGCCGACCTGCTCGCGCACAATATCGCGCTGAGCGGCGCGGGCGCGGGCGCGATTACCGTCCACCGCTGCGCCGCGGGCGACCGCGACGGTGCGGTCACCATGGTCGTCCACGACGCGGGCAATATTGGCAGCAACCATGTGTCGTTCGACGGCGCGGGCGCGGCGATCCCGCTGCGCCGTCTCGACCAGCTGCTCAGCGGCGAGGTGATCCGGCTGATCAAGCTCGACATCGAGGGCGCCGAAGCGATGGCGCTGCGCGGTGCCGGCGCGCTGCTCGACGGCGACCCGGCGCCGGCGCTGCTGTTCGAATTTTCGCCCGACATGCTGCGCGGCATGGGCGACGATCCCGCGGCGCTGCTCCACGATCTGGAGGCCAGGGGGTACATCATCTACGAAATCCACCCCGGGCGGCTGATCCCGCGCGATGATACAGTCCTCGATCGCGCCCAGACCTATCTGCTCGCGCTGAAACCCGGCGATGCACTGCAAGCCGCGCTGGGCGGTTAAGGCACCAGCACCGTATCGACCGCCTGCGGCAACAGGTCGGGATAATCGAGCGTGTAGTGCAGCCCGCGGCTTTCCTTGCGGTGGAGCGCGCTTTTCACGATCAGTTCGGCGCATTGCAGCAGGTTGCGCAGTTCGATCAGGTCGGTGGTGACGCGGAAATGGCCGTAATAATCCTCGACCTCGCCGGTCATCATGTTGATTCGATGCTGGGCGCGTTCGAGGCGTTTGGTCGTGCGCACGATGCCGACATAATTCCACATGAAGCGGCGGATTTCGGTCCAGTTCTGCTTGATGATCACCTCTTCGTCCGAATCGGTGACGCGGCTTTCGTCCCACGGGCGGATCGGCGGGGGCGGTTCGAGCTGGTCCCAGCGCGCGATGATGTCCTTTGCCGCCGCCTCGCCGAACACGAAACATTCGAGCAGGCTGTTCGACGCGAGGCGGTTGGCGCCGTGCAGCCCGCTTTCGGTGCACTCGCCCGCCGCATACAGACCCGGCAGGTCGGTACGCCCGGCGAGGTCGATCAAGATGCCGCCGCAGGTATAATGCTGCGCCGGGACGACCGGGATCGGCTGCTTCGTCATGTCGATGCCCAGCGTCAGCAGCTTTTCATAGATGTTCGGAAAATGCCCGGCGACGAAATCGGGATCGAGGTGGCTGATGTCGAGATGGACATAATCGAGCCCCGACCGCTTGATCTGATCGTCGTTGGCGCGCGCCACGACGTCGCGCGGCGCCAGTTCGGCGCGCGCATCATAATCGGGCATATAACGGTGGCCGGTGACAGGGTGCTTGAGGATGCCGCCCTCGCCGCGCACCGCCTCGGTGATCAGGAAATTCTTGACGTCGAGGTTGTAGAGGCAGGTCGGGTGGAATTGCATCATTTCCATATTCGACACGCGGCAGCCGGCGCGCCACGCCATGGCGATGCCGTCGCCGGTCGCGCCCCGCGGCGCGGTCGAGAATTGATAGACGCGCCCCGCGCCGCCGCTCGCCAGGATCGTCGCGCGGCCGACATGCGCGTGGACCTTCCCGCTCTTTTCATCAAGCGCATAGACGCCCCACACGCGGCCCGAGCCCGAATAGCGTTCCTCGTGGCGACCCGTGATCAAGTCGATGCACGCCTGCCCGGGCAGCAGCGTGATGTTCGGATGCGCCTCGGCGGTCTTCAACAGCGCCGCCTGCACCGCCCAGCCGGTCGCGTCGTCGACATGGACGATGCGGCGGTGCGAATGACCGCCCTCGCGCGTCAAATGTAGCGCCTCGGCGTCCTTGTTGAACGGCACCCCCATTTCGACCAGGCGCTCGATCGAGGCGGGGGCGTTTTCGACCACGAACTCGACCGTCTCGCGCCGGTTCAGCCCGGCGCCCGCGACCATCGTGTCGTCGATATGATTGTCGAACGTGTCGCCCGCATCGAGCACCGCGGCGATGCCGCCCTGCGCCCAGGCGGTCGACCCGCCGGTCAGCTCGCCCTTTGCCAGCACCAGCACGTTGCAATGATCGGCCAGCGCGATCGCCGCGGTCAGCCCGGCTGCACCCGATCCCACGATGATGACGTCGTATTCACTCATGGCGCCTCTGTTGCACAGCGGGCGGCCGCATGACAGGGGGGATCGATGGTCGCCGTCAAGGGGAATAGTCGTCATGCCTAAAGCCGAGCTTCAGCGGCGGTCGCTGCTCGCCGGGCTGGCGGCGTTGCCGCTGGCGGGCTGTGCGACGGTGATGCCGGGCGCCTCGCGCGGCCTGACCGTCGCCACGTTCAACATCTGGCACGACGCGGGCGGGCGATGGCCGGCGCGGCTGGTGCTGCTCGCTTCGGCGCTGCGCGCCGTCGGTGCCGATGTCATCGCGCTGCAGGAAGTGCTCGAAGACCGGCGCAAGGACCTGCCCAACCAGGCCGACACGATCGCGCGCCAACTCGGCTACCCCCACGTCCATTTCGTCGCGGTCGAGCCCGAAGGCGCGCCGAAACGTTATGGCAATGCAATCCTGACGCGGCTGCCGGTGATCGCGGTCGCGCGGCACAAACTGGCACCGCTTGCCGATTCACGCACCGCGATCCGCGTCCGGGTGCAGAGTGCGGCCGGACCGGTCGACATCGTCGCCACCCATCTCGCGTGGCAGCCCGAGGCGGGGGCGATGCGCGCCGAACAGCTCGCCGACCTTATCGCCTGGTTGCCCACCGACGGGGTGCCGTTGATCGTGCTGGGCGATTTCAACGCGCCGCTCGACGATCCGGGGCTAAGCGCGATGGGGCCGCCGCGCTTTGTCTCGGCGCTGCCGCCCGGCGCCGCGGCAACGACGCTCAACCCCGCGCGCGGGCACCAGCCGCGGGTGATCGACCATATCTTCGTCGAACCCGCCGCCTTTGCCGTCACCGAGGCACGCGTCATCGGCGACCAGCCGGTGGGCGGCGAATATCCGTCGGATCATTTCGGGGTCATGGCGCGCCTGATGCGGCGTTGAATCGCCTCAGTTGGTCGATGGCGGCCGGTCGAGAAGCCGATCGATCGTCCCTTCGACATCGGAGATTTCGATTTCGATCAGAATCGGCGCCAATGCCTCCCGATCCTGGCTGACCCGCGCTGCGTCGAAGCGATCAAACAGGCCGCGCGCATAAAGCCGCTCATTGACCGTCATCCCGGCCAGCGGCTCATCTGCGTCACCCATTCGCCGCGCGCGTCAAATTCAGAAACACATCTTCCAGATCAGCCTCGCGCGTCGACACATCGACGATGCCGTGCCCCATCGCGTTCACTGCGGCGAGAACTTCGCCCGCGTTCATGCGGTCCTTGTTGTAGCTGATCGCCAGCCCGCGCGTCCCCTCGCGCTCGATCTTGTCGAACGCGGGATGCGTCGGCAGGTCGGTGATATCTTCGTCCAGCGTCACCACGACGATCTTTTCGCGCGCCATGTCGACCAGCTCGCGCGTCGGCTTGTTTGCGATCAGTCGGCCATGGTTGATGATCGCGATGCGGTCGCACAGCTCCTCGGCCTCTTCCAGATAATGCGTCGTCAGCACCACCGTCACGCCGCGGTCGTTGAGCGACTGGACATAGGACCACAGCTGCTGGCGCAGTTCGATGTCGACCCCGGCGGTCGGTTCGTCGAGCACGATAATCGGCGGCGAATGGACCATCGCCTTGGCCACTAGCAACCGGCGCTTCATCCCGCCCGACAGCGTCCGCGCATAGGCGTCGCGCTTGTCCGACAGGTGAACCGCGGCGAGCAGGTCGTCCGAAATGCGCTTCGTCCGCGGCACGCCGTACAGCCCGGCCTGATTCTCCAGCGTCTCATACGGCGTGAAAAAAGGATCGAAGACGATTTCCTGCGGCACGATGCCGATCGAATATTTGGCGTTGCGCGGATCGGCATCGATGTCGAAGCCCCAGATGCTCGCCGATCCCGCCGTCTTGTTGACCAACCCCGCCAGGATGTTGATCAACGTCGACTTGCCCGCGCCATTCGGGCCGAGTAGCCCGAAAATCTGCCCGCGCGGCACATCGAAACTGACATTGTCGAGCGCCTGCTTGCCGCCGACATAGGTTTTCGAGACGGCGTCGATGCGGATGGCGGCTTCGGTCATGGCCCGTGCCATAGCCGCGCGCCGCCACGTGTAAAAGCCCCCATCGCCCCGCGCGCCTTTGCCCAGCGCCGCGTTAACGCTATGTTGGAAAATCGCCGTTAGGACCAACGCAGTGAGGACCAGACACACAAATAACCCGCAGTTCGCGCTGCGCGGCATCGCCGTCTGTGCGCTAATGATGGCCCCGGCCGTCGCGGCGCCAGCCCATGCCCAGTCGACCGCGCCCGGCGAAGCCGAAGCGATCGTGCTGCGCCCTCTCTCTTTCTTCAAGGTCAACGACCTCGATTTCGGCGACATCATTCCCTCGGCCACCGCCGGTACGGTGACGCTGGCGCCCGACGGATCGCGCAGCCGCACCGGCGGCGTCACGCTGGCCGGCGACGGCGGCGAACCCGCGCGCTTTGCCGGACTCGGCAGCCTCAACCGCCAGGTCAATATCTCGCTCGGGTCGAACACGATCTGGCTCAACGGGCCGGGGGTACGGATGCGCGCCCGCACCTTTGAAATCGGCAGTACCCCGACCGCGGTCCTGTCGACATCGCCGACGCGGTTCCGGATCACCTCGCCGCTCGGCAATTATAATTTTCCGGTCGGCGCGACGCTCGAGGTCGGCGCCAACCAGGCGCCGGGCGACTACAGCGGCACGTTCACGATCACACTCAACTATCTCTAGAGCTTCTGTGGGGGAAGAAGCGGCACCGGATGACCACCTATATTCGCCAGAATATTGGCCGGTGCCGCAAACCCACCCTGACACCGCGTAGCGCAGACCCCGATTGCTCCCGCCCCGCGCGCTTGCTATGGGCGCGGTCGATGACCCAGCCCGCGCCCGAAACCATCCGCACCCCCAAAACCCGCATCGCTTGCGACGGCACCGGCGACGGGCTGGCCGATGCCGCGCTCGGCCATCCGCGCGTGTGGCTGGAAATCGACCCCGACGCAGGCTTTGCCGACTGCGGCTATTGCGACCGGCGCTTTGTCCTGAGCGGCGGGATCGCCGACAAAGGTTAAGCGTCCGCGGGATCGCCGATCACGCCTGAACGCCGGGGCCAGATGTAAACGACCCCTTTACCAACCCTGTGCATCAACGACTCACGCCCCGCTGGCATATCTGTGCCAGACAGGAGCAGAATCTGTGGGGATTCGAGGGACCAAAAATTGTCGGGACGCGGTGCACGCCCTGACCATCGCCGCCGCCGCGGCGGGCGCGCTGCTATGCGCGCCGGTCCATGCCGCCGACACCAATGTCACCGTCAACGCTGCGGTCGTCCGCCCGAACACGCTGATCAAGACCGACGATCTCGATTTCGGGACGCTGGTCAGCGGCGCAACCGGCGGCACCGTCACGATCAACCCGGTGACCAACGCGCGCACCTCGGGCGGCGGCGTCACCCTGGTGGGCACCAGCGCGCGGCGCGCGGTGTTCCAGGGCACCGGCGGCATTTTTCTGATCACCGTGTCGGGCAGCACGTCGGTGACGCTGGCGCGCGTCGGCGGCGGCGCACCGCCGATGACCGCGACGCTGGTCCGCGCCGCCAGCACCAGCGGCGGCGGCATCGCGCTGCTCGGCGGCACGCTGTTGCCCAGCGGGGTGCAGACCTATTATATCGGCGGCACCCTTACCGTTCCCGCCAACCAGGCGCCCGGCGATTACAGCGGCACCTTCACGCTGACCGTCAATTATCTCTGACCGCTGGCGTCGCGCGGCGCGCGTGCCTATATCGGGCCAATGACCAGTCCCACCGACCCCCGCCGCTTCCTTTATCGCGCCGATGCGCTCGACCCCGACTTGGCGCAGGCGCTCGCGCGCGAAGCACTCGCCAAGGCCGACGATGGCGAGCTCTATCTGCAATATCGCGCGACCGAGAGCTTCGGGTTCGACGACGGCCGCCTCAAAACCGCCGACTATTCGACCGACGCCGGTTTCGGCCTGCGCGCGGTGTCGGGCGAGATGACGGGGTTCGCCCATGCCAGCGACATCAGCGCCGGGGCGATCCGCCGCGCCGCCGAAACACTGGCGTTGCTCGACCCCGCCAGCCAGCCGCACGCCGCCCCACCGCCGCGCACCAACCGCCACCTCTATGACGAGGCGAACCCGCTCGACCTGATCCCCTTCGCGAAAAAGGTCGCGCTGTGCCAGGAAATCGACGCCGCGGCGCGCGCGCGCGACCCGCGCATCGCGCAGGTGTCGGTAAGCCTTGCGGGCAGCTGGTCGGTGGTCGAGATCGTCCGCGCCGACGGCTTTCTCGCCACCGACATTCGCCCGCTGGTCCGCCTCAATATCAGCATCGTGGTCGAGGATAATGGCCGCCGCGAAACCGGCACCTTCGGCCTCGGCGGTCGTTATATGTACGACCATCTGTTCGAGCCCGCACAGTGGAACCGCGCGATCGACGCGGCGCTGGCGCAGGCGCTGGTCAATTTGCGCGCGGTCGATGCCCCGGCGGGCGAATTCACCGTCTTGCTCGGCCCCGGCTGGCCCGGCGTGCTGCTCCACGAAGCCGTCGGCCACGGGCTCGAGGGCGATTTCAACCGCAAGGGCACCAGCGCCTTTTCTGGCCGCATCGGCCAGCGCGTCGCCGCCCCCGGGGTGACGGTGGTCGACGACGGCGCGATGGACAGCCCGGTTGGCGGCGGCCGCCGCGGCTCGCTCAGCATCGACGACGAGGGCACCCCGACCGGCGAGACGGTGCTGATCGAGGACGGCATCCTGAAAGCCTATATGCAGGACCGCCTCAACGCGCGGCTGATGGGGGTCGAACCGACCGGCAACGGACGGCGTGAGAGTTTTGCGCACGCGCCGATGCCGCGGATGACCAATACCTTCATGAAGGGCGGCAGCGACGATCCCGCCGAGCTGCTCAGCCGCGTGAAAAACGGTATCTTCGCCAAAAGCTTTGGCGGCGGGCAGGTCGACATCGTGTCGGGCAAGTTCGTGTTCAGCTGTACCGAGGCGTACAAGATCGAGAATGGCAAGCTGGGCGATTCGATCAAGGGCGCGACCTTGATCGGCGACGGGCCCAGCGTGCTGACCAAGGTCATGGGCATCGGCAACGACATGGCGATCGACGAAGGCATCGGCATCTGCGGCAAGGGCGGCCAGAGCGTCCCCGCGGGCGTGGGCCAGCCGACGCTGCTGGTCAGCGGGCTGACGGTGGGCGGGACGGCGTAAGCGTAACAGAATTTCGTCATTGCGAGCGAAGCGAAGCAATCCAGAGTGTGACAAGCCGCCCTGGATTGCTTCGCTTCGCTCGCAATGACGAAACCAGTGTGACCTACCTCACTTGGCGTGCCGCCTTCCCGCGCCTATAGTGCTCCAAACAGAAAAGAAATCGGGCCGCATCATCCGCCGGGTCTTCCCCGGCAACAGGGAGGATATCATGCGTTCGAGTCTGCGTTTCGTTTCCGTCGCGACCATCGCCGCGATGCTCGCCGTCCCCGGTTCGGCCCAGAAAAGCACCGGCCCCAAGGAACGTTATGAAATGGACGTCGCGACCGCGTCGGGCTTTGCCGCGATGGCGGCGGGCGGGCGCGGGGTCGGCAATGTCATGGGGATGATGTTCGGCGGCGGGCCGGAAGGCAAGGTCGCGCACACGCTGGAATTGCGGCTGGGGTCGACGCAGGCGCCAACCGCGCCGCCGGTCAAGGCCGATCATTTCTTCCTGCCGCAGGCCAAGCTCGGCAAATCGGTGCCGTTGTGGGGCCCCGAACCGGGCAAGCGCCAGGACGAGACCGGCACGACCGAAATGCCAAAGGATTTCGAGCGCCCCAAGGGCCGCCTGCTGCTGTTCTGGGGCTGCGGCGCCAAGGCCGGGCCGGGGCAGCCGGTGATCATCGATTTCGCCAAGCTCGCGGCGGGACAGATGCCGCCGAACCTTTACACCACCACCGTACCGCGGATCCGCGAGGTGATGACGTCGAACAGCAAATCCTATGCCGGCTGGCCGAACAGCAAATCGGCGAAACAGCCTTCGGCGGGATCCTCGCTGCTCGGCGCGCACCGGATCGCGGGCAATGTCGGCCCCGAAATCAACTTCACCCTGGCGCAGGACTATATGCCCGCGCTGAATGCATCGACGACGATGCAGGGCGACGGGTCGGTGATGATCCGCTGGAACCAGCTGGTCCCCGCCACCGGCTATGTCGCCTGGGCGTTCGGCGGCATGGACCGCGGCGGCGCTGGCGGCGATATGGTGTGGTGGACCAGCAGCAATGCGCGCGAATTCGGCGGCGGGCTGTGGGACTGGCTGCCGCCGTCGACCGTCGCCGGGCTGGTGAGCAAAAGGGTGGTGATGCCGCCGGCGCAGACCAGCTGCGCGATCCCGGCCGAGGTCAAAAAGGCGTCGGGCGAGATGATGTTCGGCAATCTCAACGCCTTTGGCCCCGAAGCCAATTTCTCTTATCCACCCAAACCCGCGGGCAATGCGGTGTGGAACATCGACTGGACCACGAAAGTGCGTTTCCGCTCGCACACCAGCCTGCTGATCGGCGCCGATTTCGGCGGTATGGGCGGCGCGAATGCAGGCGGCAGCACCACCGCGCCACCGGCGAAAAAGAAGAAATGCAAAGGCCCGCTCGGCATCCCGCTGCCCGACGGGGCATGCTGAATCGCGCCAATGCCGTCATCAGTCAGCCCTTGTTCACGCTGGCGTGGGTATGGCGGCATCAGGTAGGGTAATGAGCAAGACAGGAGTCGGACCATGCGCCCGCTGATCACCACCATATTCGCCGCCGCCGCAATTGCGGCCATGCCCGCCGCCGCGTCCGCGATGGAACGGCTGGCACCCGAAGAGCGGCTTGCCAAACTGCTCGACGGCCGCGCCGCCGGTCCGCCGCAGAATTGCATCCAGCTATCGAGCGTGAGCAGCAGCCAGGTGATCGACAAGACCGCGATCGTCTATCGCATCGGCAGCACCCTGTGGGTCAACCGCCCCGAGGGCGGCGCCGGGTCGCTCGACGATGATGACATCCTGATCACCAGATTGTCGACCGGCCAGCTGTGCAGCATCGACACGGTCCAGTTGCAGGATCGCAGCAGCAACATGTACAGCGGCTTTGTCTCGCTCGGCAAATTCGTGCCCTATCGGCGCGTCAAGGGCGAATAGCCGCATTCACCTCTCATCCGTCATCCTGGCGCAGGCCGGGATCGCACTGGCGCGTCCATGCGTATGAGCTTGATGATTTCAGGTTGAACCGTAGCCCTGAGCTTGTCGAAGGGCGCTTCTCGGATAGCCGCCCTTCGACAAGCTCAGGGCTACGGTCTTTTTTCGCCAAGGATTTGACCGCGCGTGACGCAAAGCGACCACACCCCGCCCACCGACTGGGCGCAGCAACTCCTCGCCTTCTGGTTCGACGCGCATGGTCAGGACGACTGGTACGGCGGCCGCCCCGATTTCGACGCGGCGGTGCGCGCACTTGCGGGCGACTGGCACGATGCCTTGCGGTCGCAACCCGCCGAAACCTTCCTGACCGACCCCGACACCGCGCTGGCGGCGACGATCCTGTTCGATCAGGTGCCGCGCAACATCTTCCGCGGCACCGCCGACGCCTTCGCCACCGACAGCCTGGCCCGCGCCATCGCGCGCGGGATCGTCGCCCATGGCTGGGATCAGGACTGGCCCGACGAGCGGCGCCAATTCGCTTATCTGCCGTTCGAACATAGCGAGGAGATCGCCGACCAGCGCGAATCGCTGCGGCTGATGGGCCAGCTCGCCGACCCGATGTTCCATAATTATGCGAGGCAGCATTTCGCCATCATCGACCGCTTCGGCCGCTTCCCGCATCGCAACGCCGTGCTGGGCCGGGCGACCCGCTCCGAGGAGCAGGCGGCGGTGGAGGAAGGCAAGAATTGGTGATAGGGCGGGCGCGACCAAATCGCGGAGCCCAGCCATGGCCGACTTTACCGACACGCTGACCGACAAACATATCGCCTTCATCGACCAACAGCCGGTCTATTTCACCGCGACCGCCGCCGCCGATGCCCGCATCAACCTGTCGCCCAAGGGCTATGCCGACAGCTTTCGCGTCCTGTCTGCCACGCAGGTCGCCTATCTCGACCTTGCCGGGTCGGGCAACGAAACCCACGCCCATCTTGCCGCCGACGGCCGCATCACGATCATGTTCTGCGCTTTTGACCGCAGCGCGCTGATCCTGCGCATCTATGGCCGCGGCCGCCCGGTGTTGCCGCAGGACGATGAATGGGACGCGCTTGCGGCGCATTTCACCCTGCTGCCCGGCACCCGCCAGATTTTCGTCATTGATGTGGAAAGCGTCCAAACCAGCTGCGGCTGGGGAGTGCCGATGATGGAGCTGCAACACGAACGCGACACGCTGCGAAAATATCACCGCCAGGCCGACCGCGCGCTGTGGGTCGAAAAGACGCAGGGGCGCACCAAAAGCATCGACGGCCTGCCAACCCGCGCCACCGACCGCTTTATCGAAGGCGAGACTGCCTGATGCCGCTGGTCGAACTGGTCCGCCTGCCCAACGGCGCCGAAGCCGAGCTATTGCGCGGGCGGATCGAAAGCGCCGGGGTTCACGCGGTCTGCTTCGACGCGGGGATGAATATCGCCGAAAGCGTCGGGCTGATGATCCCGGTGCGGATCATGGTGCTCGACGAGGATCTGGACGAAGCGCGGGCATTGCTGGCGGAATTTGAGGCGGGCTAGCTGCAACCCAACCCCACATCCGTTCGTCCTGAGCTTGTCGAAGGACCGCTTTTCCTTTTGAAAGAAAGAAGAACCGTGCTTCGACAAGCTCAGCACAAACGGATTCAAGGTCAGTTCCAAACCCTCCCATGATCAAAGTCGCCAGTTACAATATGCGCAAGGGCATCGGGCTCGACCGCCGCCGCGATCCCGAGCGGGTGCTGTCGGTGCTCGGCGAACTCGACGCCGACATCGTCGCATTGCAGGAGGCCGACCGGCGCTTCGGCACCCGCGCCAGCGCCATCCCGCCGCATATGTTCGACGAGCATAGCGATTATGTTCCGGTCGGGCTGACCGGGCGCCCGCACAGCATCGGCTGGCACGGCAATGCGCTGCTGGTCCGCAAGGGGGCAATGATCGAGGAAAGCCACGCGCTGCACCTGCCGACACTTGAACCGCGCGGCGCCGTCGCGGCGACGATCCGCATCGGCGAGACAAGATTGCGCGTCATCGGCATGCACCTCGATATTTCGGGGCTGCGCCGCCGCCAGCAGGCGCGCGCGATCCTGAACCATGTCGCCGAGGGCGAAGCGCTGCCGACGATATTGATGGGCGACTGCAACGAATGGCGCGCGACGGGCGGGTGTCTGCACGATTTCGGCGAGCGGCACCGGCTGGTCGATACCGGCCACAGTTTCCACAGCCGCCGACCGGTCGCCAAGCTCGACCGCATCTTCGCCTCGCCCGACCTCGAAGCGGTCGATGCCGGGGTGCATCGCAGCGCGCTGGCGGCGCGGGCGTCGGATCATCTGCCGATCTGGGCACGGTTCAGAGCGGCGGGGTAATAGCGGCGGGTCTGGACGGCGGCTTTGGGGTGGGGAGCGGCACTGCCCAATTTATAGGCAATCCTCTGCCTCGCCTGCCCAGAAGACGACCGATTATTCGTCTCATACGCCACAAACCGTCACAAAATGTTAACTTTCCCGCCACCCGCGCAATCTGGCACGGCTGTTGCAGTGCAACATGGTGCTATTGGCAAAAGGGGGCATCATGAAATTGATCCTGGCAATCATTAAACCATTCAAGCTCGACGAGGTGCGCGAAGCGCTCACCGGCTTGGGTATCGCCGGAATGACCGTGACCGAGGTCAAGGGGTTCGGACGGCAAAAGGGACAGACCGAAATTTACCGCGGCGCCGAATATGCCACCAACATGGTGCCGAAGGTAAAGATCGAGCTGGTCTGCGACGACGCGCTCGCGCCGCGGGTGGTCGAAACGCTGCAGCAAAGCGCCGGCACCGGTTCGATCGGCGACGGCAAGATTTTCGTTCTCGACGTGGGTCAGGCGGTGCGCATCCGCACCGGCGAGACCGGCGAGGCGGCACTGTGATGACGAAGGGGGAAACTATGACGTTCGCAAATAAATTTGCGGCGGGCGCCGGGGCCGTTGGCCTGTCGCTGTTCGCCGCGCTGCCCGTGTGGGCGCAGGACGCCGCAACGGCGGTGGCCGCGCCGGCGGCGCCGGCTGCCGAAGCGGCGGCTCCCGCCGCTTTCGTGCCGACCGCCGAGATGGTCAACAAGGGCGACGTGGCCTGGATGCTCGTCGCATCGGCGTTGGTGCTGATGATGTCGGTGCCCGCGCTGGCGCTGTTCTATGGCGGGCTTGTCCGCGCCAAGAATATGCTTTCGGTACTGATGCAGGTGCTGACCATCGTCTGTGTCGCCGCGCTGGTGTGGTTCAGCTGGGGCTATTCGATGGCCTTCACCTCGACCGGCACGCCCTTCCCGTCGCTGTTCGGTGGGCTCGACAAAGCGTTCCTCGCGGGGGTCGATGTCACGACTTTCGCCGCGACCTTCTCGAACGGGGTGTACCTCCCCGAATATGTCTTCGTGGTGTTCCAGATGACCTTCGCCTGCATCACGCCGGCGCTAATCGTCGGGGCGTTTGCGGAGCGCGTGAAGTTCACGCCGCTGATCATCTTCACCGTGCTGTGGCTGACGCTCGCCTATTTCCCGATCGCGCACATGGTGTGGTACTGGGCCGGCCCGGACTTCCTGCACGCCGCGCCGACCGACATGGGCCTGCTGTGGGGCTGGGGTGCGCTCGACTTTGCCGGCGGCACTGTCGTCCACATCAACGCCGGTATTGCCGGCCTGGTCGGCTGCCTCGTGATCGGCCCGCGCCTAGGTTACAACACCGAACCGATGCCCCCGCACAATCTGGTCATGACGATGATCGGCGCCTCGTTGCTGTGGATCGGCTGGTTCGGCTTCAACGCAGGTTCGGGTCTCGAAGCCAATGCCTTCGGCGCGCTGGCTTTCATCAACACGCTCGTCGCCACCGCAGCGGCAGGCGCGACCTGGGCGATCATCGAGCAGATCATCCACAAGAAGCCCTCGCTGCTGGGCGGGGTTTCGGGTGTCGTCGCCGGTCTGGTCGCGATCACCCCGGCGGCGGGCTTCGCCCACCCCGGCACCGCGATCCTGCTCGGCGCGGTCGCCTCGCTGGTCTGCTTCTTCTTCGTCACCACGGTGAAAAAGAAGTTCAAATATGACGACTCGCTCGACGTCTTCGGCATCCACGCCGTCGGCGGCATCATCGGCGCGATCGGCACCGGCTTCGTCGCCAATCCGGCGTGGGGTGGTCAGGGCTGGATCGATTACACCGCGCCCGTCGCTGTGGCCGGCGAGTTCGACCTGACCGGCCAGGTGATGACGCAGATCTGGGCCGTCGGCACCACCGTGCTGTGGACCGGCGTGGTCAGCTTGGTGCTGTTCCTCGGCCTCAAATACACCATCGGCCTGCGCCCGTCGAAGGACGTCGAGCAGGAAGGGCTCGACCTCGCAGAGCACGGCGAGCGCGCCTACAATATGTGACGAGACAGGATACCCGCCGCCGCACGCTCTTTCTCCTTTCAAACGGCGGCGGCGGGATCCTCACCAGGTTCCTCCTGCGAACCACTGGCCGGGACCGATGTCCCGGCCATTTTTTGCTTGTGGCCACAACGGCCACGGGCCGGGGTTTTGTCCCCGGCAATTTCCCGACTGTGGCCGCGGTGCAACATGTCGCGGCGATTTTTCGCGCAAGATTCATGCGCCATTGCGAAATTGTGACAAAAGGCGCACCTCTCACGGCGCGACGCGGCAACATAGCTGCGCGTTTATTCAGAGAGGAAATCACCATGCATGCTCGCACTATGCTGCTGGCCGGGCTTTCGACGCTCGCGCTGGCTACTATTGCCACGCCCGCCGCTGCCCAGGATGCCGGCGCCGCCGAAGACGACAGCAACATCATCATCGTCACCGCGACCAAGCGCGACGCCAATCTTCAGGACATTCCCTTCTCGATCAACGCCCAGACGGCCGAGGATATTCAGAAATCGGGCGCCGTGACGCTGGAAGACCTGTCGCGCAATGTTGCGGGGCTGTCGGTCCAGAACCTCGGGCCAGGGCAGAGCCAGGTGTCGGTGCGCGGCGTGTCCGCCGGCCAGGTCGTCCGCGACCAGCCCGGCGTCAAGGAACAGGTCGGGGTCTATTTTGACGAAAGCGTCATCTCGCTCTCGCTCTTCACCCCCGATGTCGACCTCTACGACCTCAACCGCGTCGAAACGCTGCGCGGGCCGCAGGGCACGTTGTTCGGCTCGGGGTCGGTCGGTGGGACGATCCGCTACATCACCAACCAGCCGAAAATCGGGGTGATGGAGGGCAGCGTCGAGGCGAACCTCAACCTCGTCGACGGCGACGACATCGGCGGCCATCTGAAGGGCGCGGTCAATATCCCGATGGGCGACAAGGCGGCGCTGCGCGCGGTCGGCTATTACACGCGCTACGGCGGCTTCATCAACGCGGTCGGCCCGGCGGGCGGCGACGACGTCAACAGCGGCGAACGCTATGGCGGGCGCATCGCGGTGACCTTTGAGCCGGTTGATGATGTCACCATCACCCCGCGCGTCGTCTATCAGAAGGTGACCGCCGACGGCTTCAACCGCCAAGACATCTACAATCTCTATGGCAACCGCTTCACCACGACACGGCCGCAGGTGATCTACGACGAGCGTGAGCAATATCTGCTGCTGCGCGAGGGTTTCCAGGACGAGACGCTGATCGCCGACCTGGTGATGAACGCCAAGCTCGACGGCGTGTCGGTCACCTCGGTGACCAGCTATACCAATCGCGACATCCTCGTCAGCCGCGACGCGAGCGCGCTCACCGGGTCGGTCTCGGTCGATCTCGGCTTCCCGGCCGCGGGCGTGCTGCTGCCGTCGAACCTCGTTGACACCACCGACCTCAAGACCTTCACGCAGGAAATCCGCCTCGCGTCGGACTATGACGGCGCTTTCCAGTGGGTGTTCGGTGGCTTCTATTCGAGTGCCGACCGCTTCTATCGCCAGCGTCTGCCCACCCCGGGCTACGACGTTTTCACCGACGCCAGGTTCGGAGCGGGCACCGCGGTGGCGACCGCCAACGGCTTTCCCGCCAATTCGCCGTACAACGCCGACCTGCCCTATAATATCAAGCAGCTCGCGATCTTCGGCGAAGGCACTTATTCAATCACGGACGCCTTCGACGTCACTGTGGGCGGCCGCTATTACGACTTCGTCGAGACGCGGCGCTTCGTCACCGGCGGGCTCTTCTCGAACCTCGACAACCGCCGCGACAAGACGCGCTCGAACGGCGTCAGCCCGCGCGTGCTGCTGAGCTACGACGTCAGCGAGAATGTCAGCATCAACGCCCAAGCGTCGAAGGGCTTCCGCCTCGGCGGGGTCAATGATCCGCTCAACCTGCCGCTCTGCACCCCCGCCGACGCGGCGCTGTTCGGCGGCTTCCAGGACTATGATGACGAGACGCTGTGGAACTATGAGGTCGGGGTGAAATCGCAAGGCCGCGGTTTCACCTTCAACGCCGCAGGTTTCTATAACGACATCCGCAACCTGCAGGTGACCCTCGACGCCGGCAGCTGTTCGTCGCGCATCGTCTTCAACGTCGACAAAGCCCATTCGATGGGAGTCGAATTCGAACTCGGGCTGTCGCCGGCCGACGGGCTCGATTTCAACCTGTCGGGCAGCCTGATCGAGGCGGAATTCGACACCACCTTGCCGGGTGTGCTCGCCACCGCGACGGGGATTCGCGAGGGCAACCGCCTGCCGTCGGTGCCGAAATTCCAGCTATCGGCGTCGGGCAGCTATGAATGGCCGATCGGCGACGCCGCGAACATGTATGTCGCGGCATCGGTGCAGCATGTCGGCACCCGCTTTACCCAGCCCGCCGACCAGGAAAACAACCCGCGCACCTTTGTCCACGGCCTGCCGTTCGGCGGCGCCCCGGCGGGTTCATCGACGACGGTCGACCTGCAATTGCCCGACTATCAGCTGGTCAATCTCAGCGCCGGGGTCGACTTCGACAACGGCCTGTCGCTGATCGCCTATGTCAACAATGTCTTCGACGAAAACGCCCTGCTGTCGTTCGATCGTGAACGCGGCGGCCGGGCGCGGCTCGGCTATACCGTCGGTCAGCCGCGCACCTTTGGCATTACCGCGCGCAAGACGTTCTAAGACGAAAAAGGGGCCGGTTCGGGTGCGAACCGGCCCCTTTTTGCTGCGCGCTGCACTGCACAATATTTAGGCAGCGCTGCCGCGCATTTAGGCCTTCCCAACATGACATTAATATGGCATTCATTGCGTCAACAGTTTCAGGAGGGGAGAGCCTGAAAGGCTGGGCCGGGACGCAAGTCCCGGCCCTCTTTTTTGCCCGCCGTCCAGGCTACCCCGGAAAACGCCTGATTTCAGGATGTTCGATGAAGTCGCAGCGTTGCAAAGACGCGCCAGCTGCCATCATCCTGCAACACCGAATCGCTGACCAGCAGCCGATCGGGCGCTTCGAGAACATAGGTTGAGCGGCCGATTTCAACATCGGCGCTGCCCCAGAAATTGATCCATTCCGAAACAGTCAGCCGCCCGCCGATCGGGCGTGTGCGGCCAGTGCTGTCGGTCCAGCTGCCGCGCACCCGGCCCTTGCCGTCGACGCGGTAAATCGCCTCCGCCGCATAGGCGATCGGCGGCGCTCCCGATACCGCCAGCCGATAGGCGAGCGCCGTCGCACTGCCATCGGGCGCCGCGACGATCACCAGCGTCGCGGTGGCGGCTTTGCCGAACGCGGTCCCCTCGCCATTCCAGCTTCCGTGCCACGCGGCGAGCGACGGCGCGGGCGCTGCGATCCCCGGCGTGGGGGCGGCGGGCACCGGCTCGTCAGCGGCAGCCGGGGACGCGATCGCCAGCAGCGCCGCCATCGCCCACCGCGCCGTCATGCCGCCATTTCTGACCGCGAAAACATGAAGCTATTACCGTCGGGGTCATAAAAGGTGATGAGCTTCACCAGCCCCGGGATATGCCGGATATCGCCGTCCTGCCGCACCCCCTCGGCATCGAGATGCGCCTTGGCCGCATCGATGTCGGCGACCTCGAACACATTGGTCGCACCGCCGCCCTGCACGACCGTCTCGACCTCGCTCAGCCCGATATTGACCCCCGCCATCGGGCTCGCCAGCTCGCACCAGCCGATCTCGTCGGCGCGGTAGAGCAATTTGCAGTGCATCACCCGCTCGTACCAGGCGATCGCCGCGGTCATGTCGGTCACCCCCATCGAACAGGTGAGTTCGGATCCGATTTCGAGTGTCATATCATTCCTCCCAAAACCAACGCGCTTGCGCCAATGGTCCGGTTTGTATAGTTACTTGCAAATGCCGTCAAGCGTACCCGATCCGCTGCTTGTCCAGCTCGGCAGCCACCGCTGGCTGGTGCCGCTGCTCGCCGATCTGGCGGCGCATCGCGGCGCGCGCTTTGTCGAACTGATCCCCCGGCTGGCGCTGCCGCGCGACAGCCTGACGCGCACGCTGGAAGCCGCGGCGACGATCGGCTGGGTGCGGCGCAACCCCGGTCACGGCCACCCACTGCGCCCCGAATATATTCTGACCGAGGCCGGCGAAGTCGCCGCCGCGCGCGCCGCGACGATCGCCGCGGCGCAAGGCGCGGTCGGCCTGCCGCCGGGCGCCGCAACGCGGTGGGGATTGCCGCTGGTCGCCGGGATCGGCAGCGGGCACGACCGCTTCAACGCCCTGTCGCGCCTGCTCGCCCCCGCCACCCCGCGGGCGCTGTCGCAGGGGCTGGCGGCGCTGGGGGCGCATGGATTGGTGCGGCGCGATGTGCTCGATAGCAGGCCGCCGACGAGCCGGTATGGCCTGACGCAGAGCGGGCGCTTGCTGGCCGAGGCTTGTTTCTGAATCTCGTCATCCCGGCGAAGGCCGGGATGACGATAAAGAGTCAGGCCAAAGCCGCCCGCACAAAATCCGCCGCGCGTTCGCCGATCATGATGCTCGGCGCATTGGTGTTGCCCGACACCAGCCGCGGCATGATGCTGGCATCGGCAACCCACAGCCCGTCGATGCCGTTGAGCTTCAGCGTCGGATCGACCACCGCATCGGCATCGCTCCCCATTCGGCAGGTGCCGACGGGGTGATAAACGGTGTCGGCGCGGCTGCGGATCAGCGTGTCGAGCGCGGCATCATCGTCCAGATCGACCGGATGCCGATCGCTTCCCGCATAATCCGCCAGCGGCGGCGCGGCGACGATGCGGTGCATCATCCGCACCCCTGCCCGCAGCGTCGCGATGTCGCGGTCATCGGTCAGGAACCCCGGATCGATCGCGGGCGGCGCCGCCGCGTCGCTCGACGCCAGCCGCACCGTACCGCGGCTTTCGGGGCGCAGCACGCAGGCATGACACGAAAAGCCATGGCCCTTGACCTTGGTCCGCCCATGATCCTCGAGCATCGCGGGAACGAAGTGATATTGGATGTCGGGCGCGGGCAAATCGGGTCGCGATTTCCAGAAGCCGCCCGCTTCGGCAAAACAGGTCGTCATGATCCCGGTGCGTCTGGTGCGATGTTCGAAGATCGCCTGCACCATCCGCCACGTGCCCGCGAGGCTGTCGCCGAGCGGATCGCCCGAGCGCGTTTCCCAGCTCGACACATAGTCGATATGGTCCTGTAGATTGTCGCCGACCGCAGCGCGGTCGAGGGCGACGTTGATCCCCATGTCCTGCAAATGCGAACCCGAACCAATCCCCGATAGCTGAAGGATCTGCGGCGACCCGAACGCCCCCGCCGACAGCACCACGCCGCCGCGCGCGCGCAGCGTCTCACGCTGCGATCCGCGGCGGATCACCACCCCGGTGGCGCGCCCATCCTCGACCAAGATCTTTTCAACCAACGCCTTCGTGCGAATGTCGAGGTTCGCGCGCCCGCGCAGCGGCTCGACATAGGCGCGCGCCGCCGACCAGCGTTCGCCCGCTTTCTGGGTCACCTGATAGAGCCCGAAGCCTTCATTGTTCGGGCCGTTGAAATCGCTCGTGCGCGGCAGTTGCATCGCCGCGGCACTCTCGACAAAACGACGGCTCGTCACATTGGGCCAACGCTGGTCCATGACGTTGAGCGGCCCGTCGCCGCCATGATAGGCGTCACCGCCGCGCTCATTGCCCTCGCTGCGCTTGAAGTAGGGCAGCACATCGGCATAGCTCCACCCCGTCGCGCCGAGCGCCGCCCATTGGTCGTAGTCGAATTGGTGGCCGCGGATATAGACCATCGCGTTGATCGCACTCGACCCGCCGAGACCGCGCCCGCGCGGCTGATATCCGGTGCGCCCGTTCAGTCCCTTTTGCGGCACGGTGTCATAACGATAGTTCGACGATTGCGGGATGAAGGGCATGAACCCCGGCGTCTTGACCCGCATCGTATCATTGGTCCCGCCCGCCTCGATCAGGCACACCGTCCGCGTCCCATCCTCGGCCAGCCTTCCCGCCGCCGCGCTCCCCGCGCTGCCGCCGCCGATAACGATGATATCGAACTGATCCCCAACACTCATGCGCGCCGCTCCCCTCGCCACCCGATCGGTGGTCAATCGGGACTTACATGAATGTCATTAGCGGGCGTGGCAACCCCTCTCCGTTCGTGTCGAGCGAAGTCGAGACACGCGAAGGCGGGCGCAGACGTGTCTCGACTTCGCTCGACACGAACGGGATTAGAGGTGGACTTGTTCAGCAGGTTCCTTTGGTCGCCCCGCCGCCCAGCGCTCCTTGATCATCGCGCTCGTCGCACGGCTACCGTCGTGGCTCCAGCCGGGTTCGCGCCAGATATAGCTCAGCTTGTGGCGCCACGGCGCGGCCCACACATCCTTGGCGATCCCGACCCATTCGTGCACCGCCGCCCACAATATGTTGAAGCTGCCAAGCTGCTTGACGATGCCGTAACGCACCGGTTCGTCGTCGCGTTCGGCGACAAAGCTGCCGAACATCTTGTCCCAGATGATGAAGACCCCGGCATAATTGGCGTCGAGATAGCGTGGGTTCACCCCGTGGTGGACGCGGTGGTGCGACGGGGTGTTCATCACCGCCTCGAACCATTTCGGCAGCCGCTTGATCGCCTCGGTATGGATCCAGAATTGATAGATCAGGTTCAGCCCGGCGCAAAAGAACACCATCGCGGGCGGGAAGCCGATCAGGAACAAGGGTAGGCGGAAGATGAAGCCGAGGCTGATGAAACCCGTCCAGGTCTGCCGCAGCGCGGTCGACAGATTATAATGCTGGCTGGAATGGTGAATGACATGGCTCGCCCAGAACCAGCGCACCCGATGCGCACTGCGGTGAAAGACATAATAGGCGAGGTCATCGAGGAAGAAGCAGAGGATCCACGCCCACCACCATCCCTTGAAATCGATCCCGATGTCGAACAGCCGGTACTGGTGCAACCACACCGCAAGCCCGACCACGATCCCGCCGACGAGCGCGCTCGCGACTTGGCTCCCCGTGCCAAGCATCAGCGAGTTCAGCGTATCGCGGGCTTCGTAACGGCTTTTGTCGGCGCGCCGCGCGACGATCATCTCGGCGATCAGCAGCAGGATAAAGGCCGGGATCGCATAGGTGACCGGATCGGGCAGCTTATCCACGCCCGATCTCCCGCATCCGGCTCGCCCACATCCCGGCGTCCTTGCCCAAATGCAGCGTCACCGCGCCAAATGTCTTTTCGGGCATCGTGAGGGTCAGGAAATCCTTGTCGAGCCGTCCCATCACGCTGGCGTCGATCGGCCGCGCTGCGAAATGGTTGCCATGCGCGCGCACCAGCAGCTGGCGTCCCTCGCCATTGCGGACGATCGCGGCAAAGCCCGCGCGGTCGCGCGCCACCTCGATGCCGCAAAACCCCGCTTCGGCCTCTTCGGCGAGGCGGATCGCATGCGCGTCGTCGGCGATCCGCGGATCGGCGCCCAGCCCCATCTTGCCCACCAGCCACACGACAAACAGCACCGCGACCACCGAGCCGCCAAGCTGGACCAGCTCCGCCAGCGTCACCGCTCGCCGGCCAGCGCGTCGAGCCGCACCGTACCGCGGCTTTCGGGGCGCAGCACGCAGGCATGACACGAAAAGCCATGGCCCTTGACCTTGGTCCGCCCATGATCCTCGAGCATCGCGGGAACGAAGTGATA
>NZ_SCOT01000026.1 GCF_005502465.1 Sphingopyxis sp. L1A2A
CAAATCGGAATGGTGCGCAGCTTCAAATCGGAATGCTGCGCGAGATCACGTCGGAATGCTGCGCACGATCAAATCGGAACACTGCGCGTGATGACCTCGGAATCCGCAGTAGGGGATCAACGAGAAGACCGTCCTGAAGTGGCGGCACCGGCAGTCCGTCGAGGACATGCCGATGGGGCCGAGGGAGCGCCGCAGCACTGTGCTCTCACCGATGGAAGAGGCTGCCATCGTGGCGTTGCGGGTGCAGGCCCGGCTGCCTCTGGATGATGTCTACATCGCGTTGAAGGACGTGATCCCGCAACTGACCCGCTCATCCCTGCACCGCTGTCTGCACCGGCACGGTATCAGCCGTCTGCCTAAGGCCGACCGCGAGAAGCCGAAGACGTTCAAGGACTACGAGATCGGCTACTTCCACATCGACATTGCCGAACTGCGCTACGAAGGCGGCAAAGGGTTCCTCTATGTGGCGGTGGATCGCACCTCGAAGCTGGTCTTCGCCCGTATCTATCGCAAGGCCACCAAGTTGGCGGCGGCCGCCTTCCTCAAATCACTCGTCAGAACCGTGCCCTACAGGATTCACACCGTGCTGACCGACCATGGTGTCCAGTTCGTCCAGCTCCAGCGCGGTCAGAGCCGGGGATGGTTGATCCACATCTTCGAGCGGGTCTGCCTCGAAAACGGCATCGAGCATCGGCTGACCAAACCCTATCACCCATGGACCAACGGCCAGGCCGAGCGAATGGTCCGAACCATCAAGGAAGCGACCGTCAAATCCTTCCACTACGGCTCGATCCAGAAGCTACGACGACACGTCAGCGAATGGCTGATCGCCTACAACTTCGCCAAGCAGCTCAAGGCTCTGACGTTCAGGACACCCTACGAAGCCATCGAGGAACTCTGGAAATCAAAGCCCGATGCCTTTATCGTCAAACCCAACCATCACATGCCGGGACCAAACACCTAGGCGGCGCATTATAACGTCGGCCGTACTTATGTCGCTGACGCCTCAATCGGACTATTGGGCGGCAACGCTTTAATTTGCCGACAGCCGGTTTTGGGCCGTCGTCCTGCGTCTGCTATGACTTGGATCAGGCGCAGACCTGACGTGTTCTCGGAAGCTCAAAGGTTCAAATGCGAGTTATAGTAAAGGTGTGCCCGCGAAAGCGGGCATGACGAATGAAAGAATGCGCGGTGACTTGGCGGTCAGCGCTTCGCCGCAGGCTCCATCGGGATGATGACTTCATCGGGATGATAGGCGCCCAGTTTCTCGCGCACATATTCCTCGGCCAGATCGGGATCGACGCGCCGCCGGTCGAGCAAGTTGACACGGTTCTGCAGCTCGCTCTCCTTCTTGGCGAGCTCACTCAGCACCACGCGCTGCTTTTCAACCGACTGGCCATAATCGCCCCAAGCGTAGAGCCCGGTCGGTCCCAAAATGATGTAGCCGATCATCGCCAGCACCGCGATCACGGCGACCGCCGGACCGACGGCCCGGTTCATCGATTTGCGGAGTTTGTGGCGCTGCGTCATTGCTGCCCCTTGAATCAGAGTTGATTCAAGGCGTCAAGGCGCCTTGCGACGCTTTTCCACTATTCTCGTCACCCTGGACTTGTTTCAGGGTCCATGGCCTACCGCCAAAATCGACGCTGCGCAAAGTGACAGGCCAGACCCATGGATGCTGAAACAAGTTCAGCATGACGAGACAAAAGGGATCAGCCGAAAATCGCCGCACCCGGGTACCGCGCCATGTCGCCCAGTTCTTCCTCGATGCGGATCAGCTGGTTGTACTTGGCGAGCCGGTCCGAGCGCGCGAGGCTGCCGGTCTTGATCTGGCCGCAGTTGGTGGCGACCGCGAGGTCGGCGATCGTCGAATCCTCGGTCTCGCCCGAGCGGTGCGACATCACCGCAGTGTAGCGCGCGCGGTGCGCCATATCGACAGCGTCGAGCGTTTCGGACAGCGTGCCGATCTGATTGACCTTGACGAGCAACGAGTTGGCGAGGCCGTCCTTGATTCCCTGTTCGAGGCGCAGCGGGTTGGTGACGAACAGATCGTCGCCGACGAGCTGGCACTTGTCGCCGACCAGGTCGGTGAGCGCCTTCCAGCCCACAAAATCATCTTCGCTCATCCCGTCCTCGATCGACTTGATCGGATAGTCGTTGACGAGCGCGGCGAGATATTCGGCCATCTGCTGCGGGCTGAGCGACAGGCCTTCGCCGCTGATCTCATATTTGCCGTTCTTGAAGAATTCGGTCGCGGCGCAATCGAGCGCGAGGACGACATCGGTGCCGAGCTTGAAGCCCGCCTGATCGACCGACGCGGCGATGAAATCGAGCGCAGCGCGGGTCGAGGCGAGGTTCGGGGCGAAGCCGCCCTCGTCGCCGACCGCGGTCGCGAGGCCCTTCGCCGACAGGCCCTTTTTCAGCGTGTGAAAAATTTCGCTGCCCCAGCGCACCGCTTCGGCGATGCTGCCGGCGCCGACGGGCATGATCATGAATTCCTGGACGTCGATCGGATTGTCGGCATGTTCGCCGCCGTTGATGATGTTCATCATCGGCACGGGAAGCGTGCGCGCCGAGACGCCGCCGACATAGCGATAGAGGGGCAGGCCGCGCGCGTCGGCCGCGGCCTTCGCGGCGGCAAGGCTGACGCCGAGGATCGCGTTGGCACCCAGGCGGCTTTTGTTCGGCGTGCCGTCGAGGTCGATCATCGCCACGTCGAGTTCGCGCTGATCCTCGGCATCGAGGCCGATCAGCGCGTCGGCGATGTCGCCGTTGACTGCGGCGACGGCTTTCGTCACGCCCTTGCCCAGATAGCGGCTCTTGTCGCCGTCGCGCAGTTCGACCGCTTCGTGCGCGCCGGTCGAGGCGCCCGAGGGCACCGCGGCGCGGCCAAAGCTGCCGTCCTCCAGCAGCACATCGACTTCAACGGTGGGGTTGCCGCGGCTGTCGAGGATTTCGCGGCCGTGGATGTCGATGATCGCGGTCATGGATAATGTCCTGCTGAAAGCCCTGTCGGCAGGGCGGTAGGGAAAGGCGCCCGCCTGTTATCGGCGACACAGGAAAAGCGCAATAATGCATAGGAATTTTGCTGGCCTATGGAACCATTCGGCGCGCCTTGCTATATATTCAGACAGGACCAAAAGGGATGCTCGCCGCTGCGGCGCCCGACATAAGAAGAAGAGGACAACGCCATGGCCAAAGCCGCTACTCCCGCGACCAAGAAAGCCGCCGCTCCGCGTCCCAAGGCACCCGCAAAGGCCGCCGCCACCAAGGCCGCGCCCGCCCGCAAGCCCGCGACCGTGAAAGCCGCCAAGGATCATCCGATCCGCGATCAGCTGGCCGCGACCCGCGACACCATCAAGTCGGAAGCCTCGAAAAAGGCCGCCTCGCTGAAGGGTGAAGCGACGACGCTGGCGAATCAGGCGTCGGCCAAGGCGCGCGACGCCGCGACCAAGGGCAAGGGCAAAGCCGCCGATGCGGTCGGCAACCTCGCCAAGATGCTCGAGGACAGCGCCGGCACCGTCGACACCAAATTCGGCAAGCAGTACGGCGACTATGCCCGCTCGGCTGCGGCAACCGTCGCCGGTCTGGCCTCGACGCTCGACAAGAAGGATCTCGACGAGCTCGCCGCTTCGACCAAGGATATGGTCAAGAAGAACCCGGCGATTGCCGTCGGCGCCGCCACGGTGATCGGCTTCGTGCTCGCCCGCATGCTCAAGGGCGGCTCGAACGATTGACAAGGTCTTGGCCGCTTCCGATCCGAACCCTTTGCCCCCGTCCGCTAAGCCCAGCTTTGACGGCATAAGTCACGGCTACGCTCCCGACGGGCCGCCGGTCGCGCCGCCGCCCGTGCCGCTCGAACAGATTGTCGGCGATGTCGTCGACAATCTATCGGCGACAGCAAAGGCCGAGTTTGCGCTGATCGAGGCGCGCGGCGAGCTGGCGCTACACGGCGCCAGCCGCGCCGCGATCTGGGGCGGCGTGGCCGCGACGGCGGCGGGTGTGGCGCTGCTGGCGCTGGCATTCGGGGCGATCCTGGCGCTGTCGCCGCAGGTCGGCCCGCTGCTTGCGACGGTGATCGTCGTGACCGTCTTGCTCGCCATCGCCGGCGGTGCGGCATGGCGCGCGCATATCAGCTATGGCGACATTCGCACCGCGCTGCGGCGCGACCTGACCAACGAGGGGTTCGACGATGCCGCGGACGCGTAACCGCCTGATCGCCGCCGCGCGGCGCTCGATGCTGCAGCGCGCCGAACTGCACCGCCGGCTCGACGTCGCCAAGGCGGCGTTCAAGCCCGGCGCGCTGGTCGATCGCGGCAAATACCGCGTCAATGCCAAGATCGACGACGCCGCGCATGCGGTGCGGCAGGAGTTTCGCAACAACCGCTTGCCGATCGCGCTGGCCGCCGTGGCAGGGGTGGCGTGGCTGCTGCGCGAACCGATCAAGGAGCATGCGCCGCGGCTGACGCGCAAGATTCAGGATATGGCGAGCGCGATCACCGATCGGCTGCGCCCAACCGACGAAATGGCCAACGAAACATATGCCGATGACGGCGACTATAGCGAACCAGTGGAGAATGACGATGAAGCCGTTCAGTGAAACCGCCAGCGACGCGCGCGCCAAAGCGAGTGAACTTGCCGAGAAAACCGCCGAAAATGCGCGGCTGACCGCCGAAGCGGCGAAGGCGCGCATCCAGGACGGCTATGGCCGCGCGCGCGCCGTGACCGAAGATTTCGCCGCCAAGGCCAGCGAGCAGGCCAGCGTCGCCCGCGAAGCCGCCGGCGAGGTGTATGAAAAGGGCAAGGTCCAAGCCAAGCGCGCGAACAGCAAGCTGAAGGACGCGGCCGAGAAGCAGCCGATGGCGCTGGTCGCCGGTGCGATCGCGATCGGCGCGCTGCTCGGGTCGCTACTGCCGAAGTCCGGTTCGGGGGGTCGCAAGGGCGACTGACCGGCTTGCCGTAGCGGCGCCGCGCTGTTAGGGGCCGCGGCTTATCCCCTCCCCAGCGCTAACCCGCAAGGAAAGCACAGCCCATGAGCAAATTGCACCTCGTGTTCGGCGGACGTGTCAGCGATCCGCAGGGCACCGACTTTGTCGACCTCCACAACCTCGACGTCGTCGGCCTGTTCCCCGACTATAAGTCAGCCGAAAAAGCGTGGCGCGCCGCGGCGCAGCGCACGGTCGACGATGCCGAAATGAAATATGTCGTCGTGCATCTGCACAAGCTGTTGCAGCCGGACAGCGAGTAAACCTGTCTCGTCATTGCGAGGAGCAAAGCGACGCGGCAATCCAGAGTTTGCGTAAACCGGCCTGGATTGCTTCGCTCCGCTCGCAATGACGATCGGTTAGAATTTACCGGAAATTGTCGGCATAAGCCTGAATCTTCAGCGTGCGAACCGGCGGTGCGACGACGTCGGCTTCGATCCCGTTGCGTTCCGCATAAGCGACCGCCTCGTCCTGGCTCGCAAAGCCGAGCCGGATCTGCCGCTGGGTATCGCCGCTGCCCGCCCAGCCCATCAACGGATCGGGCCTGCGCGCTTCGGCGGGGGCGAATTCCAGCATCCAGCGCTGCGTTCCCGCGCGCCCCGATTGCATCGCATTTTTGGGTTTCTGAAAAATGCGCGCTTTCATCGGGACTGTCCTGCGTTGGTTGGGCTGCCCGTGCCTTAGCGGCAAGCAAAGACGACGAAAAGAGGAAACCCCATCGCCCCCGCTAAGGGCGTTTCAGAGTCACGTGCCTCTGAACGCGGCCGCGGGCGGTTTACGCAGCACGACCGGAAAAGGCCCACAGCGGCCCCCGCCTTCGCGGGGACGACGCATCTATTGTCCGTCGCGCCGCGCTTGCGCCGCCTTGGTCAGCAGGGTCGGACGCGCAGTCGCGGGATCGTCGGGCCAGCTGTGTTTGGGATAACGGCCGCGCATCTCGCGCGCCACATCGTGCCAGCTGCCGCCCCAGAAGCTGACGAGGTCGCGGGTCGTCTGGATCGGGCGGTGCGCGGGTGAGGTCAGCGCGAGGACCAGCGGCACCGGCGGATCGCCGATCACTGGATGCCGCGCCAGCCCGAACAATTCCTGCACCCGCACGCTGACCGTCGGCCCGCCGTCGGCGCCATAGTCGATCGGATGGCGGCTCCCGACCGGGGTGACATAATCGGCGGGCGCATGTTTTTCGAGCAACTGGCGCGCCGACCAGTCGAGCAGCCCCATCAGCACGTCGGTCAGCTTGCGGTCGCCGATATCGCGCAGCCCGCGGCATCCGCCGAGCAGCGGCGGCAACCAGATGTCGAGGCTGTCGGCGAGCGCACCGGTCGACAGCGTGTCGATCCCCGCAAAGGATGCCCGCTGGCGCAGCGCCTGCGCCGCCGGACCCCACCCTATCAGCCCCAGTCCCTTATCGCGCACCGCCGCCAGCCGCAGCGCGATGTCCTCCTCGACATTGTCGCTGCGCCCCGCCTGCCCGCTGGTCAGCGCAATCGCGCCGAGCCTCCGTTCGCGGCGGTGATCGACGCGGTCGCTCGCGGCATCATAGCTGCTCGCGGCGTGCGCGACGATGCGGTCGGCGAAGATCGCCTCGACCTCGGCCTGTTCGATCGGCGCTGCGGCGAGGATGCGAACCCCGGCAGCATGGCCCTGCGCGTCGGCGATCGCGAGCCATTCACCGCCCGCAAGCGGTTCGACCGGATCGATGCGATAGGCGCGGCCGCCGACGCTGAGATATTCGCCGCGCTGCCCGGCCCGTTGGCGGGCGACGCGGTCGGGCCAGGCGGTCGCGATCCAGCCGCCGATCGAGCGCGGTGCCACCTCATCGGTCCCTGCCGCCAGCTTGTCACCGATGCTCGCCAGCCGCCGCGCCAGCCGAACCGCGCCTTCGCTGCGGTCGCCGCGCTGCCCGCGCCAGCGCCCGAGCCGCGCCTCGACATCGACGCCGCGCCCGCCGAGCCCCGGTTCGGTGAGCAGCACCGCGAGGCGTCCGGCCATCTCGCCTTCCCCAGCGCGTGCCGCGTCGAGCAGCATATGCGCGAGCGGCACCGGCAACGAGATCGCGGCGAGCGCCTTGCCATGCGCGGTGATCCGGCCATCGTCGGCCAGCGCGCCGATCGCCTGCAAGCGCGTTTTGGCATCGGCGATCGCGGCGGGCGACGGCGGGTCGAGCCAGCCCAATTGGCGCGGATCGATGATGCCCCAGCTGGCGCAATCGAGCACCACGGGCATCAGGTCGTTTTCGTGGATTTCGGGCGGGTCGAACGGCGGCATTCCCGTCGTTGCCGCTGCTTCCCACAAGCGATAGGCGACCCCCGGCCCCTGCCGCGCCGCGCGTCCGGCGCGCTGGGTTGCCGATGCCTGGCTGGCGCGTTCGGTGACGAGGCGCGCGATCGCAGCCGCCTTGTCGAAGCGCGGGCGCCGCGACAGTCCAGCATCGATGACGATGCGCACCCCGTCGATGGTCAGGCTGGTTTCGGCGATGCTCGTCGCCAGGATCAGCTTGCGCCCGCCATCGGGATCGCGGACGAGCGCCTTGCGCTGGAGCGCCGGGTCGATCTGGCCGTGCAGGCGGTGGACGACCAGCGGCAACCCCGATGCCTCGACTGCCGCCGCGGCGCGTTCGATGTCGGCGGCGCCGGGCAGGAAGCACAGCATGTCGCCGCCCGCCTCATCGGCCATCGCCTGCCGCACCGCGACCAGCACGCTCGCCTCCAGCCGATCCTCGGCACGGCGGCCGATATGGCGCAGGTCGAGCGGGAATATCTTGCCCTCGCTGCGCACCACCGGCGCATTGCCGAGCAACGCCCCAAAACGCGCACCGTCGAGCGTCGCCGACATGGCGATCAACCGCAGATCGTCGCGCAGTCCCTGCTGTGCATCGATCGCCAGCGCGAGCGCGAAATCGCCGTCGAGGCTGCGCTCGTGAACCTCGTCGAACAGCACCGCCGACACGCCCGTCAGTTCGGGATCGGCGAGGATGCGGTTGCGGAACAGCCCCGGGGTCATCACCAGCAGCCGCGTCGCCGCCGATTGTTTGCTGTCGAGCCGTGTCGCATAGCCGACGTTGCCGCCGACCGGCTCGCCCATCTCGTCGGCAATCCGCTCCGCCGCGGCGCGCGCCGCCAGCCGGCGGGGCGACAGCAGCCAGACGTCGCCGCTGCACCACGGCTGGGCCAGCAACGCGGGCGCCACGCGCGTCGTCTTGCCCGCCCCCGGCGGCGCCACCACCACGGCATTGGGTTTAAGCACCAGCGCCGCCATGATGTCGGGCAAAACCTGATCGATCGGGAGCGGCTGCATCATGCCCGCGCCGCGGGGTTGCCCAGTTCGGCGTTGAGGCGGTGCGCCGCGGCGGCGAGGCGGGCGACCTGCTCCGACGTGGTTTCGGTCGCTTCGGTCAGCACCAGATTGCCAAGTTCATATTTGCCGCTCGCCTTGATCCGCGGCTCGATCTCGCGCAGCCGCTTGCCGCGCCAGAAGCCGAGCAGGACGCGATGCTCCTCGGCGCGGATCAGGATGCACGGGCCATTCGCCATGAAAACCAGGTTGGTCCATTTGATCGTTTCGGCGAACGGCGCGGCGTCCATGATCGCGGCGCGCATCATTTCGGCGCGGTCGCGCTGCCAGCCCGATAGCGCGGCGATATAGGCATCGGGAGTTTCCGCGACCGGACCCATTCCCATTGCCATCGCGCGGTTCAATAGGCGCGCGCGACGGCGAAGGCGACCGCCTCGGTCAGCGCCGCCTTCGCATGGCTGGCGCGGAAGCCGCCGATCGCATCGACCGCGCGCTGGCCATAGTGGCGCGCCCGCGCCAGCGTATCGTCGATCGTGCCATGCTGGCGCAGCAGGCGGGTGGCGTGGGCAAGATCTTCGTCCGACGTGCGGTGGCCGGTGATCGCGAGCTTCCAGAACTCGCGTTCTTCGGCGCTGCCACGCGCATAAGCGAGGATCACCGGCAGCGTGACCTTGCCATCGCGGAAATCGTCGCCGACCCCCTTGCCCATCGTTTCGGCATCCGAAACATAGTCGATCGCATCGTCGACCAGCTGGAACGCGATGCCCAGATTGCGGCCATAGGCGTCGAGCGCGGCCTCGGTCGCTTCGTCGCGTTCGGCGACGACCGCGGCGATCTTGCACGCCGCGGCGAACAGCTCGGCGGTCTTGGCGTTGATGATCGCGAGATACTGGTCTTCGCTGGTTTCGATGCGGCGCTGCGCCGAGAGCTGGTTGACCTCGCCCTCGGCAATCACTGCCGAGGCGCGCGACAGGATCTTGAGAACTTTCAGCGATCCGTCCTCGACCATCACCTCGAACGCGCGGCTGAACAGGAAATCGCCGACCAGCACCGACGCACTGTTGCCCCAGATCAGGTTCGCGGTCTTGCGGCCGCGGCGCAGGTCCGACTTGTCGACGACATCGTCGTGGAGCAGGGTCGCGGTGTGAATGAATTCGACCGCGGCCGCCAGTTTGCAGTGGCGGCGGCCCGGATAGTCGAGCAGCTGGCCGCACGCGAGGGTCAGCATCGGACGCATCCGCTTGCCGCCGCCGGCGATCAGGTGCCCGGCGAGTTCGGGGATCAACGGCACTTCGGATTGCATGCGGTCGAGAATGACCGAATTTACCTCGTTCATGTCGGCGGCGACAAGCGCCATCATCGGGTCGAGCGAGGGGGGCCGTTCGCCGTAGAGCTGGTGGATTTCGGCAGTCATGATGCGGCGAGCCTTGGCCGCGCGGCCGCGATTTTGCAACGACTTTCGGCTTGCTTTGGCCCCCCGCCCGGTGCCAAGCGTGCCGAGCATAAGAGGAGCCGCGCATGGACGACCAGCTGAGCCGTTACCGCCAGAGCATCGACAATATCGACGCGGCACTCGTCTATATGCTGGCCGAGCGGTTCAAGGTGACCAAGGCGGTCGGCGAGCTGAAAGCCCGCGACGGGCTGCCGCCCGCCGATCCGGGCCGCGAGGAGCGGCAGATCGAGCGGCTGCGGTCGCTGGCGCGCGATGCCGATCTCGACCCCGAATTCAGCGAGAAATTCCTGCGCTTCATCATCGAAGAGGTGATCCGCCATCACCAGCAGGCCCGCGACGCCTGACGCGGGGCCGCGAGGCGGCGTAACCTTTCGCCACGTGGCAGCGCATTGAAGATCATGCGCTGGTTATTCGCCCTGCTCTCCGCTCTGCTGATGTCGATGCCATCCGTGGCGACGGCAGCAGGCGTACCGAGCGCCGCAGCGTGCCGGCATGAAGCGGCAGATGGGATGCGCGATTGCTGTCCCGACCATGATGCCACCTGCCGCGACGCCGCATGCATGGCCCGGTGCCTGGCGGCGGCAATGGCGAACCCGGCTGTCCCATCGATCGGGCACGAATGGCGGGCTGGCTCAGGCCGCCCGCCCGCCGCGTTGGCGCTGACCACTTGGCAGACGCCGCCGCCGACGCCGCCGCCGAACGTCAGCGCCCTTCTCGATCCACCATAAGATTTGAACAAAGGATGATTGAAATGAAGACGTTTATCACAACGATTGCCGTGGCTCTGACCGCAATGTCCACATCGGCGATGGCCGCTGCACCAGCGGCGTTCGACGCCGCCTGTTGCGCGCTGGGCGTTTGCTGCGGCGGGCCTTGCTGCTAAACAAAGCAGGCTATGACGAGAGGGGTCGGACCAATGGTCCGGCCCCTTTTTACACGGTTTTCTTACCCTGCCGGTAGCCTGAGCCGCACCAGCAAGCCGCCCAGATCCTCGCTTTCCTCGAGCGCGATGCTGCCGCCATAGATTTCGGCGACGTCGCGGACGATCGCCAGGCCCAGCCCGGTTCCGGGCTTGCCGCTGTCGAGCCGCACGCCGCGATCGAAGATGCGGGTCCGGTCGGCGGGCGAAATCCCGGCGCCGTCGTCCTCGATCAGGATTTCGGCCATCGCGCCGTCGCGCTGGATGGTAACGAAGACGCTGCCGCCGCCATATTTGGCGGCATTTTCCAGCAAATTTCCGACCAGTTCGTCCAGGTCCTGGCGCTCGACGCGCGCGATCAATTGCCGGTCGCCCGTGGCATCGAGCCGAGCATCGGGGTAGAGCAGCCCGACCGCGCGCGACACGCTGTCGACGCTGTCGCGGACGTTTGCGCGCGCCTGGGCAGCACCGCGGCGCCCGACCGCGCGCGCGCGCGCGAGGTGATGTTCGACCTGCCGCTGCATCGTCGCCGCCTCGCGCCGCACCGTGTCGGCGAGCGGCGAGATTTGGCTGGTCGCGCTGTTGAGCAACACGGTCAGCGGCGTTTTAAGCGCATGCGCCAGATTGCCCGCGTGCAGCCGGGCTTCCTCGGCCTGTTTCTCGTTGTGCGCGAGCAGCGCGTTGAGTTCGTCGACCATCGGCTGCACTTCCAGCGGCAACGGCGCATCGACGCGCCGGTTCTGCCCGCCGCGCATCGCCGCGATGGCGCGGCGGATATGGCGCAGCGGCCACAGCCCGTAAAAGGTCTGGAGCGCCGCGAGGATGATGAGGCCGAGGCCGAGCAGCGCCAAGCTGGGGATCAGCGTCGCGCGGACCGCGCCGACCTGCGCGTCGAGCGCGACGCGCGATTGCGCGATCTGGTACCGCCAGCTGACCTTGCTGCCCGGCAGGATGACATTGCGTTCAAGCACCCGCAGTTCTTCGTCGGGAAACTGGTTGCTGTCATAGGTGTGGATCTGGTCGTCGATGTGCGGGGTTGGCGCCTTCAGCGAGCGTTCCCACAGCGAGCGCGAGCGATAAGGTTCCTGCTCGCCGCCGCTGATCTGCCAGTACAAGCCGCTATAGGGTTCGAGGAACCGCTGATCGCCGAGCGGTTCGACCAACCGCACCTCGCCATCGGGGCCGATTTCCGACGAACGGATCATCGCGATCAGCACATATTCCAGGCTGGAATCGAAATTGCGGGTGATCGCCCCGGTCAGCACGCGGTCGAGCGCGAAGCCGCCGCCGATCAGCAGCACCGAAATCCACAGCGCCGCGATCGCGATCATCCGCCGCGCGAGCGAGCCGGTGATGCGGCTGGGCGGCACTGCCGGTTTTGCCGCCGCGTCCGGGTCGGTCACGAGCGCCGGGGCGACGTCGGCCTCCGCCATGACTTATTGCGGATCGTCGAGCTGGTAGCCGAGACCGCGGATCGTCGTGATGATGTCGGCGCCCAGCTTTTTGCGGATGCGGGTCACGAACACCTCGATCGTATTCGAATCGCGATCGAAATCCTGATCATAGATATGTTCGATCAATTCGGTGCGCGACACCACCTTGCCCTTGTGATGGAGCAGGTAGGACAGCAGCTTATATTCCTGCGCGGTCAGTTTCACCGCTTCGCCGGCCAGCGTGACCCGGCCCGAGCGGGTATCAAGCCGCACCTGCCCAGCGATCAGTTCGCTCGACGCATTCCCCGCGGCGCGGCGGATGAGCGCGCGCAGACGGGCGATCAACTCTTCGGTCTGGAACGGCTTGGCCAGATAGTCGTCAGCGCCGGCGTCGAGCCCCGCGACTTTGTCGGACCAGCTATCGCGCGCGGTCAGCACCAGCACCGGGAAATTGCGCTTTTCGCGGCGCCAGCGGTCGAGGACGGTCAGCCCGTCAATCTCGGGCAGCCCGAGGTCGAGGATCGCGGCGTCATAATTTTCGGTTGAGCCGAGGAAGTGCCCGTCCTCGCCATCGGTCGCGAGATCGACGGCATAGCCGGTCCCTTCCAGCGTGGCCTTCAACTGCGGCCCCAGCGTGGGTTCGTCTTCGACAATCAGGATCCGCATTCAGACGCCTTTCATTGGCAGACCGGACAGGGCCGGTCGCATATTTTGACTGTGTATCAAGTCCGAACGATCATCGCAAAATGTCGTTGCGATGAATCGTCGGCGCCAGAATCGGTAGCAGGTGATGTCAGGGTTTGCGGCCGACGATCCGGCCGGTGCGGGCATCGACATAGACGACGACGACCTGACTGCCGTCCATGAACTTCAAGGCATAGATCATTCGGCCCGCATCAAACTGCGGCCCGCCCAGATAGGTCATGCTGCTGTAGGGCGCGCGCGAACGAACGTCGGCGATCAGGCGGTTGAGCGGCACGACCTGTCCCTGCGCCGCCGCGTCGCGCATATTATCCTGGTCGCGATCGTTACGCGCGGCGGCAGGCATGCCCGCAGTGAGCAGCAGGGCCGAGAGGATGGAGAGGGTCAATGTGCGGATCATGGCCGTTTCTCTAATGCAAAGGCATTGAATAGGCGATGAATGACCCCGTCAGCCCCCGTTTTGGTTCGGGATCCACCGCCTGGGTCATGGTGGGCGCGGCAGGGATTGAACCTGCGACCCCACCCGTGTGAAGGGTGTGCTCTACCACTGAGCTACGCGCCCGTCCGGGTCCGACCGAGTGGCCGACGCCCGAAAGCCGGACGTCCATAGCCGCTGCACCGATGATTGCAACGGCGATTTCGCCGAAACACCGCGCCGATGCAAATCAGGCCGCAGCTTGCGCTGCGGCCTGAAATATTCTTACCCAAAGGGCTGACCAATCAGTTGACCGCGTCCTTGAGCGCCTTGCCGGCCTTGAACTTGGGCTGGTTCGACGCCGCGATGGTCATCGTTTCACCGGTGCGCGGGTTGCGGCCGGTCGATGCCTTGCGCTTGCTGACTGCGAACGTACCGAAACCAACGAGACGAACTTCGCCGCCCTTTTTCAGCGAACCCGTGATCGCTTCGAAAACGGCTTCGACGGCTTTGCTCGCGTCACCCTTGGTCAGGCCGCTCGAGTCAGCGACGGCGGCGATCAGGTCTTGTTTGTTCATGCCTAAGGAACCCCTGCTTATGGTTGATTGAATGATTCATGGCCGTGCCATGGGGCGTCACTAACGCCGTTTCGTCCCTTGTTGTCAAAGCAAAAAAGGACGAAAACCGCCGTTAAACGACGATTTTGCGACGAAAAGCAGACTCGTAAGACAGCAAAACGATCAGGGTCAGTGGCGAATCGTCGTTTCGAGGTCCGCACCGGGGGCAATCGGCGGCGACGCCGCGAGTTCGTCGGCTTCGGTCCATTCGATCGGCACGATCGGACTGACCAACGCCACCGCCAGCACCTCGTCGACGTGACTAACCGGAATGATCTTGAGCCCGGTGGTGATGTTCGCCGGGATTTCGACCAGATCCTTTTCATTTTCTTCCGGAATCAGCACGGTGGTGATGCCGCCGCGCAGCGCCGCGAGCAGTTTTTCCTTGAGCCCGCCGATCGCCAGCACGCGGCCGCGCAGCGTGACTTCGCCGGTCATCGCGACATCGCGGCGCACCGCGATCCCGGTCAAGGTCGAAATCATTGCGGTGACCATGCCGACGCCCGCCGACGGGCCGTCCTTTGGCACCGCGCCCTCGGGCAAATGGATATGGATGTCCTTGCGCGCGAACAGGCTGGGCTTGATGCCATAGCTTGGCGCGCGCGCTTTCACGAACGACAGCGCCGCCTGCACCGATTCGGTCATCACTTCGCCGAGCTTGCCGGTGGTGCGCACCTGGCCCTTGCCCGATGCGGTGACCGCCTCGATGGTCAGCAATTCGCCGCCGACCTCGGTCCATGCCAGCCCGGTGACGGCGCCGATCTGGTCCTCCAGATCGCCCATGCCGTGGCGATATTTGCGCACCCCCGAAAACTCGTTGAGGTTTTCCGAGGTGATGGTGACACTTTCGGTCTTGCCTTCGAGGATGCGGCGCAGCGCCTTGCGCGCCAGCCGCGCGATTTCGCGTTCGAGCGTGCGGACGCCGGCCTCGCGGGTGTAATAGCGGATCAGGTCGCGCAGCCCTTCGTCGGTCAGCGTGAATTCGCCGTCCTTCAGCCCATGCGCCTCGATCTGCTTGGCAATGAGATGCAGCTTCGCGATCTCGACCTTTTCGTCCTCGGTATAGCCTTCGAGCCGGATGATCTCCATGCGGTCGAGCAGCGCCTGCGGCAGATTCAGCGAGTTGGCGGTGGTGACGAACATGATGTCGCTGAGGTCGACGTCGATCTCGAGATAATGGTCCTGGAATTTGCCATTCTGTTCGGGGTCGAGCACTTCGAGCAACGCCGACGCCGGATCGCCGCGGAAATCCTGACCCAGCTTGTCGATCTCGTCGAGCAGGAACAGCGGGTTCATCGTCCCCGCCTTTTTCAGGTTCGTCACGATCTTGCCCGGCAGCGAGCCGATATAGGTGCGGCGGTGACCGCGAATTTCAGCCTCGTCGCGCACGCCGCCCAGCGACTGGCGAATGAATTCGCGCCCGGTCGCCTTGGCGATCGACTTGCCGAGGCTGGTCTTGCCGACGCCCGGCGGGCCGACGAGACAAAGGATCGGACCCTTCAGCTTGTTGGTACGCGCCTGCACCGCCAGATATTCGACGATGCGGTCCTTGACCTTTTCGAGCGCATAATGGTCATCATCAAGCACGGCCTGCGCCGCGGCGATATCCTTCTTCAGCTTCGACTTCTTGCCCCACGGCAGGCCGATCAGCGTGTCGAGATAGTTACGAACGACCGTGGCCTCGGCCGACATCGGCGCCATCGCGCGCAGCTTCTTCAGCTCGGCGTTGGCCTTGGCTTTGGCCTCCTTCGACATCTTCAGGCCGTCGATCTTGACCTGCAGTTCGGCCAGGTCGTCGCCGCCCTCGCCATTGTCGTTGCCAAGTTCGCGCTGGATCGCTTTCAGCTGTTCGTTGAGATAATATTCGCGCTGGCTCTTTTCCATCTGGCGCTTCACGCGGCCGCGGATCTTCTTTTCGACCTGCAGCACGCCAAGCTCGCCTTCCATGAAGGCGAACACCATTTCGAGCCGCTTCGACGGCGCGTCTTCGACGAGCAGCGCCTGCTTGTCCGACACCTTGATGTTGAGATTGCCCGCGACCGAGTCGGCGAGGCGCGAGGCGTCGTCGATCTGCGACAGCTGGACCGCGGTTTCGGCCGGCATCTTTTTGTTGAGCTTGGCGTAATTTTCAAACTGGTCGACCACCGAGCGCATCAGCGCCGCGGTATCGACGCTGTCGTCGACCGTATCGCCGATCGGCTTCACGCTCGCCATCACGGCTTTATCGTTGCTGGTCAGCGCGACCAGCTTGGCGCGCTCCTTGCCCTCGACCAGCACGCGAACGGTGCCGTCGGGCAGCTTGAGCAGCTGCAGCACGGTCGCGATCACGCCCGTGTCGTACAGATCGTCGCGCTGCGGATCATCCTCGCCCGGGTCGAGCTGCGCGACGAGGAAGATTTCCTTGTCCGATTCCATCGCGGTTTCGAGCGCGGCGACCGAACGGTCGCGCCCGACGAACAGCGGCACGATCATGTGCGGGAAAACGACGATGTCACGCAGCGGCAGCAGGGGAAAAGATTGCGTCATTACGGCTCCTGGACGAGCGTCACGACCGGACGCACCGCCCTTCTTATAGGGTGATCATCGCTAATATGGCGTAACTTCGCACGCATTCAATGTCGCTGCCGTGAACAGCGGGGGCAAAGCCGGCTCAAAACGGCAGCTTGAAGCCCGGCGGCAGCGGCAGACCGCTTGTCATCTTGCCCATTTCTTCGTTGCTGACCCGGTCCGCCTTTTCGCGCGCGTCATTGAACGCCGCGGCGAGCAGATCTTCGAGCATTTGCTTGTCGGCAGGGACAATCAGACTGTCGTCGATGTTGATCGCCTTGATCCGGCCCTTGGCGCTGGCCAATATCCGCACCAGACCGCCGCCCGAAACGCCCTCGACCTCGACGCTGTCGAGCTTCGCCTGCGCCTCCTGCATCTGCGCCTGCACCGTGGCGGCCGCTTCCTGCGCCGCCTTCATCATCTCTTCGATCGATTTCATGGATTGGACTTATGGCGATTGTCGGCGGGGTCTTCAAGTTTCGCGTCGGGAAAAGCGGCCAATGCGGCTTTCACCACCGGCAAAGCCCGGATTCGCGCGTCATTGTCGGCGACCGTCGCGGCGCGGACTTCGCCCAGGCTGGGCCGTGCTTCGCCTTCGCCGCCCCGGACATGCCAGCGGCTGCCGGTGGCAGCGAACAGCGCGTCGCCCAAGTCGCGCTCGAACGCGGCGGACAGCGCCGCAGCCGGGGAAAAGACAAGATGGCCCGGTTCGAGTTCGACGATCCGCAGATGATCATGGACATCGACCGCCAGCCGATGGTTGCCGCTGCTTTCGAGCAGTTGGTGGATCTGTGCGATCGTCAGCGACGTCGCGGGCGTTTCCGCCACCGCAGCAGCCGGGGCGGCGGCGGCGGGCTCCTTGCTCGCCCCTGCAGCGGGCACCGCGAGCGGCATTGTCGGCAATCGCCCCGATTCCAGGATTTTCGCCAGTTCGCCGGGGTCGGGCATCGATGCGGCGTAAATGACCCGCAGCAACAGCATCTCCAGATGCTCGAGCGGATTGTTCGCGCGCAGCACCTCGTCATGCCCCTTGAGCAGCAATTGCCACAGCCGATTGAGGGGCGCGAAGCCGAGCTTCTGCGTCCAGTCGACGATCCGCTCGCGGTCGGCCTGCGCCAGCGCGGGATCCTCATGGCGCGAGACCTTGGCCAGCGTGATCGCGTGGGTCAGGTCCATCAGCCCGCGCACCATCGCCACCGGCTCGATGCCCAGCGCATATTGGCCACGCGCGAGGTCGATCGCGCCGCCGGCATCCCCTTCCAAAATCGTTGCCATGAGGTTGGCGATCGACGAGCGGTCCGACAGGCCGAGCATCACGCGCACCTGGTCGGCGCTCACCTTGCCCCCGCCGTCCAGATCGGCATGTGCGATAGCCTGGTCGAGGATCGACAGCCCGTCGCGCACCGATCCCTCGGCCGCGTTGGCGATCAGCCAGATCGCCGGCGCCTCGGCTTCGACGCCTTCCTTTTGCAGAATCGCGCTGAAATGCGCGAACAGCATGTCGGGGGTGATGCGGCGCAGATCGAACCGCTGGCAGCGCGACAGCACGGTCACCGGCACCTTGTTGACCTCGGTCGTCGCGAACAGGAATTTGACGTGCGGCGGCGGCTCTTCGAGCGTTTTCAGGAGCGCATTGAAGGCATTACGCGACAACATGTGGACTTCGTCGATGATGTAGATCTTGTAACGCGCCGACACCGCGGCATAGCGCACCGCCTCGATAATCTCGCGCACATCGTCGACGCCGGTGTTCGATGCGGCGTCCATTTCGATGACGTCGATATGGCGGCCCTCGGTGATCGCGCGGCACGGTTCGCATACCCCGCACGGATCGATCGTCGGCCCGCCCTGCCCGTCGGGTCCGATGCAGTTCAGCGCTTTCGCGATCAGGCGCGCGGTCGACGTCTTGCCGACCCCGCGCACCCCGGTCATCAGAAACGCGTGCGCCAGCCGATCGCGCGCGATCGCATTGCCCAGCGTGCGGACCATCGCATCCTGACCGATCAGTTCGGCAAAGGTTTGCGGGCGATATTTGCGCGCGAGGACGCGGTACGGGCCGGATGACGCCTGCGGCTTCACCTCGGGCAGGTCCATTCCCAGCATCGGGGGTTCGTCGTCGGCGGAATCGCTCATGGCATCGTCTTAGGGACGGCGCGCGATCTTGTCGAAGGGGGAAATTGGGTGGGAGCCGGAACGACCCGCGGCGAATTCGTTGCGGCTGCTTCCTTCCGGACCTGACCGGGTTGGCGAAGACCACGTCCGCCCGACTCCCGCGGCGCATATGGCGGGGAGATCAGCGAATTGCAAGCGTTGCGCTCAGCGCGGCCCCTGCATGTTGCGGCTTTCGCCCGGGATATGCACGGTCAGCCCGTCCATCGCCTCGGTTAGCAAAATCTGGCACGCGAGGCGGCTGGTGCGGCGCACGCCGGCGGCGAGGTCGAGCATATCCTCTTCCATCTCGCTCGCCGGCGGCAGGCGGTCGAAATCCTCTTTGGCGACAATGACGTGGCATGTCGAACAGGCCATCTGGCCCTCGCACGTCCCTTCGAGCGGCATCATGTGCGCCTGCGCGACGTCGAGCAGGATGCTGCCCGGTTCCGTTTCGGCCTCGGTGCGCCCTTTGCCATCGGTGTGGATGAAGGTGACGCGCATCAATTGACCCCCTGCAATCGTGCCGCATCCTTGATCGCGGTCAGGCCGTCGCGCAATTCCTGTTCGCTGGTGTAGCGCCCCCAGCCAAGGCGGATCGAGGCGCGCGCATCGGCCTCGCTGACCCCCATCGCGCGCAGCACATGGCTGACCTTGCCCGACCCACTGCCGCACGCGCTGCCGAGCGAAAAGGCGATGCCCCGCGCGTCGGACATCAGGCGGAGGCCGTTCACGCCCGCGCGGCGGATGTTGAAATTGCCGTGGTAGCGCGCGTCGGCGGCGCCATTGAGCGTCCATTCGGGCAGCATGTCGCGCGCCAGTGACCATAGCCGCGCGACATGCGCGGTGTCGGCGTCGGCCCGCTCGGCCGCCAGCGCCGCAGCGGCGCCAAACCCGGCGCACAGCGCGGGCGAGACGGTTCCCGAGCGCATCCCCTGTTCCTGCGCGCCGCCGAGCATCAGCGGCGGCAGGTCGATGCCGTCCCTGATCCACAGCGCGCCGATGCCTTTGGGGCCGTGGATTTTGTGCGCCGAGACGGCGATCAGGTCGGCGCCCTCGGGGATCGCCACGCGCCCATAGCCTTGCACCGCGTCGCAGAGCAGCAGGCTGTTCTTCACATGGGCGGCGGCGGCGAAATCGGCGACCGGCTGGATCGTCCCGACCTCGTTATTGACCAGCATCGCCGCAACGATGCCATTTTCGGGGATCAACGCAGCGTCGGGCGGCAACGCCAAGCCCTCGGCATCGACCGGCAGGATCGCGGCGTTCAACCGCTCGAGACATTGCAGCGACGCCGCATGTTCGATGCTCAATCCGGCGACCCCGCCCGGCATGATCTCGGCGCCGCGGAGCAGCGCCCAGTTGAGCGCCTCGGTCGCGCCCGAGGTGAAGAAGACACGCCCCCCCTTCGGAAGCAGCGCCGCGACCTGATCGCGCGCGACCTCGACCGCCGCGGCGGCGGCGCGCCCGCCTTTATGCGTGCTCGACGGGTTGGCAAAGCCCCCGAGGTCATTGGCGCCTTCTCCCGGCCCCGCCAGCCAGCGCAGCATCGCCTCGCGCGCTTCGGGGGCGAGCGGCGTTGTGGCTTGGTAATCGAGGTAAATCATCCGGCGGACAGATCCTTATTGCGAGCGATTCGCAAAAGTTGCAACATGCTACGCAATTTCTATATAGGCGCCATCTTCGCTCCGCCACCCCGCCAGCCCGGCGATTCGGCGGCCAGCCATAAAAGATAATGAGGTGCTCCCATGCCCGACGTGATTTTCCCCGGCCCCGAGGGCCGTATCGAAGGCCGTTTCTCGCCCCCGCCGCGCCCGCGCGCGCCGGTTGCGCTGATCCTGCATCCGCATCCGCAGGGCGGCGGCACGATGAACGACCGTATCACCCAGGCGATGTACAAGAGCTTTGTCGCGCGCGGCTTTGCGGTGCTGCGCTTCAACTTCCGCGGTGTCGGCCGCAGCCAGGGCACGTTCGACAACGGCATCGGCGAGCTGAGCGATGCCGCATCGGCGCTCGACTGGGTCCAGTCGATCCATCCCGAGGCGCAGACGACGTGGATCGCAGGTTTCAGCTTTGGCGCGTGGATCGGCATGCAATTGCTGATGCGCCGCCCCGAAATCCGCGGCTTCCTGTCGGTCGCGCCGCCGGCGAACATGTACGACTTCAGCTTCCTCGCCCCCTGCCCCTCGTCGGGCATCATCGTCGCGGGTGGGCAGGACGAAATCGTGCCGCCGGTCGCGGTGCAGAAGCTGGTCGACAAGCTGCGCACCCAAAAGGGCATCACGATCCATCACGACGAAATCCCGCGCGCCAACCATTTCTTCGAGCATGAGCTCGACCAGCTTATGAAGTCGCTCGATAACTATCTGGATATGCGGCTCGCGCCCGATTCGCCGATCCGCTGATTCAACGATCCTCCCTGTGGCGAAGCCATGGGGAGGTGGCAGCCCGCAGGGCTGACGGAGGGGCCATTGCGCACGGTCGGCGCCCCTCCACCATCGCCTGCGGCGACGGTCCCCCTCCCCATCGCTTCGCGACAGGGAGGATTTTACTTCACCGGCACCAGCCAGATCGCGACATTGGCGAACATCACCAGCGCCGCGACCAGCATCAGCAGCGCGCGGCGACGATCGCCCCCCCGAAAGACATAGGCAGCGCCGCCGGTCAGAACGACCCCGGTGAGCATCAGCACGGATATGACAGTGTCGGACATGCCGCGGCTTTATCGGTCGCGTCACAAATTTGCCACCTCGCTTATGGCCAATCCGCGCGGCTTCGCCTAAAGCGCGCTCATCGATTCCTTGTCCAAAGCGGGAGCCGCGCCGATGCGCATCGCGATTGCCTCTGACCATGCCGCTTACGAGCTGAAGGCGCTGCTCGCCGACTGGCTGCGCGCCGAAGGCCATGCGGTCGAGGATCTGGGCACCAACGGGCCCGGCAGCGTCGATTACCCCGATTATGGCTATGCGCTGGGCGAAGCGATGGCCGCGGGCCGCGCCGACCGCGGCGTTGCGCTGTGCGGGTCGGGGATCGGCATCTCGATCTCGGTCAACCGCAACCCCGCGGCGCGCTGCGCGCTGGTGTCCGAACCGCTGTCGGCAAAGCTGGCGCGCGAGCATAATGACGCCAATGTCATTGCGATGGGCGCCCGCCTGACCGGCATCGACATGGCCAAGGCTTGCCTCGCCGCCTTTCTGACCACCGACTTCGCCGGCGATCGCCACGCCCGCCGCGTCGATAAACTATCGAATCCGCCTCAACTGGAGACCAGCCGATGACGACCAACACGCTCGACAAGCCCATCAAATCGGCCGGCTATTTCACCGATGGTGTTGGCACTGTGGACCCCGCAGTCGCCGCGGCGATGAAGCATGAACTCGAACGCGAACAGTATCAGATCGAACTGATCGCCAGCGAAAACATCGTCTCGAAAGCGGTGCTGGAAGCGCAGGGTTCGGTGTTTACCAACAAATATGCCGAGGGTTACCCCGGCCGCCGCTATTATCAGGGCTGCGCCCCGTCGGACGAGGTCGAAACCCTCGCCATCGACCGCGCCAAGCAGCTGTTCGATTGCGCTTATGCCAATGTCCAGCCGCATTCGGGCGCCCAGGCCAATGGCGCGGTGATGCTGGCGCTGACCAAGCCCGGCGCGACGATTCTGGGGATGAGCCTGGACGCCGGCGGTCACCTGACCCACGGGGCGCCGCCCGCGATGTCGGGCAAATGGTTCAACGCGGTACAATATGGCGTGCGTCCCGACGACCATCTCGTCGATTTCGACCAGGTCGAGGCGCTGGCCAAGGAACATCGCCCTGCCTTGATCATCGCGGGCGGCTCGGCCTATCCGCGCACCCTCGATTTCGCGCGCTTCCGGGCGATTGCCGACGATGTCGGCGCGCTGCTGATGGTCGATATGGCGCATTTCGCGGGCCTTGTGGCCGGCGGCGTTCATGCCTCGCCGCTGCCGCACGCGCATGTCGTCACGACGACGACGCACAAGACGCTGCGCGGCCCGCGCGGCGGCATGATCCTGACCAATGACGAAGCGATCGCCAAGCGGATCAATTCGGCGGTCTTCCCCGGGTTGCAGGGCGGCCCGCTGATGCACGTCATCGCCGCGAAAGCGGTGGCATTCGGCGAAGCACTGCGCCCCGATTTCAAGGATTATGCCAAAGCCACCGTCGCCAATGCCCAGGCGCTCGCCGCCCGGCTGAAAGCGCGCGGCGCCGACATCGTCGCGGGCGGCACCGACACGCACCTCGCGCTCGTCGACCTGCGCCCGCTGGGCGTTACCGGCCGCGACGCCGACGAGGCGCTGGAGCGCAGCGCGATCACCTGCAACAAGAACGGCGTGCCCTTTGATCCGCTGCCGCCGGTCAAGACCAGCGGCATTCGCGTCGGGTCGCCCGCCGGGACGACGCGCGGCTTTGGCATCGCCGAGTTCGAGGCGATCGGCGATATGGTGGCCGATGTGCTGGAGGCGCTGCGCGACAAAGGCGAGCATGGCGACGCCGATGTCGAGGCGAATGTTCGCGGCCGCGTTCGCGCGCTGTGCGAACGCTTCCCGATCTATCAGGGGTAAGCGCGATGGCACGGCAACATCCCGAAGAACCGACGTTGGCCGAGGTCACGATCGAAGAGGTTAAGGCGATGGCCAAGCAGGGTATGGCGCATCCATCGACCCGGCCGGTGCTGGTCGGCGGCGGCGTCGGCGCGGTCATCGGCCTGCTGCTCGATGCCGTCACCTGGCCGGTCGGGCTGTTCGCCGGCGCCGCCATCGCGCTGCTGATGCGGGTGCGTCGCTAACCCATGCGCTGCCCCTATTGCGGCCATGAAGACAGTCAGGTGAAGGACAGCCGTCCCACCGAAGACAGCGCGGCTATCCGGCGGCGGCGCCAGTGCGAGGATTGCGGCGCACGCTTTACGACGTTCGAGCGTATCCAGCTGCGCGAAGTCGGCGTGCTCAAGGCCGATGGCCGCCGCGAGCCGTTCGATCGTGAGAAACTGATGCGGAGCATCCAGATCGCCTGCCGCAAGCGTCCGATCGACGGGGCGCGGATCGAACGGCTGGTGTCGGGCATCCAGCGCCAGCTGGAAACATCGGGCGACAGCGAAGTGCAGGCGGCGCAGATCGGCGCGATGGTGATGGAAGCGTTGAAGGGCTTCGACAGCGTCGCCTATATCCGCTTTGCCAGCGTCTATCGCGAATTTACCGAGGCCAGGGACTTCGAGGAGTTCGCCTCGTCGGTGACCGAGGCGGCGCACAAGAGTTGACCGACGCGGCCCCACCCCCCGTCATCGTCCTCGTCCGCCCGCAGCTTGGCGAAAATATCGGCAAGGCGGCACGCGCGATGCTCAATTTCGGGCTGACCGAATTGCGTCTGGTGACCCCGCGCGACGGCTGGCCCAATCCCGACGCGGGTCCGGCGGCAGCGGGCGCTGACGTCGTGCTTGCCGAGGCGCAGGTGTTCGGCAGCCTGGCCGAGGCGGTCGCCGATTGCACCACCATCTATGCCACCACGGTGCGCAAGCGCGGCGTCGCCAAGCCTGTGCTGACGCCCGAAGCCGCGGCGCGCGCGGTGCACGCCAGCGCGGGCCGTTCGGCCTTTGTCTTTGGCGCCGAACGATCGGGGCTCGACACCGACGATGTGGCGCTGGCGCACGCGATCGTCACAGTGCCGATCAATCCCAAATTCGCGTCGCTCAACCTGGCGCAGGCAGTGATCCTGCTCGCCTATGAATGGTCGAAGCATGCTCCGGGCGAAGCCGAGGGGGGCGTCGCATTGGCGAGCCCGCCAGAGGTGCCGCTCGATCCCGTGGCCCCGCACGCCGAACTGGAGGAACTGATCCAGCATCTGGTTCGCGATCTCGACGCCAGCGGCTATTTTGTGCCGCCCGAGCGAACCGAAGCGACGCTGCGCACCTTGCGCACCGCGCTGACCAAGACCGGGTGGTCGCACAATGATATCCGGATGATGCACGGCATTATAACCAGCCTGGGCAGGACGCCGAGACCGCGATAGCCGTCGGCCCCGCACCGCGGGATACGCCGTTGGACGATTCGCGGCGTCCGTAGAGCCGTTGAAGCCGGACATCATGATCAAGCCTTCCTGGCCATCGCCGTGATGCAGTGCACCAGTACACTTGGCCTTCAAGCGATACGCGCCTATGCCGTTGCGTCGTTCAGGAGTCTGATTCGCATGATGATTTTGTTGCTCTCCCTCACCCTGTCGGCGGCATCGCTGGATGCGGCAACCGCCGCACCATCGGCAACCACCGGCGTCAGCAAACCGGCCAAGCCCGCCAAACCCAAGAAGGTTTGCGAGAAGATCGAAGTCACCGGCAGCACGGTGCCGAAGCGCGTCTGCCGCCTCGTCGCCGAGCCGGCCAAGCCTGCCCCCGACGCGGCGCGCGCCGACACCGCTTCGCCTGCGGGCGGCACCACCAACTAATCCATCCGCTCAGCGATCGGCGCGGATTTGGTCCCATTTGGCGGCCTCGTGCGCGATCGATTGTTCGACCAGTTCGTTCCACACCGCGCGCAGCCGTTCGGGCGCCAGCCCGGCGGCCGCGGCTTCGCGCCCGACATTGTCGAGCACTTCGGCCTTGCGCGCTTCGTCGCGCACCGTGGCGCGGTCGCTCTTGATCCGCGCGGCGGCGTCCATATAGCCGAACCGGCGGACCAGCAGCGCGACGAGCTGACGATCGACGTCGTCGACCCCGGCGCGCACCTCGATCATCGTTTCGCAGGTTTCGGGAGATTTGGCAGCGGTCATGCGCGCTGCCTTTAGCGGCTTTTTCGATGCTGTCGAGACGCGCGTCCGACAAGCGCCGCAACGCTTGACTTTGCCCGCCTCCCCCTCTAATCGCGCGCCTTCGCAATGGACCCCGCACCCCGGTGAAGCGGCGGTCGCATATGGCTCTTGCCCATATGGTGCGACCCGGGAACCGCCGAAATCCTTCGGCACACAGCATATTGGAGACGACCTATGTCGAAGCGCCAGAGCGCCAAGTATAAACTCGACCGCCGGATGGGCGAAAACATCTGGGGTCGCCCGAAGAGCCCGGTCAACCGTCGCGAATATGGCCCCGGCCAGCACGGCCAGCGCCGCAAGGGCAAGGTGTCGGATTTCGGCATCCAGCTGCGTGCGAAGCAGAAGCTGAAGGGCTATTACGGCGACATCACCGAAAAGCAGTTCAAGAAGAACTATTTTGAGGCGTCGCGGATGAAGGGCGACACCGGCCAGAACCTGATCGGCCTGCTCGAACGCCGCCTCGACGCGGTGGTCTATCGCTCGAAATTCACCCCGACGATCTTCTCGGCGCGCCAGCTGGTCAGCCATGGTCACGTCTATGTGAACGGCGTGAAGTGCAACATCGCCAGCCGCCTGGTGAAGCCGGGCGACGAAGTGACCCTGGGCAAAAAGGCGCAGGAAATGGCGCTGGTCGCCGAAGCGCAGAGCCTGCCCGAGCGCGACCTGCCCGAATATCTGGCGGTCGACGGCACCAAGGCCACCTATGTCCGCGTTCCGACGCTGGACGAAGTGCCCTATCCGGTAAAGATGGAACCGAACCTGGTCGTCGAATTCTATTCGCGCTGATCGGGCGGTTCACCGCACAAAACAAAGGGGCGGTCCGGCGACGGGCCGCCCCTTTTCGTTTCAACGCGACAGAAAGGTCGTGATGCGCCCCAGCATCGCGGTTCGCACGTCGCTGTCGGTCAGGCTGTGCGCCAGCCCGGGATATTCGACCAGTTCGACGGTCTTTCCCGACGCCGCCAGTGCCCGTTTCATCATCCGCGCCTGTTCGATATCGACATTCTGATCGAGCGTGCCGTGAAACATCAGCACCGGAACGCCAATTTTTGCCGCATTCTGCGCCGGCGACCCCTCGCGGACATGCGGACCCGAGCCGATGAAATCGCGGGTGATCGATCCCGATCGATATTTTTCGCTTTCAAGCTTCAGTTCGGCGAGATCGGTGACCGGAGCGATCGCGACGATCGAACGGAACAGGTCGGGCGCCACGACCCCCGATTGCAGTGCCGCATAGCCGCCATAGGACCAGCCGACGATCGACAGTTTTGCCGGGTCGGCGCCTTCCTTGACCAGCCAGCGACCGGCATCAGTGACATCGCCGATTGCGGTCCGCCACGATTGAAAACCATTGTTTTGATACCATTGATCGCCATAGCCCGACGAGCCGCGATAATTGGGCTGGACCACCGCGAAACCGCGCGTCGCGAAATATTGCGACAGCCAGTCGAACCCCCATTCGTCGCGCGACGACGGCCCGCCGTGCGGCATGACGATCGCGGGCAGACCCTTCGCATTCGTGCGCCCGGGCGGCAGCGTCAGATAGCCCGGAATCATCGTGCCGTCGGCCGCCGGGTACTGGATCGCCTTGACTGGCGACAGCATCTGGTCGGCGAGCATCGGGCGATCCTCAAGCAGCGGGCGGAGCTGTTTTGCGGCGGGCGTGTAACGATAATAGCGGCCTGCATCGACATCCGACCCCGCCCAGACCAGCCACTGACTCTCATCCGCCGAGGCGTCGAGGAAATAGACGTCGCGCCCCCCGAGCGCCTTGGATAACGCGCCAGCCATCGCCGCGACCTTGGTGTCGGTGGTCACCATCTTGCGGCGATCGGTGGCGTAAGTGGCGCCGACCACCCGGCGCTCGCGCCCGACGCGGACCAGCCCATCGACATCAACCTCGGGATGCCGAAACAGGATATCGCCGCGTCCGCTGCCGTCGAGCCGGACCGCGCTGACCGCCAGGCGGCCGTCCACCTTGGCAAAGCCGATGGCGCGGTCGGTGGCGGCGTCGACGGTCACGGGGTCGAACCCCTCGTTGGTCAGGACATTGACGGCAGAGAGGGTTTGCCAGTCACCGCCCTGGCCTGGCTTGAAAAAATAGCGGATCACGCCGCTGACATAGCCAGTTTGCCCCTTTTGGCCCTGCGTCCCCATGATCCGGACCTTGCCCTTGCCGTCGGTGATATATTCGACGGCGTCGCGGCGCGGTTTTTCGACGACCTTGATCGCGCCGCTGGTGGCGTCCATCAGATCGACCCCCATGCCCTCATCATCCTTGACGATCAGCGACGCCGACTCGCGGTTGGCCTCGCGAACATGACTGCGCATCACCAGCACGCTACCGGCGGGGCCGGGCTGCCAGTCGATCACGCTGCCGCCGCGCAGATCAAGCCCGAGCGCATTGGCGCCGCGCCGCGTGCTGAGCGTCCGAACGTCGCCGCCCGCGGAATCGACGCTGACCAACGTCGTGAAGCCATAGATTTCCTCGCCATATTTCTGACGGCCGCCAACCTGGCAGATAATCCGTGCGTCGGTCGCCCAGCGGCACCAGGACAATATTTCGGGGTCGCCGCTGGCGCGCAATATGCGGCGCGGCGTCGCGCCATCGGCGATCTCGACGACATAAAGATCGTTCGCCTGCCCCTTGCTCGGGGCGACGAACGCCAATTTGGCGCCATCCGGCGACAGGCTGACCTGGGTGACGCCGGCCAGCGTGCCAAAGCGCCGCGCCACCTCGTCCTCTTGCGCCCCGACCGGTGCCGAACCCATGGCCAGTCCAAACCCCAGCAATCCCAGCCAGCGACCCCGCATCCGATATCCCCCTGTTTTATCGTCCCGTTTTCCTCTGCTAGAGCGCCGATGAGCGATTTCCAAGGACGAAAGGTTGCAGCGCGGCAGCGATGCTTGCGCCCGTCGCGTCCGGCTGGCACAACCCCGCGATCAAACGCCAAAGCCCAAGGATATGCCATGCTTCGTTTCCCCCGAACGACCGCCGCGCTCGCGCTTCTTTTGACCGTTGCCGCGTGCAATGCGTCCGACAAGGACGCGGCGCCCGCCCCCGCCATCCCCGATGTCGAGGTTCCCGAATTGTCGCTCGCAACGTTGCAGGAAGTGACGAAGGAGCTGTCGCTCGACGCCTATGAAGGCCGCGCGCCGGGCACCCCCGGCGAGGAAAAGACCGTCGCTTATCTGATCAAGAAATATCAGGAAGCGGGGCTGAAGCCCGGCAACAACGGCAGCTGGACGCAGGATGTGCCGCTGGTCGAAATCACCGCGAACAATGCGACGCCGTTGACCTTCACCGGCGGCAAGGCGCCGGTCACCGCGCAATATGCCAAGGATTATGTGGCGTTCAGCTATCGCGTGCAGCCGACGACCGCGGTCAAGGACAGCGACGTCGTCTTTGCTGGATATGGCATCGTCGCCCCCGAAAAGGGGTGGAATGATTACGCCGGGCTCGATGTGAAGGGCAAAACCGTCGTCGTTCTGGTCAACGACCCCGATTGGCAGACCAAGGAAGCCAAGGGCGAGTTCAACGGCCGCGCGATGACCTATTACGGCCGCTGGTCGTATAAATATGAAGAAGCGGCGCGGCAGGGCGCCGCCGCGGTGCTGATCGTCCACGACACCGAACCCGCCGCCTATGGCTGGAACGTCGTCGAATCGAGCAACACCGGCACGCAATATCTGGCCGAAAGCAAGGACGGCGGCGCCAGCCAGACCGTGGCCAACGGCTGGATCCAGCTGGCGAAAGCGAAGGAGCTGTTCGCCAGCGCCGGACAGGATTTCGACCAGCTGCGCGCCGGCGCGGGCAAAAAGGGCTTCAAGCCCGTCGCGCTGGCCGGGGTGAAGGCGTCGTTCAGCTTTGACAATGACATTGCCAAGAAAATGTCGCGCAACGTCATCGGCGTGCTGCCGGGGGCCAAGCGCCCCGACGAATATGTCCTCTACACCGGCCATTGGGACCATCTCGGCCGCTGCACACCCGTCGATGGCGACGACATCTGCAACGGCGCGGTCGACAATGCGACCGGCATCGCGGGTCTGGTGACGCTGGCGCAGGCGTTCAACAAGGCAGGCGCGCCCGACCGCAGCATCGTGTTCCTGGCGGTGACCGCCGAGGAATCGGGGCTCCTCGGATCGAAATATTATGCCGAAAACCCGGTGTTCCCGCTGTCGCAGACCGTCGGCGGGGTGAATATGGACGCGCTCAACTCGGTCGGCCCGGCGAAGGACATCGTGGTCGTCGGCGGCGGCAAGTCCGAACTCGACGCCTATGTCGAAAAGCTCGCGAAGATGGAAAGCCGCACGGTCAAGGCCGAACCGACCCCCGAAAAGGGCTTTTACTATCGTTCGGATCACTTCAGCTTTGCCAAGCTGGGCGTCCCGATGTTCAACTTCGGCAGCGGCGACGAGCTGGTCGAGGGCGGGATCGAAGCGGGCCAGAAAGCGTCCGAAGATTACGAAAAGAACCGCTATCACGCGCCGGGCGACGAATATGAGGCGATCACCAACTGGGGCGGCATGATGGCCGACCTGCGCCTCTATTACGCCGCGGGCCGGATGCTCGCAATGACCGAGGCATGGCCGAACTGGGTCGAAGGCGACGAATTCCGCGCCGCCCGCGACAAATCGCGCGCCGGGAAATAGGGTTTCGTCATTGCGAGCGGAGCGGGCCGAAGGCGGCCGTAGACCTACCAATCCAGAGCGGTTTACGCACACTCTGGATTGCCGCGTCGCTTCGCTCCTCGCAATGACGAAGCTAGGTACTAAGGACCGACAACCGCATGACGCTGAAAATGCCCGCCGAATGGGCACCGCACGACGCGGTGTGGATCGGCTTTCCGCACCTTGCCGACGAATGGTCGGGCCAGATCGACGCGGCGCGGCGCGATGTCGCTGCCTTTGCCAATGCCGTCCATGACGGCGGGCGCGGCGAGCAGGTGCGGCTGGTCGTCAACGATGACCGGCAGGCGCAGATTGCCGCGGCGCTTGTCGATCCGGGCGTGTCGATTGTGATCCAGCCGCTGGGCGACATCTGGCTGCGCGATACCGGACCGATCGTCGCGGGCATCGGCGCGGCGCGGCGCGCGCGCAATTTTGAATTCAACTGGTGGGGCGAGAAATTCGTCATGCCCGGCGATCAGGAAGTCGGCGCTGCGCTGGCCGCGTCGAGCGGCCTGCCGGTCGACGACCAGGACTGGGTGCTCGAGGGCGGCGGGATCGACGTCGACGGCACCGGGCTGTGCGTCACGACCGAAGAATGTCTGCTCAATCCGAACCGCAACCCCTTGCTGACACGCGACGATATCGCGGTGCGGCTCCACCGGTCGCTCGGCATCGATCGGCTGCTGTGGCTGGGCAAGGGGCTGGTCGGCGATCATACCGACGGCCATGTCGACAATCTGGCGCGCTTTGTCGGCGCGGGGCGGCTCGCGCTCCCCGTCGCCGCGAGTGACGACGACCCCAATATGCATATCTATGCCGACGCCCGCGCACGCACCGCGGCGTTCGGCGGGATCGAGATCGTCGACCTGCCCTCGCCCGGACGGATCGAAGTGGACGGCGAAGTCGCGGCGGCGAGTTATATGAACTTCTACATCGGCAACAGCGTCGTCGTCGTCCCGACCTATGGCGTTGCCAACGATCAGGCCGCGGTCGATGCGCTGGCGGCGCTGTTTCCGGGTCGCCGCGCCGTTGGCGTTCCGGCGCTCGGCATCATCGCCGGTGGCGGCAGCTTCCATTGCTCGAGCCAGCAGCTTCCGGCATAGCGGCGCCATGACCCGCACCCTCACCGTCGCTGCTTTGCAGCTCGCCCTGCCCGGCCCCGTCCAGCCCAATATCGACGCCGTGTCGGCGCTCGTCGCGGACGCCGCGGCGAAGGGCGCGCAAGTCATCCTGCCCCCCGAATTGTTTGAAGGGCCGTATTTCTGCCAGGTCGAAGATGAGGCGTTGTTCGCCAGCGCCCGACCGACCGCGGACCATCCCAGCGTCATCGCCATGCAGGCGCTCGCCGCAAAGCTGAAGATCGCGATCCCGACCAGCTTTTTCGAGCGCGACGGGCCACATTATTACAATACGCTCGCGATGATCGGCCCCGATGGCGCGATCATGGGCACCTATCGCAAGAGCCACATCCCCGACGGGCCGGGCTATGAAGAGAAATATTATTTCCGCCCCGGCAACAGCGGCTTCAAGGTCTGGGACATATTCGGCGCACGGATCGGCGTCGGCGTATGCTGGGACCAATGGTATCCCGAATGCGCGCGCGCGATGGCGCTGATGGGCGCCGAGCTCCTCTTCTATCCCACCGCGATCGGCAGCGAACCCTATGACGCCGACCTCGACACCAGCCGGATGTGGCGCCGCGCGATGCAGGGCCATGCGGTGTCGAACTGTATGCCAGTGATCGCCGCCAACCGCATCGGCACCGAGGGCGACGCCCATTTCTATGGCCACAGCTTCATCAGCGACGAATGGGGCGATTTGACGCAGGAATATGGCGCGGCCGAAACCGGCGTGCTGATCGAGACGATCGACCTCGACCGCGCGGCAAAGCACCGCGCCGGCATGGGATTTTTCCGCGATCGCCGACCGCAGCTTTACGGGCGGCTGGTCGAGGACATCTGACGCGCCGATTCAACCCTGGAAACGGCGGATGCTTTCCAGGTCGGCGCGATCGAGCGGCTGGGTCAACCACAGGCCACCGCGTCCGGCCCGCGACCAGCGCACAATCGCGCGGCGCTTGACCCCGCCCGCCAGGATCAGATCAAGCTCCTTGCCAACCTCGAAATGGCCGTCGTGGAGGAAACCCGCGCCGTGCTGCGACAAATCGACCAGTTCGATGTTGCCCGTACCCTCGGCGGTCACCGCTTGCGCCCGGCTGTGCACCGGCAGTCGCGGCTGGCGATAGCCGGTCGCGCGCTGTTCGGCGGCCAATTGCTTGAGCACGTCGGCGACATCGACCGCGGTGTCGAAGGCAACGCCGCAGCGTCCCTCGTTCGACCAGACGACATTTCCGACCAGCGTCACCGTATCCGACAACGCGATTTCCAGCCGTTCGCCGACGCTGATCGGCACGTCCGCGGCGAGCATCATGCCGCGGTCGGACATATTGCGGACGCGCCACAGGCCGGCGTCCCCGTTGCGCATGACCTTTGCGATACGCCAAACCGTGCGGTACCGATCGGCGCCGCGGCGATCGGTATCGGGACCGGCAATATCTTGCTCCTCGGCGGAATTGGAGAAGCGATGCTGATTCATGTTGTCCACCTTATCGGAGCAGCGTCGGGGAAAACGGCAATTCGCGGTCAATACCGCGAGACACATCCATGATTGCCAATGTCCATATCGAAAATGTCATTATTATTCAATGATATTACTGGTCATAGTTAATTCTCTTTAAACGAAACAAATCGGACTGCGGTTAAACCTGATCGCTAACCGTGAATAAACTTTGTATTTTGCATAATTTAACGGTGCCGCGACGGCGACATTAAGAGCCAATCTGGAAGCATTTTGCTGCAATTCGCGCACCCCGCGGCGGCGGTGATCGCGGACGCGGGCGCCCGATTTGCCCTGCCTTGCTAATTCTGGGGCGAGGCTGACGAGGTCGTCCCGGCGCCCCCGTACCGTTAATATTCAGCATCAATCTCAACGGTTTGAACCAGTTCGCCATGGGCGGTCACGCGCCGCATCCGTCCTGCCTCGATCCATACCGCGTTTCGCAGATGCCCGATGAAACTGGCGGATTCGATTTGAGCGCCTTAAGGCGCGGTCATGAGGATCGCGATCATCGACACCAGCACGACGCGCGCCGCCATCATTTCGGATGGGCTGCGCGAGGCCGGACTCGACGATCTGGTGCTGATCGACACGGCGGGACCGCTGGCGGCCCAGATCGAGGCGGCGCAGCCCGAAGTCGTGCTGATCAACCTCGAAAATCCCAGCCGCGACCTGCTCGAGGATTTCTTTGCCATGTCGCGCGCGCTGGCGCGGCCGATCGCGATGTTCGTCGACCAGAGCGATACCGAAGCGACCGGCGCGGCGATCGACGCGGGGGTGTCGGCCTATGTCGTCGACGGACTGTCGAAACAGCGGATCAAGCCGGTCATCGACCTCGCGGTGCGGCGGTTCCAGGCCTTTTCGCGGCTGCAACGCGAACTTGATGAGGCGAAAAATGCCCTGGCCGAGCGCGCGATCGTCGACCGCGCCAAGGCGATATTGATGAAACGACGCGCGATCGACGAACCCGCCGCTTATGCGCTGCTGCGCGGTCAGGCGATGCGAACCAACCGCCGCATTTCGGAAATAGCCGAGGCGATCGTGACCAGCGACGCGCTGCTGGGAGACATGGAATGAGCGCCGAGACGTTCCGCATCGGCTTTCTGCCGCTGGTCGATGCCGCGCTGCCGATTCTGGCGCATGAGCTGGGCTTTGCGGCGCGCGAGGGTGTCAGCATCGAACTGGTGCGTGACATGACCTGGGCGACGGTGCGCGACCGCCTGCTCTATGGCCACACCGACGCCGCGCACATGATCGCGCCGCTGGCGATCGCCACCGCGCTCGGCCGCGACCGGCCCGCAGTGGCGATGGCGGTGCCGTTCGTGCTGGGGCTCAACGGCAATGCCGTGACCTTTTCGACCCAGCTCGCCAAGGACGTCGGGCTGGGCGACACGCTGGGCGATCCGGCCGCGATCGGCGCGGCGCTGCAGCGCGTCGCGGCGGCGCGGAAAATTGCGGGGAAGCCGCTGCGCTTCGGTGTCGTGCATCGCTACTCCAGCCATAATTATATGCTGCGGTACTGGCTCGCCGGGGTAGGCATCCGTCCTGATCTCCATATCGACATCGTGGTCACCAGCCCGCCCTTTGCCGCGGACGCGCTGGCGGCGGGCGAGGTCGATGGCATCTGCGTCGGCGAACCGTGGAATTCAATCGCGGTCGAGCGCGGGGTCGGCCATATCGCGCTCGCCACCGCACAGATCTGGCGCCGCGGCGTCGAAAAGGTGCTCGCGCTGCGCGAGGCGGTGGTCGACGAACGGCGCGATGCGGTCGAGGCGCTGCTGCGCGCGCTCCACGCCGCCGCCGCGCATTTCGTCGAGCCGGGCACGGCCGAGGACAGCGCCGAAATTCTGGCGCGCCCCGAATATCTGAACGCTTCGCGCGATGCAGTGCTGCGCGCGATCACCGATCGCATCCGGCTGACCCCCGGCGGCGAGCCGATCCATTATCCCGATTTCATGTTCCAGCACCGCGAAGCCGCCAACTTCCCCTGGCGCAGTCAGGCCGCGTGGCTCTATTCGCAGATGCTGCGCTGGGACGCCGCATCTTACGCGGCCGCCGACGCCGCCACCGCGACCGCGGTGTTCCGCCCCGACATCTATCGCGCCGCGCTGGCGGGCTCGGGGGCGCCGCTGCCGGGGGCGAGTTCAAAGCTGGAAGGCGGCATCGACACGCCGCTCGGCGCCGGGTCGGTGCAGGGGCGACTGCTGCTGGGCAGCGACCGGTTTTTCGACGGTCGCGCCTTCGATCCCGACGATATTCAGGGCTATCTTGCTGATCTTCCCTGAATTTCAATTTATGCTGCACCTGCGAAATAACCGCTTGCGGGAAGCCCGCGAATCAGGCAGTTTAAACGCACTCGGCAAGGCTGCCGGGGCAGGATAAAGCGGCTACGGCTCCAACGACGGGGCCGGTCCGCGCGGCAGGCGGGAAGCCTTTTCCCGTAATCCAACAGGCAATGAAGCCGTCAGGATGCGCCCGCGTGGCCGCCGTCCTGGCGGCTTTTTTATTGCCCGTCACACGAAGGGGACGGACGATGACGACAGCAAGTGGGACGACGGCACAGGCGGGGGCGAGAACAGCGCCCAAATCGAACTTCTGGTCCAGCGGGCACTGGCCGACGCTGGTCGCCGCCTTTCTGTACTTCGACCTCGCCTTCATGGTGTGGGTGGTGCTGGGGCCACTGGCCCCTGCGATCTCCGCCGACCTTGGCCTCAGCGCGGCGCAAAAGGGCTTGATGGTCGCGGTGCCGACGCTCGCCGGGGCGCTGCTGCGCGTCGTCAACGGGCTGCTCGTCGACCGCATCGGCCCCAAACGGTCAGGCGCGATCAGCCAGGTGATCGTGATCGCCGGGCTGTTCAGCGCGTGGGCGATGGGGGTGACCAGCTTTGCCGGCACGCTCGCGCTTGGCGTGGTGCTCGGCTTTGCCGGGGCCAGCTTTGCCATCGCGCTGCCGCTCGCCAGCCGCTGGTATCCGCCCGAGCATCAGGGCAAGGCGATGGGCCTCGCCGGCATGGGCAATTCGGGCACCGTGCTCGCGGCGCTGTTCGCCCCCGGCCTCGCGGTCATGTTCGGCTGGAACGCAGTGCTCGGCCTCGCCTGCATCCCGTTGACCATCGTGTTCGTCATCTATCTGTTCATGGCCAAGGACGCGCCGAACGCCCCCGCGCCCAAGAAGCTGGCGCATTATTTCGAGCCGCTCAAGACCGCCGACGCCTGGTGGCTGATGGCCTTTTATTCGGTGACCTTCGGCGGCTTCGTCGGGCTCGCCGCGTCGCTACCGATCTATTTCACCGACCAGTTCCACCTGACCCCGGTGATGGCGGGTTATTGCACCGCGGCCTGCGTCTTTGCCGGGTCGCTGGTGCGGCCGATGGGCGGCGCGCTCGCCGACCGCATCGGCGGGGTCAAGGCGCTGATGATGGTGTTCGTCGTCGCCGCGCTGGCGCTCGCCGGGGTGCCGCAAGCCGACACGCTGCCCGCCGCACTCGGCCTGTTCGTCATCGCGATGCTCGCGCTGGGCACCGGCAACGGCTCGGTCTTCCAGCTCGTCCCGCAGCGCTTTTCGGCCGAGATCGGCGTGATGACCGGGCTGGTCGGCATGGCGGGCGGCATCGGCGGTTTCTACCTCGCCTCCTCGCTCGGCTTTGCCAAGCAATGGACAGGCAGCTTCGCGCCGGGCTTTTACATCTTTGCCGGGCTGGCGGTCGCCGCATTGATCGGACTGCTGTTCGTGAAGAGCCAGTGGCGCAGGGCCTGGGGCGCCGCCGAAGGCGTGCGGATCTAGTCATGACCCGCACCCTCATCCTGTTGCTGGCGCTCGCGCCGGCCGGGGCGGCGCATTCCCAGCCCGTCCAGATCAAGCCGCTCGGCGAAGCCCGCCTTCGCCATGAAATGGTCGATCAGGACGGCCTCGCCGCCAATGCCGAAGCCCTGACCCTGCGCGTCCGCGCCGGGGTCGAGGCCAAGGCGGGACGCTGGTCGGCGCTCGTCGAAGGGCAAGGCAACCTTGCCATCGTCGACGATTATTTCGACGGCCTCAACGGCGCGGCGACCCGCCCGATCGTCGCCGATCCCGAAAACATCGCCCTCACCCGCGCCCAGCTGCGTTACGCCTCGCCCGCCTTCGCGGTGACCGCGGGACGCCAGCGGATCGGTTTCGACGACGAGCGGTTCGTCGGCAGCGTCGGGTTTCGCCAGAACGGCCAGAGCTATGACGCGGTGCGCGCCGAGGTGACGCCGGTGAAAGGGGTCAAGGTCGACCTGGCCTATGCGTGGAGCGTGCGGACGATCTGGGGCATCGACGGCGCGGGGGCGCGGCAGCAAGCGGTGTCGGGCGACAATGTCTTTGCCAATGTTGGCGCCCAGACCCCCGTCGGCAAGCTCAGCGGCTTCGCCTATCTGGTCGATCAGGACGAAACGGCAATGCAGGGTTTTCGCATGTCGAGCCAAAGCTATGGCGTCCGGCTCGATGGCAACCGGCCGATCGGCAAGGCAAAAATCGCGTACCAGCTGAGCTATGCGCGCCAGTCCGACTGGCACCGCAACCCCAACGACTACAGCGCCGACTATTATCTGGCCGATGTCGCGGTCGATTTCGGCGGACCGCGCCTGGGCGTCGGTTACGAGGTGCTGGGCGCGGGTTCAGGAGCAATCGGGGGCACCGCCCTCACCAGCTTTCAGACCCCGCTCGCCACCGGGTTCAAATTTCAGGGCTGGGCCGACAAATTTCTGGTCACCCCGCCCGACGGGATACGCGACCTGTATGCGAGCGCGGGGTGGAGCTGGAAGACGGTCGGGGCGCTGAAAGCGGTCACCGTGCAGGCGGCGTACCACGATTATCGCAGCGACCGCGCGTCGCGCTCCTATGGCGACGAGATCGACCTGCTCGCCAGCGCCAGGCTCGGCAAGGTCACCGGATCGGTGCGCTACGCCCACTACAACGCCGACCGCTTCGCCACCGACACCGACAAATTTTGGCTGCAACTGGACTGGATGCTGTGATGGAATACCGCCCCCTCAACCCCGGCCCCGACACGCGCGAGCATCTGGTCGTGATCGGCAACGGCATGGCAGGGTGCCGCGCGGTCGAAGAGCTGCTCGCACGCGACGCCGACCGGTACCGCGTGACGATTTTCGGCGCCGAGCCGCGGGTCAATTATAACCGCATCATGCTCTCCCCCGTCCTTGCGGGCGAAAAGAGCTTTGACGACATCGTGATCAACGATGCCGACTGGTATGCGGCGAACGGCATCGCGCTGGTTGCGGGCGACCCGGTGATGGCGATCGACCGCGCCGCGAAGACGGTGACGACGCGCGGCGGCACGACCGAAAGCTATGACCGGCTGCTGATCGCGACCGGTTCCGATCCGTTCATCATCCCGGTGCCGGGCAAGGATCTGCCTGGCGTCATCGCGTTCCGTGACATGGACGATGTCGACACAATGCTGGCGGCGGCCGATGCGGGCGGCGATGCGGTGGTGATCGGCGGCGGCCTGCTCGGGTTGGAGGCCGCGCATGGGCTGAGCCTGCGCGGGATGAAGGTCACCGTCATCCACCTGATGCCGACGCTGATGGAACGCCAGCTCGACGAAGCCGCGGGGTGGCTGCTCAAAAACGCACTCGAAGCGCGCGGGCAGACGATCCTGACCGGCGCCGACACCGCCGAGATCGTCGGCGACGCCAAGGTCGAGGGGGTGAAGCTGAAAGACGGGACGCTGATCCCCGCCAGCCTCGTCGTCATGGCGGTCGGCATCCGCCCGTCGGTGGCGCTGGCCCGCAACGCAGGGCTGGCGGTCGGGCGCGGTATCCAGGTCGACGATCATATGGTCACTAGCGATCCCGCCGTTCTCGCGGTCGGCGAATGTGTCGAGCATGACGGGCAGGTTTATGGCCTCGTCGCGCCTTTGTGGGATATGTGCCGCAGCCTCGCCGACGGGCTGGTCGAGCAGCCGACGGGCTATCGCGGCTCGGTGACCTCGACCAAGCTCAAGGTGTCGGGGATCGACGTGTTTTCGGCGGGCGATTTTTCGGGCGGCGACGGGTGCGAGGACATCGTGCTGCGCGACGCGAGCCGCGGCATCTACAAGCGCGTCATCGTCAAGGACGACCGGATCGTCGGCGCGGTGCTCTATGGCGATACCGCCGACGGCAGCTGGTATTTCGACCTCCTCAAGAAACAGGAGGATGTCTCCGACCTCCGCGACCTCCTCATCTTCGGTCAAGCCTTCGCCTCGGGAGGGGGCGCCGCGGACCCTAAGGCGGCCGTTGCGGCGCTTTCTGCAGATGCGGAAATATGCGGCTGCAACGGCGTCACCAAGGGCCAGGTCGTGTCGTGCATCGCCAAGGGCGCGCACAGCCTCGATGCCGTGCGCGGCACCTGCAAGGCCTCGGCGAGCTGCGGCAGCTGTACCGGCCTCGTCGAAATGCTGCTCGCGCTCACGCTTGGTGACGAAGTGCAGGCGGGGCCGAAAACGATGTGCAAATGCACCAGCTTCGGTCACGACGATGTACGCCGCGAAATCGTCGCGCAGGGCATGCGCTCGATCCCCGAGGCGATGCAGCAGATGCACTGGACAACCCCCGACGGCTGTTCGTCGTGCCGCCCGGCGCTCAACTATTACCTGCTCTGCGCGCTCCCCGGAGAGTATGTCGATGACCAACAGAGCCGTTTCGTCAACGAACGCCTCCACGCCAATATCCAGAAGGACGGCACCTACTCGGTCGTCCCGCGCATGTGGGGCGGGCTGACCAACCCGACCGAGCTGCGCGCGATCGCCGATGTTGTCGAGAAATATGACGCGCCGATGGTCAAGGTCACCGGCGGCCAGCGGCTCGACATCTTCGGGATCAAGAAGGAGGATCTGCCTGCGGTGTGGGCCGACCTCAATGCCGCCGGGATGGTGTCGGGGCACGCCTATGGCAAGGCGCTGCGCACCGTGAAGACGTGCGTCGGGTCCGAATGGTGCCGTTTCGGCACCCAGGATTCGACCGGCCTTGGCGTCAAGATCGAACGGATGAGCTGGGGCAGCTGGATGCCGCACAAGTTCAAGATCGCGGTGTCGGGCTGCCCGCGCAATTGCGCCGAAGCGACGATCAAGGATTTCGGCATCGTCTGCGTCGACAGCGGCTACGAACTCCACGTCGGCGGCAACGGCGGGATTCATGTCCGCGTCACCGACCTGCTGTGCAAGGTCGCGACCGAGCAGGAGGCGATGGATTATTGCGCCGCCTTCATCCAGCTTTACCGCGAGGAAGCCCGTTATCTGGAGCGCACCGCGCCATGGATCGAGCGCGTCGGGGTCGAGCAGATCAAGGCGCGGATCGTCGACGACACCGCGGGACGCGAGGCGCTGCGCGCGCGCTTCCTCTATGCCCAGAGCTTTTCGCAGGACGACCCCTGGGCGCAGCGCGCCGGGGGCGCCGAGGCCGAACATCATGCGCCGATGGCGCGCTTCATTCCGCAGGAGGCACTGGTATGACCATAGCAGAATGGCTCGACATCGGCTGGGTCGATCAGATCCCGGTGCGTGGCAGCCGCACGGTGCAGGTCGCGGGCGGCGACGACATCGCCGTCTTTCGCACCGCCGAGGGCAAGGTCTTCGCGCTGCTCGATCGCTGCCCGCACAAGCATGGCCGGTTGAGCCAGGGCATCGTCCACGGCGGCGCGGTCGCCTGTCCGCTCCATAATTGGCGGATTTCGCTGTCGACCGGCGAAGCGCTCGGCGACGACAAGGGTTGCACCCCCACGGTGCCGGTCAAGATCGACGGCGGCCGCGTGCTGATCTGCCGCGCCAGCACGTTGAAGGCGGCGGCGTGACCAATAATTGCTCTACGCCGCTTGCTCCCCTCCCTCATAGGGAGGGGCTGGGGGTGGGTACGAGCGTCAGCGAGGCTCTCTTTTTCGGCAAGAACGCGCCGAGCGGGGCATCGAGCCCCGCCCG
>NZ_SCOT01000027.1 GCF_005502465.1 Sphingopyxis sp. L1A2A
GTCATCGAATATGCCGGCGCGGCGATCCTCGCGCTGTCGATGGAGGGGCGGATGACGCTGTGCAACCTCAGCATCGAGATGGGCGCGCGCGCGGGGCTGGTTGCGCCCGATGCGACGACTTTCGCTTATCTGGCGGGGCGGGCCGCGGTGCCAACCGGCGCGGCGTGGGATGCTGCGGTGGAGCGTTGGCGGGCGCTGGCGAGCGATGAAGCTGCCGGGTTTGACCGCGAGGTGCGGGTCGATGCGCGCGATGTCCAGCCGATGGTGAGTTGGGGCACGAACCCGTCGCAGGTTGTCGCGATCGACGCACGCATTCCCGATCCGGCAGCGCTGAAAAATGTCGAAACGCGCACGGCGGCCGAGCGGGCGTTGGCCTATATGGACCTCGCGCCGGGCGCGACGATCGCCGGGCTGCGGCTCGACCGGGTGTTCATCGGCAGTTGCACCAACAGCCGGATCGAGGATCTGCGTGTGGTGGCTGATGTCGTGCGCGGTCGCTGCGTGGCGCCGCACGTCCGCGCGATGGTCGTTCCGGGATCGGGGCTGGTCAAACGACAGGCCGAGGCCGAGGGGATCGACGCGGTGCTGCGCGCCGCGGGGTTCGACTGGCGCGAACCCGGCTGTTCGATGTGTGTCGGCATGAACGCCGACCGGCTGCAACCCGGCGAACGCTGCGCCGCGACGTCGAACCGCAATTTCGAGAACCGGCAAGGGCGTGGCGGCCGCACCCACCTGATGAGCCCGGCGCTTGCCGCGGCGAGCGCGCTCGCGGGGCATATCGCGGCGCCCGAAATGCCCGGCTAGATCGATGCCTCGAACCGCGCGATCGCGTCGGCATGGCGCAGCGTGCGGCCGATATCGTCCAGCCCTTCCATCAGGATGCGGCGATCGTAGGGGTCGACGTCGAAATCGATGACTTTGCCCGACGCGAGGCGGATTTGCTGCGCCTCCAGATCGACCTCGATCGGCGCATATTGGGCGAGAATGATGTCTTCGCGCGCCGCTTCGCACTGCGCTTCGGGCAAGCGGATCAGCAGCAGGCCGTTCTTACGCGCGTTGCCCGAGAATATGTCGCCAAAGCTTGGCGCGACGACGCAGCGAATGCCGAAATCGGTCAGCGCCCACACCGCATGCTCGCGAGACGATCCGCAACCGAAATTGCGGTCGGCGATGAGTATCTGCGCGTGGCGGCACGCGATCTGGTTGAGGATGAAACCGGCGCGCTCGCTCCCGTCTTCGGTAAAGCGGAGCAACTGGAACAGATGTTTGCCGAGCCCGGTGCGGGTAAGCGCTTTCATATAGGTTGCCGGAATGATCATGTCGGTATCGACATTGGCGAGCGGCAACGGCGCCGCGACCGCTTTCACCCGAACAAATTTCTGCAAAACGGCCTCCATTAACTTAGTATACTAAGTAAGTGATCGTGACAGCGATGTCCAATGATATCGCGGGGTTGGAATGCGGCTCGGCAATCCCGACGGCGACGAAGGAGGTTGCCGGAGGAATCTTCGCGTCCTAAGGTTCGCACTCACGCGGACGGGCGTCCGACGTCAGGGGCCGCGGCAGGGGAGCAGGGTTTTGGCCAAGAAAACACAGGATTACCGGCATCCAGCCGAATATTACACCGATCCTGAAAACAGCATCGGTTATCTGGCGCGCGTCGTCTTCCGCTCCTTTTCACGGCTGCTGGAACGCCGCACGCTGACGCACGATGTGTCGGCGGGGCAATGGCGTTTCCTGCGCCAGCTGTGGCGCGAGGACGGCATTACCCAGCGTGAGCTGAGCGAGCGCGTCGGCATGCGCGAGCCGACCACTGTCGTTGCGCTGAAGGGGCTGGAAAAGTCCGGGCTGATCACGCGCAAAAAGACAACCGACGATCGGCGCAAGACCTTCATCCACCTGACGCCGCATGCCAAAAAGCTTGAGTTGATTCTCGCGCCGATGAACGCCGAGATCCACGAAATCGCGACCAAGGGCCTGACCGATGAGGAGGTCGAGGTGCTTCAGGGGCTGATGCGCCGCGTGATCGACAATCTGGGCGACGAAACGCGCAAGCTGGCGGTGCTCTCCGACATCAAGGCCTGAGGCTTGCAATTTGCCGATCCACCGGACAATAGGTTAGTATACTAATTATTTTGTCCGGGAGGGAAAATGACCAGCATTGCAGTGATCGTCGGCAGCACGCGCGAGGGATCGTATAACCGCGCCTTGGGCGACCTCGCCGCCGCGAGTCTGGGGGCGCAGGGGGCGAGCGTGACACGCGTCGACCTCGCGGCCTTCGACCTGCCGCTCTATTCGGCGGCGTTGGAGGCAGGCGCCTTTCCGCCCGATGCGCTGAAGCTCAAGGCGCTGTTCGCGGCGCAGGACGGGCTGACTTTCGTGTCGCCCGAGTATAACGGATCGCTGCCGCCGCTGCTCAAGAATGCGATCGACTGGGCCTCGCGCCCGACCGGCGACGAGAGCCTTGTTGCGCTGACCGCCTATCGCGGCAAGGCGGCGGCGATCATGTCGGCGTCGATCAGTCCTTTTGGCGGGCTGCGCGGGCTGATGCACTTGCGTCAGATCCTGTCGACCATCCAGATGCTGGTGATTCCCGAACAGGTGGTGGTGCCGGCCGCGCACGCGGCTTTTGCCGAGGATGGCAGTTTGAAGGAGGCGCTTCCGGCGTCGCTCGTCGAAATGACCACGGGCAGGTTGATCGCGGTCGCGAAGGCGCTGGCCGCCTAGGCGGAAGGGCGACGGGGGGCAGGCGAGGCGCTTTCGATATTGCTCCCCCAGTCGGCCTCGAGCGCGGCGAGCAGCGCGTCGAACTTGTCCTGTCCCAGCACTGCGGCGATCTGCGCGGTCAGCGCGTCCATTGAGCGCTGCGCATCCCGACGCATCCGCGCGCCAAGATCGGTCAGCGACACGATCATGTGGCGGCGATCGCCGGGATCGACTTCGAGTTGGACGATCCCCAGCTTCACCATCTGGTTGATCGTGCTGTGGATCGCCTGGCGCGACAGGCCAAGGTTGCGGGCGATGTCCGACGGGCGCACGATGCCGCTGACGATATTGATCATCACCATCGATTGCGGGCGATTGACGTCGGGCCAGCCATGATCGTGGAGCCGCGCCTGCAGCCCTTCGTCGAGCCAGCAAAAGCGTTGAAAAAGGGCAATGATGAGCTGGTTTGTGCGCATATACGCTACGATAGGCCCCCGGTGCCGGCGGAGTGCCGACCCCGTCACGCTAGAAGAGCGATGCGGGCGAAGCAAGGCAGAGCGGCGTTGCAAAGATAAAATGCTTAGTATACTATCTATTGAAACAAGACGCAGGGAGAGAAGCGCCGCATGGACGGGTTGATGCAGAATGTGCCGCTGACGGTCGACCGGATCATCGACCATGCCGCCAACTGGCACGGTGGCCGCGAAATCGTCTCGCGCGATGCTGACGGACATGTCACCCGATCGACCTATGCCGATATCCATGCCGATGCGAAGCGCGTGTCGAACGCGTTGGCGGCCGAAGGGATAACGCCCGGCGACCGCGTTGCGACGATGGGCTGGAACAGCGCGCGGCATCTCGCGGCCTGGTATGGTGCGGCGGGGATGGGCGCGGTGCTCCACACATTGAACCCGCGGCTGTTCCTCGAACAGATCGCATATATCGCGAACCACGCCGGCGACCGGTTGCTGATTGCCGATCCCGCCACCGCCGCCCTTGTCGAAGAGCTGTTGCCGCAGGTGCCATCGATCGAGAAGGTGATCTTCTTCTGCGACGCCGGGTCAATGCCCGAGACCAGTGTTTCCGCGACCGCCTTCGACGACTGGATCGCCGGGCAGTCTGCCGAATATGTCTGGGGCGGGTTCGACGAGAATGCGGCGTGCGGGCTCTGCTATACGAGTGGGACGACGGGAAATCCGAAGGGTGTGCTCTATTCGCACCGGTCGAACTATATCCATGCGTTGATGACCTTGCAGCGCGACGCGCTGGCGCTGTCGGCGCGCGACACCGTGCTGCTCGTCGTGCCGATGTACCATGCCAATGCGTGGGGCGTCGTCTATTCAGCGCCCGCTGTCGGCGCCAAACTTGTGTTGCCGGGTCAACGGATGGACGGCGAATCAATCTATAATCTGATCGAGCAGGAAGGCGTGACTTATTCTGCCGCCGTGCCAACAGTGTGGCAGATGTTGCTGCAATATATGCAGGAAAATGGAAAGCGCTTCACGACGCTGGAGCGTGTGACGATCGGCGGATCGGCATGTCCCGAATCGATTATCCGCACCTTCCGCGACGATTATGGCGTCGATGTTATTCAGGGCTGGGGGATGACCGAAACCTCGCCGCTCGGCACGGTATCGGTGCCCAATGCCTCGGTCGCCGCGAAGCCCGACGATGCGCAGATGGCGTACAAGCTCAAGCAAGGTCGGCTGTTGTGCGGGCTGGAGATGAAACTGGTCGACGATGCGGGCAATCATCTGCCGCACGACGGCAAGACGCCGGGACGGCTGATGGTCAAGGGGCCGACGATCGCGGGTGCCTATTATGGCGGCGAGGGCGGCGACGTGCTCGATGACGAGGGGTTTTTCGACACCGGCGACGTCAGCACGATCGACGGCGAAGGCTATATGCAGATCACCGACCGCGCGAAGGATGTCGTGAAATCGGGCGGCGAATGGATCAGCTCGATCGAGATCGAGAATATTGCGATGGGGCATGATGCCGTCGCCAACGCCGCGGTCGTCGGGATCGCGCATCCCAAATGGGATGAGCGACCGATCCTGCTGTGCGAACTTAAGGATGGTGCGAAGGCCTGCGCCGACGATCTCAAGGCGTTTCTCGACGGCAAGATCGCGAAATGGTGGATGCCCGACGATGTGCTGTTTGTCGACGAAGTCCCGCTCGGGCCGACGGGCAAGATCGACAAGAAAGCAATCCGTGCGGGGCTGAAGGGGTATCAATTGCCCTTCGAAGTCGCCCGCTGATGCCGTTCTCTTTCTTCGTCATGCCGGACTTGATCCGGCATCCATCGCCGCAGGACTCCGGATCAAGTCCGGCATGACGATGGTGGTGACCCACAGACAATATTCATATCAGGAGAGACGATGATGGACCCGAACGGGATCGAAGGACTGGACGCGCAATTTGTCGGGCTGGTGTCGCCGACCGCGCCGCGCATTCAGGCGGGCGGGCATCCGTGCCAGGGCATTTACTGGACGCAAAGTGGCAAGCGGCCGAAGGTCGCGATCATCGCGACGCATTATAACGTCGATTTTTCCGAACATTATATCGCGCCCTATTTCGCGCGGCAGGGCTTTGGCTTCCTTGGCTGGAACACGCGCTATCGCGGGGTCGAGGACCAGTTCCTGCTTGAACATGCAGTGCTCGACATTGGCGTCGGTATGAAGTGGCTGAGGGAAGAGGCCGGGGTCGAGCAGATCGTCATTCTCGGCAATTCGGGCGGCGGATCGTTGATGGGCGCCTATCAGGCCGAGTCGATCGTCCCGACGCTGACCGACCGGTTGCCGTCCGTTGGGCAGGATGCACTGGCGTCGCTGATCAAGGGCGACCTCTATATCAGCTTCAACGCGCATCAGGGGCGGCCCGAAGTACTGACCGACTGGATGGACGCGTCGGTAATCGACGAGAATGATCCGGTTGCGACCGATCCCGAACTCGACCCGTTCAACCCCGACAATGGCCCGCCCTATTCGGACGCGTTCATCGCAAAATATCGCGCCGCGCAGCGGGCGCGCAACCAGCGCATCACCGACTGGGCGAAAGCAGAACTCAAGCGGTTGAACGACGCGGGCATTCCCGATCGGATCTTCCCGATGTTCCGGTGCTGGGGTGATATTCGCTGCGTCGATCCCGCGATCGATCCGTCGGATCGCAAGCCCAACTGGTGCTATCGCGGCGATCCCTCGATCGCCAACCGCACGCCCAGCATCGGGCGCGCGAATTCGATCAAGACCTGGCTCAACATGTGGAGCCTCGAAACCTCGCCGTGCCAAGGGCAGCCGCATCTCGCCAAGCATGACACCCCCGCGCTGGTGGTTCAGGGAACCGCAGATACAGGTGTTTTCCCGAGTGATGCGCGCAAGATCTTCGATTTCCTCGGCAGCACCGACAAGAAGCTCGAACTGATCCCCGGCGCGCATTATTTCGAGGATTCGATCGAGGAACGCCAGACCGCTGCGGATCTGGTCGGAAGCTGGATCCGGGAGAAGCTGTAAGTGGAGCAGGGCGACGCCGATATCATCGCGGAATTGCGCGGCGCGGGCCTGATCGGCGCGAGCGACGTCGCCCTTGAGCCGCTGACCGGCGGCGTGTCGTGCGACGTGTGGAAGATCGAGACGCCATCGGGGCCGATCGTCGTCAAACGGCCGCTGGCGCAGCTCCGCGTCGCCGCCGAATGGCTGGCGCCGGTCGAGCGCGGGACCAGCGAAGTGCGTTGGCTCCGGCGCGCGCGCGGGGTCGATGCGCAGATCGCGCCCGAGGTGTTGGCCGAATTGCCGACCGGCCACGCCTTTGCCATGCGGTTCCTGCCCGGCTGTCCGGTCTGGAAGGACGAGTTGGTCGCCGGGCGTGTCGATGCGGCATTTGCGGCGGCGGTCGGGCGCGGGATCGTCGCGGTGCACGCGGCGACGGCGAACAATGATGCCGACCGCGCGGCTTTTCCGAACGACGAAATGTTCGCCGCGCTGCGCGTCGATCCCTTCCTGCTCTATGTTGCCGAACATGACGCCGAGCTGGCACCCGCACTGCGCACGCTTGCGGCCGATCTCACGGCGCGCAAGATCGCGCTCGTCCATGGCGACGTCAGCCCCAAGAATATCCTCGTCAGTTCAGCCGGCCCGGTGTTTCTCGACGCCGAATGCGCCGTCTATGGCGACCCGGCGTTCGATCTTGCCTTTTGCACCACCCATCTGCTGTTGAAAGCGGTGTGGCTGGATGATGCACGATTGATCGAAGCGGCGTCAGTGTTGGTCGATACCTACCGCGCGGGGATCGATTGGGAAGATTCCGCCGGGTTGCTGCTCCGCGCGGGCCAGCTCACCGCCGCGCTGCTCCTCGCGCGCGTCGAGGGCAAGTCGCCCGCACCCTATCTGACCGATGCCGACCATAAAAACATCGTACGCGAACAGGCGCGCGCGCTGATCCTTGCGCCGTCGCCTCTCGACGCGCTCGTCATCAACTGGAAAAGGACTTATCCATGACTTCGCGTATCGCCTCCGTCACCGGCCGCCAGATATGGGATTCGCGCGGACGGCCCACTGTCGAGGCTGAGGTCGTGCTGGAATCGGGCGCGGTGGGACGCGCCATCGCGCCTGCGGGTGCGTCGCGCGGCGAACATGAAGCGATCGATTTGCGCGATGGGGGCACGGCGTTCGGCGGCTTTGGCGTCAATGGCGCAGTCTCCGGGATCGGCGCGGAGATCGCCCCCGCGCTGACGGGCATGGATGCGCGCGACCAGGCCGCGGTCGATGCGGCGTTGTGCACGCTCGATGGGACGCCGAACAAGGCACGGCTGGGCGCGAATGCAGTGGTGGCTGTGTCGATGGCCGTATTGCATGCCGCGGCCGCCGATGCGCGCGAGCCGCTGTGGCGCTACCTCGCCGAGGGTCGCAAGGTGCGCATCCCGCTCCCCGAAATCCAGATTTTCGGCGGCGGCGCGCACGCCGGACGGCGCACCGATGTACAGGATTTCATGATCATGTGCCCCAAGGCAGGCAGCTTCCGCCGCGCGCTCGAAATCACCGACGATGTCTATCGTGCGGCGGGCAAGCTGATGGAAGCAAAGGGGCCTTTGTCGGGGGTAGCGGATGAAGGCGGCTGGTGGCCGAATTTCGCGTCGAACGAGGATGCGCTCGACACGCTGACGAAGGCGATCGAGGCGAGCGGGCACCGCGCGGGCGACGAGGTTTTTATCTCGCTCGATATCGCGGCGAACGAACTCGGCGATGCGTCGGGATATAATCTCGCGCTCGACGACCGGCGTCTACCCGCCGAGGAAATGGCGGCGCGTATCATTGAATGGACGAACGCTTATCCGATCCTGTCGGTCGAAGATCCCGCGGGGCAAGATGACTGGACGACGATGTCAGCGGTGACTGCGGCGGTCGGCGACAAGGTGCAGATCATCGGCGACGACGTCCTCGTCACCAATGCGACAAGGGTCGAGCGTGCGGCCGATGCGGCGGTGTGCAATGCGGCGCTGATCAAGGTCAATCAGGTCGGCACGGTGACCGAAGCAAAGGCGGCGCTCGACGCCGCGGTCGGGCGTGGCTGGGGGGCGATCGTTTCGGCGCGTTCGGGCGAGAGCGAAGATGTCACCATCGCGCATCTGGCCACCGGGTGGGATGCGGGGCAGCTCAAGGTCGGCAGCTTTACGCGTTCGGAACGCATGGCGAAGTGGAACGAAATGCTGCGGATCGAGGAAGCGATGGGCGGCGATGCCATGTTCGCCGGCTTCTCGGCCTTCGCCGGGTCGATCGGGGCTGTGCCGGCATGATCGTCCTCCACGCGCGCCCCAGCCCCGGGTTCCATGAGGCAGTGGACCGGATTTTCGGTCCCGGCGTCGTGACGCATGTCGACGAGGCAGCCCCGCTCGACGAGGTGGCGGGTGAGATCACCGCGCTGCTCCATGTGCTCACCCCGGTGACAGGCGATTTCATCGCGTCGGCATCGAAGCTCAAACTCATTCAGAAGCTGGGCGTCGGTGTGAACACGATCGCACTCGAAGCAGCCCGCGATCATGGCGTCGCGGTGTGCAATATGCCGGGGACAAACAGTCAGGCGGTCGCCGAAATGGCGTTGTCGCTGATGATGGCCGTGCTGCGCCGAACCTGCTTCTTCGATGCGCGCACGCGGGAAGGCGAGGGGTGGACGGCCGATCCGTCGGAGCTCGACAGCGTTGGCGAAATAGCGGGCCGAACGGTGGGGCTGGTCGGTTTGGGCAATTCGGCGCAGCGACTCGCGCCTGTGCTCGAGGTGCTGGGTGCGAAAGTTGTCTACACCGCGCGCAGCCAGCGTGACGTGAGCTATGATTATTGGCCGCTCGATCGGCTCATCGCCGAGGCCGATATCGTTTCGTTGCACATCCCGCTCACCGACGAGACACGGGCATCGATCGACCCGCTCGCGATGAAGACGGGCGCGGTGCTGGTGAACACGGCGCGCGGCGAACTGGTCGACGAGGCGCGGCTGGTCGAGGCGTTGGCCTCGGGGCATCTGCTCGGTGCGGGGCTCGACGTGTTCGCTGAGGAGCCGTTGCCGCGTGACAACGCACTGCTCGGTCTGCCCAACGCGGTGCTCGCGCCGCATATCGCCTGGCTGACGCCCGAAACGCTTGTGCGTAGCCTCTCTGTCGCCAAGGAAAATTGCCGTCGTCTCGCCGCGGGCGAGGCGCTACTCCATCAGGTGGTCTGAATGTCACTTTCTATTGTTCTGATAACCGGTCAGCTTTTGACCGATGCGGTGTGGCAACCCTTGCTCAATGCGTGGGGCGATTGCGAAGTCATCGTCGCCGACAATCGCAGCGACGATACCATTGAGGGATTCGCGCAGCGCCTGCTCGACAACGCGCCGCCCAAATTCGTGCTGGTCGGCCACGCGATGGGGGGCTTTATCGCCTTTGAAGTGATGCGCCGTGCGCCCGAACGCGTGGCGAAGCTCGCGCTGATTTCAACACTCGCCTCGGCCGATGGCCCGGCGCAGACCGCGCGACGGCAGGGCTATATCGATCTTGTCGAAAGCGGGCGGTTCGATCAGGTGGTCGAGGAGCGCATTCCAATCCTGTTTCCCGAGGAAAAGCGCAGCGATGAACGGCTGCTCGGCATCGCGCGACAAATGGCGGCAGACACCGGCGCCGAGACCTTTCTCGCGCAGCAGCGCGCGATCATGGCGCGGATCGACAGCCGTCCGCGGCTGGGTGAGATCGCCGTCCCGACGCTGCTTATCTGGGGCGAGAAGGACGGCATCACCAGCCGCGCGCATCACGAAGAGATTGCGGATGCGATCCCGGGGGCGCGGCTGGAAGTCGTGTCGGGTGCGGGGCATTTGCCGACGGTGGAGGCGCCCGAGGTGCTGGCGCCGTTGTTGACGGACTTCCTGGACACATAATCCTTGTGTTCCCCGGCGAAGGCCGGGGCCAGTGCATACCAGCATGGACCCCGGCTTTCGCCGGGGAACACATCTGTCAGTTCTATTTCAGCTCCGCGCGCACCAATGCCGTGCCGTCGACCATTGCCTTCAGCTTCGCCTGCGAATGCTCACGGCTGTGATATTTCATGCCGCAGTCGGGCGCGATCCATAGCCGTTCGGCGTCGATATAGCGCAGCGCCTCGCGGATGCGGCCCGCGACGACCTCGGGGGTCTCAACCTCGGGAATCGACAGGTCGAGCACGCCGTACATGATCGTCTTGGTCGGCAGTTCGGCGAGGATCGCGGGGTCGAGCCCCGGCTGCGCCGCCTCGATCGAAATCACGTCGATCGCCGAGGCTTCGAGTTCGGCAAGGAAATCATAGGCTTTGGGCTTCGGCTTGGTCGACCCCGCGCCATGATGCACCATCGCGTAACCGAAACAGATGTGGAGCGCGGTTATGCCGTCGACGCCATCAAGCGCGCGGTTGATCGCCTCGATCGCGTAATATTCGGCCTCGTCGGCGCGCGCCTGCAGATAGGGTTCGTCGAGCTGCACGACATCGACCCCCGCCGCGAACAAATCCTTCACCTCGGCATTGACCGCGTCGGCATAGTCCATCGCGAGCGATTTGGCGTCGGGGTACCAGCCATTTTCGGCCTGCTGGGTCATCGTGAAGGGGCCGGGCAGGGTCAGCTTCACCGGCCGCGACGAATGGCGGCGCAGAAAGGCAGCATCCTGCGCCTCGATCGGCGCAACGCGGCGGATCGGCCCCGACACCAGCGGCACCGGGTTCGACTTGCCGGTGCGATCGACCGCGCTGCCATGCTTGTCGGGATCGATCCCCGACAGCGCGGTCGCAAGCCGGTTCGAATAGCTTTCGCGGCGCATCTCGCCATCGCCGATAATGTCGATGCCAACCTCTTCCTGATCGCGGATCGCCATCAGCGTCGCGGCTTCCTGCGCATCGGCGAGCCAGGGTTCGGGGATACGCCACAGCGTCTCCGCGCGCACGCGCGGGGGCAGGCTGGCCTTCAGCCGCTCGCGGTCGATCAGCCAGTCGGGCTGGGGATAGCTTCCAACGACGGTTGTCGGCAGGATGGGGTGGTTGAACAAGGCCAGTCCTCTCGATTTTTTAGCTGGCCAAGCATTTGCTTAGTATTCTATCTAATTCAAGTCGAAACGACGATTGGGAGAGCGAAATGATCGATCTGGAGGCCATCCGGACGCTGGCGGACATTCCGGCGGCGCAGGCGCGGGTGCGGGGCGATGCGACCGCGGTGAAGTTCGGGGAGCGGGAGACGAGTTTCGCCGAGCTCGACGCGCAGTCGAACCGCGTCGCACACGCCCTGCTCGCGACGGGCGTGGCGACGGGCGACCGCGTTTCAGCGCTGACCAAGAATCACGACAGCTGGTATCCGCTCTTCTTCGGCAGCGCGCGGGCACGCGCCTGTTTCGCGCCGGTCAATTGCCGCCTTGCGCCGGCCGAGATCGGGTTCATCCTCGGCGATGCTGCACCGAAGCTGCTGTTCGTCGGCGAGGATTTCTTCGACTGTGCGCTGACCGCGATCGCTGATCTCGCGTCGCCGCCGCGCCTCGTCGCGCTCTATGGCGCGCATCCGGCGTTCGAGCCGTTCGATGTCTGGCTCGGTGATGCGTCGGATGCGGCGTTGCCCGGACCCGAGCTCGCCGACGATGTGCTCCAGCTTTACACCAGCGGCACCACCGGGCTGCCCAAGGGCGTCGTCCTGACCCACGCCAATTACCGGACATTCCTGGAAGCCGCGACCGAGGTCGATGGTTTCGCCTATGGCGAAGACGAGACGGTGATGATCGTCATGCCGCTGTTCCACGTCGCGGGGACGAACGTCAGTTTCTCGGGCCTCGCGCAGGGCGGGCGGCTGGCGCTCGTCAAGGATTTCACCGCGCCCGATGCGATCCGCATGATGCGCGAGGAAGATGTCGCGCATGCCTTCCTCGCGCCTGCGATGATCCAGATGATGCTGCTCCAGCCCGAGGCCGCACAAGGCGCCTATCTGGCGCTCAAGTCGATCGCCTATGGCGCGTCGCCGATTGCCGAGGATGTGCTGCGCCGCGCGCGCGCGACCTTCGGCTGCGACTTCGTGCAATTCTATGGGATGACCGAGTCAGCCGGCGGCGGCTCCTATCTGTCGCCTAGCGCGCACGATTTGCCGGGCAAACTGACCTCGTGCGGCAAGCCCTGGCCGGGGATCGAAATGGCGATCCTCGATGGCGAAGGGCGCGAACTCGGCGACGGAGCGATCGGCGAGATCGCGATCCGCGGCGGCGTCGTGATGAAGGAGTATTGGCACCGCGAGGCGGCAACGGTCGAAACGCTCGCGGGCGGCTGGCTGCACACCGGGGATGTCGGCTATCGCGACGCCGACGGTTTCTATTTCGTTCACGACCGGATCAAGGACATGATCGTGTCGGGCGGTGAGAATGTCTATCCGGCCGAGGTTGAAAGCGCGATCATGGGTTGCCCTGGTGTCGCCGACGTCGCTGTGATCGGCGTTCCCGACGACCGGTGGGGCGAGACGGTGAAGGCGCTGATCGTTCCCGCGGCGGGTGGCGCGCCCGAACCCGCCGACGTCATCGCTTGGGCACGCACGCGGATCGCGGCCTACAAGGTGCCGAAAAGCATCGAATTCATCGACGCGCTGCCGCGCAACCCGTCGGGAAAGGTGCTGCGCCGCGAGCTGCGCGCGCCCTATTGGGAAGGCCGCGACCGCGCGGTTGGATAAGATCCGTCACAGCTGGAGCGCAAAAAGGGAACCCGGCCGAAGCCGGGTCAGGAGGAGTTCCTAGCTAGAGGAATAGCATCATTGGGCGGGCACCGGCGCACGGCCGGTGATGAAACCTTCGCGCTTGGTGCCGTCGGCCTGCACCGGATCGTGCGCGACGTCGCTTTCGTCGAACACCTTGGTCCACGCCGCGAATTCGAGGCAGATGCCGTCGGGGTCGAAGAAATAGACCGAGCGGACGAAGACGCCCTCGTGCAGTTCGGCCGACGCCTGCATCGGCGAATCATCGTGATTGAGCACCGGGGTCACCTCGATGCCCTTGGCGATCAGTCGCTGATAATAATCGTCGAATTTGTCGGCGCGGACGTTGATCGCAATGTGGTTCATCGACCCGTGGGCGGAAACGAAACTGCCCTTCGTCGGCAGGGCCGCGGGGGCAGAGATGCCCGGCACCGCTTCGGGCGCATCGGGGAACCAGAAGAAGGCGAGGCTGTCGCCATTGCCAATGTCGAAGAAGAAATGCTGGCCGCGCCCGCCGGGCAGGTCGATCGTCTTGGTCAGCGGCATGCCGAGCGTGTCGCGGTAGAATTCGACCGTCCGCGCCATATCCTTGCACACCAGCGCGAGGTGATTGACCCCGCAAAATTCGAATTCGCTATTGGTCGCAGCCATGATCCGTCTCCTCTTCTGTAACTCAGGTCGGGTTGGCGCTGGGGCGGCTTTTCATCTGTTCGTACCAGCGCTGGACATTGGTGAAGGCGGGGTCGATCGGCTGTCCCACTGACGCACCGAAATCGAGGAATGTGAAGAGCATCAGGTCGGCGAGCGACAGGCGGTCGCCGGCGATGAAGTTGCGGCCCGCGATCAGCGGGTCGAGCCATGCGATCCCGTCCTGCGCGATCGCCTTCAACCCTGCCGCCGCTTCGGGCAGGCATCGCATGCGCGTCTCGAACAGCGGCAGGCCCTCGGCATAGCGGAAACCGTTGGTGAGCGGCTCGCAAATCTTGATATCGACGCGGCGCGTCCACATTCGCGTGTTCGCGCGTTCTTCGGCGGTGGTGCCGATCAGTGGGGTTTCGGGGAAGCGTTCTTCCAGATATTCGCAGATCGCGGTGACTTCGCAGAGGACGCTGCCGTCGTCGAGTTCGAGGGCGGGCGTCTGTCCCGCCGGGTTCACATCGACATTATAGGGCGCTCGCCGGTTCTCTCCGCTGCGCAGGTCGATCATGACCTCGGGGATCTTGACACCCTTTTCGGCCATGAACATGGTCACGACGCGTGGGTTGGGGCCGATGGAGTTGTAATATTTCATGCCCATCCTCTTCCTTGAGACTTTCTAGCCCCAACTGCATTAACCGTCAATTAAATTGACGGTTAATGCAGTTCCAGCCCCCGCAGGCGGCCAGCGAACGCGATAGAGTGTGCCGGTGGTCGACGCGGCGACATAGGGATCATGCCGACGCGCCGCAGCCGGTTATTCCGCCTTTGGGCGCGGCGCGCTGAGGAAGTCGGCGGCGCTAAAGCCTGCGGGCGCCGCGATCTCGACGATCGGATCCTCGCGCGCGTCATATTCCATGCGCAGCGCGCGCGTGATCACAGCGTGCATGTCATAGAGGCAGGTGATGTAGGTGAATTCGAAAATCTGCTCGTCGTCCCAGAAGGTCTTGAGCTTGTCGAAGACCTCGAGCGGGACGCGCCCGCTGGCCTGCGCGAGGCAGTCGGCATAGGCGAGCACGGTGCGTTCCTGCTCGTTGTAACAGTCGGCGACCTGCCAGTAAGCGATGCCTGCGATCTTCTCTTCGCTGACGCCAAGGCCGCGGAGCGACTTGCAATGCTGCGAAAAAACGAACTGGCTGCCCTTCACCCAACCGGCGCGCGTCTGGCCCAGCTCGCGCAGCACCGGGTCGATCTTGCGCGCCGGATGGCGATAGACCGCGAAGCCGTCGATCGCATGTTTGAAAATGTCGGGCGCGAGCGCGAAGACCGTCCACCAGTCGCCGGGCGTGCCGGTCGCGGTGCCGGGCTCGGCAACGGGATCGCGTTCGCCGAACAGGCGGTTGTAATAAGCGGTGACGGTCTCGTCGGTGACTTCCGAGCGGGGAACCTGGCGCAGCACGGGCATCGATTTACTCCTCAGGCGTTCGCAAATTTGCGGAACTCGGCAACGTGCGCCGAATCGAAATATTCGTCGAGGCGGGTGATCTTCCCACTCTCGACCTTGCAGATGATCGCGCAGGGCAGGCGGACCTCGCCATCGTCATGAACGCGCTTGCCCTTCAGGACATGCTGCTGGACGAAGCCGCCGGGAAAGACGCTGAGCCGGCGGTCGGCATATTCGCGGTCCTTGATCCGCGCGACCATGCCGGTCAGCGTCTGCGCGGTCTGCATGGGCGTGACGATCAGCTCGTCGGTGTTGTGCCAGATCTCGGCATCGGGGGTGAAGCTGCCCTGCATCGTTTCGATGTCACCCGCTTCGATCGCGTCGAAAAAGCGTTTTGCCATCGCGCGAATATCGTCGTCGCTGTCCATCACCCTATCCTCTCGCTCATTCGGCGAAATCCTTGTCCAGGTGCCGCGTCATCGCATATTGCGCGACGCCGGCTGCGACGGCGAAGGGGATGATCGCCATCAAGGCCCAGCGCAGGCTTTCGTCGCCATATTCGGGTTTCAGTGCGTCGCTGATCATGCCCACGAACAGCGGGCCGAGCCCTAGGCCGACAATGTTGAACATCAGCATCAGGACCGCCGACGCGGTGGCGCGCGAACGCGGCGCGGTGAGATTCTGGACCAGCGCCAGCGCCGGCGCGACATAGACGATGCACGCGGCCATCGGGACGAGCATCAGCGCGAGCGACAATTGCCAGCTGTCGACCAGCAGCGCCGCGATGAAGGTGGGAATCAGTACCGCGGCAGCGAACGCCGGTATGGTGCCATAGGCGCGCGGCGATTTGCGCGCCGCGCGGCTGACCAGCCAGCCGCCGCCCAATATGCCGATGCCGAAGGTGATGCCGGCCGCGGGCGCGAACCAGGTCGCCATCGCGCTGAGCGGCATGCCCTGAACGCGCATCAGGAAGGCGGGAATCCAGTTGAGCATGCCATAGCTGACGAAAGCCGCCATCCCGCTGCCGATCATGACCATGCGCAGCGAGCGGCGGCGTGCGAACATCGCGAGCGTCTGTCCGATCGGAAGCGGCGTATCGTCCCCCGTCTGGGCGTCCATCTGACCCCGCGCCGGTTCGCGCACCAGCCAGATAAGCAGCGGTGCGACGACGATGCCGACGGCGCCGATCACTAGAAAAGCCCCGCGCCAGCCGATGGTCGAGGCCGCCCAGCCGCCGAAAGCGGCGCCGACGAACACGCCGAAGGGGCCGTTCAGCGTGAACAGGCCGATCACCAGCGGCCGCTGCGCGGGGGGATAATAGTCGGCGAGTACCGACAGCGAGGGCGCGGTGCCGCCAGCCTCGCCCGCGCCGACGCCAAAGCGCATCGCCGCGAGCTGCCAGAAGTTCGACACCATGCCGCACGCGGCGGTAAAGCCGCTCCACACGACGCACGCGATGCCAATCAGCTTGATGCGGTTCCAGCGGTCGGCGACCATCGCGACGGGAACCCCCATCGCGGCATAGAAGAGCGCGAAGGCAAGCCCGGTGAGCAGCCCGAACTGGGTGTCGCTGAACTGCATGTCGGCGCGGATCGGTTCGACGAGAACCGACAAGAGCTGGCGGTCGACGAAGTTGATCGTGCCGACCACGAACAGCATGGCGAGTGCGACGTTGCGGCGCGCCGCTAGGCCGCGGTCGGGCGCCGCGGCGCCTCCATCGAGGGCGGTAGCCTCTATCATAACTCTCCCCAAAAAAGCGCGAGTCTTCTCGTCCGAAAAATACTTAGGTATTTAAGTTTCTCTGTCAACGTGCTTTACGATTGACGCAGTGGCGACAAGAAAGCCCCCTGTCCGGCGGGACAGGGGGCTTTCATTCGTCACGTGCCGATGCCGGAGCGTTTGCTCGGTGGCGTCGGATCAGAAGCTGGCGCCGAGCGTCAGACCAAAGGTCCGCGGCGCGCCATAGAAGCGCTGGTTGAAAAATTGGGCGGTCGGGGTGAACGCCGCCACATAGTGCTTGTTGGTCAGATTCTTGCCCCATAGCATCGCCCGGAAACGCCCATCTTCGCTTTCCCAGCCGACCGAACCATCGACCAGGACGAAATCGCCCGTCCGTCCGCCCAAATCATTGGCGACGGTCGAATAGGAGATGCTGCGATAGAGCGCCGCCGCGCGGAATGACAGATTGCCGGCGCTGCCGAGCGGCACCGTATAGTCGGCTGACACCTGCGTCTGCCATTTGGGCGCACGGACCAACTTCTTATCGGTGTGATCGACATCGACCAGATAGGTGCCGTTCGGCAGCCGGGTGACGTTGCCGCAAGTCGACGTCGGCGGGGTTGCCGAAGCGGAAGGGCCGTCGATGTCGGCGCAGAAGTCGGTGTATTTGGTATCGAGATAGCCGACATTGGCCGACAGCCGGAAATTCTGCGTCGGTTTCAGCGTGGCTTCCAGTTCGATCCCCTGGCTCGTCGCCGAACCGATGTTCAGCTGCGACGTTTCCTGGCCCGACGCAACATTGGGGTTGGGGAAGAATACGCCGAATTCCAGCTGCTTGAACTTGGTGACGAAGCCGGTGAGGTTGAGCCGAAGCAGATTGTCGAAGAAATCGCCCTTGAAACCAGCCTCGAACAGTTCCGACGTATTGTCCTGCGTCGGACCTGCGGTCGTCGTCGTCGCCGATCGGGCGCCGAACCCGCCGCCCTTATAACCCTGGCTGTAACCCGCATAGACCATGACATCGTCGGTCAGGCGATAGTCAACCCCGCCCTTGAACGACATCCGGTCGCGGTCGTAGCCCAGCTTGAATGCCCTTCCGGCGGCCAGATTGGTGTTGGCGATCGCTTCCATCTCGGCCAGCGACTTGACCACAGAACGCGAGCTGAAAAAGGCGGGTGACAGCAGGGTTCCGGTCGGATCGCGGAAATAGTCTTTTGATTCCCAGCTCTGCCGGACGCCAAACGTCACGTTCAGCCGGTCGGTGATGCCATAGATTGCCTGTCCGAACAGTGCCTTGGCCGTATTGTCCTGCGTCACAAAATCCTGGCTGCCGAAACGCAGCGTCGGCGCAAGCAGCACGGGAAGCGTCGGGAAGGCCTGCGCCAACTCAAAGCTCTGCTTCAGGTAGTAGCCGCCGAAAACGAGGTTGAGGCGCGACAAGGCGTCGTCCCGGTCCGAAAAATCGGATTGCAGGCGCAATTCCTGGCTGAACTGACGGTGCGATTGAAGGCGAAAAGTAGGAAAAAAGAAGATTTCCGACTGGTCGAAATCGCTGTCGTTGAAATCGTCGGTTTCGATATAGCCGGTGATCGACTTGAGCTCGACCGAACCAAGGTCGAGGCCGACATTGCCGATAAAGCCCAGCTGGTCGGTGTCGTGATTGGCGGGGAAATCGCGTCCGATCGTAAAGGCGCCGTCGTTGGGCTCCTCGAACCGGAAGATCTGCCACAAAAGTTTGGTGCGGTCGGGCGCGGTGTCGCCGCCGGGCGCGCTCGACCGGTCGCGGACCAAGAAGGCTTTCAGGTTGATGTCCAGATTTTCGGTCGGCGTGAAGACCACGGTGCCGCGCAGGGTCAGCCGGTCCTGCCCGCCGACTTTCTTTCCGTTCAGGCGATTGGTGAAAAAGCCGTCATAGGTTTCCTTGTTGAGGACGAGGCGGACCGCCAGCGTATCCTGGATGAGCGGCATGTTGACCGCCGCGCGCGCATCCATGCGCCCGTAATTGCCGACGGTCACTTCCGCCTGCACACCCCAGTCGCGGCCAGGATTCTTGGTATAGGCGGCGATGCCGCCCGCGAGCGAATTCTTGCCAAACGACGTGCCCTGCGGCCCGCGCAGCACTTCGATCCGGTCGAGATCGAAGGTGTCGAGCATCGTCGCCACCGGTCGCGTCACAAAGACCCCGTCGATCGAGATGCCGACCGGGCTTTCCTCGGTCGATTCGATGCCCTGCGCGCCAAGGCCGCGAATGAAAATCGCGGCCGAGTTGGAGAAGGTCGCCACCGGCTGGATGCTGATGTTCGGCGTCGACGGCGCCAGGTCGGTGATGTCGCGCGCCGCGATCTTGGTCAGCGCCTCTTCGCCAAAGGCTGAAATGGCTTGCGGGACGTCCTGCAGCGATTCATTCTTGAAGCGCGCGGTGACGATGATTTCGTTGGTGTCGCTGTCGTCGGCGATCGCCGAATCGTCGGCGGCGGCTTGAGCCATCGCCGGTGCGGCGCAGACAAGCATTGCCATCGTCGCGACGCCGGACAGCAGAAACTGGTTACGAGCCTTCATGTTCACCCTCCCATTGAGTGTTGTGCAGCCGGTCTCGGAAGACTTTCCGATCCGTCAATCTGATTGACCCTTAGTATACTAATGGTTTTATGCTTGTCTATAGGTTGAAGGAGGATTCGTGCCATGAAGGAAGAAAATCGGGATCAGGGGCCGCCGGCGCTGGCGACCCGCCATCTGTGTATAGTCGAGTTCGAAGTGGGGAGCGGGATCATCGGCATCGGCGCGTCGCCGTTCGGCGATCAGCGGCTGGGTTATATCAGCGGCGGCCGGTTTTTCGGACCGCGTATCAACGGTATAGTATTGCCCGGTGGTGGCAATTGGTCGCGCAGCGGGCGGCTTGGTGACAGCGCTTCGGTCGGCACCTTCGATGCCCGCGCGGTGTGGCAGACCGATGATGGCGACCTCATCTATCTCAGCTACACCGGCCGCAACATCATTCCCGACGATGTGCGCGCGACCTTCGTCGACCCGGCCGTCCCCGATGCCGACGCATCGCGCTATTATCTGCGAATCGCGCCGGTGTTCGAAACCGCGAGCAAGACCTACGACTGGCTGAACGGGGTGCTCGCGGTCGGAGTCGGCGAGCGCACCGAATTCGGGGTGCGCCATGTGATCCATGAGGTGCTGTGAGGTGATCGACCTCCACTATTCGGCGACCCCGAACGGGCAGAAGATCGCGATCATGCTCGAAGAAATCGGCGAACCCTGTCGCGTCATTCCCTATGATATTTTCGAGGGCGACCAGCTGTCCGCCGCGTTCGGGCGGATCAACCCGAACCACAAATTGCCTGCGATCGTCGACCAGAATCCGGTCGGTGAGGACCGGCCGGTGACGGTGTTCGAGTCGGGCGCGATACTCCAATATCTGGCCGAGAAGAGCGGGCGCTTCCTGCCGGCGTCGGGCGCGGCACGGGCGACGGTGCTATCATGGCTGACCTGGCAGGTTGCGGGGCTCGGGCCGATGAGCGGGCAGGCCAGCCATTTTCTGCGCTATGCCCCCGCCGGGCAGGATTATGCGGTCGAACGCTATACAAAGGAGTTGAAGCGTCTGCTTACGGTGCTCGAAAAGCGGCTGGAGAAGAGCGTCTATGTTGGCGGGGCCGACTATACCATCGCCGACATGGCGATCTGGCCTGGCCGCGCTTCTGCCTTCGTCATGGGAATGGGGCTCGACGAATGGCCGGCTATGCACGCGTGGTTCGAGCGCATCGGCGAGCGGCCGGCGGTGGTGCGTGCTATGGCGCGCGACGACCTGAAAGCACCCGCCAAATATATCGGCCGGCACCAGAAACTCGACGACAAGGAATGGTCGAACATGTTCGGCGACGCCAACCACGCCGCCGCGAAGGATTGATGCCTCAATTCGTCATTGCGAGGAGCCGGAGGCGACGCGGCAATCCAGAGCGCGGGTAAACCGCCCTGGATTGCTTCGCTACGTTCGCAATGACGAAGGGATATTACCGCGCCGCGTGCTGGCGGTCGCCCCACAGGATCGCGCGATGCTCGTCGGTGAAGCCGGTGAGTCCACCTTCGATCGTCTCGGCACGCGCGACACCGACCGTCATTCCTTCGGCGACTGCAGGGCGTTCGAGCATCGCGGCACCCCAGCGGTCGACGTTCGGAAAGCGCCCCGCTTTTTCGATCAGCTGACGGCGCAGATAGGGCAGGGTAGCCATGTCGGCGATCGTATAGTCCGCGCCCGCGAGCCATTCGGCTTCGCCAAGGCGTTTGTCGATCACCATCATCAGCCGGTCGACCTCGCGCGAATAGCGGGCGATCGCATATTCATGCCGGTCCTTGGCATAATGGGTGAAATGCGCTTCCTGCCCGAACATCGGGCCAACGCCCGACACCTGGAACATCAGCCATTGCCAGCAGGTCGCGCGCCCCGCCGGATCGGTCGGCACGAACCGCCCGGTCTTTTCGGCAAGATAGAGCAGGATCGCGCCCGTTTCCCAGAGCGTGAAGCTCGTCCCCTCGGGCCCTTCGTCGTCGACGATCACCGGGGTCTTGTTGTTCGGATTGAGCGCAAGGAATTCGGGCGTCAGCTGATCGCCCGCGAGGATGTCGATATAGTCTAGCCGCCATTCGAGCCCCATTTCGAGGAGCGCAATCGCGATCTTGCGCGCGTTGGGGGTGGGGCCGCCATAAAGTGTGATCATCGCGTCAAACCTCCCGCCCGAGCCAGCGTTCGAGAACATCGTCCGTATCCTGTCCGACCGTCAGTGGGGCAGGGCGGCGGACGCTGCCCGGCGTTGCCGACAGCTTCGGAAACACCCCCTGCATCGTGACCTCGCCGAATTCCGCATCGGCGACCGTCACCAGCGCCTCGCGCGCAGTGAAATGCGGGTCGCGCATCATGTCCTCGGCATCGAAAACGCGGCCCGCGGGAACGCCCGCCTCGACCATCTTCGCTTCCAGCTCCCCGATCGTCAGCGTCGCGGTCCATTCGCCGATCAGCGCGTCGAGCTCTTCCTGCCGTACCCCGCGCGCGCGGTGCGTGGCATAACGTTCGTCGCTCGCGAGTTCGGGCCGCCCCATCGCTGCCGCAAGCCTCGCGAAGACCCCGTCCTGATTGGCGCCGATCAGATATTCGCCGTCGCGGCACGGATAGACATTCGACGGCGCGATGCCGGGCAGCGTCGACCCGGTACGGCGGCGCTTCGTGCCGCTGGCCGAATAGTCGGACACGGTCGATTCCATCACCTGCAGCACGGCTTCGTAAAGCGCGGAGTCGACAATCTGGCCTTCGCCCGTCTTGCTGCGATGATGCAGCGCCGCGAGCGCGCCCATGCAGCCGTAAGTCGCGGCGAGCGTGTCGCCGATCGACACGCCCATGCGCGCGGGCGGCAGGTCGGGATAGCCGACGATGCCGCGCCATCCGCCCATCGCCTCGCCGATGCCGCCGAAGCCCGCGCGCGCCGAATAGGGCCCCGTCTGTCCATAGCCCGACACGCGCACGACGATCAGCCCGGGGTTGGTCTGGCGCAATTCCGTGGGATCGAGGTTCCATTTCTCCAGCGTGCCGGGGCGGAAATTCTCGATCAATATATCGGCTTTCGCGATCAGTTCGCGCGCCAGCTGCTGGCCTTCCGCCGAGCGGAGATCGGCGGCGACCGAATATTTGTTGCGCGCGATCACGCGCCACCAGCTGGGCTTGTCGCCTTGACCCCAGTTGCGCATCTGGTCGCCGGTCTCAGGCGGTTCGAGCTTGACGATCTCGGCGCCCATGTCGCCGAGCAGCTGACCGCAGAAGGGACCTGCGATCAGCTGGCCCATCTCGACGACCTTGATGCCTTCCAGCGCGCCCCCGCTGCTCGTATCCGTCATATCATTCCTTTCGGGACCGACTCTGATAGAGACGGTTCGCCTCGCTCATGGCTTTCGTATACTTAGAATGCTATGTAATTTTCAACCTGCAAATGACTCGAAAAATTCAGGACGCAAGATGTTGAAAAACCGAACGGTGGAAATGGTCGAAGTCGGCCCCCGCGACGGCCTGCAAAATGAATCGGCGATCGTGTCGACCGCCGACAAGCTCATGCTTGTCCGCCGCGCGATCGACTATGGCATGCGCCGTATCGAGGTGACGAGCTTCGTCAATCCCAACAAGGTACCGCAACTCGCCGATGCTGAGGAACTGGTGGCGATGCTGCCCGAACGTGGCGATGTGACTTATGTCGGGCTGGTCCTCAATCGTCGCGGTGCAGAGCGCGCGCTTGCGACCGGCCGCATCGACGAACTCGGTGCGGTGTGCGTGACGAGCGACAGCTTCGGGATGCGCAATCAGGGCCAGAGTTCGGATCAATCGCTGGTCACGGCGATGGAGATCGTCGCGCTGGCGAAAGCGGCCGGGCGCGGCGGACAGATCACCATCGCCACCGCGTTCGGATGCCCGTTCGAGGGGCGGGTATCGATCGATCGCGTCGTCGAAATGGCAAAGCGCGCCGCCGATGCGGATCCCCGAGAAATCGCGCTTGCCGATACGATCGGGGTTGGCGTGCCGACAGAGGTGTCGGAGATGGTCGGCCGCGTGCGCGAGGCGGTCGGCAACGTGCCGGTGCGCGTCCATTTCCACAATACGCGCGGCACCGGTATCGCCAATGTCTGGGCGGCGGTGGCTGAAGGCGCGGCAACGGTCGATGCGTCGCTTGGCGGATTGGGCGGCTGTCCCTTTGCGCCTGGCGCGGCAGGCAATGTCGCGACCGAGGATGTCGTCTATCTGCTCGAACGCAGCGGCGTCGAAACCGGGGTGATGCTTCCGCAGGTGATCGAAGCGGCCGGATGGCTCACGGGCGTCATGGGCCGTCCGCTTCCCGCGATGGTTAGCAAGGCGCCGGCCTTTTAAAAGGTCGCGAACAGCGCCATCACGACGCCGCCGACGACGAGTAACAGCCCGACGATCTCGTGCCAGCGGACGGGTTCGCGCAGGTAGAAATGCGCAAAACCGATCGTGAAGATCACTTCGACTTGTCCGACGATCCGCACCAGCGCCGCGGGCGCCGCTGCAAAACCGATGTACCAGCACGCCGAACCGAGCGCCGAGAGCAGGCCGACCTGGCTTGACGTCCGCCATTGCCGGAAGACAGCGCGGAACGTGTCACGGTCGCGCACGACGACCCATGCGAGATGGAGTCCGGTCTGGATCGCCATCACGACGACGAGTGTGACGAGCGCCGAACCGATGAGGTCGACGTCTTCCAGTTCGGCCGTGGCCAGTTTGACCGCGATCGCGGCGAGCGCAAACATCGACCCTGCGCCAAGGCCGCACAGCGCAGCGGGTTGCCCTAGCGCTCGCCAGATTTCGCGGACTGATACGCCGCGTCCGGCCAGCGCCAGCGTCAACACGCCGGCGACGCCCGCGACGATGCCGATCCACGCCAGCAGCGGGAGGCGCTCGCCGAGGAAAAGTGCCGTCACCAATGCCGCCTGCACCGCTTCGGTTTTGGAAAAGGCGGTACCGACGACGAAGCCGCGATGGCCGAACGCCATGATGAGAAATATTGTCCCGACCATCTGCGTGACCGCGCCCGCAATAGTGAATCCAAGGAAGGCCGTGCTGAAAGCCGGGATAGACATGCCCTGAATCGTCAACCAGATGGCGGCGAAGCCGAGGGCAAAGGGCAGGCCGTAAAGATAGCGGACAAGTCCGGCGCCGCTGATGCTGAGTTCGGCGCGCAGGCGCTGTTGGAGCGCGGTGCGCCACGCCTGAAGTAATCCTCCAAGCAGAGAGGCGGGAAGCCAGATCGGATTCATGCGGTCGCCCCTTCGTGCGCCCCCTTATCGCGTTGCCTTTTTCTGTCAATCGACGTGTATGCGCGGCTTGTTGACGAGTGGGTCACCGCAGTTGGCCTTCGAAGCGAAGACTATGGAACACATTCGCTCCGAACAACGAAGGCGTCGATTATCTACAAGGCGACCGGAAATTTGCGCGCCTTACAAATTCTTCTGGGTCACACCAAAATTGAAAACACTGTCCGATACCTCGGCGTTGATGTGGAAGATGCGCTGACGTTGGCGGAAGGCATCGAAGTCTAACCATCAAATCTCGATATCCTTGGGAGCGAGCGCTCTGGATCATCTTGGAAGCGTCGCGAACGCCGCCGGAAGCAGGTGGAACACCGATTTGATCGCTACGTTGAGCTTTTCACCGAAGAGTATCTCAAGCGGCGTTGGAAGGACTGGTCGCGCATCCGCTCGATGCTTGTCCATTATGCGGTGCCGACTATCGGAACCAAACGAATTTCGGATGTCCGGCGGTCAGACCTTACAGCAATCTATCGACGCTTGGAAAACCGGCCGTCGGTTGCGCGGGCGATGCACGCGACGCTGCGCAAAATGTTCAAATGGGCAATGAGCCGCGACGATCTCAAGCATTCTCCGGTCCAAGGAGTGGATGCTCCTCCTCCGCCTAAACCCCGTAATCGCTACCTCTCAACCGAAGAATTGCGTTGCGCCTGGAAAGCAAGTTTCCAGCTTATGGGGCATTATGGTCCGGCGTTTCGGCTGATGATCTTGACGGGCCAGCGGCGTGGCGAAGTGATCGGGTTGGATTGGTCCGAATTGCGACGTGAAGGCAGCCGATGGGACTTGCCAGCCGAAAGGTCAAAGAATGGCCGTCCGCATCTTATCCCGCTTAGCAAGCAGGCAATCGCGCTGCTTGACGCCGTCGCCTGTGAGAAAGATTGGCCGTCACATGGCTTGGTGTTCCTGTCGAGCTATGGGACGCGTCTGAGTGCATTCTCAAAAGTTAAGGAGAAATGGGACGCGATGATCGTTAGAAAAATGAGGTCAGCGGAGGAGAGTGCCGTATTGGCGCCTCGGCGGATTCACGACATTCGCCGAACGGTCGCAACGGGGATGCAGGCATTGCAGATCAGGATGGAAATCATCGAGTCCGTTCTCAATCATCTCTCCGGGACGAAGAGCGGCATTGTTGGTGTGTACCAATGCTACCCGTATCAGGAGGAGAAGCGCCAAGCGATGAAGCAATGGGGAAGACACATCAAAAAGCTGACTGCGTCGTGACATTTCGGCCCGCAATTATGCTACGAGAATTTGTGTAAGCAACCGATATTGTTTGATAAAGTTCGACGGCCGTCGTCCATTGCGTGCTTACCCGGTGCTTACACGGCATCTGCAGCGTTTGATAAATCTCTCAAGATTGGCCGCTAAGTCTTTGAAAGAAATGGTGGACGCACTAGGGCTCGAACCTAGGACCCGCTGATTAAGAGTCAGCTGCTCTACCAACTGAGCTATGCGTCCACTGCCGTTTTCGGCGCGCTTGGCGGCGGCGAGTTATCCACTTTGCTGCGAAGCGAGCGGCCCGCTATCATGCCCATCGGGGGATGGCAATGGCTGGCGCGAAGATTTTTCTCAATGAAAGCGGCGCGTCCCCGTTTTGCTGTCGTTTTCGATCGCCAGGATGATACCGACGCAGGTCATGATCGTCAGCATCGACGACCCGCCATAGGAAAACAGCGGCAGCGGGATGCCGACCACGGGCGCCAGCCCCATCACCATCATCAGGTTGATCGCGATGTAGAAAAAGATCGTCATCGTCAGCCCCGCGGCGGTCAACTGGCCAAAACGGGTGCGCGCTCTCAGCGCGACGCGGGTCGACCAGCGGAGCAGCAGGAAAAAGGCAAACAGCAGCCCCAGCCCGCCGATCAGCCCCCATTCCTCGGCCATGGTGGCAAAGATGAAGTCGGTATGCCCCTCGGGCAGATAGTCGAGGTGGCTTTGCGACCCGTTGAGGAACCCCTTGCCGCCGATGCCGCCCGATCCGATGGCAATCTTTGACTGGCTGATATGGTAACCGGCGCCGAGCGGATCGCTCTCGGGGTCGAGAAAGATCAGCACCCGCTTTTGCTGATAATCGTGAAGGAACGAGAACAGCACGGGCAGCGCCGCGGCGCCAGCGATCGCGGTGCTGCCGAACCACCAAAAGGGCAGGCCGGCGGCGAACATCACCACCACGCCGCCGATACAGATCGACAGCGCGGTGCCAAGGTCGGGTTGCAGCATGACCAGCGCGGCGGGCAGGCCGATCATCACCAGCGCCGGCCATAATGCGGTGAAACTATGGGTATTGCCGGGCGGCAATTGCGCATAGAAGCGCGCCAGCGCCACGACGATCGTGACCTTCATCAGCTCGGATGGCTGCAGGTTCATGAAGCCGAGGTTCAGCCAGCGCTGGCTTCCCCCACCGACAAAGCCGAGCAGCTCGACCGCAATCAGCAGGATGAGCACCCCGATATAGGCGATGTACGAGAAATCCTCGAAGATCCGGATCGGAAAGCGCCCGATGACCAGCGCGACGGTCAGGAAGACCAGGAACCGCACGCCCTGTTGCAAGGCCCACGGCGACCAATTGCCGCCCGCCGCCGAATAGAGGACGAGCAGGCCGAAACCGGTGATCGCGCTGAGCACCGCGATCAGTTTCCATGGGATGCGCTGGATGGCGGGCGGCACGACGATCATTGCGGCACCTCCGGGTCGGGGTCGCTCGACGCGCCCGATTTCCACGCCGCATAGTCGCGGTCCATCCGTTCCTTGATCGTGCCGCCCCAGCCCGCCTCAAACGTCTCCAGCGCTTCCATCGCCTTTTCGCGGTCAAAGAGGAAGGTCATGAAATCCTTGGCCACCGGGGCTGCGGCGCGCGCGCCGCCCATGCCATGTTCGATCACCACCGCCGTCGCGTAGCGCGGATTGACGACCGGCGCAAAACCGATGAACAGGCCGTGATCGCGAAATTTCCACGTGCCGCTTTTGCCGTTTCCGGTGCCGAGTCCGCGAACCTGCGCGGTGCCCGTTTTGCCCGCCATGGTGATGCCGTCGAGCGGCAGACGGCTACGCACCGCGGTGCCCGCGCCGTTGACGACCAGATCCATGCCCTGGCGCGCGACCGCGAGCGCCTCGGGCGAAAAGGGCAGCGGCTCGTTCCTGAATTCGCGGTTGATCAGGCGGGGATACAGCCGCCGCCCCGACGCGATCCGCGCCGTCATCACCGCCAGCTGGAGCGGATTTACGCTGACATAGCCTTGCCCGATAACCGCGTTGAGCGAATCCGACGCCGACCATTGCTGGTCGTATTTCTTCATCTTCCACGCGCTGTCGGGAATGGTGCCATATCGCTGGTTGCTGCCCGCCAGCTGAAATTCCTCGCCCAGCCCCAGCAGTTTCGCGGTCGGCGCCATCGCGTCATAGCCCAGCCGGTGGGCGAGCCAGTAGAAATAGCTGTTGCAGCTTTTCATGATCGCCGTCGGCATATCGACGCTGCCATGGGTGCCCAGACAGCGGAAAAAGCGGTTGCCCAGGCGGTAGCCGCCGATGCAGGTATGGCGCTCGCTCGGATCGACGCCATGCTCGACTGCCGCGATCGCCGCCATCGGTTTCAGTGTCGAACCCGGCGGATACAGCCCGCGCGTCGCCTTGTTGATCAGCGGTTGATGGTCGTCGGCGCGCAGCCAGCTATATTCGCTGTTGCTGATCCCGTCCGAAAAGCTGTTCGGATCGAAGCTCGGCATCGAGACAAAGGACAAGATGTCGCCGTTGGTACAGTCGATGACGACCGCCGCGCCCGACTCGCGTCCCATCCGCCGTGCGACAAATTCCTGCAGATCGGCGTCGATGGTCAGATGGACGGTCTTGCCCTGCACATCGGGCTGGGTTTCCAGATCGCGCACCACCTTGCCGCGCGCGGTGACCTCGACCCGCCGTCCACCGGGCTCGCCCTTCAGCATCGGCTGGAAATATTTCTCCAGCCCATCCTTGCCGATTTTATACCCCGGCGTGATGTACAGCGGGTCCTTTGCCTTTTGATATTCTTCGGCGTTGGGCGCGCCGACATAGCCGATCAGATGCCCGACCGCGGCGCCGGTCGGATAATTGCGCGCAAAGCCGCGCTGCGGGGCGATGCCGGGCATTTCGGGCAAGCGGACCAGGATCGACGCATATTCGGCCTCGGTCATGTCTTCGGCGACCGCGACCGGCTGAAACCCCGATGCCGCCTTCAGGTCGCGGTTGATCCGGTCCATCGCATCGCCGTCGAGCCGCAACAACGTGCGCAATTGCCCCAGCACCAGGTCCTTGTTGTGCAATCGGTCGGGAATGATGTCGATGCGCAGCGACACGCGATTGTTCGCCAGCGCCTTGCCATGGCGGTCGACGATCCACCCGCGCCGCGGCGGCACCAGCGTCAGATTGACCCGGTTGCTTTCCGATTCCAGCACATAGCGATCATTGTCGACGACCGAGATATAGGCCATGCGGGCCGCCAGCGCGACCCCGACCGCCGCCTGCGCGCCGCCTACGACAAGCGCGCGGCGGGTGAAGGTGATTCCCCTCCAGGCTTCGGTAATGGGCGGGCTTTTGCGCGGCATCTGGTTTCTGATTAGCGGGATTATCGGCGTTTCAGGCGGAAATTGTCAAACTTGCCGGTGAGCCGCATGAACAGCGGGACGAGCAGCGCCGAAATGATGATTTGCGGCACCACCAGCCCCAGCACGCGCCCGGTCGCGGCGCCGGGATGGACGATCAGCGCCGCAAGCGACTGAATGATCGCGATCAACAGCGCCGCGATCGCCCAGTCGTGCAGAAAGCCGCGCCAATAGATGCGCTGCGACGAATAATGGATCGCGATGCTGGCCAGCGTCCACAGCCCGACCGCGGTGCCGATCGGCTGACCGCTGAACAGATCATCCCACAATCCCAGCGGCAGGCCGATCCACACCGGCCACATTTCGGTGCGCAGCAATTGCCAGCACAGAAAGAACAGCAGCCCCAGCGGCGGCAGCACCGGCGAATTGGCCACCAGCGGCAGCATCAGCGGCAGCGCCGAGGCGAACATCACCGTCGCCACCGGCACGATCCGCATCCGCCACAACGAAGCCGGTTCGCCCAGACGCGGCGCGGCGCGATTGTTCATGGGGTGGCGCCTGCGGGCGCTGCGGGCGGTGGGGCAGGGGCTGCCTGTGCCTCGATATTGTCGGGGGTATAGGGACGCAGAACCGACACCGCATCGACCTTGCCGGGGTCGGCGAGGGGGCGGGCGAGGGCGCCGTCGTCCTGGCGCCGCACGACGATCGCGACCGGGATGTTCGGCGGATAAAGGCCGCCGGTGCCCGATGTGACCAAGATGTCGCCGGGCTTGAACGGATTGTTGGCGATGTTGAGGGTGCGAATGTCCAGATCGCCGTTGCCGCGGCCATAGGCCAGCGCGGGCAGGCCGTCGCGGGCGCGGCGGACGGGAACGATATTGTCGACGTCGGTGAGCAGCAGCACCTGCGACACCGACGGGCCGCTGCTGAGGACGCGGCCGATCAACCCGTCGGCAGCGCGCACCGGCTGGCCCGCGGTCACGCCCAGCTTGCGCCCGATGCTCAGCAGCGCGATGCGTTTGCTGCTGGTCGAAGTCGATGTGAGCAGATAGCCGTTGGCGAGCGCGGTCTTGTCGGTTTCCTGCAATTTGAGCAGCGCCTTCAGCTGGCGGTTCTCTTCCTGCAAGGAACTGGTCGCGACCAGCTCGCGGCGCGTGTCGGCCAGTTCGCTGCGCAGCCGCCGGTTCTGCGAACCTGCGCTGACATAGGCCCCGACGGTGTCGTCGATGCCCGAAATCGACCCGATGACCGACCGCGACACGCGCGCGACCGGCGCGGTGATTTCCTGGCTTACCACCCGCAATTGGGCAAAGCCGATGGGGTCAACGACCGACAGGATCGCCAGCAACAGCCCGGCGACGGCGCCTGTCACCGCGATGACATAGGCCGCGAACAGGCTGTACTGGGCCTTTCGGGATTGCCCCGGACGTCGATGTACCGGGCGGACCATGGCGGAGCTTAAACGATCAAGCTTGCTGGAGTACGCCGCGGAACGCGGGATCTTCCATCGCGCGGCCGGTGCCGATCGCGACGCAGGTCAGCGGATCGTCGGCGACCGTGACGGGCAGTCCGGTCGCTTCCTTCAGCAGTTCGTCGAGCTCGGCGATCAGCGCGCCGCCGCCGGTCAGGACGATGCCCTGATCGACAATGTCGGCGGCGAGTTCGGGGGCGGTGTTTTCCAGCGCGATGCGGACGCCCTCGACGATCGTCCCGATCGGTTCGGACAGCGCTTCGGCGATCTGCGCCTGATTGATCGAGATTTCCTTGGGTACCCCGTTGACGAGGTCGCGGCCCTTGATGTGGATCGTCAGCCCGACGCCATCGGCGGGGATGCGCGCGATGCCGAAGTCCTTCTTGATCCGCTCGGCGGTCGCTTCACCGATCAGCAGATTATGGTGGCGACGCACATAACTGACGATCGCTTCGTCCATCTTGTCGCCGCCGGCGCGGACCGAGGTGGTGTAAGCGAGGCCGCGGAGCGACAGCACCGCGACTTCGGTGGTGCCGCCGCCGATGTCGACAACCATCGACCCGATCGGTTCGGTCACCGGCATATCGGCGCCGATCGCGGCGGCCATCGGTTCTTCGATCAGCCACACTTCGCTGGCGCCCGCGTTCGACGCGGCGTCACGGATGGCGCGGCGCTCGACGCTGGTCGAACCGCTGGGCACGCAGATCACGATTTCGGGGCTGCGGAACGCGTTGGGCTTGCCGCCGTGGACCTTGGTGATGAAGTGCTTGATCATCTGTTCGGCGACGTCGATGTCGGCGATGACGCCGTCACGCAGCGGGCGGATCGCCTCGATGCTGTCGGGGGTCTTGCCCATCATCAGCTTCGCGTCGTCGCCAACCGCCTTGACCCGCTTGATCCCGTTGATCGTCTCGACCGCAACGACCGAGGGCTCGTTCAGGACAATGCCCTTGCCGCGCACATAGACCACCGTGTTGGCGGTGCCGAGATCGATGGCCATGTCCTGGGAGTTGAATTTGAACCAGCGAGAAAAGAATGACATCGATACTGCTTCCCTGTCCTCGGCGCTGGCCCTGGGGAAGGACCACGCCGCCGCGTCGTTACACCTGCGCGCCCGGCCGGCGACAGGACCAATCAGGGAGAGATTCCGGCTCGGCCGACGGGGGCGGGCTGGACAATATGATAAGGCTGTGCGGGTGGGTCGCGATTTGCGCTCGACTGCGCTAGGACAGCCCCCATGTCAATACGTCGCCTGCCTGAAACGCTCGTAAATCGGATCGCAGCCGGTGAAGTGGTCGAAAGACCCGCCGCAGCGCTCAAAGAACTGGTCGAAAACGCCATCGACGCCGGGGCGACGCGCATCTCGGTGCGAATCGCTGAGGGTGGAATTTCGCGGCTCGAGGTCGAGGATGATGGCTGCGGGATGACCCCCGCCGACATGGCATTGGCGCTCGAACGCCATGCCACATCGAAGCTGCCCGATGACGCGATCGAGGATGTCACGACGCTGGGCTTTCGCGGCGAGGCGCTGCCCTCGATCGCCAGTGTTGCGCGGCTGACATTGGAAAGCCGCGTCGCGGGCGGCGATGGCTGGCGGCGGGTTGTCGACAATGGCGTCGTGGCCGCCGAAGGCCCGGCGGCGCTGGCGAACGGCACGCGCGTCGTCGTCGAAGATTTGTTCGCGCGCGTTCCCGCCCGCCGCAAATTCCTGCGCAGCGCGCGCAGCGAATATGCCGCGTGCCTCGACGTCGTGAAGCGGCTCGCGATGGCGCGGCCCGATGTCGGTTTCATCGTCGAGCATGACGGGCGCCGCGCGCTCGATGTGCAGGGCGGGCAAGACCAGTTGAGCCGCGTTGCGGCGCTGACCCAGCGCGATCTCGCCGCGAACAGCATCGGGATCGATCTCGATCGCGGTGACGTCCATATCGGCGGGGTGATCAGCCTGCCGACTTACAATCGCGGCATTGCCGACCATCAATATCTGTTCGTCAACGGCCGCCCGGTGAAGGACCGGCTGCTCGTCGGGGCGCTGCGCGGCGCCTATGCCGATCTGCTCGCGCGCGATCGTCATCCGGTTGTCGCGCTGTTCCTCGACGTTCCCGGCGGCGAGGTCGACGTCAACGTCCATCCCGCCAAGACCGAGGTGCGCTTTCGCGACCCGCAGCTGATCCGCGGCATGATCGTCGGCGGGCTGCGCCGTGCGCTCGACGAGCATGGTTTTCGCAGCGTCCAGCGTCCCGCCGAAGCCGCGCTGGCGGCGTGGCAGCAGGAACCGGTCGCGCCGCCCGCTCCGACCCTGTTCGCCGCACATCTGCCCTATCCGCACGCGCCGGCGACGCATCTGTTCGGCGCCGACACCGATCCCGCGACACACGCGCTTCTGCGCGACCGCGTCGTCGATTTTGCGCCGCCCCGCGATGCCCTGCCGATGGGCCGCGCCGAAGCCGCAACCGCGCCGGTGCCGCACGGTGACGCGCATCCGCTCGGCATCGCGCGCGGCCAGATCGCCCGCACCTACATCGTTGCCGAGGCCGAAGACGGCCTCGTCATCGTCGACCAGCACGCCGCGCACGAACGCCTTGTCCTAGAGCAACTCCGCCGCGCCATGAGCGGGCAGGCGGTGCCAAGCCAAGGTCTGCTCCTCCCCGAAGTCGTCGAACTCGACGAACCTGCGTGCGACCGGCTCGAAGCCGCGGCGGTGCAGCTTGCGGCGCTCGGGGTCGAGCTCGAACGCTTCGGCCCCGCAGCGGTCATGGTGCGCGCGACCCCGGCGATGCTCGGCGCGATCGACTGCCGCAAACTCGTCACCGACATTGCCGACGATCTGGCGGGCTATGACGCCGCACTCGGGCTCAACGAAAAGCTCGAACTGGTCGCCGCCACCATGGCCTGCCACGGCTCGGTCCGCGCCGGCCGCACGCTGAGCGTTGCCGAAATGAACGCGCTGCTCCGCACGATGGAGGTCACCCCGCACAGCGGCCAGTGCAACCATGGCCGCCCGACGTGGGTCAAACTGGCGATGGACGACGTCGAGCGGCTGTTCGGTCGGAAATAGACGTCCACGGAACCGCGCTCGCGCCGGGACGTTGCCTGACGACATTCCGACAGGAGCCAACCCGATGAACCGATTGCGCCGCCTCGAAACCTTTGCCCGCGCAGGTTGGTGCGCGCGGGGCGTCGTTTATTGCCTGCTCGCCTTTTTTGCGCTGACCAGCGCCAACGCGTCCGACGCCAGCCCGCAAGGCGTGTTCCGCGCGGTGAAAGACATGTCGGGCGGCCCCTATCTGCTCGCGCTGCTGGCGATCGGTCTTGCGCTTTATGGCGCGTATCGCCTCTATGGCGCGGCGCTCGACAGCGAAGGCAAAGGCGACGATGCGAAGGGCATCGCGATCCGCATCGGCCATGTGGCCAGCGGGATTGCGCATTTCATCCTGGCATGGGCGGCGGTCCGGCTCGCATCGGGCCGTGCCGCCGCCGGTAATGGCGACCAGGAGCAAGCGGCAGCCGGGATGCTGCTCGACATGCCGCTGGGTGGCACCCTGCTCGGCGCCATTGGACTATGCTTTCTCGCCGCGGCCGCGCATCAGGCGATGAAAGCCTGGACCACCGAATTCATGCAGGGCGTCGCCGCCGATGCGCCCGCGTGGGTCGTCCCCGTCGGCCGCGGCGGCCTCGCCGCGCGCGCGGTGGTGTTCGCGGTCATCGGCGTGTCGCTGATCCGCGCCGGCTGGTTCGACTCGGCAGGCGAGGTCAAAGGGCTTGGCGATGCGCTGTCGGCGCTGACCGAACATGCCGAGCTCTATCTGCTCGTCGCCGCCGGTCTGTTCCTGTTCGGCGTCCACAGTTTCGTCGAAGCCAAGTGGCGCCGCATCCGCGACGAGGATGTCGTCACGCGGCTGAAAGCCGCCGCCAGCTAAGCCATCTTGATCCCGGCAACGCCGTTCTCGACCACCGCGGTCGCGCGCTTCGATAGCGTGTTCACCGGCGTCGTCACCTTGTCGACGACCATGAAATGCGTCTGCCACGCCTCGCGATTGACGTCGCACACCAGATAGCCGCGCTGGTCGTTGGCGAATTTCAGTTCGGGGTTGCGCGCCAGCCACTCGTCGGTGCCGCTGCGCTTGTCGCTGCCGTCGCCGCCGCTCGAAATCGAGGTTGCGACGAATTCGGCGCCGACGACCTTGTCCTTCAACACCAGGTCGCCGCAAAAATTCTGATGCTCGTCACCGGTCAGCACCACGCAGTTGTCCAGTCCGCCCAGCCGCGACAACATCCGCTCGCGCGGTGCTTCATAACCCGCCCAGCTGTCGAGATTGACGATCTTCTTGGGCTCGTCGGGTTTGCGCCGCCGGTCGAGCGACATCATCGTCACCTGCTGCGCCAGCGCATTCCACGTCGCGCCGCGCTTGCTCAAATTCTTGTTCAGCCACTCTTCCTGCGCGCGGCCCAGCACCTGCGCTTCCTTGGCAAACACCTCGGGACACGCCGGTTTGAACCCGTCACCGCACGGCTGGTCGTCGCGATATTGCCGCGTGTCGAGCAGCTGCATCGCCATCAGGTCACCGTAGCGAAATTCGCGGTTCATCGCGACCATGCCGCCGCGTGGGAGCAGCGCCTTGCGCACCGGCATATGTTCGTACCATGCCTGCATCGCCGCCTGCTTTTTCAGCATGAACACTTCGGGTGACGGCGCGTCGGGATCGTTGCCGGGCAGGTCGAGCGCCCAATTGTCGATGTCGGACACCCAGTCGTTGATGATCTCGTGATCGTCGAAACTCGACAGATGCGCGTGGACCGAGCGTACCGCCTGCTGGTCGATGTCGAGTAAGGTTTGCGCATAGGCGGCGCGAAAGTCTGTGACGTCGACCAGCGCGCGCTGCTCGTACCGCCGTACCGGCCGGATCGGCAGGCCGCTGTCGTAGAGATAATTCTGCTGATACTCGTAAATGAAGTCGCCATAATGATAGACGAACGCCAGGTCTTCGCGCGCCATGTGGCGATAGGCGCCGTAAAATCCGGACTCGAAATGCTGGCATCCGGCAACCCCGAATTTCAGGGCGTCGACCTTGGCGCCGGGGGCGGGCAGGGTGCGCGCGCGGCCGCGCAGGCTGCGCTCGCCCGCCGCGGTAAAGCGATAAAAATAGAGGCGATCGGGCAGCAGCCCCGCCACTTCGACATGGACGCTGTGCGCCAGTTCGGGCCGCGCCAGTTCGGTCCCCTTGGCGACGACATCGCGAAACCCCGTATCGCTCGCGACCTCCCATTCGACCGGCACATTGGTCAGCGGCATGCCGCCGTGCCGCTCCATCGGTTCGGGCGCCAGCCGCGTCCAGATGACGAAACCATCGCTGGCCGGGTCGCCCGCCGCGACCCCCAATTTGAACGGAAAATCGCGCAATATGCCCTGCGACCGGACGATCGCTGGCGCAGCAAGACCGGCAAGGGTCGCCCCGGCAAGGAAATGGCGGCGGTTGTACATGGCTAGGCTCCCGGGGATGCGAATCGCTTCCCCTCGATAGCGGAGCCGCGCGTGACATCAATGACCGAAGCCGGACCCGCCGACGCGCGGGTCAGCTGTGCAGGAAGTGCATCACGTCGCCGTCGTGGACGACATAGGCTTTGCCCTCGGCGCGCAGCTTGCCGGCTTCGCGCGCCCGTGCTTCGCCGCCCAGCGCGACATAATCGGCATAGGCGATCGTTTCGGCGCGGATGAAACCCTTCTGGAAATCGCTGTGGATCTCGCCCGCGGCCTCGGGCGCGGTGGCGCCGGTGTGGACGGTCCACGCCCGCGCTTCCTGCGGCCCGACGGTGAAAAAGGTGATCAGGTGGAGCAGCTCGTATCCGGCGCGGATGACGCGCGCGAGGCCGGTTTCGTGCAGTCCCATTTCTTCGAGGAACTCCAGCCGGTCGGCCATGCCCATCGTCACCAGTTCGCTTTCGATCGCGGCCGAAACGACGACCGCCTGCGCGCCCTCGGCGGCCGCCTTGGCGAACACTTTTTCCGAAAACGCATTGCCGTTCGCGGCGCTGCCTTCGTCGACGTTGCAGACGTACAGCACCGGCTTGCTGGTCAGCAGCTGCGCGGTGCGGAGGACGCGGGCTTCCTCCTCATCCTTCGGCTCGGTTAGCCGCGCCGGCTTGCCGTCGCGCAGCAGCTCAAGCGTCTGGCCCAGCACCGACGCGGCGATCTTGGCTTCCTTGTCGCCCTGTGCGGCTTTTTTCACAAAGGCAGGAACGCGCTTCTCCAGGCTTTCCAGATCGGACAGCAGCAATTCGGTCTCGACCGTCTCGGCATCGGCGACCGGATCGACCCGGTTTTCGACATGCTGGATGTCGTCATCCTCGAAACAGCGCAGCACGTGAACGATCGCATCGACTTCGCGGATATTGCCCAGGAACTGGTTGCCCAGCCCTTCGCCCTTCGACGCGCCGCGGACCAGCCCGGCGATATCGACGAAGGCGAGCTGGGTCGCGATGATCTTTTTGCTGCTCGCGATCGCCGCCAGCTTTTCCAGCCGCGCGTCGGGCACCGCGACATTGCCGATGTTCGGCTCGATCGTGCAAAAGGGATAATTGGCCGCCTGCGCCGCCGCCGTTTCGGTCAGCGCGTTGAACAGGGTGGACTTGCCGACGTTGGGCAGTCCGACGATGCCGCATTTGAAACCCATAAAAACTCCGTGTCATCGGCATCAGGCCGGTGTTGCTGCGCCCCTAGCGCCAAGTGCGCCCCGATGCCAGCCTTTGCGGGCGCCGCCGGGTCGTTGCGGCAGGTTCAGCCTTGCGGCATTACGCGGGCATGATGAGAAAATCCCGACCCATCGCTGCCGCTGCCGCGCTGATGGCGCTTGCGGCGGTGGCCGCCGATGCGGCGCCGAACCGCTTTGAATCGGGCGTGTTTGCCGAACTCAATCGGTTCCGCAGCGACCCCGCCGCCTATACGGATTACCTGCGCGACTATCGGCCGCGCTTCGAGGGCAAGCTGCTGGTCAGCGACGACGACAGCGAAATCGACATCATGACGCGCGAGGGCGTCGCGGCGGTCGATGAGGCGATCCGCGATCTGCGCCGCGAAAAACCCTTGCCCGAACTGACGTGGAGCGAGACACTGGCGCGCGCCGCCGCCGATCATGTCGCGGCGCAATCGCGATCGGGGGCGGTCGGCCATTACACCGGCGGCCGCGGTCCCGGCGAAAGGGTGAAGGCGCGCGGCGGCGGACCCTATGTCAACGAAGTCATCACCTATGGCCACCACAGCCCCGCCGGCGTCGTCGATCAATTGCTGATCGACGACGGCGTCCCCGACCGCGGCCATCGCCACAGCCTGCTGCGCCCAACGCACCGCTATGCCGGCGTCGGGTGCGGGACGCACAAGGTCCATCGCACGATGTGCGTGATCCTGATGTCCCAAACGCCCGACGGCGCGCCGCCGCCACCGCCGAAACGCTAGCCCTAGCGGCCACCGCCTGCCCCGAAGGGACAGGCGGTGGCGCCTGGTTCAGTTGCCGACCGGCTGGTTGTCGGTGCGCCGCACGACGATCGTCGATGACCGCGGCTGCTGTCCCGCTACCGGCCAATTACCCGTCGGATGCTGGATATTGACGAAGAAGGTGCGCAGGTCCGGGGTGTACGTCAGGCCGGTGATCTCACAGCCGAGCGGGCCGACCAGGAAGCGTTTCGACTGTTTGGTGACCTGATCGACATAGAACATGGCGTTATGCCCAAAGGCCTGATCGATCGACCGGCCTGCGACGCCCGAATTGCCCGGCACGCTATGGTCGGTCTGTACCCACAGACGCCCTTGCGGGTCGATGGCAATGCCGTCGGGGCTGGAGAAGGTGTCGCCGTTGATATTGCCGGTCAGGTTGCTGCCCCCCGCCGCCAGCGTCGGATCGCCCGCGAGCAGGAAGATTTCCCAGCGGAAGGTCGTCGCCAGCGGCGAATTGCCCTGTTCGCTGAACTTGATGATGTGCCCGTGCAAATTGGTCGTGCGCGGGTTCATCGGGTTGGTGACCCGGCGGCCGCTGTTGTTGGTCAGGGTGACGAACACCGCCGAATTGTCGGGCGCGACGGTGATCCATTCAGGACGGTCCATGACGGTGCCGCCCGCGACGCGGGCCGCCGATTTGCAATTGATCAGCACGTCAGCCTGGTTGCCGAAATTGACGATCGTCGGCGTTGACGGGGTCGTGCTCTGGCTGTTGTTGCCAGGGTCCGACGCGCCGGCGGCCAGGCCGTTCTGGCCCACGACCAGCGCCCGCCATTCGCCGGTACCGTCGCCGTTGAAGCGCGCAACATACAGCGTGCCGGAATCAAGCAGGTCGGTGTTCGCGGCGCGATTGGTCGCGCTATACGCGCGGTCGGGGACAAATTTATAGATGCAGCCCGGCGTGCTGTCGTCGCCCATATAAAAGGCGGTGCGGCGGTCGCTGTTTTCCATGAACGCGACATTTTCATGGTCGAAACGGCCCATCGCGGTGCGCTTGGTCGGCTGGGCCAGCTCGCGTCGCGGATCGATTTCGATGACCCAGCCATAGCCGGTGGCGGGTTGCGTCGGGTCGAGGTAATTGTCGGTCGTCTCTTCGCAGGTCAGGTACGTTCCCCACGGGGTGCGACCGCTCGCGCAATTGTTGAGCATGCCCTTGACCGGCGCCGCGACGACGCTCGCGGCGGGTCCGCCGACGCGATAGCTGCTGTTGCCGGTATAGCGACGGTTGTACGTCGACCCGGCCTGCACGGCCCATTTGCCATCGCTGCCCTTGGCGATTTCAACGACGCTGATGCCGACCGCCGACAGCGCGAGCGCCTTCTGATCCGCCGTGGCGGTCGCGGCATTATAACTGCCCGACATCAGAATATTGAGATCGGGATATTCATGATTGATCGCCAGCAGGCCGCGGTTGTTGGCGTCGACCCCCGGAAAGGCAAAATATTCCATGCCGTCATGGTTCCCGCCCGCCCATTTTTCGGCGACCGCCGGGGTGGGGAAGCTGCCGGTATAAGCGGCGCCGCTTTCAACCGAATCGCCCGCCTTCAGCAGCACATCGACGGTATAGCCCGCGGGGACCGTCACCGCGTCATTCTGGTTCGCCGCGACCGCGGCAAAGGTCACGGCAAAGCTGACCGGTGGCGGGGTCGGGGTCTGTCCCTTCTACACATCTGACGCTGCCGACGA
>NZ_SCOT01000028.1 GCF_005502465.1 Sphingopyxis sp. L1A2A
CCCGCAACCCGCCCGGCGGGCAGCACATGCGTTTCGAGTTCGGCGGGCGCGCCCGGAATCCGGAGGCCGCGGTCGTCGCTGACCAGCGCCGCGCGGTGGCCGCGCGCAATCAGCTCGCCAGCGAGGGCGTAAGCGGGCAGCATATGGCCCCCCGTCCCACCGGCGGCGAGCAGATAGTGGCGCGTTGCAGTCATTTCTTGTTCCAGTTGCGGGTCATCGACACCCGCGCCGCATAGGGGTTTCGGCGGGTCAGCGACAAGAGCAAACCCATGCCGATCGACAGCGCGATGAACGACGATCCGCCATAGCTGATGAACGGCAAGGTCATGCCCTTTGACGGAAATATCTGGGTGTTCACCGCCATATTGATCACCGCCTGGCCGCCGAACTGCGCGATCAGCGCTGCGACCGCGAGGATCAGGAAACTGTCCTCCTCGTCGAGCAGGCGCACCAGCACTCGGACGATGATGGCGAGGTAGAGGATTGCGATCGCGATGCACGCGATCATCCCGAATTCTTCACCGATCACCGAAAAGATATAATCGGTGTGCGCCTCGGGCAGCTGGAATTTCGCTAGCCCCGCGCCCGGTCCGGTGCCGATCAGTCCGCCCGCGGTCAGCGTCGCATGCGCCTTGTCGACCTGGAAACTGTCGCCCTCGGCAAACAGCCAGATGTTGATGCGCTGCTGCGCCACGGGGTAAAAGAAATAGGCGAGGATGATGCCGACGACCCCGGTTGCCGCCAGCATCCCCATGATCCGCATCGACAGTCCGGCGACCAGCACAAGCACCAGCCAGGTCGCGGCAAAGATGACCGTCTGCCCCAGATCGGGCTGGCCCATCAGCAGCATCGCGATCACCCCGGTCAGCACAAAGCTGAGCGGCACGACGGGCAGACTCTGGTCGTGCAGCCGCAGCGACAGTATCCACGCCAGCGACACCGCAAAGAAGGGTTTGAGGAACTCCGACGGTTGCAACCGGAAAATGCCGCTGCCGATCCAGCGCTGCGCGCCGTTCACCGTGGTGCCGAACAGTGGCACGAGGAACAGCAGGACCAGAAAGGTGATCGTGCCGTAAATCGCAAAACGCCGCGCCTGCGCCTTGGGCAGCATCGATACGCCCAGCATCACCGGCACCCCGACGATCACCCACATCAGCTGGCGATAGAAATAATAAAGCGGATCGAGCGACGCCGTGCTGGTCGACAGTTTCTGTGCCGCGACCGGCGACGCCGCGGCGACCGCGACCAGCCCGATCGCGACCAGCATCGACACAAGCAGCAGCAGGACGCGGTCGATTTCCCAGAACCACAGGCCCAGCGGGGTGCGGTCGGCGCGGCTGAGGCGCGGGCCGCGGCGCTTGACGGTGCGCGTCGCCGCGATCACCGGCCGTTCGGTCGTGGCGTCCATATTGTCCATTCCCCCGCTCATGCCCCAAGCGCCGCGACAAGTCCGCGAAAAACATCGCCGCGCTGCTCATAATCCCTGAACTGGTCGAACGACGCGCAGGCGGGCGAGAGCAGGACGATGTCGCCGGGCCTTGCCGCCGCGGCCGCGTGCGCAACCGCAGTCGCCATGTCGCCGGAGCGATCGACCGGAACCGCGTCGCCGATCTCGGTCGCAAAACCCTCCATCGCGGCGCCGATCAGATAGGCTTGCTTCACATGCCCGAACCACGGGCGGCATGCCGCCAGCCCGTCGCCCTTGGCCTGCCCCCCGGCAATCCAGTGCAAACGCTGGTCCGGCGCCGGCGGAAACGCCGCCAGCGCCGGTGCAGCGGAAGCCGCGTTGGTAGCCTTGCTGTCATTGAACCAGCGGACCCCCCCGACTTCGCCGACCAATTCCATACGATGCGGCAGCGATGTATAGGTCGCCAGGCCGCGTTCGATCGCTTCGTCGTTCAACCCCAACACGCGGCACACGGCGATGGCGCAGACGGCATTCTGCGCGTTGTGCGGGCCTTGCAGCGCGGACCAGCGGTGCTGGTCGACCGGATCGATGTCCTTGCCCGACACGCGGTGCAGCCGATGGTTGATCCGGCTCGCGATCATCTTCGATGGATCGTCATCGACCGCAACGATCGCGACCTGATCGCGGTGTTGCAGTCCGAACAACCGCGCCTTCGACGCCGCATAACCGGTGAAGCCGTCATAGCGGTCGAGGTGATCGGGGCTGAGATTGGTCAGCACCGCGACGTCGCACGCCAGGCTGTGCGACAGGTCGATCTGGTAGCTTGACAGTTCGAGCACATAGACCCCGGCGCCATTTTCATTTGGGGCCAACGCATCGCGCGACAGGATCGGCAGCCCGATATTGCCGCCCATCAGCGACGGCACCCCGGCGCTTTCCAGCACATGGTGGATCAGCGCGGTGACGGTCGACTTGCCGTTGGTGCCGGTAATGCCGACGACCCGGTGCGGCGGCAGGTCGCCGCGCGCCTCAGCAAACAGTTCGACGTCGCCGATCACCGGGACATGCGCCTCGCGCGCATGCGCCGCGATCGGGTGGCGGTTGAGCGGCACGCCGGGCGACACGACGACCCCGGCAAAACCGATCAGGTCGATTTCGAGCGGGTTGCCGATGTCGGCGCCCAGCGCCATCGCATCGTCGCGCGCTTCTTCACGGTCGTCCCATGCGGTGACCCCGGCGCCGCTGGCGACGAGCGCCTCGACCGTCGCCAGCCCCGAGCGCGCCAGCCCCAGCACCGCATAGCGGCGACCGGCAAAGGCGCGCGAGGTAATCACCGCAGTTTCAAGGTCGCGAGTCCCGCGAGCGCAAGGACGATCGACACGATCCAGAAACGGATGACGACGGTCGATTCGGGCCAGCCCAATTGTTCGAAATGATGGTGGATCGGCGCCATGCGGAACACCCGCTTGCCGGTGCGCTTGTACCAGAACACCTGGATGATCACCGACAAGGCTTCGACCACGAACAGCCCGCCGACGAGCACCAGCACCAGTTCATGCTGCGCGGTCACCGCGATCGTCGCGAGCGCGCCGCCGAGCGCAAGGCTGCCGGTGTCGCCCATGAACACCGCCGCGGGCGGCGCATTGAACCACAGAAACGCCAGGCAGGCACCGATGATCGCGGCGGCGAATACCGCGAGTTCGCCTGCGCCCGAAACATGCGGAATGCCCAGATAACCAGCGAATTTCACATTGCCCGACAGATACACGATGACCAGGAAGGTCAGGCTGGCGATGATCACCGGGAAGGTCGCGAGCCCATCGAGCCCGTCGGTCAGGTTCACCGCATTGCCAAAGCCGACGATCAATATCATCGCAAAGACATAATAGAGCGGCCCAAGTTCGAGCACGATGCCGCTGAAAAACGGCAGATACAGGTCGGTGCCGGTGCGCGACACGATCAGGAACACCGCCACCCCGGCGATCAGAAACTCGATCAGCAGCCGCACGCGGCCCGGAATTCCGCGGTGGCTGGCCTTGGTCACCTTGTCGAGATCGTCGAGAAAACCGACCGCGGCGAACCCGCCGGTCACGAAAATGCACGCCCACACGAAGCGGTTCGACAGGTCCATCCACAGCAGGGCGGAGATCATCAGCGAGATGAGGATCATCAGCCCGCCCATCGTCGGCGTACCCTTTTTGGCGAGGTGGCTTTGCGGCCCGTCCTCGCGGATCGGTTGCCCTTTCCCCTGCCGCATCCGCAGCATCAGGATGAAGCGCGGCCCGATCCACAGCCCGATGATCAGCGCCGTTGCGACCGCGGCGCCCGAGCGGAAGCTCAAATAGCGAATGAGGTTCAGAACCCCCGGAAAGCCCAGCCATTCCGCCAGCCAATATAACATCAAAAATCCCCGTTGGTCAGCGCGGTCACCAGATGCGACAGGCCGACGCTGTTCGACCCCTTGATCAGCACCGTATCGCCGGGGCGGATCAAGGCGCCCAGCCGCGCCTTGGCGGCAGAGTGGGCGGCGACATGCTCGAAATCGATGCGACCCTCAAGTGCTTTGGCGAGCGGCGCCATCTCTTCGCCGACAAGCAGGGCGAATTGCACCCCGGCTGCGACGAGCGGAGCCGCGAGGTCGGCGTGATAGGCCTCACCGCCCCGCCCCAGCTCTTTCATGGCGCCGAGAATCGCGATCCGGCGATCACCGGATTCGCTGCCGAGCTGCTCGATCGTCGCGACCATCGACGCCGGGTTGGCGTTATAGCTTTCGTCAATCAGCAGGATATGCCCGCCGCTCAGCGGCACGCGGTGGCGCGCGCCGCGCCCGGCGAGCCCCGCCATTTCGGCAAAGGCCAGCCCCGCCGCGGGCAGATCGCCGCCGACCGCCTTGACCGCCGCCAGCACCGCGAGCGCATTGGACACCCAATGCACCCCGGCCTGCGCGATGGTGAAGCACAGCAGCGATTCCTGCACCTGCGCGGTGACGAGCGAACCGCCCTGCCCGTCGGGCAGCCAGTCGACCGCGCGAACGTCGGCTTCGGCGCCAAGACCAAAGCTGACGACATGCGCGGCGTGTTGTTCGGCCTTGGCGCGCAGCCGTGCATAATGCGGGCTGTCGAATGGGACGATCGCGGTACCGCCGGGTTCCAGCCCCTCGAAAATCTCGCCCTTCGCGTCGGCGATTGCTTCTTCGCTGCCGAAAAATTCCATATGCGCCGGGGCGATGGTGGTGACGATGGCGACATGCGGGCGCACCATGCGGGTCAGCGCGGCAAGTTCGCCCGCATGGTTCATTCCCATCTCGAAAACGCCGAAATCGGCGGTCGAGGGCATCCGCGCCAGGCTGAGCGGCACCCCGACATGGTTGTTGTAGCTTTTGACCGAGCGGTGCGCGCGGCCCGGCCGAAAACGGTCGAGCGCCGCGAACAGCGCTTCCTTGGTGCCGGTCTTGCCCGCCGACCCGGTCACCCCGATGATCCGGCCATGGCTGCGCGCGCGCGACGCGGTGCCAAGCGCGTTCAGCGCCGCGGCGCTGTCGGCGACGCGGACATGCGGATGGTCGATCGCGGTTTCGCAGACGATCCCCGCCGCCCCCGCGGCAATCGCCTTGTCGATGAACTTGTGCCCGTCGGTCGCCTCGCCGCGCATCGCGACGAACAGGTCGCCGGTGGTGACCTCGCGCGAATCAAAGGCGACGCCGTGCGCGGTGAAATCGGCGCTCGCGGCGCCGCCGGTCGCGATGGCGATGGCGCGCGCGGTCCAGAGCGGGTTCATGCCGCACACTCGCGCGCAACCGCGACGTCGTCAAAAGGAATGACGCGCAGATCGGCACCCGCGCCGACGATTTGTCCCTGTTCATGCCCCTTGCCCGCGATGCAGATGATGTCGTCGGCGCGCGCCGCGGCAATCGCGGCGGAAATCGCGGCGCGGCGGTCGCCGATGACCTGCGCGGTCGGCGCGCCCGCAGCGATCGCGGCGCGGATGACCGCGGGATCTTCGCCGCGCGGATTGTCATCGGTGATGATCAAAACATCGGCTTTCGCGGTCGCGACGCGGCCCATCTCGGGTCGCTTTGCCTGATCGCGGTCGCCGCCGGCGCCGAACACCAGGATCAGCCGCCCGCTCGCATGCGGGCGCAGCGCAGAGAGCGCGGCTTCGATCGCATCAGGAGTGTGCGCATAATCGACATAGACCGGCGCCCCCGCCTGGGTGATCGCGGCGCGTTCGAGCCGCCCGCGCACCGGCTGGAGCCGCGCCAGATTGCCCAGCGTTTGCCCGACATCGCCGCCGGTCGCGATGACCAGCCCCGCCGATACCAGCGCATTGGCGACCTGATAGGCGCCGATCAGCGGCAGATCGACCTTCTGAGTCAAATCGCCCGCCCCGATGACCAGCGACTGGCCAAGTTGGGTGGGTTCGCGTGAGATGAGCCGCAGGTCGGCGCCCGCCGCACCAACGGTCAGCAGCCGGACGCCGCGCGCGCGCGCTGCTTCGACCACGGCGGACGAATAGGCGTCGTCGTTCCACACCACCGCCGTGCCGCCCGCGTCGACCACTTCGGTAAACAACCGCAGCTTGGCTGCAAGATACACCTCCATCGTGCCATGATAGTCGAGATGATCGTGGCTGAGGTTGGTGAACGCCGCCGCCTTTACCGGCAGGCCTTCGGTGCGATATTGATCGAGGCCGTGGCTCGACGCCTCGAACGCCGCGTGACTGACGCCTTCGGTCGCCAGCCCCGACATATTGCTGAGGAAGGTCACGATGTCGGGCGTCGTCAGCCCGGTCGAGGCGCTGTCGTTCGACGTCGTGATGCCGAGGGTGCCGATCGACGCCGCGTGAAACCCCGCCATCCGCCACAGCTGGCGCGTCATTTCGACCGTCGAGGTTTTGCCGTTGGTCCCGGTCACCGCGACGCAGGTCGCGGGAAAGCGGTGGAAAAAGCGCGCTGCGATATGGGCAAAGGCGCGGCGCGGATTGTTGTCGGCGACATGCACCGCGCCAGCAACCGGCGCCTCGGGCCGCGCGACCACCGCAATCGCCCCGGCTGCGATCGCCGCGGGAATAAAATCCTCGCCGTTGAATTTTTCGCCGACAAAGGCGCCAAAGATCGTCCCCGGCGCCACTTTGCGATGGTCGATGGCGAGGCCGGTGACGACCGGGTCGGTGCCCGCACCCCCTTGATCGCCAGTCAGCGCGGACAGACGCATTATTCGTCTTCCCCGTTTCTCCACAGCAGCGGGGTGAGTTCGGAGACGTCGACGTCACGGCTTTCGTCGGGGAAGACGCCGAGCATCGGACCGGCGCGGGTCACCACCTTGCGGACGACCGGCGCCGCGGTCCAGCCGGCGGTGCGCTGGCCCGAGCTGAAGGCATTGCCCTTTGGCTCGTCGATCATCACCAGCACGACGTAGCGCGGATTGTCCATCGGGAAGGCGGCGGCAAAGGTCGCGACGACCGAGCTGCGGCGATAACCACCGGCGCCCGGCTTTTCGGCGCTGCCGGTCTTGCCGCCGACGCGGAACCCCGGCGCTTCGGCCTGCTTGCCGGTGCCATCGGACACGATCAGGCGCAGCAACTGGCGCATCCGCGCGCTGGTCGCAGCCTTGAACACGCGGCGGCCCTTCGGCGGTGCCTGGTCGCCCAGCTTGGTGATCGTTGCGGGGCGATAGATGCCGCCGTTGACCAGCGCGGCATAGGCGCTGGCAAGATGCAGCGGGGTGACGGCAATGCCATGGCCATAGCCGGTGGTCATCGTGGTCAGCCGCCCCCAATGCTTGGGCCATAGCGGAAAGGCACGCTCTTTCAGGTCGATCTGCGGCCGGTCGTCGAATTCCAGACTGCGGAACATCGCCTCCATCTTCTCGCGGCCGAGTTCGTCCGAAATGCGCGCGGTGGTGATGTTCGAGCTGTGGATCAGCGTTTCGGGGACGTTCAGCCAGCGGTTCGACGGATGGCTGTCGCGGATGCGAAAGCCCGCGATCGCCAGCGGCGCCGTTGCGTCATAGCGGCGCGCCATGCTGGTGACCGTTCCCGCATCGATCGCGGCGGCCACCGTCAGCGGCTTGAAGGTCGAACCGAGCTCGTACAGATTATGCGTCACCGCATTGCGCCGCGCCGCCATATTTTCGGGCACCAGCTTGTTGGGATTATAGGTCGGCAGCGACGTCATCGCCGCGATTTCGCCGGTGTGGACGTCGAGGATGATCCCCGCGCCGCCGATGGCCTCCAGGTTGGCGACCGCGGAACCCAATTCGCTTTCGAGCACCCCCTGCACCCGCGCGTCGATCGACAGCGCCAGCGGTTCGCCGCGCGTCGCCTTGTCGATCAGGCGGCTGTCGAACGCGCCCTCGGCGCCGGTGACGCCATGCCCCGCCGCGTCGGTGAAGCCCAGCACATGCGCGGCCAGCGACAGCTGCGGATACAGCCGTTCCTTTTCGCGCGGAAAATCGAACCCCACGTCGCCGATCGCGTTCACCGCCGCGACCTGATCGGGCAGCGCGCGGCGGCGGATATAGGTTGGGCGCGGTCCGCTGACCTTGGCCAGCAGCTCGGCGCGCGACATGTCGGGGAAGATCTTGTGCAGCTCGTCGGCCAGATATTGGCGGTTGTTGAGCAGCTTGGCCGGAACGACACGGATCGAATAGCCATCGATCGTCCGCGCCAGCGGGATGCCGTTGCGATCGACGATGTCGGCGCGCGCCGGCAGGAAGGCGGTCGATGCCGACCCATTGCGCGATGCGGTATCGAACATCGCGAAATAGAGCAGCCGCATCGACACCAGAAAAAATGCCGCCATGAACAGCAGCATCAGGATCATCAGACGCTGCTGCGCGGTCAGCAAGATTTGCTGCCGCACCCCAGCGGTACGCACCCGGGTCGGACGGACGACCAGCGTGTTCATCGGGCGGGCTTCCCTCCTGCGGCTTCGGCGGCGGCGGCGCGCTTCAGATCGGCGAGCGTCGATTCGGCGAGCAACTGGTCCTCGATCATCTTGAGCTGTTCGCGGCGGCGTGTCGGTGCCATCCGCGGCGCGGTATCGCTGCGGATCCCCGTCTCGGCCTGCGCCAGCACGACCGGCTTAGCCGCCGCGGGCTGGCTGGCGACCGGGCTTTCCTTGGGCGCAGCGGGCACTGCGACCGGCGACACCATCGCCATCAGCACCGGCGCGACCTCGTTGGCGCCGCGTGCGCGCGGCAGCCGGTCGAGCGAGGCCAGTTGGCGCTCGCTGGCCAGATACTGGTCGGCGGCGGGCGCCGAATAGCCGAAGGTGTCGGCATTCCACTGCTCAAGCTGGCGCATGGAGGCGCGCACCGCGAGTTCGGATTCGAGGTAGCGGATATTGTCGCGGCTGCGTTCGATCTGCTTTTCGATGCGCGTCAGTTCGCTGCGCGTCGCCGCGACCTTCAGCGACACCGGATAGAGCATCATTGCGAAGATGAGCACGAGCAGGACCAGCCCGATGCCCTGAAGTTTGCGCGCCGCCATCAGCATGAGATCGCCTCCTTCATATTGGGTTGACCCGGCCAGGCCGGGGCTGCGGTGCGCACCGCGCTGCGCAGCGTTGCCGACCGGGCGCGCGGGTTGCGTGCCTCTTCGGCCTTGCCCGGCCGCACCTTGCGCGCCGGGGTCTGAAATGACGGGGCGTGCGCGGCGACCGCAGCGGCCGGACGATGGCGCGACCCGCCAGCGTCGCCGCCGCTGCGCTCGCGCAGGAAATTCTTCACGATGCGGTCCTCGGTGCTGTGAAAGCTGACCACCGCAAGCCGGCCGCCGGGACGCAAAATGCGTTCCGCAGCGGCCAAGCCGGCGACCAACTCGTCGAGTTCGGAATTGATGTGGATGCGGATCGCCTGGAAACTCTTGGTCGACGGATCCTTCGGCGCGCCGGGCGGGTGGCGCAGCGCCTTGCGGATCACGGTCGCCAGTTCGGCGGTGCGGCTGAGCGGCCGGGCGGCGACGATCGCGCGCGCGACGCGGCGCGACTGGCGCTCGTCACCATAATGGAACAGCACGTCGGCGATCTCGGTCTCGTCGGCGCGGTTCAGCCACTCGGCGGCGCTTTCGCCGTCCTGCGCCATCCGCATGTCGAGCGGGCCGTCCTTTTGGAAGGAAAAGCCGCGGTCGCCCTGGTCGAGCTGCATCGACGACACCCCGATGTCGAAGGTGATGCCGTCGACCGCGTCGATGCCGCGCTCGGCAAGCAGCCGGTCGATTTCGCCGAAACGACCGTGGATCAACGTCAGCTTGCCCTCGGCCGCGGCGACCAGCGCCTGCCCGCCCGCAATCGCGTCGGGGTCGCGGTCGCAGGCGACGACGTCGGCGCCCGCGGCGAGCATCGCGCGGGTATAGCCACCGGCGCCAAAGGTCGCATCGACATGCCGCTCACCCGGGGCGATGGCGAGCGCGGCGATCACTTCCTCGCGCAGGACGGGGTCATGGCGCGGGTCGCGAGACGGGTCGCTCATTTGCGCCCCTTCCCTTTGGTCGCATCCCAGGCGGCGGCGAGCCGCTGCAACACCGGATCGGCGTCGGCACATTCGGCGAGCGTCGGCAGCCACCAGATTTCAAAGCGGCGACCCGATCCGACAAAGGCGGTCGCCCCGGCATCGCCGACCCGGTCGCGGTGGGTGAAACCGGGCAGGAAGCGACCGCTGTCGTCGAGCGCATAGGCATCGGTGTAACTGAAGCGTTTTTTGAACTCGGCATCTTCGTCGAAATCGAGGTTGCGCGACCGCGCGGTGTCGCGATCACGTTCGATCTCGCCGTTCAGCCGGTCGTATTGATCATGGCCATAGGCGACGAGGCAGGGCAGCTTTTCGTGGAAGCCGACCCAAAGCACGCGCTGGCCGTCCGCAGTGAGGGGCACATTGTTGCGGAACTGAGAGGGGACGGCGATCCGCCCCTTGCCATCGATCGCGGCGAAGCTGGTACCCGCATATTGGCCGGGCGTCACAATCGCCATCGCTCTGCCCCCCTATGCGCCACCGGGCAATACTTTCCCGACCCCGGAATCGCCTGATTCCAGCTGGTTCGGTGTCGGCGGAGATTGCCCCTCTCCGATTCCTGACTATCAACTATAGATCGGGGTGAAAAGGGGAAATTTAGGGCAAAATAGGGAATCTAACCCCTATTTGCCACAAAACGCGCAAATAGGCGGTCGGAATGCGGCGCGCATGGGTCGGCGCAGTCGCAAGACGCAACCTGATCGGAGCAAAATGGGACGAAATGGGGGCCTCAACCGGCGCGGGCGCGAATCCACAGCGGCTGGAACACCGCGACTCCGGCGCCGGGCCACAGCCGCGCCGCCAGCCATTCGATCGTATCGGCGCGCCGCAGATGCGCTGCGCCGGGCACCAGCGGCGACCATAAGGGCGCAAACAACAGGTCGGCGTCGCCCACCAGCCACGCCTCCCCGGCACCGATCGGGCAGCGCGCGATGCGGCGGTCGGCGAAGGTGCGGCATGTCAGCGGCAGCCGCTCGAACGCCCCTGCGCTCGCCAGGCGCAGCCGCGCGCCGTCAATATCGATCGATTGCACGCCATCGTCATCGTTCGGCGCGGCGCCCAGCGTCACCCCCCAATGACCCAGCAGCGGGGTGAGCAGGCTGGTGACCGGCGGATTGCGCGGGTCGCCGAGCGGATGGCGCGCGGGCCAGCCCGACAGCGCGTCGGCCAGCACCACCGCCTTGCCGCCGCCGCGGACGAAGGCGTCGATCGCCACCAGTTCCTGTGGCGCCAGCGCGCGCGGGTGCGCGATCAGCAGCGCGCCACCCGGCGGCGGCACCGGATCAACGATGCTGTCGACCAGCGATAGCGGCCCCATGGCCTCCAGCCGGACGAGCGCCGGGTCGTCCCCCGCCCCGTTGGCGATGATCGCGGCGATGTCGCCGCTGCCCGACCAGCGCAGCGGCAGGCCGGTCAGCATCGTCGCCGCCCGGGTGCCAACGAGAGCAGCCGCGGGCCGATAGAGACCGGCGAGCAGCAGATGCCCGGCGGCAAAGCCGCCGATCACCAGCGCCATCCCGGCAAGCCAGGGCAGCAACGACCTTTGCCGTCGCCATTGCACCACCCGGTCGGCGACGAACCCCGCCGCCGCCCCGGCCGCGATGACCAGCGCCAGTTGAAGCCATGCCGCCGATCCTGCCAGCATCAGCCCGAGCAGGGCTTGCATCACCGCCAGAGCGACCAGCGCGGCGACCAGCGTGCGCCATCGCAGTGCCGCCGCCTCGCCGCGATGCCAGACGGCAAGCAGCAACATCGGCAGCGCGAGGATCGGTAGCGCCAGTGCGGGATCGATCCGGCCGAGCCACGCCTGCCCGCCGCCGATCCACGCCAGCATGATCGTCAACGCTGCAATCGAGACCGCACGCACCGCCGCGCGGCGCGGCACCATGCTCACGGTGCCGATTTGCGCGCGCGCTGCAATTCGGGATCGGGCTCAAGGTCGGGAACGGTCGCGGGCGAGGGCGCCGCCTGCGGCACCTTTACCGGTGTCGCTTCATTCTCGTCCTTCGACACCGGTTGGACCCCCAGCTCTTCCAGAGGGGCGCCGCCCGTCTGGGCTTCATCGCCGGGCATCTTGACCTCGGCCGACGTCGCCGCGTCGCTCTCGACATTTTCGCGTGCGCGATCGCCGATCAGCCCCGCCATGCCGACGAGCAGCAGCACCGTCAGCACCCCGGCGATGCCGATCTGCAGCCGCCGCATCGTGTCGTTGACCGGCGCCGGCACTATCGGCGGCGGCGCCAGCTGCTTGTCGGTCCGGATTTGGTTCATGCTGCCGTCTCCGTCAGGCCTTTGCTCGCCAACCATTCGGGGTTGTAAAGCGTCGACAGATAGCGGAACCCGCTGTCGCACAAGATGGTTGCGATGCGTTTGCCCGGCCCCAATTGCCGCGCCAGCGCCATCGCCCCGGCGACGTTGATCCCCGACGACAGCCCCAGGCACAGTCCTTCGTCGTCGAGCAAGCGGCGCACCACCGCCAGCCCCTCGGCATCCGAGACGCGAAACTGGGTATCGATCGGCGCGCCGTCCAGATTGGCGGTGATGCGGTTCTGGCCGATTCCCTCGGCGACGCTGGTGCCTTCGGCTTTCAACTCGCCGCACTGATAATAATTATACAGCCCCGCGCCATGCGGGTCGGTCAGTGCAATCACGATGTCGGGATTATGCGCCTTCAGGCCAAGCCCGGTTCCCGCGATCGTACCGCCGGTCCCCGCGGCGCAGGTGAAGCCATCGATCCGCCCGTCCATCTGGTCCCAGATTTCCTCCGCGGTGCCCATCACATGCGATTTGCGGTTGGCGATATTGTCGAACTGGTTGGCCCAGACCGCATTGTCGGTTTCCTCAGCAATGCGGCGCGAGGTGTGGACGAAATGGCCGGGGTTGGCAAAGGGCGCGGGCGGCACGAGCACCAGCTCGGCGCCCAGCGCACGGATCGTCGCCATCTTCTCGGCGCTCTGGTTGTCGGGCATGACGATGATTGTCTTGTACCCCAGCGCATTGCCGACCAGCGCCAGCCCGATGCCGGTGTTGCCCGCCGTCCCCTCGACGATCGTGCCGCCAGGGCGCAGGGTGCCGTTCGCCTCGGCATCGCGGACGATATAGAGCGCAGCGCGATCCTTTACCGATCCGCCGGGGTTGGCATATTCGCACTTGCCCCAGATTTCGCAGCCGGTTTCCTCGCTCGGCCCCTTGAGCAGCACCAACGGGGTGTTGCCGATCAGGTCGAGGCTGTTTGCAGCAATGGTCATGCCCCCGATCTAAGGCCGCGCCCGCGGCCCCGCAAGACAGCTTCGCTTGCCCGGGCGAAGATCGGCCTTTATCGACCAACCGCCATGGCTGTCCGACCAACGACGATCCAGATGACGCGCAGGGCTTGTCATTGTAACAGTATATCATTACTGGAGCCCGCATAGGTCGCCATAGAACAGGACTCTCCCCTCATGCGTTTGCTTTGCTCCGCCGGTTTTACCTTTGCCATGCTGCTCGCCGCCCCCGCTTTTGCGCAAGACCGCACCGCCGCAGGCAGCGACGACGACGTCCACACCGGCGATCCGATCATCGTCACCGCGCCCTATGTCCGCAGCCTCGATATTCTTGGCAATGTGTCGGTGCTCGAAGGTGACGAGCTGGCGCGCGACATTCGCGGCCAGATCGGCGACACGCTGACCCGCCAGGCGGGCGTGTCGGCGACCAGCTTTGCCCCCGGCGCCTCGCGCCCGGTGCTGCGCGGTTTTTCGGGCGAGCGGGTGCGCGTCCTGACCGACGGGATCGGGTCGATCGACGTGTCGAATACCTCCGCCGACCACGCGGTGACCATCGATCCGCTGACCGTCGAGCGCATCGAAATCCTGCGCGGCCCCGCGGTGTTGCTGTTCGGCAGCCAGGCGATCGGCGGCGCGGTCAACCTGTTCGACCGCCGGATTCCGCGCAAGGTGCCGACCGATCATGTCCATATCGACGCGATCGGCGGCCATGCGACCGCCGCCGACGACCGCAATATCGGCAGCTCGATCGACGTCGCGCTGAGCCCGCAGATCGTCGCGCATCTCGACGGCAGCTGGCGCAAGACCGGCGACGCACGCGCCGGCGGGTTCATCTATGCGCCCGGCATCCGCAGCGACCTGCTCCATCTGGCCGAACATGAAGTCGAGGACGGGCATCTGGACGAAGCCGCCGAGCTGACCGCCGATGCCAACCGGCGCGGCAAGATTCCCAACACCGCCAGCGAAACATGGACCGCGGCGGGCGGCCTGTCGCTGATCAACGAGGGCGGCCAGCTGGGCGTTTCGCTCAGCTATTTCGACAGCAATTATGGCGTGCCGTCGCGCCCGAACACCGCGCATCACGATGAAGGCGAAGAAGAAGAAGGCCATGACCATGGCGAAGGTCCGGTCACGATCGGCCTGAAGCAATGGCGCGCCGATGTCCGCGGCGAAGTCGAGCTGGGCGATGGTTTCTTTGACAAGCTCCGCCTGCGCGGCGGCTATGCCGATTATGAGCATACCGAGTTCGAGGGCGACGAGGTCGGCACCATATTTTATAACACCGGCGTCGAGGGCCGCCTTGAGCTTGCACAGAATGACCGTGGCGGCTGGCGCGGCGCCAGCGGCCTGCAATTCAGCCACCGCGATTTCGACGCGGTCGGCGCCGAAGCGTTTGTCCCGCGCAACCTGACCGACCAATTCGCGCTGTTTACCTTGCAGGAATGGACGCTGGGCTCGCTCGGGATCGAAGCCGCGGCGCGGTATGAAGCCACCAATGTGAAAGCGCCCGTGCTGGGCATCGCGCGCAGCTTTGACACCTTCTCGGGCGCGCTCGGCGCTAATTACGAGATTGCCGACGGGGTGAAATTCGGGGTGTCCGTGGCCCGCGCAGTGCGCGCGCCGTCGGCCGAAGAATTATTCTCGAACGGCCCGCACATCGCGACCCAGTCGTTCGAGGTCGGCGACCCGAACCTCAAGCGCGAAGCGAGCTGGGGCGCCGAGGCGTCGTTCAAGCTCAAGACCGATGCGCTCAACCTCAGCCTGTCGGCCTATTCGAACTGGTTCGACGATTTCATCTTCTCGAACGCCACCGGGGCCGAAGAGGACGAGCTGCCCGTCTTCCAATATTTCCAGCGCAATGCGCGCGTCTGGGGTTTCGAGGCCGAGGCGAGCGCGCGGCTGGCGCAGATCGGCGGTTTCAACATCGTTGCCGATGTCACCGCCGACATGACACGCGCCAAGATCAAGGGCGGTCAGTTCGTCCCGCGCATCCCCGCGATGCGGGTGCTGGGCGGGCTGGAAGCACAGGGCGAACGCATCGACGCACGCGCCGAGGTCGAATGGACCGACGACCAGACCCGCGTCGCGCCGTTTGAAACGACCACCAAGGGCTTTACGCTGGTCAATGCGTCGATCAGCTGGCGGCCGCTGCCCGACACCAAAAATCTGACGCTGTCGCTGGCGGCGAACAATATCTTCGACGTCGAAGCGCGGCGCCACGCCAGCTTTACCAAGGATTATGTGCCGCTGACCGGCCGCGACATTCGGATTACCGCGCGCGCGAGTTTCTGAGCATCAACCATAAAACAGCCTCGTCATTGCGAGGAGCGAAGCGACGCGGCAATCCAGCGTAGGCGTAAGCCCGCTCTGGATTGCTTCGCTTCGCTCGCAATGACGAAACTAGGGGGAAGCATCTTTCCAATCGATCGTCAGAAGGGCAACAACTTGCGCTTGTTCCAGTAAATCGAGGTCGCCGCCGCATAGGCGCCGACCTTTTCCCACGCCGTCGTATCGACCTTTTCGATGTCGACGCCGCTGTCGATATAGGCCTGAACGATTTTCATGATCTGGTCCTCCGACATGTCGCTCGACAGATCGGGGTTGGCGCCTGCCGGGCCGAAGTCGAGCGCCTTGTCGACGATCGCCGATGACAGGTTCAGTTTGGCGATATCGCCGACCAGCCACTCGCGCGAAATGCGCGCGAGGCTATAATCGAAATAGGCGGCCTTTTGGGCGTCGGCGATGCCATGCTTGGCCACACAGTCCTCGGTAACCGTCGAGAGCTGTTTGAACAGCGCATCGCGCGATGCATCGTCGCCGGCGCCCGCCATTGCGGCGCCGATCGACGCCTTGGTGTCGGCCGCGACCGCCGCGACGACACAATCGAATTTCGCGCCTTCCTGCGCCGTGGCCATGATCGGCAGCGCCGCCAGCGTCAGCGCGGCGCCTGCCATCAAACTCTTCAACATGCCGATATTCCCTTCAACGCTGTCACGCGATCCCTCAGGACAGCATGGCCATCCCGCCGTTCACATGCAATGTCTGACCGGTGACATATCCGGCTTCCTTCGACGCCAGATAGACGACCGCCGCGGCAATATCGCTGCCCTCGCCCATCCGCCCCGCCGGAATCCGCTGGTTGAGCGCATCCTTTTGCGCGTCGGGCAGGTCGTCGGTCATCGCGGTCGCGATAAAGCCCGGCGCGACGCAGTTGGCGGTGACCCCGCGGCTCGCCAGTTCTTGCGCCAGCGCCTTGGTCATGCCGGTGACCCCGGCCTTGGACGCCGCATAATTGGCCTGCCCCGGATTGCCAGTCGCGCCGACGACGCTGGTGATCGAAATGATGCGACCAAAGCGCGCCTTCATCATCGGCTTGGCGGCAGCGCGGGCGAGGCGGAAATTGGCCTCCAGGTTGATGCGGATGACGTCCATCCACTCCTCGTCCTTCATCCGCATGATCAGATTGTCGCGCGTCACCCCGGCGTTGTTGACCAGAATATCGAGCTGCCCGAGCGCCTCGACCGCCGCGGGAACGAGCGCATCGACCGCGGCGGCATCGCCGAGGTTGCACGGCAGCGCGACATGGTCGCCGCCGAGCGTGTCCCGAAAGGCATTCAGCTTGTCGGCGTTGGACCCCGACACCGCCAGCCGCGCGCCCTGCGCGCTGAGCGCCTGCGCGATGGCCGACCCGATACCGCCCGAAGCGCCGGTAACAAGGGCCGTCATGCCGGTAAGATCGAACATTTTATGTCTCCTGAATTCTATATCTTAGAGCGTTTTGAGCAGGGCTTCGATGTCATCCATCGAAATGAGGCTGACCGTCTCGACCTCTCCGCTCGCGCTGCGCTTGACCATTGGCGAGAGAACCTTGCCGCCGAATTCGACGAAATGGGTGACGCCAATGCCTTCCATCGCGCCAACGCTTTCGCGCCAGCGGACGCGGCCGGTCACCTGGCTCACCAGCAGGTCGCGGATCGTGTCGGCGTCGCTCACCGGGCTGGCGGTCACGTTGGCGACGACGGGGATCAGCGGCGCGGCGGGCGGACTGGCGCCCAGTGCCTCGGCCATCGCATCGGCGGCGGGCTGCATCAGCGGACAGTGAAAGGGCGCTGACACCGGCAGCAAGACGCCGCGCTTGATGCCATAGTCTTTGACCAAGGCCACCGCGCGCTCGACCGCGCCCTTGTGGCCCGAGATCACGACCTGCGACGGGTCATTGTCGTTGGCGACGGTGCAGATCTCGCCCTCTGCCGCCGCATCGGCGAGCTTCTGCGCGGTGTCGATATCGGCGCCGAGCAGCGCGGCCATCGCGCCGATGCCGACCGGTACCGCCGCCTGCATCGCCTGCCCGCGCGTCTTGAGCAGCCGCGCCGTGGTAGCGAGGTCGAACGCGCCCGCGGCGCACAGCGCGCTATATTCGCCCAGGCTGTGGCCCGCGACATAATCGGCCTTGGCCGCCAGCGTCACGCCGCCCTCGCGTTCGAGCACGCGGAACGTCGCGATCGCGTTCGCCATGATCGCAGGCTGGGCATTTTCGGTGAGCACCAGCTGGTCTTCCGGCCCTTCGGTCATCAACAGGAACAGCTTTTGCCCCAGTGCGTCGTCGACCTCCTGAAACACCTCGCGCGCGACCGGCGACGCATCGGACAGCGCCTTGCCCATGCCGACCGCCTGGCTGCCCTGACCCGGAAAGATGAATGCGCGCATATTGCGTCCCCTAGCGTTATCGATTTCGCCCGCGCCTATTCCCTCACCCCGCGCGATGCAAGCCGAAGGGCACGACCTTGTTGTCGGCATCATGGCCGATGTCGGCGCTGCCCAGGTAGGCAATGTCGCACCGCGCGCACCAGCCGCGCGCGATCTCTTCTGCTTCCAGCCCGAACGGCCGGTCGTTTTCGCGAATGTCGCCGACCCGGCCGAGCCGCAGCCCGGCAAGGCTGCGCGGCCCGAGATAGGTCGCGACGTGAAAAAAGGCGCGATCGAACGCATAAAGATATTCGCTGACCTCCTCGACCAGCAGGATATGCCCGGACAAATCGGGCTCCAGCGGGGTGCCGAGCAGCATCGACAGCGTCATCAGGTTGAACGCCGCGTGGCGCGCACCATGCTGCAAGCCATTCTCGCACGCGCCCGGATCGCGCGCGACCAGCCAGTCGAGCGCGCGCAGCACCGCGGCGTCACCGCCCTCGCGGCGGATATCCGCGAGCATCGGGCCGTGCGCGACATGGTCGAAACCGTCGCGATAGAGCGCGCCGAGCAGATTGCCTTGATCCGAATAGCCAAGGAACGCCTTGCCCCGCGCCGCCCCGGTCATCGCGGCGACCGCATCCTCGGCAATCCGGCACGCGCCATAACCGCCGCGCGCGAACCAGACCGCGTCGATGTCGGGGCGGTTCGCCATCTCGACCAGCGCCGCAAAGCGATGCCCGTCCTCGCCCGCGAAATGGCCGTGGGTGGCGAAGCATTGCGGGTCGAAGATCAGTTCGACGTCGGGATAGCCGAGGCTGGCGAGCGCGCGGACGGCTTCCGCATCGTCGGGCAATATGGGGGTCGAGGGAGCAACAATCCCGATGCGCATTGGTGATCCTTCTTGTCCGTCATGCGGGGCTTGACCCGGGACCCGCCCTCCCTTCTTCAAGACAAGGCAGGCCCCGGATCAAGTCCGGGGTGACGATTGGAGAGCATCTGCAGCTGTTCCCGTTGCAAACCCCTCACGAACGCCATATCGCGCCGCCATGTCGGAAAACAAATCCTATTTCTTCTGCGGCATCGGCGGGTCGGGCATGTTGCCACTCGCGATGATCGTCGCGGCGCGTGGCGGTACCGTTTCGGGATCGGACCGCAGCCGCGATCAGGGGCGGACGCCCGACAAATTCGCCTGGCTCGAACGGCAGGGCATCACCTTTTATCCGCAGGACGGCAGCGGACCCAAAGCCGGTCAGATCCTCGTCGCCTCGGCGGCGATCGAGGACAGTGTCCCCGATATCGCTGCGGCGAACGCGTTCGGCCTCGCCCGGATGACCCGCGCCGACCTCAACGCCGCGCTGTTCAATGCTGCGGACAAGGCGATCGGGGTCGGCGGGACCAGCGGCAAATCGACCGTGACCGGGATGATCGGCTGGATCCTCGACAGCATCGGGAAAAAGCCGACGGTGATGAACGGCGCGGTGATGCGCAATTTCGCGAGTGACGACCGGCCCTTTGCCAGCGCGCTGGTCGGTGGCGACGCGCTTTACGTCAGCGAAGTCGATGAAAGCGATGGCTCGATCGCGCTCTATCGACCCGACGTCGCGGTCGTCACCAACATCAGCCTCGACCATAAGAGCCTGGACGAACTGCACGCGCTGTTCGGCGATTTTGTCGCCAAGGCGCGGATCGCGGTGATCAATGCCGACGATCCTGAATCGGCGCCGCTGCGCAACGCCGACAACAATCTGCGCTTCGGGTTCGGCGACGGCGCGGCGCTGCGCGGCAGCGATTTTACGGCGCTGCCCGACGGCTGCCGCTTCCAGGTTCATTTTCAGGCGGCCACCCACGAGGTGCGGTTGCGAATGCCCGGCCGCCACAATGCGATGAACGCGCTGGCGGCGATCGCCGCGGCGCGCGCGGTCAACATATCGGTCGCCGATGCGGTCGCGGCGCTGGCCAATTTCACCGGCCTCGCCCGCCGTTACGAAGTGCTCGGTCAGGCCGGCGGCGTCACCGTGATCGATGATTTCGCGCATAATCCCGACAAGGTCGCCGCGACCCTCGCCGCCGTCGCCGAGCTGCCGGGCCGCGCCTTGCTGTTTTTCCAGCCGCACGGTTATGGCCCGCTGCGCCAGATGGGCCAGGAACTCGCCGCCAGTTTTGCTGCGGGGATGCGCGACGGTGACAAGCTGTTCGTCTGCGATCCCGTCTATTTCGGCGGCACCGTCGACCGCAGCATCGGCAGCGAAGCGCTGGTCGCCGCCATCGTCGCGGGCGGCGCCGACGCGCTGCACCTGACTACCCGCGCGGCGTGCGGCGCGGCCATGCTCGATGAAGCGAAGCCGGGCGACCGCATCCTCATCCTCGGTGCGCGCGACGATACGCTCACCGAATTCGGGCGCGAACTGTTGGAAAAGCTGGCCTCGGCGGCTTGATTTCCGTCCACGAATCTGTATAGGCCGCCGCATTGGGGCGAGGCTCTTTGCCGTCGCCCCATTTGCTTTGCATCGATTCGCAAAGCAAGACGACAGCCGGAGGGGCCTGCGATTGGCGCAGGTCAGCGATCGGCCAAATCGAAGGAAGCGCACCATGCCGTTCTACGAGCATGTTTTTATTGCGCGTCAGGACCTGAGCCAGGCTCAGGTCGACGCGCTGGCGGAAACCGTCACCAACGTCATCACCGAATTCAAGGGCGAGGTCCACAAGACCGAAACCTGGGGCCTGAAGCAGCTCGCCTACAAGATCCAGAAGAACCGCAAGGGTCATTATGTGATGTTGTCGGCCGAAGTGTCGGGCGAAGCGATTGCCGAAATCGAGCGTCAGGCGGCGATCAGCGAAGACATCATCCGCTGGATGACGATCAAAGTCGACGAACTCGAAAAGGGTCCGTCGGTCATGATGCGCAAGCAGGAACGTCGGGGCGGCCGTGGCGGCCGTGACCGCGACGGCGAAGAATAAGGATAAAGACCATGGCACGACCCTTTTTCCGCCGCCGCAAGACCTGCCCCTTCACCGCGAAGGACGCACCGGTCATCGATTACAAGGACGTTCGCCTGCTCCAGGGTTACCTGTCGGAGCGTGGCAAGATCGTCCCGTCGCGGATTACCGCGGTGTCCGCCAAAAAGCAGCGTGAGCTGGCGAAAGCGATCAAGCGCTCGCGCCACATCGGCCTGCTCCCCTACATTGTGAAGTAAGGAGGGCTGGTCTGATGGAAATCATTCTGCTCGAACGCATCGAGAAACTCGGCGGCATCGGCGATGTCGTCAACGTCAAGAACGGCTTTGCCCGCAACTATTTGTTGCCCAACAACAAGGCACTGCGCGCGAACGACACCAACCGCAAGCTGTTCGAAGCGAACCGCGGCAAGATCGAGGCTGACAACGCCGAACGCCGTGGCGAAGCCGAAGGCCGCGCCAAGGATATTGACGGCAAGCAGATCGTGCTGATCCGGCAGGCGTCGAACACCGGCCAGCTGTATGGTTCGGTTTCGGTCCGCGACATCGTCGACGCGCTCGCCGAAGACGGCGTCACTGGCCTCGGCAAGTCGATGGTTGAACTCGAACGCCCGATCAAGTCGCTCGGCCTCGTCGACGTCAAGGTCAAGCTGCACCCCGAAGTCATCGTGTCGGTCGGCGTCAACGTCGCCCGCTCGCCCGATGAAGCCGAGATGCAGAAGCAAGGCATCGACGTCATCGCCGCGATGTTCGAGGAAGAACAGGCCGAGGCGGTTGCCACGGCGCTGGAACCCGACAGCGAAGACGAATATGACGACGCGACGCCGCCGTCGGAACTGGCCGCCGAGGCCAGCGACGAAGCAGCGGACGACGCCAAGGAAGACTAAGCCTCCTTTGGCGAACGCCTTTTGAAAGGGCCGCGTTTCTTGATGGAAGCGCGGCCCTTTTGCGTTGGGGAATGGTGGTATTGGCAACCCGATGGCGAGAATGGCGGGTAACGACCTAAACTTGCCGTTCCGCCTCTCCTTTCGCCATTCCCGCGAAAGCGGGAACCAAGTTGCGCCGTCGGCTCGCTGGGTTCCCGCTTTCGCGGGAATGACGAAGAGGGTGTAAGTCCGCCCCCCCCCAAATCATCACCCATACCGCCAAAGACTGGCCAACCCGTCTCGCCTTTCCTATGGCGGCAAAGATGGCCGACGATCCGTTCCAGCCCCGCTTTGCCGCCGACGCGGGCTTGTTGCCGCATATGGCGGACCTCGCGAACGACCGGCTGCTCGTTGCGCTGCTGACCGAGGCCGACTATCGCGCCGCCAGTTTCCTCGATCAGCGGCTGCTGACCGACCGCATCGGCCGCGAATGGCTGGCGTGGGACGTCGTGCCCGATCTTGGTCCGGCCGCCGCAGCGCCGCATTTCATCTTTCATATCGGCCATGTCGGATCGACGCTGGTGTCGCGCCTGCTCGCCGACACCGACGACATTCTGCCGCTGCGCGAGCCGATGCTGCTGCGCACGCTGGCGCAGGTCGCCGAGCGGGTCGATCGGCCGGAGTCGGTCTGGTCACCCGACCGGTACCGCCAGCGGCTGGCGCAGACCGTCGGCTGGCTGGGCCGCGGCTTTGCGCCCGGCCAGCGCGCGATGGTCAAAGCGTCGAGCGTCATCACCGCGATCGCCGACGATCTGACCGGCGCCGATGGCCGCGCGCTGTTCCTCCACGTCCCCCTTGCCCGCTATATCGAGACGATCCTGGCGGGCGAGGCGTCGCTGGCCGAAACGCTGGCGCAGGCACCCGCCCGCATGGCGCGGTTGGCGGCGCAGCTTCCCGATTACCCGGTCGCGCTGTGGCAACTGCCCCCGGTCACGCGCATCGCGATGAGCTGGCTGTGCGAAATGGCCACCGCGCAGCGCACCGTGCCGCCGACCGATCCGCGCCACCTGTGGGTCGACTTTGAAGCGATGCTGGCCGCCCCCGCGCCATCGCTCGCCGCCATCTCCTCGCATTTTGGGCTGGCCGCCGATGCCGCGCGGATCGACGCGGCGCTCGCGGGGCCGATCATGCGCCAATATTCCAAGGCGCCCGAACATGGCTACAGCCCCGATCTGCGCCGCCAGTTGCAAGCCCAGGCCGCCGCCGACCACGCCCCCGCGATCACCGAGGCGATCGCATGGGTTGAAGCGCTGGCAAAGCGCTATACACGTCTCGCCGACCTGCCCGTCCACCGCCGATAGGAAGACCATGTTCAAGATCGTCCAGCTTCTCGACGACGCAACGGTGCGCACGCTGCGCGACATCGCCGCGAGCGGCCAGTTCGTCGATGGGCGGATCAGCAATCCGCATTCAACAGTAAAGAACAACCTGCAATTGCACGACGCCGGCGCCTATGAACGCTCGTCAAAGCTGTTGCTCGACGCGATGGTCCAGAACCCCGATTTCATGGCGTTTTCCTTTCCGGCCCGGATCGCCCCGCCGCTGCTGACACGCTATTCACCCGGCATGCACTATGGGCTGCACCCCGACGCCGCCTATATTCCGCTGCCCGACGGCCAGTTGCGCACTGATGTCAGCTGTACCGTCTTCCTGAACGATCCCGCCGACTATGACGGCGGCGCGCTGCATGTGCAGTTGGGCAACGCCGACCTGCGTTTCAAGGAAGCCCCCGGGGTCGCGGTTGTCTACCCCTCGCACACCCTGCACGAGGTCGAGCCGGTGACGCGCGGCGAACGGCTGGTCGCGATCACCTTCATTCAAAGCCTGATCCCCGACGTTGCACATCGCGGCCTGATGTACGACCTCAACGAAATCGCGGCAATCGAGGGTGGCCAGATGGACCCGGCGAATTTCACCCGGCTGCAGGCGGTGCAATATCAGTTACTCAGGATGTGGCGGCGCTGACCTGAAGCATTTTTTCGGCGAGGATCCATACCCACACCGCCAGCGTCAGCGCCCCGCCGGCAATCGTCGCCCGCACCGCGACCGACAGTAGCCGCGCCTGCGCGTCGATCGAATGGGTAAAGGCGGCGAACAACCGCTGGCGCAGCCCGTCGGCCTTGTCGAGGCCGTCGCTGTCGAACTCTTCGCCCAGCAGCAGCGCGCGCAAACACAGGAAACTGGAAAGGATCAGCGGCAGGATGCCGACAATGCTGGCGATCGTCAGCCATGGCTGCGTCGCGGCGTCGAGGCTGAGCGGGGCGCCGGGGCTCGCCGAAATCGGATGCGTCCCGATCGTGATCGCCAGCGCATTGAACGCCAGCAAGCCGCCAATCCGCACCGACAGATCGAGATCGCGATTTTCCAGAAACTCCAGATCGGCAATAAATCCCGCATCGGGCGTCTCGCCGCGCATTTCCTGAAAGGCGCGCAGCCGGGCGCGGAACGAATGATTCCGCCGCGCCCGCCAGCCCATCGTCAATAGCCCATCAGGCTCAGCACTTCCTTGCGGCTGCGCTGATCGTCGAGGAAGCAGCCGAGCAGGCGGCTGGTCACCATGCCGACCCCCGGCGTGCGCACCCCGCGCCCGGTCATGCAGCCATGCTGCGCGTCGATGACCACCGCGACGCCATGCGGCTGCAAATTGTCCCAGATGCACTTCGCGACGTCGGCGGTCAGCCGTTCCTGGACCTGCAGCCGCCGCGCATAGCCGTTGAGCACGCGCGCCAGCTTGGAAATGCCGACGACGCGGTCGCGCGGCATATAGGCGATCGACGCCTTGCCGGTGATCGGCGCCATATGATGTTCGCAGTGCGACTGGAACGGAATGTCTTTCAGCAGCACCAGCTCGTCATAGCCGCCGACTTCCTGGAAGGTGCGCGACAGATGGATCGACGGATCGTCGGCATAGCCGCTGCAATATTCCTTCCACGCCCGCGCCACCCGCCGCGGCGTGTCGAGCAAGCCTTCGCGGGCCGGGTCGTCGCCGGCCCATTCGATCAGCGTCCGCACCGCGTCCGCGACATGGTCGGGAACGATCACCTTGCCGTCCGGCCCCACTTCACTGCTGATGTCGCTCATCGCCCCGCTTTCACTGTTGCTTTCTTGCCGCACATTTCGGTGCCCATGCCCCGATAAGCAAGGGCTGGACAACAACAAATCTGCCCGGCGCGCAAGTTTACGTTGCGGAAACTTGGCTTTTTGCTTTTTTTAAGTTGTGCTGTTTCGCGTCGCTTTCCGGATCGAACAAGTGACTTGACGCTTGCGTCAAGTAAGCGCACCTTTGAGTTGCATTACAGAACCCGCTCAAGCGGGTCGTGATCCGGAGAGGCTGGCGTTTTCCCCGACGCCGGTGGGAGAGGACGATGACCAGCACAGCTGGCAAGTGGGATACACCCGGGCATCCGGCCGTTTCGGTCCGGTGCCCTTTGTCATGTCTGGTCTTATCCCCTCCCCTTACCACAATTTAAGTTTGGGCGGTTCCGCACCTGCGGGATCGAAAAAGGGAGGCTATAGATGAAGTTCAAGGCACTGATCGGAACCTCGATCCTGGCGATGGCGGTGGCGACACCGGCATGGGCGCAGGACGCGGCGGATGAAGTGGAACGCGATGCTTTCGGCGGCGAAATCGTCGTCACGGCGCAGCGCCAGTCGGAACGTCTGCAGGACGTGCCGATCGCGGTCAGCGCCTTTTCGTCCGAAGCGCTGGAGGCGCAGCAGATCAAGACCCCGTCGGATCTGCAGCTGACGCTGCCCAACGTCACCTTCACCAAAACCAACTTCACGAGCGCCAGCTTTACCATTCGCGGCATCGGCGATCTGTGCGTCGGCACGACCTGCGACAGCGCGACCGCGATCCACCTGAACGGCAGCCCGCTGTTTTCAACCCGCCTGTTTGAAACCGAATTCTTCGACCTGGAACGCGTCGAAGTGCTGCGCGGTCCGCAGGGCACCTTGTTCGGCCGCAACGCGACGTCGGGCGTGGTCAACGTCATCACCGCCAAACCGAAGCTGGGCGTTTTCGAGGCCGCGGCCGAGGCCGAATATGGCAATTATAATTCGATAAAGGGCAAGGCGATGGTGAATATTCCCATCGGCGACACCCTGGGCCTGCGCGTTGCGGGCATCTACCTCAACCGCGACGGCTATACCAAGAACCTGTTCCTGAACACGCGCATCGACGACCGCGATCTTTATTCGGTCCGCGGCTCGCTGCGTTGGGAACCCAGCGACGATACCACGGTCGATCTGCTCGCCTCCTATTTCCACGAGCGCGACAATCGCACCCGTATCCAGAAACAGCTGTGCCAGCGTGATCCGACCGGCATCCTTGGCTGTTTGAACAACCGCCGCGACAATTCGCCGTTCAACGGCAACGCAACCTTTACCGCCGCGCTGACCTCGCGCGAGTTTCTGGCGACCCAGGGTATTCCGGTCGGCGTTGTTGGCCCGACAAACCCGCTCGGACTCAATTTCGCGCTGGGCAGCCTTTACGGTCCGGACGTCTATGCGAACTCGACGATCCCCAGCGATCCGCGGGTCGTCAACACCGCCTTCACCCCCGAATATTTCACCAGCGAGCTGACGCTGCGCGGCGAAATCGAGCATAATTTCGGGCCCGTCTCGGTGTCGCTGTCGGGCCAGTATCAAAAGGTGAAACTGGAATCCCAGCAGGACTATAACAGCAACGTACCGAACCGCACGCTCTATGCCACCGGTTTGGCGTCATTGCAGGCGGCTGCCGGCGGTGGATTGGGCCCGACACTGGTTCCCTATTTCGCCCCCGTCGTGGCCGCGCTTATCCCCAACGGCCCCGGCGGCCCGCTTTGCACCTCGCAAGCCGATGACAGCGGACTGGGCAGTTATGGCGGCAACCGCATCTGCGATGCGACGTCGCTGCAATTCGACCGGTCAAACCAGTATAACAGCAGCTGGTCGGCCGAAGGCATCATCTCCAGCGATTTCGACGGCCCGTTCAACTTCCTGCTCGGCGGCATCTATGCCGACTATGAGCTGACCGAAAACAGCTACTATGTGAACGCCTTTCCGATCGACTATCTCACCGGCGTCCTTGGCGCGTTCACCTCGTTCAGCAATGGCTTGCCGCCGTCGTTCCTTGGCACGCCATTCTTCCGCAACAACACCGACCAACTCGACATCAAATCCTATGGCATTTTCGGCGAAGCCTATGTCGAGCTGAGCGACCGGGTCAAAATCACAGCGGGCCTGCGGTACAACAATGACAAGAAAAGTGTGCTGGCGCGCTCGACTCTCGCCAGCTTCCTGGTCCCGCACGGCCAGACCGGAAGCGCATTCGATTCGCCGTTCGTCGGATCGTTCGACGCCGATCCTGGCACGGCAGGCAACCAGCTGTTCCAGTCACGCAGCGTGTCGTTCAACAAGCTGACCGGCCGCGCGGTGATCGATTTCAAGGTCACCGACGACAATCTGATCTATGCGTCCTATTCGCGCGGCTATAAATCGGGCGGTATCAACCCGCCGCTGCAACCGATTTTTGCGGTTCCCGAATCCTTCAAGCCCGAACAGGTCGATTCGTTCGAAATCGGGTCGAAGAACACCTTCGGCAACGGCGAGCTTCAGCTGAACCTGACCGCCTTCTATTATAAATATAAGGATCTCCAGCTCAGCCGCATCGTCGCGCGTACCTCGGTCAACGACAATGTGAACGCCAACATCTATGGCTTCGAGGCCGAAGCGCTGGTGCGGCCCGATCCCGACTGGGTGATCAACCTGGGCTTCAGTTACCTGAAGACCAAGGTGACGGGTGACAGCTTCTTCAGCAACCCGCGCGACTTTGGTGGCGGCCGCGCCGATGCTGTCATCATCAAGGACATCACCAATGCGGCCAACTGCGCGGTGGCCTCGACATCGGGCAGCGTGGCCGGGGTCAACGGCTATGTGAACCAGATCAACGCGCTCATCAACGGCGGCGCCTTTGCCGCCAATGGCGTGCGCGGCGGTGCGGGCCTGCAGAACACGACCACCTTCCCAGCCGATGGCGGGATCGCCTCGACCGGGGCGTTCAGCATCTGCGGCATCCTCCAGGCCGCGGCCGCGAGCGTCGGTCCGGCATTCGGCGGGGTCGAGGTGTTCTCGGCCGGTATCCCGGTCAACATCAAGGGCAACCAGTTGCCGCAGGCACCGAACTACAAGTTCAGCTCCGGCGTGCAATATACCGCGCGCCTCGGCGATGGCGGCATGACGCTCGTCCCGCGCTTCGATCTGGCCTACACCGGTGACAGCTCGGGCAGCATCTTCAACGGCAACGTCAACAAGATCAAAGGCTATGCCCAGGTGAACGCCCAGATGCAGCTGAACGGCACCGACGACAAATGGTACGTCCGCGCTTTCGTTCAGAACATCTTTGATGCCAACAGCGTCACCGGCCTGTACGTCACCGACCAGTCGTCGGGCAATTATACGAACATCTTCACCCTCGAACCGCGCCGCTACGGCATCGCGGCGGGCGTGAAGTTCTAAACGCGAGCTTGGCAACGCCAACAAAAAGCCCCGGCCTCTCAATCGAGAGGCCGGGGTTTCTTTTGTCCGCTGATCCGGTGGCCGGGGCGTTTGCGGCCCCGGCCTACCGCGATCAGAATTTGAAGCGAACGGTGCCGCCATAGGTGCGCGGCTGGCTGGGATAGCCCGACACGCTGCCCGCCTGCGCCACCGCCGGGAAGATCGTCGTCAGATATTGCGCATCGGTCAGGTTGCGGCCCCACACGCCGACGTCCAGTCCGTTGGTCAGCCGGATCGTGAACGATGCGTTGAGCGAGTTGACCTCGCGCTGCAGACCCTCGACGACGCCCGCCGGGAAGCCGCTCAGGCCCTCGACGATCTGGACCGGGCTTTCATACGCATAGTCGACGTGCGCGATCGCCTTGGTCCCGCCCGCAAATTCATGCGTGTAGGTGGCGCCCATCGACATCGACAGCGCGGGGATACCCGCGGGCGTGGTGCCCGAGATGTCGCCGAAGGCCGAGTTGACGAAGCTGTCATATTTGGCGTCGAGATAGGTCGCCGCCAGCGTCAGGTTGAGCCCGTCGACCGGCCGCACCGAACCGTCGAACTCGATGCCAAAGGTCGATTGCTTGCCGGCGTTGGCCAGCGCGAAGCCGGTGCCGGTAAAGACGTTCGACTGGAAGCCCTTGATCGACTGTTTGAACACCGCGATGTTGACCGCCGCGACGTCCCACTGGCCCTTCAGACCGAACTCGTAAACGGTCGATTCTTCGGGAGCCGCAAAGCGCGAACCCGCGGCAAGGTTGGGGGTGCGGAGGCCCGCAGCGGTGATCGCGGGCAGGTCCGACGCCAGCGGGCGGCTGTCGCGCGACAGATTAACCGAGCTCGCCTTAAAGCCCGTCGCATAGGTCGCATAGACGTTGACCGTGTCGGTCAGCTCATAGGCGGCGCGGACGCTGTATGAAAAATCACCGTCGTTGGTCTTGCCGTCCTCGACCGAATTCGGAACGTTCAGGAACGGCGGCAGAAACTGGAACGCCTTCAGACCATTGAGCGGGTTCGCCGCCGGGTTGTTCTGGTTGGCGGCGGCAAAGGCCAGGAACTGCTGGAAGATCGGCGCGGTCGCGGGGTTGGTTGCGAAAGCGGCGACAGCGGCCGGATTGTTCGGATTGACCCCCGCCTGCTGCAACGCGCCGCCCAGCAGCAACTGGTTGCGGAACGGTGCATATTGCGGCGCATCGAGATTAATGCCCGAGAACACATCAGTGCTGATCACATTGGTCGAGAAGTCCTTGCGATCCTTGGTATAGTTACCGCCGAGCGTCAGCGTCAGCCGGTCGCTGACCTCGAAATCGAGCGTGCCAAAGACCGAGAAGGCCTCGTCCTTCAGACGATAGGCTTCGTCGAGGCCATTGCCGGCGCGGAAGAAGGTGTTGGTGTAACGAGTCGGTGCGCCTTCGAGCGTCCCGAACGTCGCCTCCAGCATCGCGACGTTCAGCGCATTGCCGCTCGCCGCCCGGATCAGCTGGTCGCCATAGGGGCGGAACTGGGTACCGAAACGGATGTCGTTTTTCTGGGCGATCTTTTCGTTGAAATAATAACCGCCGAGCAGGAAGTTGATCGGGCCGTCAAAGTCCGACGTCAGGCGCAGTTCCTGGGTGAAGGTGTCGATCCCCAGATCCTGGCTGTTCTCGCCGATCAGGTCGGCGCCGGTGAAGTCCGAATCCTGGTTGGTCAGCGCCTTGACCTCGCGGTACGCGGTGATCGACGTCAGCGCCATCGTGCCCAGATCATAATCGATCTGCGCCGAACCGCCGTAATTTTCGATCTCGTTCGACGACAGGAAATTATTGTACACATTGAATGAGAAGGGGTTGTTGGCGTCGACGCTGGGACCGCCCGCCAAGGCATTGGTGATCGCGATCGTCGGACCGGCGATGACGTTGCCGGCGATGCAGCAATTTTCGTCGATCTTGTCATAATCGCCGATCAGGCGGATCGACAGGGCGTCGGTCGGTTCGAACAGCAATTGGCCGCGCACGCCCCAACGGTTGCGATCGTTGACGTCGGTGTCGAGCTTCAGATCCTGGGCATAGCCGTCGCGGCGGTTGAAGCTGCCGCCGAGCGAGAAGGCGACGGTTTCGCTGATCGGGCCGGTGACGTCACCCTTGACGGTGATCGCGTTGAAATTGCCATAGGTCGCCTCGACCGAGCCACCGAAGTCATATTGCGGCTTTTGCGTGACGATGCTGATGACGCCCGCCGATGCGTTCTTGCCGAACAAAGTCGACTGCGGGCCGCGCAGCACTTCGATACGCTCGACATTGGGAAGGTCGCCGATCTGGGCGGCCGAACGCGAACGATAAACGCCGTCGATGAACACGCCGACCGACGGTTCGATCCCCGCGTTATTGGCGCCATTGCCGAAACCGCGGATGATGAAGTTGGTGTTGGCGCTCGACTGCAGCTGCGACACGCGCAGGCTGGGCACCGCGGTCTGCAGGTCAATGAGGTCGCGGATCTGCGATTCCTCCAGCTGCGCCGCCGACGTCACCGACACCGCAACCGGGGTATCCTGCAACGTTTGCGACCGCTTCGACGCGGTCACGATGATGTCATTGCCATAATCGGTATCGTCGACGGCAACCGCGCTATCGTCGGCGGGGGCAGCGTCCTGGGCAAAAGCGACGACGGGGGCGGCGCTGGCGCACAGCATCGTGGCGCCCAGCAAAAGGTTGCGCAAAGTCATGATGTATCTCTCTCCAAACCGGTGAAAGCGCGGCCTTTCGCCAAAGCGGGAGATGCCCCACCGGAACGGCCCGCTGTAATATCACCGACCGCCGCGTCAACGCGGCGGCAGTGTACCGGTCCGATTTTCTCGCGATTTGTGACCGAAAAGCAACAGTTTGCACTGCAGCAAAATGCGAGCACGGCGACTCTAACCGCGGCGCGCGGGCCCTACTCCACCGCGCGCCAGGCACCGGGCGCAAGGTCGCCGAGCTCCCAGGCGCCGATCCGCAACCGCACAAGCCGTAGCGTCGGATAGCCGACCGCGGCGGTCATCCGGCGCACCTGGCGATTGCGCCCTTCGGTGATGATGATCTCCAGCCAGCTGTCGGCGACGCTCTTGCGGTATCGCACCGGCGGATCGCGCGGCCACAGCGGCGGCGGCGCAATGCAGCGGGCCTGTGCGGGCCGGGTCGGGCCATCGTTCAGGTCGACCCCGGTCCGCAACCGGTCGAGACTCGCAGCGTCGGGTTCGCCCTCGACCTGCACCAGATAGGTCTTGGACGTCTTGTGCCGCGGCGACGCGATGCGCGCTTGCAACGCGCCGTCGTCGGTCAGGATCAGCAAGCCTTCGCTGTCACGGTCGAGCCGCCCGGCGGGATAAACCTGCGGCACATTGATATAGTCCGACAGCGTTGCGCGCGCCTCGGGCTGGCTGCGATCGGTGAACTGCGACAGGACGCCATAAGGTTTGTTGAACAGGATGATGCGACCCACGGCTTTCCTCCCCGCCACGCCGCACCACGGGCGCGACCAACCCTGCCGATGCCTATCAGGAAAATGGTGCCCGGGGACGGGTTCGAACCGCCGACACTGCGATTTTCAGTCGCATGCTCTACCAACTGAGCTACCCGGGCTGGGCCGCTGCGACCCGATGGCCGCGCTGGCGAGCGGCGGCTATAGGCACGGCTTTCCATCCTGTCCAGTGGCTTTGTGGTGCCTGTTTTCCGGGCTCAGCCGTCGTCGAAACGGTCATCGTCGGCGGTGCCGTCGGGCGCCTGTGCGGCGGGCACGCGATAGCCTTCGCCGAACCACTTCAGCAGGTCGCGGTCGCGGCAGCCGCGGCTGCAAAAGGGTTTGAATTCCGCCTCGCGCGGCTTGCCGCAGAGGGGACAGCGCGGCGATCTACTGGGCATGCCCAATTCCTTTGCTGGCGGCGTCGGGGGTCAGCTGAACCGGACGGCCGGTGCGATTTTGCAGGGCGGCGATCCACGTCGGATCCGCCGTAATATGGTCGATCACCGCGGGGCGTGCGGTCAGGGTCAAAACCCCTGTCCCAACCGACCGCTCGGCCTGGCGCAGCAACAGCGCCGCGTCGGTCGGGACGGGGTCGAGCACGACCTGTTCGATCAGCGACGGGCGATCGCGGCGGCGGATAATCTGCATCAGCCCGAACCCGTTGACCGCGGTGCGTTCATAGGGTTGCGGCAGCGCCGCATCGACCGCGGCGTCGATCGCGTGGCGCCCGGCGCGATCGGGCAGTGAAGGAAAATCGATGCCGATCGACCCGCCGATGTCGCAGCAGCGGATGACACCCGCCGCCGCGCGCGCGCCCGCCTTGGCCAGCGTCAGCGCGTCGCCGTCGCCATCGATGTCGATCAGCACCATTGCCGGGGTCGCATCGACCCACAGCGCGCCGCCCGCGAACGGCCAATGGCCGGTGCGGACATGGTCGATCAGTTCGGACCAGCCCGCCTGTTCGAGCCGATCGGGGTCGGTCGGGCGCAGGTCGGTTACCGGCAGGCCGCTCGCGGCAATGCGGGTGCGCAGATCAGGACCGTCACCGACCGCTGCGCCCGCCTCGGCCAGCCGTGCCCGCGCCGGCTTGTCGCGGCCGCGCTCGCGCAGGCTCATGCGGGTGACCTCGACCGTCAGCGCCGCACCGATCGACGTCGCAGGCGGCAATCCGGTCAGCGAGGCCAGCGGCGCGCCGGGCCAGTCGAGTGCCACCATCGGCGGTTTACCGGTCTCGAGCAGCCGCGCTGCAACGATTGCACCGACACGCGGCCCGGCGCCGTCGCGTTCGATCCGCGCCTCAAGGATTTCCTCGCCATCGACCAGCGCCGCGCGCGCCTCGCCGATCCCGGCTTCGTACAGCCACTCAGCCAAGCGCGATGCCCGCACTGGTCAGCAGCGTTCGCGTTTCAAACAGCGGCAGGCCGACGACATTGGAATGGCTGCCCGACAGGAAGCGGACAAAAGATTCGGCGCGCCCCTGGATCGCATAACCGCCGGCCTTGCCCATGCCTTCGCCCGATTCGACATACCAGTCGACCTCGGCGGCGCTCAGCACCTTGAACGCAACGACGGTATCAGCAACGCGCACCCGCGGCTTGCCGTCGATGCCGACGACGCACAGCCCCGAATAGACATGGTGCCGCCGCCCCGACAACAGCGCCAACATGCGGCGCAGATCGGCTTCGTCGACGGGCTTTTCCAGGATGCGGCGCCCGATCGCCACGGTCGTGTCGCCGGCCAGCACCACTTCATGCGGCGCGCGATCAACCGCCAGCGCCTTGGCCCGGGCGAGCCGTGCGACATAGTCGCGCGGCAATTCGGCCTTCCGCGGCGTCTCGTCGATGTCGGGGGACGCAATACGCGTCGGCGCGACGCCGATCCGCGCCAGCAATTCATGCCGGCGCGGCGAAGTCGAAGCCAGTACGAGAGCCGGATTTGGCGCGGGAATGTTCGCCGCGCTGTTCACTTGAAGCGATAGGTGATCCGACCCTTGGTCAGGTCATAAGGGGTGAGTTCGACGAGCACTTCGTCGCCAACGAGCACGCGGATGCGGTTCTTGCGCATCTTCCCGGCCGTATGGCCCAGAATCTCGTGGTCATTTTCCAGTTTGACGCGAAACATCGCGTTGGGCAGCAGTTCGACCACTTGGCCGCGCATTTCCAGAAGTTCTTCTTTCGCCATCAGTCCTCTATGGGCTCGATATTCAAGGATGCGCGCCCATAACGCCAATTTGCGGCAATTGAAAGCAATCTGTCATACCCATGAGTTTCGTCATCCCGAACTGGATCCGGCATCCATCTTTTCATCGAGGACGGGTGGCCCCTGGATCATGTCCGGGGTGACGACATCGACCGGTCAGGACACAAGTCTGAGCCGCCGCGCGATCCGCCATGCCACCGTCTTCGCCCAGGCATAGCTCGGCCAGCGCGGCGGCATTGCGGGGTTCAGCCCGATGCGGCGCAGCGCCGCGTTGGCCGCATGCGCTTCCGACTCACGGTAACTCCATTCGCTGCGCCACGTGATCGACAGCGAGATCGACGGCGCATCGCCATTGGCGACGAAATGCGGCGCCATCACCGGCATCAGCACTGCGTCGCCAGGGCCAAGCGGCACCTGCTGCGCACCGCCCTGATAATCCTCTTCCCACGGCAGGTTGCGATGACCACCGGTGTGATATCGCTCATGCTCGCGGCGGTGGGCAAAGCGTTCGTCGCCCGACGGCCACACGTTCATCACCTTGGTGCCGCGCAATTGCAGCAGGATATTATGCTCGGGATCGAAGTGAAACGGCGTGATCGACCCCGGAGACGAGATGAAGATGAACCCCTGCGGGGTCAGCATCGCGCCGGTGCGCGGGTTCACCACCGGTTCGAGTTCGCCGAGCAGGTCCATCAGCAGCGCGCGATAGGCCGGAACATTCTCGATATTCTTGAGCACCGCCCAGCTGCCATTGCTGTCGATGGTGCGGATCGTTTCGCCGATCGACAGGCCGTTCGAGGGAATATCTTCGGGGCGGATACCGATCGGAACATCGCCCGGATTATATTCGACCTCGCTCGCCGGCAGGCCTTCGCCAAGCTCTGCCAGCGCTTCGAGCGACAGCAACGGATGGTCGGGCAGATGATGATGGAGCAGCCCCGCCTGCTGCGGATACAGCGCCGCCATCGCCGCCAGCGTGGCGGGCGGAAAGACGGGCGCGGCGATCGGCTGGGGCGCGGTCATGTCGGGCTTTCTATCGCATTTTCGGTCGCGGGGGCACCCTTGCGGCGCCGCCAGAAACGCTCGGCGCGGGTCAGCATCGCGAACCGCAGCCGGTCGGCGGGGGCTGACAAAGCGGCGTTGACCCAGACCAGCGCGCGGCGCTCGCGCCAGACGCTGTCGATCATCGGATGGTCGGGCGCGGCGCAGCTGTCGACCCACGCGATCACGGGATCGCGGAGCAGGTCGAGGTTCGCCTGTTGCAGCAGCACCCCGGGCGAAAAGCGGGCATAATCCTCGTCGAACGCGGTCTTGAACGAAAAGCCCCCCGGCGGCGCCAGGAAGTTGATCAGCATCGCCAGCGGCCGGTCGCTCAGGTCGAGCGCGCGCATATCGAGCCGGCCCGCGTCGGCGGCGCCCGCCACGATCGCGCGGAACCACGCTTGCGTGTCGCTATGGCTGGCGAGCGCAGAGCCGGCGCGCCCTTTCCACCCGCGCGCTTCCAGGTCGAGGAAGGCGTCGATCCACGGATCGATCGCTTCGCCCGCCTGCCAGCAGCGAAAGCCCACCGCGCCCTGTTCGGCCAGGCGGTTCGCCTGCCGCCGCAATTCCTTGCGCTTTTTGGCGCGCACCGCGGCGTCCCAATAATCTTCGGGAGACAGCTGACTGTCGAGCAGCGCGCGCTCCTCGCGGTGGACGACCTCCACCTCACCGCCGCGCACCCGCGCGACATCGATCAGCGCACGGTGCAACGGGCCATCTTCGGTCAGGCGCGGCACATGCAGCAACGTGCGCGCCCACGGCGCCGCGTCGCACCAGCCGAGCAGGATCGACCAGAACAGGCTTTCAAACCCCGCGCGGACCAGCGGGGCGCCGTGAAAATGATTCGGATGCGCCCAACCGCTGACATGGCGCAGCGGCAGGCGGCCATAACGCGCCGCGGCAGCGATCGGCATGATCCCGATCACCGGCCCGTCGCTGCCATCGCGCACCATCACCAGCCGCGCATTGCGCTCGGGGTCGAGCAGATGCAGCGCCGATTGCAGACACCAGCGTTCGGCGAACGGATTGGGTTCGCTCGCCTCCGCCGCCAGCCGGTCCCACGCCGCCGCCAGCTCGTCCGACAGCGCCAGCGGATCGACGACACGAACCGTCAGCGGATCGGCGGGGGCGGCGTTGGCAGGAAAGGCGGGGTGCACCGTCATCGGGTGGAGGTTAGCAGGGAAGCGTTAAAATGGGGTGGCGATTTGACTCACCCCTTCCCCCTTGATGGGGGAAGGATACGCAGCCCTATCGCGCAGCGATTAGGCGAAGTTGGATGGGGGTGACGGCGCGTCCTTGAACGGTCATCCAAAGCCGCGAGCGCACCCCTACCGCTGCGACTAGCGAACAAGTTCGCAAGTCTCGCTGCCTCCCCCATCAAGGGGAAGGGACAAAATCCTCAAATCCCGAACAATTTCGCCAGCGACTTCTCCAGCATGAAAAACTGCCAGATCAACCGCCCATGGTCGCGCCGCCCCGACTGGTGTACGGCAACGATGCGTTCGATTTCCGCCATGTCGAACCAGCCCGATCGCGCCAGCGTCGACGACGTCGCCAGCCCCTTCGCCTGCTCTACCAAAGCCCCGCGGAACCAGTGCGACACCGGCGTCACAAATCCCATCTTCTGCCGATACAGGATGTCGTGCGGCAGATAGCGTTCCATCGCCTGCTTCAGGATCGCCTTGCCCGTCCCGCGCTTGACGCGCATCGCCGCGGGCAGGCTCGCGGCAAATTCGATCAGGCGATAGTCGAGCAAAGGCTCGCGCGCCTCCAGGCTCACCGCCATGCTCATCCGGTCGGTCTTGGTCAGGATGTCGCCGGGCAGCCAGATCATCAGATCGGCATATTGGGCGCGGTCGAGCGGCTCGCGCGCCGGGGCGTCGGCCATCGCTTTCCAATAGCGCGCCTCGGCGACATGATCGCCCAGCGCATGGTGCGCCGCGTCGTTGAACAGCCGCGCGCGTTGCCCGACGCCCGTCACCCCGACCGCCTCGGCATAGCCCTCCGCCCCGCTCTTCGACAGGCTGGCCAGCGTCGCGCGGGCGCGCAGCGGGCGCGGCGCCCAGTCCATTTGCGGCCACACCTTCGCCAGCGGCCCCAGCACCCCGCGGCGCATGAAACCGGGGATCAGCCCGCGCAGCCGTTCCTCCTGATGCTGGAACACCAGCCGCCGGTATCCCGCGAATGCCTCGTCAGCGCCATCGCCCGACAGCGCCACCGTCACCTCTTCGCGCGCCAGTTCGCAGACGCGATACGTCGGCAGCGCACTGGCGTCGGCAAAGGGCTCGTCGAAATGGTCGGCGATCGTGTCGACCAACCCGAAGTCGCCCGACGACACGGTGCGGGTGCGGTGATCGGTCGCGAAACGCTCGGCGATTTGCTGGGCATAAGCGGTCTCGTCAAGCGCCGCCTGATCGAAGCCGATCGTGCAGGTCTTGACCGCCTTGGCGCTCGCCTCCGCCATCAGCGCGACCACCGCGCTGCTGTCGACCCCGCCCGACAGGAAGGCGCCGAGCGGCACGTCGGCGACCATGCGGTCGGTGACCGCGGCGCGCATCAGATGGACGAGATGCTCGGCCGCCTCGGCCTCGCTTGCGCGGATGCGTTTGGAAAAATCGGGCGCCCACCAGCGCGTCGGCGCCGGCACCGGCTTGCCGCGTTCGAGCAACAGGTAATGCCCCGCGGCCAGCTTCTCGACCCCCGCGACGATGCAATTGTCGTCAGGGACATAACCAAAGGCGAGGAAATCCTCGATTGCGGTCAGGTTCGCTTCCTGCCGCAGCAACGGGTTGCGCAGCAGCCCCTTCAGTTCCGAGGCAAACGCCACCGACCCGTCCGACAGCCGCGCATAATGCAGCGGCTTCACCCCCAAGCGGTCGCGCGCCAGAAACAGACAACCGCGCTGATGATCGTGGATCGCAAAGGCGAACATCCCGTTCAGCCGCGACAGGCAATCCGGCCCCCATTGCCGCCACGCCGCGATGATGACCTCGGTATCACCACTGGTCCGGAAGCGATGCCCGCGATCCTCCAGCTCGCTCCGCAACTCGCGGAAATTATAGATTTCGCCATTGTAGGTGAGCGTCACCGCCTCGTCATCGCTCGCCATCGGCTGCGGGCTGCCCTCAATGTCGATGATCGACAGGCGCAAATGGCCGAGGCCGACCCCCGCCGCGGTCCACTCGCCCGATCCGTCGGGACCGCGGTGCTGCATCGGTGACAGCATCGCGCGCAGCCGCGCCGGGTCGACGGGCTTTGCCGTCTCCAGATGATAGATGCCCGCGATCCCACACATGGGCCGGTCCCTATCGTAGTTTCAGCGCGCGGTCAGCCATTGCCTTGGCTCCGCCCGACGCGGAAACGAAATCCTCCACCGCATCGCGCCCGCCCTGCCGCGCCTCGCTCGACACGATCAGCGACAGCGCGCGCGGATCGCCGCCAAGCAGTCGCGCCTTGAGCCCCGCGAGCTTCGCCCGGCGCGGATCGCCGGTTACCGCGCCATCGACGACATACCAGGTCGCCGCATCACGCAGCACCGGGCCGGGATGAAACAGGCGTTCGGTCCTCGTGCCCTCGACCGCGGGCAGCGACGCGCTCCACGCCCATTGGCTGTCGGGATCGACCGCCCCCTGCCCGAACGCGACAACTTCGCGCCCTTCGGCCTGACGTTCATAGCCGCCGATCGCGACGGTCACCCGGCGCCCCGTGGCATCGACAAAGTGCCGCAGCAGCCGCTGGTCGGCGCCATCAAAGCGCGGCGTCCACGCCATGCCGCCGGCGCGCGCTTCGCTCCATCCGCGCGGCGCCTCGACTGCCATCGTCTCGGGCAACGGCGCGCTGCGCCCGCCGACCAGCCATGCCCAGCCCGCAAAGATCAACGGGATCGCCAGCGCCGCAGCCAACACCGTCTTGGCCGGACCAACAAAACGCGGCGGGCCATCCAGCCCGCTCACATCGACCGCAACATCGTTCGCGGGCCGATCGAACCAGCGCCACGCCACCAGCATCACGATCGCAATCACCAGCCCGAAGAAGATCCAGCCATAGAAGATATGATCGATGCCGCCCGCCGCCTCGATCCCCCAGATTTCGGCGGCAACCATCGTGCCATAGGCGCGCAGCGCATTGGCAAAGATCGTGGTGGCCAAGGCAGCCAAGACAAAGACGATCCGCCGCGTCCAGCTCTTGAAACACAGATGCGCCGCGAACACCGCATAAGCGAGCATCGCGATCAGGAAATTGATCCCCGAACATTCCTCGGCAACCTCGAAGAAGCCCGCGGGCGTGGTGATAAACACCCCCTCCATCTCGGCGTCGATGCCCGACAAATGGAGCAGGACGACGCTGATATGCGCGGTAAAGGTCTGGAGCAGCGGCACCAGCTCCTCGCCAAACGGCACCAGCAGCAGCGCATAGCCCAGCGGGAACAGCAATCCGCGCACCAGCTTCTCGCCCAGCGCCGCGCCGACCGCGCCCTGCAGCATGAGCACCAGCCCGAGCTGGCGGAACAGTCCCACCCCAGCCGCCTCGCCGGCCAGCCACACCAGCCC
>NZ_SCOT01000029.1 GCF_005502465.1 Sphingopyxis sp. L1A2A
CCCCGGCCCCGCATAACCCCCGCCAATCTGTAACCCGCACAGCTGATCCTCCAGGTCGGCGAACGCCCCCGCATGGACCACCTGCCCGCGCTCATATGCCAGCGCCACCGGCTCCGCGCGCCGCGCCTTGCCGACGCTGGCGTGCACCGCGCGCGCCGGCAGCCGGGCATCGGCCTGCGCCAGCGTCGCCGCGACCATCTCGCCCCCCATATTGCTCTCCGCGACCACCTGCTCGGCGCCCCAGCGCGCCGCCGCCGCGGCCGCGGCCTGCGCCCACAGTCCCGGCGGTGCGCGCTCGACGCTCGCATCCTCGACCACCGCCAGCCGCCCGTCGCGCAGCAACGCCGCGACGACGATCCCGCATGCATCGCCATGCGACGTCGCGGGCGGATCGACCCCGATCACCACCCGCACCGGCTTGCCGATGCTTGCCGTATCGACCCTGCACCGGTCGACCAGCGCGCGCGTCCACAGCGCGCCTTCGACATCCTCCAGCAATTCGCCGTCCAGTTCCTGCCGCCCCAGCCGGGTGCCGCCGTATTGCGCGACCATATGGGTCACGAAACTCCGCGGCAGGTGAGGATTCTCGGCCGTCCGCCCCAATGTCGTGATGCATCCCGGCACCGCCGCGACCGTCGCCATCAGCGGCACCGGGCGCGGCGTTGTCGTCACCAGCACACGCGGCATGTCGCCCAGCCGCATGCCGAGCATCAGATTGTCCCACGCCGCGGCGCCGCCCTGCGGCCATTTCGCCAGTTCGTCGCACCACGCGACATGATGTTCCGGGCCGCGCAGATTCTCGGGCGCCCCGGCCGAAAACAGCGTCGCCACCGCGCCGCTGTCGAAATACAGCTCGCGCAGCTGCTGGCGCCATTTCGGTTTTTCGTCGGCGCGCGCGACCGCGATCAGGCCGCTCGGCCCTTCGATCATCACGCGCATTCCGTCCTTCTCGTTCGCGGCGACCAACGCGATGCGGGCGCCCGGCATGCGCCGCGCCATGTCGCTGATCCATTCGGCCCCGGCGCGCGTCTTGCCGAAACCGCGTCCGGCGCGGATCAGCCACACCGGCCAGTCGCCGGGCGGCGCGCACTGCCCGTGATGCGCCCATTGATACCAGCGTTCCTCCAGCTCATGCACATATTTGCGCGGGATTTCGCGGAGCAGGCGCACCCGTTCGGCGAGCGATAGCGCCAGCAACCGGTCCAGAATCGATTCGCCATCGTCCGACGCCAGCCGGTCGATCCACCGCGCGGTCATGGCGCATCCTGTCCCTCACCGGCGCGCTGCCGCTCGATAATATCGATCCGCCGCAATATTTCGGCGTCGGTTTCGTCCGCCGTGGGCCGCTTGCGGCTGTTCGGGCGAACGCGCTTGGCCCGCCCGCCTTCAATGCTGGCGCGATGCTTGCCCATCAGGTCGATCGCTTGCGCCACCGTCATCGCCCCCACCACCGGGACAACCACGGCATCGGCATCGCTATCGCCATTGCCATCACCGTCGCGGACGGTCTCGATCGTCAGGATCGCCCGCTCGACCAGTGCCATTTCCAGCCGGGCATAGCCGCTGTCCAGCGCCGCCTGCCACGCCTCGGCAAAATCGGGGTCGCGCCGCCGCCGTTGGTACGCCGCCGAATAGGCAAAACCAGCCACCGCCGCGGCCCGGCGCACATTGCAGCTATCGGCCAGCGTCGCCAGAAAGACCTCGATTTGATGATCGGTAATCGTCTTGAATTGCGGCTCACGGCGCCCGCCGACATCGTCGCCGCCACCCCCCTCGCCCGCTTCGTTCATCAGGTTCCGCTCGTCCATATCGCCTCGTCCAAACGCCGGTCGGGCCGGTTCACCCTTCCCCAAAAATGGAAAGGATGCCGACCCGACTCGCAATTCTTCATGATGAGATACTTGTGCCATATCAGCGTGACGATGTCAAGATAAATAACCTATATGGTTATTTCTACAACCACTCAAACACGGCGAACCGAGGCGCGGCGGGGTTCACGCGACGCAACCATCGCCGCCGTGCGGGGTAATGATGGCATGAGGCAAAGCCGTCTCGCGGAGTGAAGACTATCGAACCCAGGATCATCATTGCTTATGGCATCATCGCCTTGATGATATTGGCAGCCATCGTCGGTATCGCCTACCTGCGGCACAATAGCGCGCGGCGCCGGTACGAGCGTGACCGCTCGCGCGCCAAGCAAAGGTGGCGCGATCAGGTCGAGCAGCTCAATGCCGATGAGGACGCCATGCCGCCCTCGCGGGCATAAGGTTTCGGGCGCTTTGCGCCGCCTCGACCGGCCTTAAGTCGCCGTCGCCGCCAGCCCATCCATCACCGCGGTCAGGGCCAGCGCATTTTCGCGTTCCATCGCGCTATGCCCGGCATTGGTGACCACATAGGCCGCCGGCTCCGAACCCGCGGCGCGCAGTGCTGCGACCAGCCGTGATGCCTGCGTCAACGGGCACACCTCGTCAAAGCGGCCGTGGACGATATGCACCGGGATCGTCGCGAGCGTGGCGATATGCTCAAAGAAATGCCCCGCCGGAATGAACAGCTGGTTGGCGAAATAATGCGCCTCGATCTGGGCAAAACACAGCGCAAAATCGGCCTCGCCGAATTTGCCGGTGTCGGCGGTTTCGGGGATCATGTTGGAAATCACCCCCTCCCACAGCGACCAGGTCACCGCCGCCGCCAATTGCCGCTCGGTTTCCGCCGCGGTGGTCGGCACCATGTCGAAAATCGCCTTGTACGACGCCATCACGTCGCCGCGTTCGCCCGGGGTCAGGACGGTCAGCAGCGCCGCCCACTCATCGGGATATTTGATGTACGCCCCTGGCGCGGTCAGCGCATAGCGATCGACCTCCCACGTCGCGGCATTGCCCTGGTACAGATAGTCCAGATCCTCCGCCGCCCCCAGAAAGATCCCGCGCAGGATCAGGCTGGCGCAATGCGCGGGGTGGGCGATCGCATAGGCCATCGCCAATGTGCTGCCCCAACTGCCGCCGAACACATGCATCGCGCCCGTGATCGCCAGATGATCGCGCAATTTCTCGATGTCGCCGATCAGGTCGGCGGTGGTGTTCTTGGCTAACGCGACCGCCGGGCCGGCCGACGCGACATTGGGCTCGCTCTTGCCGCACCCGCGTTGATCGAACAGGATGACGCGGTATCGCTTCGGATCGAAAAAGCGCGCCATCGCCGGGGCGCAGGCGCCCCCGGGTCCGCCGTGCAGGAACATCACCGGTTCGCCCGCCGGGTTGCCATATTCCTCCCAGTAAATGCGGTGCGCGGGGTCCAGGTCGACCTCCAGCCAGCCGAAATTCAGGCACGGCGGCTGCGGATAGACCCAGTCGTCGCCGATCTTGCTGCTCGCCTGAAGCCGGGAAAAGTCCATCGCTGCCGTCCTCGCTAATACCGCCGGGAAAGCACCGGCTTAACCGCCGCAGCCGCCATGTCCACCCGGCAGGCGGGATTAGGCGGCGTCGTGAAAAATCACCCCCAGCGTGTGGCGCCGCCCCGACCGGACCTCGCTCACCCCATGGCGCATCGCCACCCGGTAATCGCCGCGGCTGCCCGCCACCGGCCGCTCATTCACCGCGAATATCACCGCATCGCCCTGGCCCAGCGGCACCACCGCCGCGCGCGACTGCATCCGCGGCCGCTGCTCGGTCAGCACAAACTCGCCGCCGTCAAAATCCGTCCCCGGCGCCGACAGCAAGACTGCGACCTGCAACGGAAATACCTCGGCCCCATACAGGTCACGGTGCAGGCAGTTGTAGTCGCCCGGCCCATATTCCAGCAGCAGCGGCGTCGGCCGCGCCTGCCCCGCGGCATGGCAATGCGCCAGATAGTCGCCGTGATCAGTCGGAAAGCCCGCCTCGCGCCCCATCCGCTCGTGCCAGCGATTGGCGACCGGCGCCAACCGGGCATAAAGCGCCCCGCGCAACGCCGCGACCAGCGGCGGCAACGGATAGGCGAAGTAACGATATTCGCCGCGCCCGAACCCGTGCCGCGCCATCTGGACATGGCTGCGGAACAGCGCTTCCTGACCGTATAACGCCGATGTTTCGTCACATTCGGCGATCGAGAGCAGCCCAGGCAAGACCGCCCAACCTTCCCGATCGAGTGCGGCGCCGATGGCGTGCCAGTCCAGCGCGCCGATGCGCGCCGCGACGGCGGTGTCGATCATCTCTGTCATGCCGGGACCCCTGCCACGCCGCCGCCCCGGCGACGCTCCGTTTCTTGCGGCCAAACGACGAACCCGCCGCGTGGCGGTTTGCGCGCTTCAATGCCGCCCCAAAAGCGCCTAGGCTGGCGGCGTACCAACCGGGAAGCCTTCGCCTTATGACCCTACGCCTCGCCGCCGCCTCGCTCCTCGCGGCCCTTTCGGTCCCCGCGGTCGCGCAAACCGCGCCCACCATCGACGCCGCCAGGCTCACCGAAACCGTGCGCACCCTCGCCTCCGACCAGTTTCAGGGCCGCGCGCCCGGAACGATCGGCGAAGAACGCACGATCGGCTATCTGATCGGTCGGCTTCAGGCGCTCGGACTCGAACCCGCGGGCGCGGACGGCGGCTGGACCCAGCCAGTGCCGTTGCTGCACACGCGCCTCGGGACCGCCACGACGCTCGCCTTCGACCGCAAGGGCGCGGCAACGCCGCTCACCTTCGGCACCGACATCTATGTCTCGACGCTCCAACCGAAGGATCAGGCGGTCGTTGATAACGCCCCGCTGGTGTTCGTCGGCTACGGCGTCACCGCACCCGAACGCGGCTGGGACGATTTCAAGGGTCAGGATCTGAAGGGCAAGGTCGCGGTCTTCCTGATCAACGATCCCGATTTCGTCGCGGCCAGGGGCGAGGACAGATTCGGCAAGTTCGGCGGGCGGACGATGACCTATTACGGCCGCTGGACCTACAAGTTCGAAGAGGCGGCGCGGCGCGGCGCGATCGCGGCGCTGATCGTCCACGACACCGAAGGCGTCGGTTATGGCTGGAACGTCGTCAAAAGCGGCGGCGGCGAAAATTACGGCCTCGTCGTGCCGCCCGAAAAGGTGACGAGCCTGGCGCTGCAAGGCTGGATCTCGGGCGAGACCGCGACCACTCTCTTCGCGAACGCCGGACAGGATCTGGCAAAGCTGCGCATCGCCGCGCGCCGCAAGGATTTCAAGCCGGTCAATCTCGGCACCAGTTTCAACGCCGCGATCCCGGTGACGCAGGCGGTCGTGCAAAGCCAGAACGTCCTCGCTCGAATTCCCGGCGCCAAGCGCCCCGACGAGGTTGTGATGTATGGTGCCCACTGGGATGCCTATGGCGAAGGCGCGCCCGACGAGGCAGGGCGCATCTATCGCGCCGGTGCCAACGACGACGCGCTCGGCGTCGCGGGACTGTTCGAAATTGCCCGCGGCTTCAAGGCCGCACCGCCGCCCGACCGCAGCATCGTCTTCGCCTTCTGGACCGCCGAAGAACGCGGACTGCTCGGCTCCGAAGCCTATGCCCAAAACCCGATCTTCCCGGTCGAAAAGACCGTCGCCAACTTCGGTCTCGACATCCTCCAGACCGCCGGAAAGGCAAAGGACGTCGTCCTCGTCGGCAAGGGACAGGGCAGTCTCGAAGACGACCTCGCGCGCGTTGCTGCGACCCAAGGCCGCACCGTCTCGGTGGAGAGCCTCCCCGAACGCGGCCTCTTCTACCGCGCCGACCATTTCAGCATGGCCAAGCGCGGCGTCCCCGTGCTGCTGATGATGGGCATCGCCGGCGCCTCCGACCTCGTCGACGGCGGCAAACCCGCCGGGCAGGCGTGGGTCGATGCCTATACCGGCAAATGCTATCATCAGGCGTGCGACGCCTGGAGTCCGGACTGGAACCTCGACGGCGCGGTGCAGGATATTTCGCTGTTCTACACAATCGGCGACGAGCTCGCGCGCTCGGCACGCTGGCCCGACTGGAAAGCGGGCAGCGAGTTCAAGGCGATCCGCGATCAGAGCGCCGCGGCGCGCAAATAGCGCGATGTGCTTATAATCTGATCCCATCGTCCCGTTCGTGTCGAGCGTAGTCGAGACACCCTTCGTCGTTGCGCTACACCGATGGGTATCTCGACTTCGCTCGACACGAACGGAAACTGAGGTCGTGGTGATTTAGGACACCAAGTGCTTGCACCGCGTTTGCGGCGGCAGCGCAACAAAAAAGGGGCCGCCGAAGCAGCCCCTTTCCTTGTTCGATAAACCGAAGGCTTAGTCCTTCAGGAAGTCGGGCACATGGCCCTGATCTTCCGGGCCTTCGTTGCGTTCGCGGCGCGGGCCGCGATCGCCGCCGCCATCGCGACGCGGACCACGGTCGCCGCGACCGCCACCGTCACCGCGCGGGCCACGGTCGCCGCCGTCGCGACGCGGGCCGCGAGGACCACGGTCGCCGCCTTCACGCGGCGGGCGGGTGTCTTCCAGCTCGGCGCCGGTTTCCTGATCGACGACGCGCATCGACAGGCGAACCTTGCCACGCTGGTCGATCTCGAGCACCTTGACCTTGACCTCCTGGCCTTCGCTCAGGACGTCGGCGACCTTTTCGACGCGCTCATTGGCGATTTCGGACACATGGACGAGACCGTCCTTGCCGCCCATGAAATTCACGAACGCCCCGAAATCGACGAGGTTGACGACCTTGCCGTCATAGATTTTGCCGACTTCGGCTTCTTCGACGATGCCCGAAATCCATTTGCGCGCGGCTTCGATCTGCGCCGGGTCGCTCGACGAAATCTTGATCAGACCTTCGTCGTCAATGTCGACCTTGGCGCCGGTGGTCGCGACGATCTCGCGGATCACCTTGCCGCCGGTGCCGATGATGTCGCGGATCTTCGCCTTGTCGATCTGCATCGTTTCGATACGCGGCGCATAGTCGGACAGCTCGGTGCGGGCTTCGCCCAGCGCCTTCGCCATTTCGCCCAGGATGTGCGCGCGGCCTTCCTTGGCCTGGTTCAGAGCGGCTTCGAAGATCTCGCGCGTGATGCCCGCAATCTTGATGTCCATCTGCATCGTGGTGATGCCTTCGGACGTGCCCGCCACCTTGAAATCCATGTCGCCGAGGTGATCTTCATCGCCCAGGATGTCCGACAGGATCGCGAAATCCTTGCCTTCGAGGATCAGGCCCATCGCGATGCCCGAAACCGGACGCTTCAACGGCACACCGGCATCCATCATCGCAAGCGAACCGCCGCAAACCGACGCCATCGACGACGAGCCGTTCGACTCGGTGATGTCGCTGGTGATGCGGATCGTGTAGGGGAACTCGTCCTTCGTCGGCAGCACCGCGTGCAGCGCACGCCATGCCAGCTTGCCATGGCCGATGTCGCGGCGGCTGGGCGCCCCGAAGCGGCCAACTTCACCGACCGAATAGGGCGGGAAGTTATAGTGCAGCATGAAGTTCGAGTACGACAGGCCATTCAGGCCGTCGATCATCTGTTCGCTGTCCTTCGTGCCGAGCGTGCAGGTTGCGATCGTCTGCGTCTCGCCGCGGGTGAACAGCGCCGAGCCGTGGGCGCGGGGCAGGAAGTGCGTTTCGGCGACGATCGGACGAATCTGCGTCGTCGTGCGGCCGTCGATGCGCTTGCCGTCCTTGAGGATGGCGCCGCGCACGATTTCGGCTTCCAGCTTCTTCATCAGCTTGCCGGCGGCCATCTGGTCCTGCGGCGCGGCGTCGGCGAAAGCGGCCTTGGCAGCGGCGCGGGCTTCGTTCAGCGCGTTCGAGCGGGCCGATTTGTCGGTCAGCTTGTACGCGGCGGCGATGTCCTTGCCGATCAGCTTCTTCAGCTTGTCCTTGGCGGCGGTCAGATCGCTCTGCTCGGCCATGTCCCAGGGATCCTTGGCAGCCTGTTCGGCCAGCTTCACGATCGCCTTGACGACGTCCTTGCACGCGTCGTGCGCGAACAGCACGGCGCCGAGCATGATCTCTTCCGACAGCTCGTTGGCTTCGGATTCGACCATCATCACCGCGTCATAAGTGGCGGCAACGACCAGATCGAGGTCGCCTTCGGCAACCTGCGCGTCGGTCGGATTCAGGATATATTCGCCATCGACATAACCGACGCGCGCGGCGCCGATCGGACCCATGAACGGGACGCCCGAGATGGTGAGCGCAGCCGAAGCGGCGACCATCGCGAGGATGTCGGGCTCGTTATGGCCGTCATAGCTCAGCACCTGAGCAATGACGTTGATTTCGTTATAGAAACCTTCGGGGAACAGCGGACGGATCGGACGATCGGTCAAACGCGAAACCAAGGTTTCCTTTTCGGTCGCGCCGCGCTCGCGCTTGAAGAAGCCGCCGGGGATGCGGCCTGCGCCCGAATATTTTTCCTGATAATGGACGGTAAGCGGGAAGAAGTCCTGCCCTTCCTTGACCGTCTTGGCGGCGGTGACCGCGGCCAATACCATCGTTTCGCCGAGCGTCGCGACAACCGCGCCATCGGCCTGACGGGCAACCTTGCCCGTTTCGAGGGTCAGCGTTTCACCGCCCCACTCGATCGATACTTTTTTCACGTCAAACATGGAGTTTCCTTCGCCCGCCGGGCCCGATGCCGGGCGGGGCCTCTAGTTCCGGGTAATCCGACCCGGGGCGGTGCGGGGCGTCTGTGGCCCCAATGGCGGCCCCGCCGGATGCGGGAGCGGCCCTGTGGTCCGGCGAATTTGCACGGAGCCAATATGACAGCGGCCCCGGAAAACCGGGGCCGCCAGAAAATCTTACTTACGCAGACCCAGCTTCGCGATCAGTGCCTGATAGCGGCCCTCGTCCTTCTTTTTCAGATAGTCGAGGAGGCTGCGGCGCTTGTTGACCATCATCAGAAGGCCGCGGCGGCTGTGGTTGTCCTTGTGGTTCGCCTTGAAATGACCGGTCAGGTTATTGATGCGGTCGGTCAGGATTGCGACCTGGACTTCCGGCGAGCCGGTGTCGCCCTTGCTGCGGGCGTTTTCGGTGATGACTTCGGTTTTGCGCTCGGCGGTAATCGACATAATTTCATTTCCTCGAACATCATGGCTTAAAGATTGAAGCCGCGCACGACCTTCAGCGTTCCCGCCAAAGCCTCGATCAGGGCGATCGGACGATTTTGATCGTCCCGTCCCCAATAGAGCCCGTCATCCGTAGCTACCCCGGTCCAGACACGACCCTGACGGATCGCCCCTGCCGCTTCCGGGGAAAGGTTCAGAGCCGGGATGTCGACCAGCCCTGCCTCGAGCGGCAGAATTACTTCTGATTGGGCGGCGCCTTGGCCGAAAGCGTTCAATTTGTCCAGCGAAATCGCCTGGGCCAGATCGAACGGCCCGGCCTTGGTGCGGCGCAGCATGGCGACATGACCGACGGTGCCCACGGCGTGCGCGATGTCGCGCGCAAGCGAGCGGATGTAGGTGCCTTTCGAGACGTGGGCGATGAGGGTGGTGCGTTCGAGCCGCTCTCCCCGGTCCTCGTCACCCCGGACTTGATCCGGGGTCCATTCGGCGCCCGCCGCAATGGATGCCGGATCAAGTCCGGCATGACGAAGGGAGTGTATGGTGACCCCCCGCGCCTTCATCTCGACCGCTTCACCCTTGCGCGCCAGATCATAAGCGCGCTGGCCATCGATCCTGATCGCCGAATAAGCCGGCGGCACCTGTTCGATCGCGCCGGTAAAGCGCGGCAGCACCGCCTCCACTTCGGCCAGCGTCGGCCGCACGTCGCTGGTCGCCACGACCTCACCCTCGGCATCAAGTCCTGCCGTTTCGGTTCCGAACTGCACCGTAAACTCGTAAATCTTGCTCGCATCGAGCATCCGCCCGCACAGCTTCGTCGCCTCGCCCAGCGCGATCGGCAGCACCCCCGACGCCAGCGGATCGAGCGTCCCGCCATGGCCGACCTTGACCTTGCCCAGCCCGGCCTCGCGGCACACGCGCTTGACCGCCCCGACCGCCTGCGTCGATCCGAGTCCCAAAGGTTTGTCGAGAATGATCCAGCCGTTCATCCCGCGGCGCTAGGGCCACCGCAGGGCCACTGTCAATTTGCGCCGGGTTTGTCGCCCATGATGTCTTTTGACTTGTCGCGCCGGGACGGCGGCCCTGCAGAGGTGGTGAAGGACGACAGCGGGCAGCGTTCGCCGCGCACCACTATGGTGGAAAAGCGGTCGAGCCGTCCCGCCCCGCGCGTTTCGACGCCAATCGCCGACGCGAAATCGGCGTCGCGGCAATATCCCGCGAAGGTGCCATAATACCAGTTGCCACGGCGGTCCTGGATCCAGATGCCGCGGCCGCGGTCGGCTTGCCAATTGCGGATCGAGCTGTTGCTGGGAAAGACGATGCTCGCCTCGACGCCAGGCGCGCGCGGCGCGTCGGCGGTTTTTGCGGCAGGCTCGTTGGCCGCCGCCGCAGAAAGGGGAAGCAAAGCGGCGGCCAGGGAGAGAGCGAGATTCGATATCATGGCGATCACCCTAGGGTGCCGCGTCTGAACTTGCGCTGACCGGCCGCGCGTCAAACTGCCGCACGCGCGCGGCGCCGGGCGAACGGCCACAACAGCAGCGCCGTGACGGCCAGGGTGCTGCCAAAAAACAGCCACTTGTGCGGATCGACGGTGAACGGGCTCCAGAACAGCAGGAGGTTAGTCGCATGGCCGATGAACAACGCGCGCCACAGCGCACGCGGCGTGCGCCCCCACCAGCGCCGCGCCGCAAAACGATCGATCATGAAAGCGAACAGGACGGTCACCGCGGTGCATGCCAGCCACGCCAAAACCAGGAAAATCAGGATAACGCCCATGGAAGCGTCTATGCGCGGTCGGACCAATCCTCGGCAAGCAGGCCAAATAACCCGGTACTCCGCACATAGCCGGTCCAGGTGATCCGCTCGCCGCGCAGGACGCCTTCTTTGACCGCACCGAGTTTGGCGACCGCCGCCTGCGAGCGCGCGTTGCGCTCGTCGATGCGAAATTCGATGCGGCGGATGCCAACCGCGAACGCATGATCGATCATCAGCTTTTTCAAACGCCCGTTGAACCCGGTGCCGCGCGCCGCGGGGTGGATATAGCTGTTGCCGACCTCGACCGTCTGCGCCGACATATCGGGGCGCAGCCAGGCGGTCATGCCGACCAGCGTGTCGCCGTCCATGATCGCATAGGCCATGCGGCCGATGCCGCCGATCAACGCGTCAAAGCTCTGGTCGAAATGACCGGGACCAAAACTCGACGAATAGATCGCCCAGATGTCGGGGTCGGCGGCGCAGGCGGTGCGCAGCGCCGCACGATGCGCTTCGGTCAGCTTGACGAGTTGAAGGTCGCCGTCGGCCAGGTCGACGTAAAGCCGGTCAAGCATCGGTCAACGCCGCCGCGGCCTCGCGCCGTTTCGCCATAAAATGCCGCCGGCACATCGCGACATAGCGGTCGTTGCCGCCGATCTCGGTCTGCGCGCCCTCGACCACGGCGCGCCCGCTCTCATCGACGCGCAGGTTCATCGTCGCCTTGCGCCCGCATTCGCACACCGCCTTGAGTTCGACGAGTGCGTCGGCGATGCCGAGCAGCGCCGCCGATCCGGGGAACAGCTCGGCCGAAAAATCGGTGCGCAGGCCATAGCAGAGCACCGGAACCCCCTCCTCATCGGCCAGCCGCGCAAGCTGGAACACCTGGCTCCTGGACAGAAACTGCGCCTCGTCGACCAGCACACAGGCCAGCGGCCGTTCGGCATTTTCCGCCGTCGCCGCCGCCCACAAATCGCTGTCGGGATCGAATTTATGCGCCTCGGCCATCAATCCGATGCGGCTGGTCACCTGCCCCTGGCCGTAACGATCGTCGAGCGCCGCGGTCCACAGCATCGTTTCCATACCGCGCTCGCGATAATTGAAATCCGCCTGCAGCAGCGTCGTCGATTTGCCCGCGTTCATGCTGGCATAGTAGAAATAGAGCTTGGCCATGGGGGCGTCGATAAACTGTTCGCCTGCCGCCGCCAATCACCAAACTATCGTCACCCCGGAGTTGATCCGGGGTCCATTTGGCGCCGGCGGTAGTGGACCCCGGATCAAGCCTGTCCTGAGCTTGTCGACGGGTCCGGGGTGACAAAGAGTGGGCCGCTTGACTCGCCCCCACCCCGCTTTCATGCTGGACATCAAAAGATGCAGCACAAACAGTGGGGAGAGCTGCCATGCGCCTGATGCCGGTGACCGACGCGATGTTTTTGGTCGCGGAAACGCGCGAGACGCCGATGCATGTTGGCGGGGTCAATCTCTACACCCTGCCCGACAAGGTCGACGAAACCGAGTGGCTGAACGAGATGCTCGCGCTGCTGCGCCAGCAGGAAGGACTGCGCCGTCCGTTCAGCGAAGTGCTCAAGCTGACGCCGCTCGGCCAGTACGGCCCGATCCGCCTGGTGCCCGACAAGGACATCGACATGCACTATCATGTCCGCGCCGCCGCGCTGCCCAAGCCGGGGCGCTATCGCGAGATGTTCGAACTCGCCTCGCGGCTCCACGGCACCTTGCTCGACCGCACCCGCCCGATGTGGGAAATCACCCTGATCTCGGGCCTGCCCAACCGGCAGATCGCGACCTATTTCAAGATCCACCACGCCTTTATGGACGGTGCCAGCTCGATGCATTTCACCAATGCGATGCTGAGCAACGACAAGAGCTATAAGCCCACGGCGTCGCCGATGTCGGTCGAAGTCTATGAGGCCTATAAGCGTCAATTCCCGACCGCGAAAAAACCGCCGACCCCCAGCATCACTGACCTGAAAGCCATCGGTGCTTTTCTGAAGGAACAATGGGGCAACAGCGTCGGGGTCAGCAAGGCGCTCAACCAATATGCCGCGGCGATGTTCGGGCTGGGCGGCGGCGACCTCACCACGCCGTGGGGCGGGCTGCCGCGCACGAGTTTCAACCGCAACATCACCGGGGCGCGGCGTTTCGTGGCGCAAAGCTGGTCGCTGGAGCGGGTCCGGGCCATGGGCAAGGCCTATGACGGGACGATCAACGACGCGGTGCTCGCGATGTGTTCGGGGGCGATGCGCAAATATCTACAATCGCTGAACGAGCTGCCCGACAAGCCGCTCAAAGCGATGGCCCCGGTGTCGATCCGCGCCAAGGACGACATCGATTCGGGGAACTCGGTCGCCGCCGTCACCGCGAACCTCGCGACGCATATCGACGATCCTGCCGAACGGATGCGGACGATTCAGGCGTCGATGAACGCCGCGAAGGCACAGCTGCGCGAAATGACCGCGCAGCAGATCCAGATCTATACCGCGATCACCCAGATGCCGCAGATGCTGACCGCGCTGACGAGGACGGCGGACAAATTCCCCGCGTACAGCGTCACCATCTCGAACGTCCCCGGCCCCCGCGAGCAGCTGTATTGGAACGGCGCGCGATTGGACGGCATGTACCCGGCCAGCATTCCGGTCGACGGCATGGCGATGAACATCACCCAGGTATCGAACAACAAGAATATCGATTTCGGTATCACCGCCTGCCGCCGCAGCGTGCCGCATGTCCAGCGGCTGATCGACTATCTGGAGGATGCGCTGGTCGAGCTGGAAGAAGCGGCGGGGATCAAGGGGAAATAGGCCTTCAAACGACCTCGTCATTTGGGGGCGAGGGCTATTCGCCCTCACCGCTCGCCAAATCGCGCTTCACCTTTGGGTCGCGCAGCAGTTTCTCGATATGGCTCGCCTCGTCGAAACTTTCATCCGACAGAAATTTCAGCTTCGCGGCATATTTCATGCTCATCTTTTCAGCGACGCTCTTTTGCAGCCAGGCGGTATTGGTGCGCAGCGCCTTGAGCACCGCGGCCTCATTCTTGCCGAGCAGGGGTTTCACGAACACCGTCGCGTGGCGCAGGTCGGGCGACATCCGCACTTCGGTGATGCTCACCGGATGCTTGGCCAGCAGCTCGTCATGGGCGTCGCCGCGCGCCAATATGTCCGACAGGATATGGCGCACCTGTTCGCCGACGCGCAGGACGCGGACCGAGGGGCCCTTGCTCTCTACCGCTTTCATGCCGCACCCTTCTCCATTTCGTCCAGTTTCGCCACGATCCGCGCGATCGAACGCAGGTTGCGCGCGGTGCCCTTATGCTCCAACCGGCGCTCGATCATCCGCGCGGTCAATTTGCTCTCGCCCACCCCATCGCCATAATCGATAAAGAGCGCCCGGTCGCCCAGCGCGACGCGCTCATTGGGCTTGATCCACTTGTCGGCCGCCAGCGCGTCGAACTGCGCCGCCGTCGGCTGCCCGTCGAGGAACATCGTGTGGACGAACCGATCCTCGTTGGCCCCCGCGAACGGATTGTCGGCGATCGCCGCGGCCAGCTCGTCGCGGCTGCGCACCAAAGCGGCGCAGTGCATATCGAACCGGTCATCGACCATCAGCGTCAGCTTTTCCTCCAGCCCGCGCGTCGGCCGCGCGGGGTGCGAAAAAATGACATTGCCGCTGGCGACCACCGTCTCGACGTTAGCAAAACCCTCGGCCTCGAACGCGGCGCGCAGGTCGGCCATCGTCAACCGGTTGCCACCGACATTGATGCTGCCGAACAGGGCGACGTAGCGGGCCATGCAGGCGCCTCCTGATCCGCACGAAGCGAGCGCTGGTTACAGCGTCCGTTCGCGCAGTTCGACTTCAAAGACTTCCAAATTGTCGCCCGCCTTGATGTCGTTGGTATCCGACAATACGACACCGCACTCCAGCCCGGCGCGCACTTCGGCGACGTCGTCCTTGAAACGGCGCAGCGAAGCGATCGTCGTGGCCGACACGATGACGTCGTCGCGGGTAAGGCGCGCGTGCAGCCCCTTGCGGATGACGCCCTCGAGCACCAGCAAACCAGCGGCCTTGTCGCGCTTGCCGGCCGGGAAGACATCCTTGACCTCGGCGCGGCCGACGACGGTTTCGATCCGCTCCGGCCCCAGCTCGCCCGCCATCTCTTTGCGGATCTCGTCGGTCAGGTGATAGATGACGTCATGATACATGAAGCGCACTTTTTCGCGCTTCGCAATGTCGCGGGCCTTGGCGTTCGGGCGGACGTTAAAGCCGATGATCGGCGCCTTGGTCGCCGCCGCCAGCGTCACGTCGCTTTCGGTGATCGCGCCGGCGCCCGACTGAAGGACGCGGACGCGGATCTCGTCGGTCGACAGCTTGTTCAGCGCATTGACGATCGCTTCGACCGATCCCTGCACATCGCCCTTGATAACCACCGGGAACTGGATGACATTGGCCTTGTCGGCCAGCGCTTCGAACATCCCCTCCAGGCTGACCGGCGCCTGCACGGTGCGCTTCTTGAGCGCCTCGCCATGACGATAGGCCGCCACTTCGCGGGCGCGCGCTTCATTTTCGACCACGGTCAGCGTATCGCCTGCCATCGGCACACCGCCAAGGCCCAGGACCTCGACCGGCATCGACGGACCGGCGGTCTTGATCTGCTGGCCCTGATCGTTGACGAGCGCGCGGACGCGGCCGCTCTCGGCACCGCAGACAAAGATGTCGCCGACCTTGAGCGTCCCGCGGCGAACGAGGATCGTCGCCACCGGACCGCGGCCCTTGTCGAGCTTCGCCTCGACCACGGTGCCTTCGGCGGCGCGGTCGGGGTTGGCTTTCAGCTCCATGATCTCGGCCTGCACCGCGATCGCGTCGAGCAATTTGTCGAGACCGGTCTTCTTGAGCGCCGAGACTTCGATATTCTGGACGTCGCCGCCCATTTCTTCGACGACCAGCTCATGTTCGAGCAGGCGTTCGCGGACGCGCTGGGCGTTGGCGCCTTCCTTGTCGATCTTGTTGATCGCGACGATGATCGGCACACCCGCCGCCTTGGCATGGTGGATCGCCTCGATCGACTGCGGCTTCAACCCGTCGTCGGCCGCCACCACCAGGATGACGATGTCGGTGACATTGGCGCCGCGCTGGCGCATTTCGGTAAAGGCTTCGTGGCCCGGGGTGTCGAGGAAAGTCACCAGCGACCCGTCCGGCGTCGTCACCTGATACGCGCCGATATGCTGGGTAATGCCGCCGGCCTCGCCCGCCTGCACATTCGCGCCGCGCAGCGCGTCGAGCAGACTGGTCTTGCCGTGATCAACATGGCCCATGATCGTGACGACCGGGGCGCGCGACTTCAGATGCTCGGCATCGTCGACATCTTCGTCATGACGAATGTCGATATCGCTCTGGCTGACGCGCTTGATCTCGTGCCCAAACTCGGTGACGAGCAATTCGGCGGTATCCTGATCGATCGTGTCGGTGCTGGCCGACGGACTGCCCATCTTGAACAGCGCCTTGATCAGGTCGCCGGTCTTTTCGGCCATGCGGTTGGCCAGATCCTGGACCGTTATGCTTTCGGGCACAACGACTTCGCGAACCTGCTTTTCGCGCGGCCCCGACGCGGCGGTGTGCGAACGCTTTTCCTTTTCGCGGGCACGCTTCAGCGCCGCGAGGCTGCGCGCGCGCGCGCCTTCGTCATCGTTCAGCGCCCGGGTGACGGTCAGCTTGCCCGACTGGCGACGGCTGTCGCCGCCACGGCTGACCTTGGGGTCGGGACGCTTGGGTTCGGGACGCTTCGGCGCTTCGATCGGGGTGAAACGGCGCGGTGCCGGCGCGGCACTCGTCGTGCTGCGCGGCGCGGCGGTTTCCTGCGGTGCGGCGGCCGCAGGGGTTTCGGCCGCGACCGGTTCCGCAGCAGCGGGCGCGGCAGCCGGGGCGGTTTCGGCGACCTTGGCTGCCGCCTGTTCCACGCGCGCTTCGACGCGCTGTTTCTCGTCCTCGACGGCGCGCGCGCGCGCGGCCTCTTCGCGGCGGCGCGTTTCCTCTTGCGACGTCATGCGCGCTTCTTCGGCCTCGCGCAGCAATTGCGCCTGGCGTTCCTGACGCGACATCAGGCTGTCATTCTCGCTCGCGCGCGGCGCGGCGGGCTTCGGGGCCGGAGCGGGCGCCGGGGCCGGGGCGGGCGCCGGAGCGGCCTCGACTTCTTCGGCGACCGGTTCGGGCGCGGGATCGCCGGGACGACCGAGCACGCGGCGGCGCTTCACCTCGACCACCACCGTATTGCGGCGGCCGTGGCTGAATTGCTGCTGCACCTGTCCGGCCTCGACCGTCCGCTTCAGCCCCAGGGGCTTGCGGGTCAGGGTCGGTTTGTCCTGTTCGTCACTCATCGAAACTCATCATTCCTTCAAAACGCGTCCGAAGCGGCGGAGCCTGTCGGCGCCGCCCCAATTTTGTCGTCACCGGCAAGCGGCGCGGCGTGCGGGTCGGAATCGCGGTTGGCCGCGTCCCTACTCCATCCTGTGAAAAACTGCCAGCGGCTCAAATGCGCCAGCACCCGGGCCGCCGCGCGGGCGTCGGTAATCGCCAGATGCACCGCATTCTCGCGGCCCAATGCCATAGATAGGGCGCTGCGGTCCACCGGCAAGACCTGGCCCTCGCGTCCCGACCCTTCGGCGTCCTCGCCGACGCGCCACGCCTGCGCCAGTTTTTTGCGCCCGTCCTCGCCCGCGTCATTGGCGTGGAGGAGCAGGCGGACCTGACCTTTGCGCGCTGCGGTCTCGATCTTTTCATTGCCGCTGAGCAAGGTACCCGACCGCGATTCCAGCCCCAACCGGTCGAGCGTCGCGCGCTGCAACTGGGTTTCGATCCGCGCCCCCAGATCGTCAGGGATCGTGAAATTGCTGTCCTGCAACGCCCGCGCCAGCCCGCCCTTCAGCTTGCCTTTCGCCTGTGCTGCCTCCAGCTCGGCGCGCGTCACGCCGATCCACGCGCCGCGCCCCGGCGCCTTGCCAAGCACATCGGGCGCGATGCCGCCGTCGGGGCCGAGCGCGAGGCGCACAAGCCTTTCGGCCGGCGAAACCTCGCCGGTCAATATGCAGCGCCGTTCGGGCACATGCTGGCCGCGCCGTCCAGCGCGGTCTGGTTCGCTCAGCTGATCATTGTGCGGGGTCCGCATCGGCGGCCTCCCCGTTTAGCGGCTCCGCCGCGGACTCGTTTAGCGGCTCCGCCGCGGGCCCGGCTTGCGCTGCGTCGGCTACGGGTTCGTCTTCGAACCAGTGCGCACGCGCCGCCATGATGATTTCGTTGCCCTGTTCTTCGCTCAGGCCATATTCGCCCAGCACGCCGCCCTTGTCCTCGGCGCGTTCGCTGCGCGGCGGGCCGCGGCGGTTGTCGGTGCGCTTCTTGGCGATCAGCTCGTCGGTCGCCAGGTCGGCCAGATCGTCGAGCGTCTTGATGCCCGCCTTGCCCAGCACGACCAGCATCGCTTCGGTCAAATGCGGGATCGCGGCCAGATCGTCCTCGACCCCCAGCTCGCGGCGCTCGGCGCGCGCGGCTTCCTCGCGGCGTTCCAGCCCTTCGGTCGCGCGGCTCTGCAGTTCCTGCGCCAGCTCCTCGTCGAACCCTTCGATCCCGGCGAGTTCCTCGATGGCGACGTAGGCGACTTCTTCAAGCTCGCTAAAGCCTTCGGCGACCAGCAGCTGGGCGAGCGTTTCGTCAACGTCCAGCTCTTCCTGGAACATCGTCGAACGCTCGACGAATTCGCGCTGGCGCTTTTCGCTCGCGTCGGCCTCGGTCATGATGTCGATCTGGCTGCCGGTCAGCTGGCTGGCGAGACGGACATTCTGGCCGCGGCGCCCGATGGCCAGCGACAGCTGGTCGTCGGGAACGACGACTTCGATGCGGCTGTCGTCTTCGTCGATGACGACGCGCTGGACCGTTGCGGGCTGCAGCGCATTGACGACAAAGGTCGCGGTGTCTTCGGACCAGGGGATGATGTCGATCTTTTCGCCCTGCATTTCCTGAACCACCGCCTGAACGCGGCTGCCCTTCATGCCGACGCAGGCGCCGACGGGGTCGATGCTGCCATCATAGCTGATGACGCCGATCTTGGCGCGCGAACCCGGGTCGCGCGCGGCGGCCTTGATCTCGATGATGCCGTCGTAAATTTCGGGCACTTCCTGCGCGAACAGCTTTTTCATGAAATCGGGGTGCGCGCGGCTGAGGAAAATCTGCGGGCCGCGGTTTTCGCGGCGCACCGACAGGATCAGGGCGCGGACGCGGTCGCCGACGCGCATCAATTCGCGCGGGATCTGCTGGTCGCGGCGGATGACGCCTTCGGCGCGCCCCAGGTTGACGACGATGTGGCCGAATTCGACCGACTTCACGACCCCGGTGATCAGCTCGCTGGCGCGATCCTTGAATTCTTCAAACTGGCGCTCGCGATCGGCTTCGCGGACCTTCTGGAAAATCACCTGCTTCGCCGACTGGGCGTCGATGCGGCCCAGGTCGACGGCGGGAAGCGGATCGACGATGAAGTCGCCCAGCTGGGCATCCTTCTGCAATTTCTGCGCCGCGGCCAGATCGACCTGCTTGAAATAATCTTCGACCGTCTCGACCACCTCGACGACGCGCCACAAGCGCAGGTCGCCGGTCTGGACGTCGAGTTTGGCGCGAATATCGTTTTCGGCGCCATAGCGGGCACGCGCAGCGCGCTGGATCGCTTCTTCAATGGCCTCGATCACGATGCCCTTGTCGATCATCTTTTCGCTGGCGACGCTGTTGGCAATCGCCAGCAATTCGGCGCGGTTGGCGGAAATGGCAGTGGCCATCAGTCCTGTCCTTCTTCTTCCAGTTCATCCGCGCCTTCGACTGAAAGCGGGACGGTTGCAGCAATTAATTTGTCGGTGAGCACCAGCTTGGCGGTGTCGATCGCATCGAACGGCAGCTTGTGCTCGACCTCTTCCTTGTCCGAAATCGTCACGACGTCGCCGTCGATCCCGACCAGCAGGCCATTGAAGCGCTGGCGGCCGTTCAGCTTTTCCTTCAGCGTGACCTTCGCCTCATGCCCGGCCCAGTCCGCGAAATCAGCGGGCCTGGTCAGCGGCCGGTCGATGCCCGGCGACGACACTTCGAGCCGATACGCCTGCTCGATCGGATCCTTGCCCGCTTCCTCCAGCGCGTCGAGCTGGACCGAAATGCGGCGCGACAGATCGGCGCAATCGTCGATCGTCAGCTGCCGCGTCGCGGGGCGCTCGGCCATCACTTGCAACGTCGGGTCGCTCTCGCCGCCAAAAAAGGCGACGCGCACCAGCGCCAGCCCCATCGCTTCGGCTTCGGGCGCGATAATCGCAGTCAGGGCGTCGAGATCGGCCAATGAAATTTCCCAAAATGCATGACCGGAAAGCATGTGCGAACAGCCGCCGCGGCCCGCGGCCCCGACGTCCCAACTGGCTGACCATGTCAAGAAGTAGGCCGCATATAGGCCGCGGCGGGTGAGTCGGCAAGGGGGAATGAAATGCCGCGGTTCGGCGGCAAAGCGCGCGTCTTGCCAGCCCGGCACCGAGGATATGAAAAGGGCGGCACGCGGCCGCCCTTTTCATATCCCGAACCCCGTCCGGGATGATCATCGGCGCCCGGTTCAGCTCGGCCGAACCGGGCGCCGCGTCATTTGATCTTGTCGCGGTTCGCGTACAGCAGCGCCGCGATCACCGCCGCCGAACCGATGCCGATGCCCGCGGCGGCAGCGGTTTTCCAGCCGGCGCGCTTGCCCTTGGCCGCTTCCTTGTCGGCGGCTTCGGACGCGTCGGCGGCTTCTTTCTGCTGACGCTGTTCGCGCGCGGCGCGCAGCACCTCATTTTCCTCGGGCTCGTCGTCCTGCGGCGGCGGGGGGGCAGCTTGGTCGGTCATCGTCGCATCTATGTCCTTGTTATCAGGCGAGTGCCTGCTCGACAGACACATAATCGGTTCCGACCGCTTCGGCTACGGCCTCGAACGTGACCTTACCATTCCAGACGTTGAGTCCCTGCGCAAGATGCACGTCGCGCTTCAGGGCCGCTTTCCACCCCAGGTCGGCGATACGCAGCGCGTGCGGCAGCGTCACATTGTTCAGCGCATAGGTGCTGGTGCGCGCGACCGCGCCGGGCATGTTGGCGACCGCATAATGAACGATGCCGTCGACGACATAGGTCGGGTCGGCATGGGTGGTCGCATGGCTCGTCTCGAAACAGCCGCCCTGATCGATCGCGACGTCGACCAGCACCGACCCCGCTTGCATCGTGCCGAGCATGTCGCGGGTGACCAGCTTGGGCGCTTCGGCGCCGGGGATCAGCACCGCGCCGATCACCAGATCAGCCTCGGCGACGCATTCGGCCAGATTGGCGCGGTTGGAAAAGCGCGTCTTGGCGCGCGATTCAAAAAAGGTGCCGACGCGTTCGAGCACTTCGGGATCGCGGTCGAGGATGGTGACGTCGGCGCCGAGGCCCGCCGCCATCTGCGCGGCGTTGAAGCCGACGACGCCGCCGCCGATCACGCACACCTTGCCCGGTGCAACGCCGGGAACGCCGCCGAGCAGCACGCCGCGGCCGCCATGCGCCTTTTCCAGCGCGGTCGCGCCGGCCTGGATCGACATCCGCCCCGCGACCTGGCTCATCGGTTTGAGCAGCGGCAGACCGCCGTGCGGGCTGGTGACGGTTTCATAAGCGATGCAGACGGCGCCCGACTTCATCAGGTCGCGAGTCTGGTCGGGATCGGGGGCGAGGTGGAGGTAGGTGTAGAGGATCTGGCCCTCGCGCAGCATCGCGCGCTCCCCGGGCTGCGGCTCCTTGACCTTGACCACCATGTCGCAGGTCGCAAAAATCTCTTCGGCGGTCTGGACGATCTCGGCGCCCGCCTCGACATAGAAGCGGTCGTGCGCGCCGATGCCCGCGCCGGCGCCGGTCTGCACCAGCACCCGGTGGCCGTGCACGCTCAGCTCGCGCGCGCTTTCGGGGGTCAGCCCGACGCGATATTCGTGGTTCTTGATTTCCTTGGGGGTGCCGATGATCATGGTCGCTCTCCATTGCTTCGCCGCTGGTCGCGCGGCCTGGCGCCGCGTCGTTCATGGCTGCGCCTAATAGCAGAAACGGCGCGCGAGGTGCTTGCATATCGTCCTTGGATTGGCGACAAACACGCACGAATTTTGCGTGGAATAGGAAAATAACGCACGATGATTGATCGAATCGATCGGAAACTCCTCGACCTGCTGCAACGACAGGGACCGCGCCCCGCCGCTGAACTGGGCGAAGCGGTGGGGCTGTCGGCGTCGGCGTGCCATCGCCGCATCCGCGCGCTGGAGACGGCGGGGATCATCACCGGCTACGCCGCGCGGCTGGCGCCCGATCGCATCGGGCTGGGGCTCGACGTCTTCGTCGACATCAGCCTGACCTCGCAAAGCGAAGAAGCGCTGACCGCGTTCGAAAGCGCGGTCAAAAGTTTCGATGAAATCCTCGAATGTCAGCTGCTCTCGGGCGCGTCGGACTATCGCCTGCGCGTCGCGGCGCGCAATGTCGCCGATTTCGACCGGCTGCACCGCCACTGCCTGTCGCGGCTGCCCGGGGTCGCGGCGATGCACAGCGCCTTTGCATTGCGCACGATCAAGGCGTTCGAGGGCTATCCGCTCCCCACCGCTTCCCCCCTCGACGAGCGCGGCTAGCGCGAAAAATCGCACGCTGGTTAACGGCGAATTTACCAACCGCGCCGCATAGCCCGGTCATATGTTTTGCGGACGATGACGAGCGGCAGACTCGCGCAAGTTCGGATCGATCAGGGAAGCAGGATCATGGTGAAGGAAAATCCGATTCATAAGCAGCAAATCGACCCGATTTTGATGGCCGACCGCTTTCCCTATTATGATCTCGACGGCCAGCTCGCCGCCACCGCTGCCGAGATTCACATGATCATTGCCGGCCGCGAAGAGGCCATCGCGGCCGCCTATTGGAATGCGTTCAACGCATTGCCCAGCGTCGAGCGCGGGGTCGAAGGCGAGCTGCTCGCCTCGTACATCCGCGGCAGCGCGCGCCACACCGAAACCAAATATGCCGAGGCCGCGGGGCAAGAGGTCGCGACGATCGCGTGCCAGAACGCCCATATGGCACGGCGCGTCAAACTGCCGCTTGCCTCGGTCATGTCGTGCATCGCCGAAAGCCAGCGGCTGACCATCGAATATGTCGTGACCGCCTGCATCGACGATCCGGCGCGGCTGGCGCGGCTGACCAGTGCGGTCAACCGGCTGGCGCTGCTCGAATTCGACATCATGCAACGCTATGCCGAAAAACTCGACGGCGCGATCATCTCCAGCGAACGCCAGACGCTCGCGGGCGATTTCGACCGCTCGATCGCCTCGCTGGTGCAGGACACCGACGGGGTGCGCGAACAGCTCGCCAAACAGGCCGCCTCGGCCGACCAGGCGGCAAAGGGCATGATCGCCAAAACCAGCGAAGTCGCCGCCGCGTCCGAACAATCGGCTATGGCGATGCGCGAAGCCGCCTCGACCGCCGCCGGCCTGATCCGCGCGATCGAGGATGCACGCAGCGAGGTCGAAGCATCGGCCAGCGTCGCCACCCGCGCGTCGGAACAGGCGGGCGAAGCCGTCGCAATGTCCGAAACGCTGTCGCACCATGCCGAATCGATCGAATCCATCCTGGGCCTGATCCGCGAGATCGCGGGCCAGACCAATTTGCTCGCGCTGAACGCAACGATCGAGGCGGCACGCGCCGGCGAATCGGGCCGCGGCTTTGCCGTCGTCGCGCAGGAGGTCAAAAGCCTCGCCAACGAAACCGCGCGCGCCACCGACGATATCGCCGGCAAGATCACCGCGATCCAGCAAGCGACGCGCGGGTCGGTCAGCGCCAACCAGTCGATCCAGCAGACCATTGTCGAAGTGCAACGCTCGGCGCAGCGTATCCGCGACGCGATGGACGCGCAGGCCCAGACGGTCACCTCGATCACCGCCGCGGTCGACGAAACCGCGCTCGCCGCCGACAGCATGTCGTCGACGATCGCCAGCATCCGCAACGATTCGGGCATGGTCGCCAGCGAAATCAGCGTGCTCAGCCAGGAATTCGGCAAGATGGGCGGCCGGTTGCAGCAGCTGGAACAGGCCGCGAGCGAGTTCAGCCGCCGGGTGGCGTAACCGCACAAACTGCCCCCTCTCCGTTATCCCGGCGAAAGCCGGGATCTCACCCTCGCCACCTGACGCACCGGCGAGATCCCGGCCTTCGCCGGGATGACGATTAACCGATACGTCGGCGCCAACTTGGCAAGGCCAGCTGCGCTGCCTAAAGCCGCACCATGCAAACCCACATCCTGATCACCGGCGCCAGCCGCGGCATCGGCGCCGCGATCGCCGCTGCGCTGACCTCGGAAGCCACCAGAACGGTCGCGCTGTCGAGCGCCGACGGCGATTTTGCCGACCCGGCAACCCCCGCCCGTCTGTGGCAGCACAGCCTCGACCGGCTCGACGGCCGCATCGACGTGCTGGTCAACAATGCCGGGATTTTTGAGCCCAATCCGCTCGATGACGAAGACGCCGACTGGCTGGCGAACTGGAACCGCACCCTCCAGGTCAATCTGACCGCCAGCGCCGACCTCTGCCGCCGCGCGGTGCTGCATTGGCAGGATCGCAAGGCAGCAGGCCGCATCATCAACATCGCCAGCCGCGCCGCGCACCGCGGCGACAGCCCGGCGCACTGGCATTATGCCGCGTCAAAGGCGGGCATGGTCGCGATGACCAAGACGATCGCGCGCGCCTATGCCCAGGAAGGCATCCTCGCTTTTGCGATCTGCCCCGGCTTCACCATGACCGGCATGGCCGAAGATTCTCTGGCCAGCCCGGGCGGCGCCAATTTGCTCGCCGACATTCCGCTGGGCCGGGTGGCGATGCCGGGCGAGGTCGCCGAAATGGCGCGTTGGTGCGCGCTCGATGCTCCGCCGTCGATGACCGGCGCGGTGCTCGACGTCAACGGCGCCAGCTATGTGCGCTGAATCATGAGCTGGCTGATCTCGCTCCCCTGCACCCGCGCCGAGGCCGAAGCGGTCTCCGCCGGTGGGTCGGCGCTCGACGCCCTCGCCGAACCGCCGGTGGTGGTGACGCGCGAAATCGACGAGGATGCCGGGCTGTGGCAACTCGACGCCTATGTCGACGAGGCGCCCACCGCCGACCTGCTGGCGATGGTCCAGGCGCTGGTGCCGAGCGCCAGGCGCACGCAGCCGACGGTCGAGGAACTGCCTGAAGAAGATTGGGTGACCATCAGTCAACAGGGGCTTGAACCCGTGCACGCGGGCCGCTTCTTCGTCCACACCAGCAGCTACGCCGACCGCGTCCCCCCGGGCACGACCCCGTTCCTGATCGACGCCAGCCAGGCGTTCGGCACCGGCGGCCACGACACCACCGCAGGCTGTCTGGCGATGCTCGACCGGATGAAGCGCAAAGGCATCGCCCCGCGCAACATCGCCGACATCGGCACCGGCACCGGACTACTCGCCTTTGCCGCCATGGCTTTATGGCCAAGCGCGCGGACGATCGCGTCGGACATCGACCCCGCGAGCATTTTCGTCACCCGCGACAATGCGGCGATCAACCATGTCCCGCTCGGCCGCGGCAGCGGCGCCCTGACGCTCGCGGTCGCACCGGGGACCGACCATCCGGCGATCCGCCACCGCGCCCCCTATGACCTCGTCATCGCGAACATCCTCGCCGGCCCGCTGATCACCCTCGCCCCCGACATCGGCGCCGCAACCGCACCCGGCGGCCATGCCATCCTTGCCGGGCTGATCGCGCGCCAGATGGCCCCGGTGCTCGCCGCCTATCGCGCGCAGGGCTTTCGCCTCGCGGCGCGCGGCGGCAGCGCTGAATGGCCGTGCCTGTTGCTGGTCAAGCGCCGCCGCTACGGCTGGCGCCGCCAGGAACGCGCCTTTCACCGCGCCAGCCCGTCAGATGCCAGCTTCGGGAGCTGGTAGCTAAACGCTGGAAATCTTGTAATGATTTGGTAGTCTTGGCGAATCTTCACCGGGAGCATCCGCATGAGCCTGCTTGCCGCCATCGTCCTGCTTGCTGCTGCTCCTGCCGCCAGCGACAACCCCGACGCCATCGTCGTGACCGGCACCCCCGACGCAAAGCGCGAAGAGCGTAAACGCGCCGCCGAATTTGTCCGGCGCGCGGGCGTTGCCCGGCTGGAGCCCGTGGCGCGGTGGATCGCCCCCGTCTGTCCCCGCACCGTCGGCGTCGATGCCGATGTCGCGGCGATCGTCGACAAACGGATTCGCGCGGTCGCGGCGGCGGCGGGGGCGCCGGTCGCTGCACAGCGCTGCACCCCCAACATCGCCGTGATCTTCACCGACGACGGCGACGGCCTGACCCGCGCGATCTTTGAAAAATCGCCGCGGCAGGTCGGCTCGCTATCGCCGATCGAGCGCCAACGATTGATCCAGGGCGATGGCCCGATCCGCTGGTGGTACGGGACGCGCGACGAAAGCCGCGACGGGATGCCGGCGACCGGCGGCATGCTCAAACAGTATAACAGCAGCCTGGTCAGCACGCAGGTGGTGCGCGCGCTGCAATCGGCAACGGTCATTGTCGATGCCGAGCAGGCGAATGGCGCACTGCTCGATGCGGTCGCCGCTTACACGGCGATGGTCGCGCTCGCCGAACTGAACGGCAATCCGCCGCCACCGCAGGATTCGATCATGGGGCTGTTCGGTGACGAACCGGGGCGCCGCGCGCTTTCGGACAACGACGTCGCCCTGCTGCGCGGCATTTACCGCCTGCCCCCTGACCGCGAAGCCTATCAGCACCGGCGCCAATTGGTCGGGGCGGTTCGCCAGCGCGAGCATTGACGATCAGCCGTTTTTGGCGAGCGCATAATCCTGGGTGCCGCGCGTCACCACCGCATCCCCGGGCAGGATATCGGCAATCGCAATCGGCGGCAGCGCCGCATTGGCCGCATAAAGCGGCGCAAAATCGGTGTTCACCGTCGTCGCCAGCAACTGGTCCAGACTGTCGATGACGAAATAATTCTGCTGGAAATCGTCGATCCGGTAATCGGTCCGCATGACGCGCGCGAGGTCGAAACCGATGCGGTTGGGGCTGTCCGAATCGAGCGCGAACAGGCTTTCGGCATAGGAGGACACGATCCCGGCACCATAGATGCGCAGGCCGCCTGCCTCGCGGATCAGCCCGAATTCGACCGTATACCAATATAGCCGCGCCAACTGCTTCAGCGCATCGAACTTCAGGCTGCGCAGCCCCCCCTCGCCATAGGCGACCATATAATCGGCAAACACCGGGTCGGCGAGCATCGGGACATGGCCGAATACATCGTGAAACACGTCGGGTTCCTGCAGATAGTCCAGCTGCTGCGGGGTGCGGATGAAATTGCCCGCCGGGAAACGCCGGTTCGCCAGATGGTCGAAAAACACCGCGTCGGGCACCAGCCCCGGCACCGCAACGACCTGCCACCCGGTCGCCGCCATCAACCGCGCATTAAGCTCGCGATAATCGGGAATCCCCGGCTTTTCGAGCCGCAGCACATCGATCCCGCGCAGAAAGGCATCGGCGGCGCGGCCCGGCAGCATATCCGACTGGCGCGCGAACAGCCGGTCCCACATCGCATGTTCGTCGGCGGTGAAGGCATCCCAATTTTGCGGACAGGTCCAATCGGCCGCGGCGCCCGGCGGCGGCGTATCGTGGACGTGGGTAAACTGGCTTTCCATCAGATCGCTTCTATCATCAAAATGGTTTCAAGTGAAACTTTATTCGCCAATCTCCACCACCGACGTCGCCAGCCGCTCGACCTCGGCGCGGTCATGACTGACATACAGGATCGGCAGTTTCAATTCGTCGCGAATCCGTTCGATCACCGCCATGATATCGCCGCGCCGCGCCGCGTCGAGCGACGACAGCGGCTCGTCGAGCAACAGGCAGTCGGGACCGCGCAGCAGGGCGCGGCCGATCGCGACGCGCTGCGCCTCGCCCCCCGACAGGCTGTGCGGCCAGCGCCCGAGCAGCCCGCCGATGCCGAGGAAATCGACCGCCTCGTCCAGGCTCATCCAGCGCGCCGCGGGATCGGCCAGACCATGGCCGTACAGCAGATTGGCGCGCACCCGGCGATGCGGGAACAGTCGCCCGTCCTGAAAGACATAGCCGATCCGCCGCGCCTCGGGCGGCAGGTCGACGCCGTCACCGAACAGCGTCTGCGCGCCGATCCGGATATGCCCGCGGTCGGGGCGCAGCAGCCCGGCGACCATATTGAGGATGCTCGTCTTGCCGACCCCCGACGGCCCGAACAGCGCGGTCAGCCCCGGCCCGGCGGTAAATTGTGCCGCGATCGTCCGGTCGCCCAGCCGCTTGGCGACATCGATATCAATCGCCATGGCGCGCCCGTTCGCCATGGGTCCGCCGCACCAGCCATTCGGACAGGATCAGCGCGCCCAGCGACAGCGCCACCGACAGCAGCGCCAGCCGTGTCACCATCGCCTCGCCGCCGGGCACCTGCAGCGCCGAATAGATGGCGAGGGGCAGGGTGCGGGTTTCGCCGGGGATATTCGAGACAAAGGTGATCGTCGCGCCAAACTCACCGATCGACCGCGCAAAGCCGAGCACCAGCGCCGCGAGAACGCCGGGCAGCGCCAGCGGCAGGCTGATCGTCCAAAAGCTGTACCAGGGGCTCGCGCCCAGCGTCCGCGCCGCCCCTTCCAGCCGCCGGTCGATGCCCTCGATCGACAGCCGCATCGCGCGGACCATCAGCGGCAGGGCCATGATCGCCGCCGCCAGCGCAGCGCCGGTCCAGCGGAACATCAGGCTGACCCCGAACCAGCTTTCCAGCCAGCGCCCGACCGGGCCGAACGGGCCGAACGCGATGAGCAGCAGCCAGCCGGTGACCACCGGCGGCAGCACCAGCGGCAAATGCACCAGCGCATCAACGACAATCCGCCCCGGAAAGCGATGGCGCGCGAGCAGCCACGCCAGCGCAAAAGCGATCGGCAGCGTGATCAGCACCGCGGCGCCGCCGACCTTCAACGACAGCGCAACGATCTCCCACTCTTCCGCCGACAGCATCAGGGCGCCGAAAAGCCGTGGCGGGCAAAGATCGCGCGGCCCTGCTTCGACCGCAGAAAGGCTTGGAATGCGGCCGCATCCTGATGTCGCGACGCCTTTAGCACCGCGACTGGATAGCGGATCGGCGGGTGGCTGGCCGCGGGCAGAAACGCGACGATCCGCACCGCTTTCGATGCCCGCGCGTCGGTCGCATAGACGATGCCGAGCGGCGCCGCGCCGCGTTCGACCAGCGCTAATGCGGCACGGACATTTTCCGCCGGGGCGATTTTCGCGGCAACGCTGCGCCACACGCCCAGTCCGGTCAGCGCCGCCTTGGCATATTTGCCCGCGGGCACCGCCGCGGGATCGGCGAGCGCAAGGCGGCCGGCGCCAAGGGCGCGGGCGATCGGAAAACCACGCGCCGGGGTCAGCCGCACCTTGCTCGACACCGGCGCGATCAGCACCAGCCGGTTGCCGAGCAGCGCCAGACGGCTCCCCGGCCGCAGCAATCCTGCCTTGGCGACCGCATCCATCCAGTCCTCATCCGCCGACAGGAACAGGTCGGCGGGCGCGCCCGCAAGGATCTGCCGCGCCAGCGCCGACGACGCGGCGAATGACAGCACCGGCCGGGCATGGCCCTTCGCGGCCCAGACGCCGGCCGCTTCGGTCAGCGATTCCTGCAGACTCGCCGCCGCCAGCACCACCGGGCCGCGCTCGGCCGCCAGCGCGGCGGGAGTGAGCAGCAAGGCCGTCAGGCAAAGAAACAAGCGCCAATATTGGATCATCGCCCCGGCTATAGGCCGAGCGGCGCGGCGGGAAAAGCCGCCCCGCCGCTTTTCAACCAAAATGCGCCGACCGACCTATTCGGCCCGCGGCTATTCCGCCGGCGTCTCCTCGCTCTTGCCCTTGCGTGTCCAGGGATAGAGGAACTGCCCCCAATAGTTTTTCGGCACATCCTCGGGGATGCCGTAATTCTCCGGCCAGCGATCCTTGGGCAGATGAAATGTCCCGAAAATCTTGTCGAGCCACGGGAAGTGGATCGCGAAATTGACGTCGAACGCCTCGCGCTCCAGCCCATGGTGCCAATGGTGAAAGCGCGGGGTCGCGATCCAGTGGCCCAGCCGGTTGAAATTGCCCCCGACATTGGCGTGGAGCAGCGACGACCAGACATAGACGAAGCCGATATAGGCCTGCATCACCGACGGGCTGAACCCCAAAGTGAACAGCGGCAGTGAGGTGATCGAACGGAGCAGGATGATCTCGACAAAATGCATCCGCGACCCCGCCAGCCAGTCCATCGATTTCGCGCTGTGGTGGATCGCGTGGAACCCCCACAGGAACGGCACCTTGTGGAACAGCCGGTGATACCAATATTGCGCCAGGTCCGACGCGAAGAGGACGATGGCGAACTGGACCACCCACGGCAGCGCCGCGACCCCGGCGCGAAACGCCTGCCAGCTCGACGTATTGTCGTTGATGATCGTCGACGGCGCGAGCGCCAGAAAGCCGAGGATCTGCACAAACATCGTGCTGACGAGGTAATAAAACAGATCCTCGCGCCATTCGGTGCGGAACAATCGCTGCGCGCGGCGATGCGGGAACAGCCGTTCGAGCGGCGCGAACATGAAGCCGGTGATCAGCAGGTTGACGACAAAAAAGTCGAGCCCGAAGAAAATCCCCCAGCTTTGCGTCTCGGCGGGCTGGACGTTGGCGCCGCCGATCAGCGTCGCCGCCAGCGCGATGATCAGCGCGGTGGCGCCCAGCACCTTGCGCGGGCGCAGCAACAGGCTGAGCAATGCCAGCCCATAACTCGCCAGCAGCACCAGATGCACCACCCCGCGAAACCCGCCCCATTCCTTGACGATTTCCAGTTCGGGGGTCGCGAACCAGTCCGGAAAGCGCAGCGCGATCACCATCCCGAATCCGACGATCGCGAACAGCAAGGCGAAGAACCCCGACAACCACCCGCTGCCGAACCGCCGCACCTCGGTATGCGATTCCAAATCGCGCATCAGGTGATTCAGATAATCACGTTTGGCCATTTGGTCCCCCAACCCCTCATTCGTCATGCCGGACGTGGTCCGGCATCCATCGCAGCCCCCGGCGTCATAGACCCCGGATCAAGTCCGGGGTGACGAGGGTTGCATATAGTAGCGAACGTGTCACAGCCCCGTCTGTGATAGCGCGCACGTCGACAATTCCCTTACCATAGCCCTGAGCCTGTCGAAGGGCGCCTGTCCGGATAGGCGCCCTTCGACAGGCTCACGGCTATGGTTCAATCTAGCACCCAGTCACCCCGCCGCCGCCACAATCGCCGCCCATTCGGCCTCGTCGATCACCCGTATCCCCAGCGCCGCCGCCTGCTTCAGCTTCGACCCCGCGCCCGGCCCCGCAACGACCAGGTCGGTCTTCGCGCTCACCGATCCCGCCGCCTTGGCGCCCAACGCTTCGGCTTGCGCCTTGGCTTCGTCGCGGCTCATCGTCTCCAGCTTGCCGGTGAACACCACCGTCATCCCCGACACTTCGCTGGCGCGCGTTTCGACGACAAACGGCGTCGGCGACACTTCGGACAGCAAATCGTCCCACAGGTCGCGATTGTGCGGTTCGTGGAAAAAATCGCTCAGTGCTTCGGCGACCGCGGGACCGATACCGTCGGCGCGGACGTCGAGGATCGCCTTGATCGCCTCCATCTTGCGCGCCGCATATTTGCCGTCGGACTCGCCCTCACCGCGCGGATGCGCCGCAACATAAGCGTTGATCTCGGCCGCCTTGCCGGGCAGCAACGCGATGTCGCCGACACCTTTCAGCAGATCGCGCGCGGTCACCGCGCCGATATGACGAATGCCCAGCCCGAACAGCAGCCGCGCCGCATCGGGCTGCCGCTTCGCCTCGATCGCCGCGAACAGATTGTCGACCGACTTTTCCTTCCAGCCCTCGCGCGTTAGCAGTTCATCGCGATGTCGATGCAGCCGGAAAATATCGGCCGGACCTTTACCAAGCCAGCCGAGTTCGAGAAATTCGGCGATGCTCTTTTCGCCCAGCCCCTCGATGTCGAGCGCGCCGCGGCTGACGAAATGGCGCAGCCGCTCGAACTTCTGCGCCGCGCAGATCAGCCCGCCGGTGCAGCGGACATCGACCTCGCCCTCTTCCGCGACGGCCTCGCTGCCGCACACCGGGCAATGGTCGGGGAAAGCATAAGCCGCGCGATCCTCATCGCGGGTCAGATTTTCCACCACCTGCGGGATCACATCGCCCGCGCGCTGGACAACAACGCGGTCGCCGGGGCGCACCCCCAATCGTCCGATCTCGTCGCGGTTGTGCAGCGTGACGTTCGACACCACCACCCCGCCGACGGTCACCGGGGTCAGTCGCCCGACGGGGGTCAGCTTGCCCGTGCGCCCGACCTGGATGTCGATGGCCTCCAACGTCGTCTGCGCGCGTTCGGCGGGGAATTTATGCGCGATCGCCCAGCGCGGCGCCTTCGCCACAAAGCCCAGCCGCGCCTGCCAGTCGAGCCGGTCGACCTTATAAACGACGCCGTCGATGTCATAGGGCAGCTCGGCGCGCCGCGCCTCGATCGCGCGGTAATGCGCCAGCACATCGGCCACGCTGTCGAAACGGCCGAGCAGCGGCGACACCGGCACGCCCCAGCTTTCGATCAACCGCATCATGTCATATTGGCTCGCCGCGGGCAGGTCGCTGACCTCGCCCCAGCCATGCGCCAGAAAGCGCAGCGGCCGCGCTGCGGTGACGCTCGCATCCTTCTGCCGCAGCGATCCGGCGGCGGCGTTGCGCGGGTTGGCAAACAGCTTCGCTTCGGCTTTTTGCTGCGCAGCATTCAGCGCAGCAAAATCGGCCTTCGCCATATAGATTTCGCCGCGGATTTCGAAGACGTCGGGGATCGTCGTCGTCCCGGCGAAAGCTGGGACCGCTGGCGTGAGAGAACCGACGATAGCGGCCCCAGCTTCCGCTGGGGCGACGAGTTGCTGCGGAATGTCCGCGATCGTCCGCACATTCGGCGTCACATCCTCGCCGACGCTCCCATCGCCGCGCGTCGCCGCCTGCACCAGCACCCCGCGCTCATAGCGCAGCGAACAGGACAGCCCGTCGATCTTGTCCTCGGCGGTCAGCACAACCGCAGCGTCCTCGGGCAGGTTCAGGAACCGCCGCACCCGCGCGGCAAACTCGACGACATCGTCATCGGCAAACGCATTGTCGAGGCTCATCATCCGCTGGACATGGGTCACCTTGGCCAGCGGCGACGCCTCGACCGCGGCGCCGACCAACTTGTTCGGACTGTCGGCGCGGATCAGCTGCGGAAACGCCTCCTCCAGTGCGTTGTTGCGGCGCACCAGCGCGTCATAATCGGCGTCGCTGATCTCGGGGCTGTCGTCGGCATGATACAGCCGGTTGTGATGCGCGATCGCCTTCGCCAGCCGCATCAATTCATTGGCGGCGTCGGCTTCGGAGAAGTCTGTCATTTCATCGCGCCCTCTATGAGCGGATGTTTCCACCAGTCGACGAACCTAGGATCGAGACTGCCGTCGACCAGAATGCGAAAGATGACGGTTAGGTGTCGCGATAACTCCTCCAAACTCGCACGCTCAGTTGCCAACATGCTTGCGTCCCAACGAACGACGCCTGATTTGGTCTTCTTTTCCAACTTCATCTCGGAATGAGGCTTGGCGTACCCAATGACCTTGGCCGCACCTTCATCCCTTGCGTCGATCACGGCACCCCGCCCTACAAACACACTGGATGCATGAGCAATCTGATTTCTCTTATCTGCTGAAGCCTTAATTCGCTTCTGAAGGTCATCCCACAATCCGCGGAGATTCTCGTTTCGAGTTTTCAGAGCAGCGGTGATCAGCTTGAACTTATCTTCCAAGCTTTTGGCGACAATAAAGATGTCATGCGCAGCACACTCGTCGATCTGGAGGGCAGCTTTGAAAAGGCTCTCGAGCCGATCCTCAATTGCTTGATAGTCCGAAACGCAAATGCCCACCAAAGCATAAAATCTGAGTGTATTTTGCTGCATCGTGTCAGCGTCGTCATCTGGGTTGGTGAATAATTCGCGAGTCATTGATATTCTCGATCAGGCGCAATTTCTGCCTGCCCAAACTCCGCGCTCACCCCATTTTCCGCAATCACGAGTACATGCACCTCGCGGCGAATACGGAACCCCAGCGATTCGTACAGCGCGATCGCCCCCGCATTGTCGGCATAGCTGTGCAGGAACGGCTGTTCCCCGCGCGCCACCATGTCGCGCATGACATGGCCGATCAGCGTTCGCGCATAACCACGCCCGCGGCAATCGGCCCAGGTCGATACCCCGCTGACCTCGGCCATGCCGGGCAGCAGGATGCGTTGCCCCGCCATCGCCAGCAGGCGACCGTCATCATCACGAATCCCGAAGAATGGCCCGTATCGATGCGTTTTCGGCCCCCACGGTCCGGGCTTGGCGTGGTCGGCAAGCGCGGCCATCGCGGCCGCATCGGCCTCGCCAAGCGCGATGATCGCAGGCTCGCCGTCGCGCGCTGCTGGCGGCGCGCCATCGGCAACCATCTGCGTCAACACCGCGCGCTTCACTTCGCGCGTCCTGGCGGGCAGCGGCCAACGCTCGCCCTCGACGATCCACAGCTCCTCGCCGGCAGGGATCAGCGCCGCGAGCGCCGCCTGCGCCGCGGCGCCGGTGTCGGCCGCCACCCCGAACACGCCATAGCCGCGGTCGATCCGCAGCGCCCGCGCGTCCCCCTCGGCCAGATGCGCCTGCCGTCCGGTCAGCATATTCCACACCGGCCGGTCGAGCGGGTGCCCCGCCGTCACCCGGCCACCTCGAGCAGCCGCTCCGCCTGCGCGCGCGCTTCGGCGGTCACCTCGGCGCCCGACAGCATCCGCGCGATTTCCTCGCGGCGGCCCGCTTCGTCGAGCGCGTGGACGCTGGTGCGGGTGACGACACCCTCGCTCGACTTGGCGATGACAAAATGCGCCGCGCCCTTCGCTGCGACCTGCGGGCTGTGCGTTACCGCGAGCAATTGCTTGCCGACGCCCGCCAGCCGCGCGAGCCGCTCGCCGATCGCACTGGCCACCGCGCCGCCGACGCCGCGGTCGATTTCGTCAAAGATGATCGTGTCCGCCCCGCCCTCTTCGGCCAGCGCAACCTTCAGCGCGAGGATGAAGCGCGACAGCTCGCCCCCCGACGCGATCTTGGCCAGTGGTGCAAACGGCGCCCCGGGGTTGGTCGCGATCAGATATTCGACCCGGTCGATGCCCTCCGGCCCCCAGCGCTCGGCGGGCAGCCGCTCGACCAGCGTCTGGAACCGCGCTGCGTCGAGCTTCAGCGGCACCAGTTCGCCCGCGACCGCGGCATCGAGCCGCGCCGCTGCCTTGGTGCGCAGGTCCGACAGCGCGCTCGCGGCATGGGTGTAAGCGGCGGCGGTTTCGGCGACTGCGGCCTCCAGCTTCGCCAGCCCGGCGCTGCCGCCCTCGATCGCATCGAGCCGCGCCGCCAGCGTGCCGGTTAGCTCGGTCAGTTCGTCGGGCTGGACATTGTGCTTGCGCGCCATCGCGCGCAGTTCGAACAGGCGTGTCTCAGTCGCATCGAGCCGCTCGGGATCATATTCCATCGCCCGCCCCGCTTCGCGCAGCCGCGTTTCGGCCTCGTCGGCCTCGATGATCGCGCGGTCGAGCCCGGCGAGCGCCTCGGCGAGCAGCGGGTGATCGCCTGCCAGCCGGTCGAGCCGCCGCGCCGCGCCGCGCAGCAGCGCCGGACCGCTGTCGCTGCCCTCAAACGCTTCCAGGATCGCGCCCAGGTCGCCGGCGATCTTTTCGCCCTTCTGCATCGCCGCGCGCGCCGCGCTCAGCTCGGCGTCCTCGCCCGGCTGCGGCGCCAGCGCCTGCAATTCGGCGACGCAATGTTCCAGCCATTCGCGGTCGCGCGTCGCTTCGTCGAGCGCGCTGCGCGCCGCCGCCAACCGCGCCTCGGCGGCGCGCCACGCCCCGTGCGCCGCCGCCACCGCGCCGGTGTCGGCGCGCGCAAAGGCGTCGAGCAGCGCGCGGTGTCCCGCAGGCGCGAGCAGCCCGCGATCGTCGTGCTGGCCGTGAATTTCGACCAGATGCCCGCCCACTTCGCGCAGCAGCGCCGCCGAACAGGGCTGGTCATTCAGATACGCGCGGCTGCCGCCATCGACCTTGAGCGTGCGGCGCACCAGCAGCGGCTCGCCCGGCTCCAGTCCAATCTCATTATCGGCGAGCAGCGTCGCGAGCGCCGTTCCCGCCACCGGCGCGACAAAACTCGCGGTCACCTGCGCCTGCCCGCTCCCCTGCCGCACCAGCGCGCTGTCGGCGCGCGCGCCGAGCGCGAGGCCCAGCGCGTCGAGCAGGATCGACTTGCCCGCCCCGGTCTCGCCCGTCAGCACGCCCAGCCCGGCCGCGAAATCGAGGTCGAGCCGTTCGATCAGAACGATATTGGCGATGGAAAGCGCCGTCAGCATGGCCCGCTCTTAACGCAGAACAAAATGCGAATCTATTCGGGAGTTTGCCCGCCGAAGGGGCCGATACTTTTCCCCGCGCGACAGGAATAATGCGCGCAGAGGCGCAGAGTGCGCAGAGTGCGCAGAGACCAAGAAGGGCGGCAGAGCCGCCAACAACCGGACAGGTCCATTCAAATTCGCTATTCTCTGCGTTCTCTGCGCCTCTGCGCGCAAATCATCTTGTCACTGTGCTAAGCGCTGGGTGCGTTCTTCTGCATCAGCTTGTATGCGCGCTCGTACCATTCATTGCCCGGATAGTTGGCGCCCAGCACCGCGGCCGACTTTTTCGCCTCGGCCGGGACACCCAGCGCAAGATAGGATTCGGTCAGGCGGTACAGCGCCTCGGGGGCGTGGCTGGTGGTCTGATATTTGTCGACGACTTCGCGGAACCGGATCGACGCCGCCAGCCAGTTCGAGCTGCGCTGATAGAAACGACCGATTTCCATCTCTTTGCCCGCCAGATGGTCCTGCACCAGATCGATCTTGAGCCGCGCGTCGGCGGCATAGCGGCTGTCGGGATAGCGGCGGATCACCTCGCCCAGCGCGTTCGACGCCTGTTGAGTGATCTTCTGGTCGCGGGTGACGTCACTGATCTGCTCATAATAGCTGAGCCCGATCAGATAATAGGCATAGGGCGCGTCCTTGTTGCCCGGATGGATCGCCAGGAACCGCTGCGCCGCTTCGATCGCGGGGGTATATTCGCGGTCCATATAATAGCTGAACGAGCTCATCAGCTGCGCGCGGCGCGCCCAGGGCGAATAGGGATGCTGGCGCTCAACCTCGTCGAACAGCGCCGCCGCGATGCCGTACTGGCCGCGGTCGAGCCGGTCCTGCGCCGCGCGATACAGCGTGTTGACGTCGCGCGCTACATAGCGCGTGTCCTTCTTGACCCCGCTTCCGGCGCAAGCCGCCAGCAGGGGCGTGATCATCAGAGCGGCGGCGAGCAGGCGCACGGACGCGCGCGAAGGGCTGTTGTGAGTCATGCGCGCGGTATAGCCACAGCGCGGATGAACGCAAAATAAATGATGGGTGGTCCGGCGCAGTTTTACGGCGCCTTCACCACGCACCCTTTCGGCGCCCCCGCGGGCGCCGGCACGCGGCGCGCGGTCTTGATCGTCACCGGCGGTGCCAGCATCTGGCCCACCATGACGCCTTCGCCCGCGGTCGGCGAGATCGGGGCGTTGAAAATCCGCTCGGCGATGTCGGCACCGGTGACAATTTCACCGAACACCGCAAAGCCCACCCCATCGCTGCCCGGCGCGTCGCTGTCGAACCCCTTGATGTCGGACAACAGCAGGAAAAAATCGGTCGTCGCATCGCCGGGGTTCAACCGCGCCATCGACAGCGCGCCCTTGCAACTGGTCAGGCCGCTGGTCTTGGTCGGCTCGTGCGCGATCGGCGGGAAATTCTTGCGCGCATCGCCGCGATTGCCCGCCTGAACCAGCTGGTTTGCCGGCCCCCAGCTTTTGGTCGAACGGTAAAATTGAAACCCGTCCATCCGCTTCGTATCGACATAGCGCAGGAAATTGGCGCTGGTCACCGGCGCCCGCTTGTTCTCGATCCGCACCACGATCGTGCCGAGGTCGGTGACCAGCGCGACATAGGGGCGCGTGTCGGGCGCCACGACCGGCACCGGCAAGGGCACCGGCAGGGGCGGCGGCGGGGGCGGCGGCGACAGCATCGGCCGGACGGTCGTGTCCGGTCGCGGCACGGGGGTGACGACCGCGGGGGCGGTCTGAACAGTCAGGGCGAGCGAAAGGATCAGGCCGGTCAACATGACCCTGCTTATGATCCGATCCACCGCGCCGCGAAAGCCGGAAATTGCCGCGGAACATTGTCACATAGGTCGTTGGAAAGATTGCCAGCGCGCGCTAGGCAGCGGTTCGCTCCGCGCAAAGGATAGCGCGGTCGCTTCGCCGCCGCTGCAACAGGCGTCGAGCAGCGCGATCGGGTTCGCCACCGGCTTGCCGCGATAGCGGATCTCGATCGGCCCGAGGATCGCCGG
>NZ_SCOT01000002.1 GCF_005502465.1 Sphingopyxis sp. L1A2A
CGATGACGGCTCTGAGCCGTGCGCGGCATCAGATCGGAATCCCGCGCGGGATCAGATCGGAACGATGCGCGTGATCATGTCGGTATCCCTGCGCGGGATCGTCGGAATCCGCAGGCGTCTACACATCCGTCATCGAGTGCCGCATTCTTGTACTTAATGCGGTATGCTTCAAGCATCGATTTTACTCGACGGCGTTCAGCCGCCCAACACCGGCCGGCGGTGGGGTAGACCATCTCGCCCGTAAACGGATTTTGTATGCCATAAACCTGTGACCGATGAGTATCAGCACCCGGGCCGGTTAGATCGCCCGCTTTCCAAATTTTCGGGTCGCCATCGCGATTGCCATAGCGCGCGTTCATTGCCTCGCTGCGCGGTAAGAGGTTCGTTTTTGCCCGATCCACTGACTTCGCATAGACCAGAACATATTCGGTAGAGGTCGACACATGCGACCGCTTTCCGACGTTGTTCTTGGGGGCATAGCTTTTTTGCCAATTGATGATGGCAATACGATTCGATTCACCAAACATTTCGTCCAAAAGCATACCCAGCCTGAAGACTTCTCGATGATCGATGCAGATCGCCAAGACGCCGCCCGGTTTCAACATTTCCTTCATCATCCATAAGCGCGGGGTCATGAAGCGAAGCCATTTGGAATGTCGCGAGCCATCGTCGGCAGGGACGAGGCTGCCAAGGTCGGGATCGTTAGGATCTTCGTCCCAACGATCATTGTACCTGAAGTCTAGGCCGGTGTTATAAGGCGGGTCAGTTAATACCAGGTCGACTTGGCCTCGATATTTATAAAGGCTCACTAGGGCTTGCAGGTTTTCGCCTTCAATCAGCATATTCTGTGATTGACTGGCCTCGTCGCCAACACAGAATTTTCGCTCGATGCGTTGGGAGCGCGGTTTGAGTTGCCGGATTATCTGCCAAGGAGGCGTCTGCCCCGGGTAGGTCAGTCGGATGCCGCCTGCGTCCGCTCCATCACGTTCGAGGAGCAGCCGAATCAGATCATCTCGGCTGAGCTTTGCGTAATCCACCATATCAACCCCTTAGTGCGAGCAAGGCAGGCGTTCGCACCCGTCCTCGGTCGCACGGTTACCGATTTTCTGGCTCTATCAGGAAAGACCAATTGCGCAAGAACATGACCGGAACAATTGTTGCCATTTAGGTCGATCGGATAGGTGTTTCTGCGAGTTTGCGGGGACAGGCGGTCTCTGCTCATTCGTCTAAGGGTTGGCTTTCTCTTTCTGCTTTTTGGGCCTCTACTCTGGCGGCTTCTTCGGTCGCGGCTTTTGCCTGCATCCTCTCTTTGAATGCGTCATCCTTTACGCGCTGTTCCGCCATCATGTCGTCCCATGTCCTCACGGGAGGCGCTGTCTCTTCGACGGCATCGACATCACCTTCGATTAGCTCTCCGTCATGAGATTCGTCTGCGGCTGAGCGTTCTGTCGGCGCGTTCGTCAGCGCCGGGCCGCCGCCTATATCAGCCCATGTGACAAACTTATCGGGTCGAGCCATGCCGACGCTCTGCTCTCCCAACCTTTTGATATCGCCATGACCGGTCACGCAAAAATGAACCTCGCGTCCCGAAGACTGGTTGTCGCCAAACTCGGAGTAGATCCGCACTTTAATCGTGCGATCGTCCGCATCGTTGTTGCAGAAGGTCAAGCTTTCAGATTCGACGCTTGCGATGTGAATTTTGATTAGCCCCGCGCTGGATATCATGTCGTTGCTCCGAAGGATGTCGGTCACAATCCGCCGCGCCGGCTCATCCGTCGCATAATCAATCTCTGTCCCCAGCGAGCCGGAACACCCCGACATTGTCGCCAACATTATTGCCGACAGAACGTACCTCTTCATGCTGCCCTCCTTTGCGCTCTTGCGCGTTGATTGATGAGTATACTCCGTGGATGAAAAGTCTACCGTGACCTCAGTTTGCCGGTATGACTTTGAGGACCATATTGGCTCGGAATCTGCGCGGCCTGCGCTCCGCTGCTGGCTTGTCGCAAGAAGAGCTGGCCCATCTGGCAGCGATCGACCGCACTTACGTTAGCGCGCTGGAGCGCGAACGCTATGCCGCGACAATCGACATGATTGAGCGGTTGGCCGCGGCTCTAAATGTAAGTCCGCTAGCGTTGCTGGCCGACACAGGACAGGTCGCCAGCCGATAACTTAGTATTCGGAAACGAGCATCACAGTCAGCACTCTGGCCGTCACCGCTTCATTGGCTGGGTCGTCGGATCCGTATTTTCGATCGAGAGCATAATAATCGATCTTCCAAAATAGATCCGCACCAAACAGGTGGACGTCTCCGAAGTCGCGTTCGCCGTGAGGGTCATTCTCGCCATCAAACGCGGCGTACTTTGCTAAGGCCTTGGCGAGCGCGATCGGATCGAAGTCGGAAAGCGAAAGAACACCAGCGGTGACCACCAAATTCCCACCTTCGCCGCGCTTCCGTAAGGCGTCGTTAAGCCGCGCGATACGTTCCGCCCGCGGTGGCTTGGCGCACGTACAATTATTCTCGGAATCCATTTTCCGTACTCCTTCTTCTAAGATTGAAATTGTGTGGCCAACTCGGTGATTGACCCGCATCGCTAGTCGGTCGAGCGCGGCACTAGCTTTCTGGGGTCGAAAGCAGCCGTCCAACCGGCTCTCTCGTAGGCCGAGGAATTCAACAATCCCTCGGCGCACGCTCGCCATAACACGGTGTCGATCGTCGCAATTCGATACCCAGATTCGCGGGCCAGTCGTCGACACAGCTTATGAGTCGACGTTTTGTCACGGCGGGCAATCCGTTCGAGATGAATATCAGGCTTTGCAACATCCGCACCCAAGTTTTTGGCGAGATGGTAGCTGGTAATTGGGCCGACCCACGGCAGCCGCTGCAAAAACGCCACCGGCTCGTTCGACAGCAAATAGGCTACGAAAAACAGCTCGCGATCACGCCATATTTTTTGGATCGCCTTGCTCTTCCCAGGGTGGCCGAACACCCGCCTCACGCGTTTGCCGTTATGCAGCGCCGACATGCATCTTTCATAGATCGGTTCTGCCACGCTGTTCTTCATGCCGGAATTGCAGATTACATAGATCGCGTGGTCTGCAAATTCTTCGGGAGTCGTTGCGCGCGGAACCGCCTCTGACCAATCGATGTCGTCGGAAAAACCTGCGCTTCGAAGAAGCAACTCGATCCGGCGAAATCGCTTCAAAGTTATCACAGCATTTGGATCAGCTTCCGCTGTGCCTCCCGGTCGCCCTCAATGTATCGCTCCGTGGTGGTGAGAGCGCGGTGTCCCGCCAGCTCCTGAATGTCGCGTAGTGAGCCACCAACCTTTGCGAGCAACCTTGCGGATTGGGTGATGAACGTCCGGCGCCCGGAATGCGAGGAGCACCCGACAAACCCGAGTTTGCTGTACAGGGCAGAGAACCAGTTAACGATGCTCTTGGCTGTCATGTGACCACCCCGCTGAGAGCGAATAACTGGTCCAGCCGTCGGATAACCTTGAGACGCGCGCATCGACGCGAGGACTGTCTTGAGCTCCGCGTGAATGGGTACAATCCTGCCGCGACCATTTTTGGCAATTGATCCGCTGACCGCGATTGTCGTCGAAATATGTCCATCGGGACCGGTGACCATCTCCCAACTCAGCCCGGCAATCTCGCAAGCGCGAAGTCCGGCCCTAAAGCTAAGCAGCACGATGCATTGGTTTCGTTTCGCTGCGCCTCCTTGACGAACGTGCTCCAGCACGCGGCCAAACTCTCGAGGCGTCAGCACTTTTGCTGACGTTCCCATAATCTGCCTCTGTCATGAAATACGGCAAACCGCCGCCAGCAACGTATAGCAAGTTTTCACTACTTCGTCAAATTACATCAATTTATCAATGCTTTGGTATAGGGATGGCTCGATTCTCCGAGGGGTGCTGACTAATGCTGTGGGAGGCTATATGCTCCTACGCAATTGAGCGAAACCGCGTGATGGATAACCACTACAGCCGCTCGTGATCGTGGAGGTCCGCCTCCATCCGCTGCATTTGGGGGTATAATTGGGGGTAGCTTGAGTTATATCATTGCAGGACTGTAATTATATCAACGCGTTAATTCGCAGTTGTGGTTCCCGCTACCTCCAGGTCTTTCCGATCATCCCGCCGGTTCGATGCCCAGCAGTTCGACCGTGAACAGCAAGGTGGCGGCGCCCGGGATCGGGCCTTTGCCGTCGGCGCCATAAGCCAGCTGGTAGGGGATCGCGAGTTCGACCTTGTCGCCGACGCCCATCAGCGCGACGCCTTCCTGCCAGCCCTTGATGACGCGATTGAGCGGAAAGCTGGTCGGTTCGCCGCGCTTGATCGAGCTGTCGAATTCCTGACCGTCGGCGAGGGTGCCGACATAATGGACGGTGACCATGTCGGTCGGGCCGGGCCGGGCGCCGTTGCCGTCGCCGGCGATGCGGCGCCAGCGCAGGCCGCTGGCCGTGACGTGCCAGCCATCGGCGCCATGGCGCTGGGCGAGCGCCGCCATCTGGCGGTTCAGCCACGCAGTTCCCGATGACGGTTCGGCGGCGATGGTGGCGGGGGACAATATGCCGAGGCCGAGCGTCGCCAGCAGCAGTCGGTGGGGTAGCGATACGCGCATGGTCACTCCTGTTATGATCGCTGTTCATAAACGCACCCGTGCCCGGTTGTGCAAACCCTATCATGCGCCAACGTCGCTTTTGCGCGCGCGCCGCGGCGCCGCGGCGACCTCCGCCGACCTCCGCCGACCTGTCCGATTAACGCGACGAACGCCGCGGCGCGCCGGATCAATCCGCCGGTGCGGATCGTTGGTCGGGTTCAACGTCACAGTTTTCACGGATGGAGAAAGCAATGCATATGGTCAAAAAGCTCGTCATCGCGCTGGCGGCGACGTCCGCCGTCGTGGCGCCGGTTGCCGCATCGGCGGCCAGCGGCGTGCGGGCGGGGTCGATGGTCGAGGGCGACAGCGAACTGGAAGGCAATTCCGGCTGGTTGATCGGGCTCGTCGGCCTGCTCGCCGGGGTCGTCGCGATCGTGCTGGTCGCCGATAATGACGAGGATTCGCCCACCAGCCCCTGATCCAGCCATGAGCGACGACCGCCGGGCGTGCGCATTGTCGGTGCGCGCGCTCGGCGTTTGCGTTGCCGATCGCGTTGCGCCGCGATGAACGGCGCGGCGCGACTGTGACATTTTGCGACATTTTTGCGCCGATCCGGCAAGGGACTGGGACAAATGGCGCCTAGAACGGCTTCATCGGGATCCGGCCTTTGCCCGGACAGCCCATGAAGGAGTTCGTGACGTGAACAAAAAAATGACATTTCTGACCCTGGGTGCGGCGCTGATCGCGGTGCCGGTGCTTGCTGCGCCCGGTGGCAAGGGTGACACCGACGGCAATGGCACGGTGTCGCGTGCCGAGGCGCAGGCGCGTGCGACGCAGATGTTTGCCCGGATGGATGCCAACAAGGATGGCAAGGTCGACCCGAGCGACCGGGCCGCCCAGCATGCCGAACGCCAGGGCAAGATGTTTGCCGCAATCGACGCCGACAGCAATGGCAGCATCAGCAAGGCCGAATGGGACCAGCATGGCGTCGATCGCGCCGCGAAGCGCGCCGAACGCGGGGCCAAGCGCGCCGACGCGGGTGAGGCTGGCGAAGGCAAGCGTCATGGCATGCGCGGTCCCGGCAAGCGCGTTGGCTACCACGGCATGCGCGGCGGCATGATGGCCAAGGCCGATACCAATGGTGACAAGGCGATCAGCCAGGCCGAGTTCCAGACCGCGGCGCTCGCGCGCTTCGATGCGTCCGACGCCAACAAGGATGGCCAGGTGACCGCCGAGGAGCGTCAGGCGCAGCGCGGCGCCTGGCGCGCCAAGCGCGCTGCACCGCCGGCTGCCCCCGCCAGCGAATAAGCATTTGGCCGGGGCCAGCGGCATGGGGCAGGCTTTCTCCCCCCCTCCCGGCATTGCCTTTGCCGCTGGTCCCTGCCAGCTATCGCCCATCGGCCCTTCGGCCGGTGGGCGAACCAGCGTTCAATTCCCGTTTATCCATGGGCCGACGATGACCGACAGCAATTCTCCGCGCATCCTGCTGATCGACGACGAGCCGTCGATCCGCGAGCCGCTGACCGAATATCTGGCGGCGCAGGGCTTTGCGGTGACCGCCGCGGCGAGCGCCGCCGAGGCGCGGTCGGTGCTGCGCGCCCAATCGGTCGATCTGGTCGTCAGCGATATCATGATGCCCGGCGAGGACGGCTTGTCGCTGACCCGCCATTTGCGCGAGACGAGCGCCATTCCCGTGATCCTGCTCACCGCGCGCGCCGAGGATACCGAACGGATCGTCGGCCTGGAAATCGGCGCCGACGATTATGTCGTCAAACCCTTCAATCCGCGCGAGCTGGTCGCGCGCATCCGCACCGTGCTGCGGCGCACCCAGCAGGGCGGCCGGGCGCTCGATCCCGGCGGCACTTGCTATGCATTTGGCGACTGGGTGCTGCGCGAGGTCGAACGGGTGCTGGTCGATAGCGACGGCAATGAGGTCGCGCTGTCGTCGGGCGAATATCATCTGCTCCACGCGCTGGTCCGCCATCCGCGCCAGGTGATGAGCCGCGACCGCCTGCTCGATCTGGTCCGCGGGCGCGAGGCCGATATTTTTGATCGCGCGATCGACAATCTGGTCAGCCGCCTGCGCAAGAAGATCGAGGTCGACGCCGCGCACCCGCAGATCGTCAAGACGGTGTGGGGCGGCGGCTATACGCTGGCGTGCGAAGTGAAGCGGATGGGACCGGCGGCGTGAAATTCCGTCTGTGGCCGCGCAGCCTGATCGGCCAGCTTGTTTTCGCGGTGGCGCTGATGCTGTTCGTCGCGCAGGCGATCAACTTTGCCCTGCTCGTGCGCGGCCAGAAACAGCAGATGCTGGCGCATGGCGGCGGCATGGCGGTGGCGCGGATCATCGACGCGGTCGATCGCGACCGGCGCGGCGATTTTCGGCGCGGGCCGCGTGACCGGCGCGACGACCCGCACGAGCGCGAGCGCGCGCAAAAGCTGGTGATTTCGGACACCCCCATTGCGGTTCCGACCGGTGCGGTGCGGCTGCCCGAGCTGGCTGATTATGTCGCCGACTTGCTGAACGAGGCCGATGTCGGCGCGCAGTCGGTCGATGCCTGGGCGCTGCCACAGCGGCCGCGGTTGCGGCCGAATTTCCCCGGCCGCACGGTGATCGTGTCGGCCAGGATCGACAATCGCTATATCGCGGTGCGCAGCCGGATCCAGACCAGCGGCAACCGGTTGCAGGGGTTTCTGATCTGGCAGACGCTCTCGCTCTATCTGCTTCTGCTCATCCCGATCATGGTCATTGCCTGGCGCGCCGCGGCGCCGCTGCGCGACCTGACGCGCGCGGCGCGGGCCAATCCGGCATTGCGCGATGCGACGCCGCTGGAGGAGGAGGGGCCGTCGGACGTTCGCGACCTGATCATCGCCTTTAACGCGTATCGCGGCCGGATTGCCACGATGTTGTCGGACAAGGACCGGATGCTCGGCGCGGTCGGCCACGATCTTCGCACCCCGCTGGCCAGCTTGCGGGTGCGGGTCGAGCAGATCGACGACGATGTCCTGCGCGACAAGATGATCGCATCGATCGACGAAATGACCGCGATGCTGACCGACATATTGGCGCTGGCGCGATCAGGGGCAGGGACCGAGCTGCGCGAGGCGGTGGGCCTGCGCGGCCTGGTTGAAGAAATCGCCGCCGATTACCGGGAGCGCGGTCAGGATGTCACGGTGGCCGCGGCGGCCGATGCCGCGGTGATGGCGCGGCCGTTGCTGCTCCGCCGCGCGCTGCGCAACCTGATCGACAATGCCGCGGCCTATGGGGTTCGCGCCCGCCTGTCGGTGGAGCGCGCGCCGGGCGAGGTGCGGATCATCGTATCGGATGACGGCCCCGGCCTGACCGACGAGCAAATCCGGACGCTGATCGAACCGTTCGCGCGCGGCGAAGGGTCACGCAACCGGGCGACCGGCGGGTCGGGACTGGGCCTGTCGATCGCGCGCGACATTGCCGAGGGCGAAGGCGGGACGCTGACTTTGGTCAATCGCGCCGGCGGCGGGCTGGACGCGGTGGTGATGTTGCCGAGCGCGAGCTAACGCCCAGGGCCGTTACCCTAAACCGTAGCCCTGAGCTTGTCGAAGAGCGCTTCGCCGAGAGGCGCCCTTCGACAAGCTCAGGGCTATTGTTGAACCTGAAAACGTCAGGCTCTAGGCGTAAATCGCGATCGCCTGGCTGCCGCTGAGCACCGGTTCGCCGGCGCGGTTCCACAGCATCATGTCCTGCACCGACAGCCCGTGGCGGGCATAGCCGGTCTTGGCCGACAGCAACCACCAGCCGTCGTCGGTTTGCGGGTCGCCGGTCAGCATGTTGACGGTCCAGTTCATCGAGCTGATCGGCCCGAATTCGCTGAACAGCGCCATTGCGGCGGGGGGCAGCGCGTCGCCCATCGCGAGCAGTGCGACGGCGGGGTGGCAGGCGGGTTCCTCGACAAAGCGCACCCAGGTCAGATATTCGCCGACCTCGCTTTTCCATGCAAAACGCGGGCCGGTCGTCGGGCGCATGTCGAAATGGCGCACGAACGATGGACGCGCGTGATGGTCGGGCACCGGTTCGAGCGTTTCGGGCGCCGGGCAGGCAGGCATCGTCAGCCGATTGTGATCGAGATGGCTTTTGCGGTCGGGCGAAAAGGCGAACACGGCCGCGGTGCCGAACCCCGCGTCACTCGATACGCCAGCCTCGACGAACAGCGACGATTTCGACTGGCGCAGGACGCGCGTGTTCACGGTGCAATCGCCGCCGACCGGGCCGACGAAGCTGATCTGGGCATAACGCAGCGGCGTGCCGGTGGGGTGGAGCATCATCGTACCCGCCAGCGCGACCGCCGAGCTGATCCCGCCATAAGCGGTGCGGCCCTGCATCCAGCCATCATCGATATGCGCCTTCGCCACGCCGTCTTCGGTACGCAGCGTCGAAAGCAGCGCGTCGAGCGCGCTGGGGGAGGTCGTCATCTTGCTTTTAGTCCTCGATCTGAAAGGTCAGTCCGGCATGTTCGGTCAGCCGCGCGATCAGCGCGTCGCCGAGCAAGGCGCCCGGGGTCCATACGCCGCCGTCGCCCTTGTTCGCGAGCAGCGCGATGCCGGTTTCAGCCAGCATCTTTGACGTCGAGCCATAGCCGGGATCGCGGTCGCCCTGGACACTGGCGCGAATGGTGGTGCCGTCGGGATATTCGCCGATGAACAATATGTCGTAAAAGCCGTTTTCGCGCTCTTCCTGGCTCGGGCCTTCGCCGGGCTTCAGCTTCGATTCGCCGAACGGGTTCGCCTTTGCCATCGCTTCGGCCATCGCTTTGCCGGCGTCGCCGATCGTCGTCATCACCATCTCGTCATAGACCAGATCGGCACCCCACGCGTGGCCGAGCAGGAAGTTGGTGCGGTGGACATTCTTGGTGTTGATCGGCGCCATGACAAAGGGCGCGGTCCAGGTGCCGGTCGCGCTGTCATATTCGGGGATCAGCCCGGTCGGCTGCGACGGCCCGTCGAAACCGGGGGTCAGCGCAAAACTCGATTTGAGCAGCAGCGCGAGCGAGGGCTTTTTGGCGATCGCCTTTAACGTCTCGGTCAGGCTGGCGATGGTGCCACCCGACGCGCCGCCCGCCATCTTGCGGACGCGGCCCTTGACCCGCGGCGCGGGCTTGCCATGGCGCTTCACCGCTTCGGCCTGGAGGAAATGGACGCCAAGGTCGAAGGGGATCGAGTCGAAGCCGCAGCTGAAGGTGATCCGCGCCCCCGAAGCCTTGGCGGCGTCCTGATGCGCGTCGATCATCTCGCGCATCCAGCCGGGTTCGCCGCACAGGTCGGCATAGGCGGTGCCCGCCTTGACGCAGGCGGCGACAAGTTCGCTGCCGTAAAGCTGATAGGGGCCGACGGTGGTCAGGATGACCGTCGCGCGCGCTGCCATCGTGTCGAGGGTCGCGGGATCGCTGGCGTCGGCGACGACCAGCGGGGTGTCCTTGGGCGCATCGATCAGGTCGCGCACCTCGGCCAGCTTGGCGGCGCTGCGCCCCGCCATCGCCCATTTCGGCGCGTCCTTGCGGCCCGCATAATGCCGCGCCAGATATTCGGCGACGAGCCGACCGGTGAACCCGGTGGCGCCATAGACGATGATATCAAATTCCCGGCTGGCCATGAAAGCCTCCCCTTACGTAAACGTAAAGGGAGGCTAGCGCAGCGCGCGGCCGATGCCAAGCACCAAGCGTCAGCGCACCGGTGAAGTGTGAGTCAGCGCCGCCAGAACGGCCGCTTTTCCACCACCACCGGGGTACCGACCGCCTCGGCGCGGCCTTCGGCGCGTGCGGCGCGCAGTTCGGCGTCGGCGGCGTGCTGCTGTGCCTTGTGCGTCGCCAGTTCGTCGCGGCGACGCTGGCGCAGCGCGTCATAGCTCCAGCGCGTATGGCCATAGCCGAACAGGCTGAGCAGGCCGCCCGCGATCGCGAGATTCTTCATCGCCGCCATCGCCTGCACAGGATCGGTAAATTCGCGATGGAAAAACAGGATCGTCGCCAGGACAAAGCCCGCGAGCAGGATCGACCACAGCCGCACCGCGATGCCGAGCGCGATGCACACCCCGGCGATCAGTTCGAACAGCCCGGTCGGGATCGCGAGGCCGCCGGGCAGCCCCGCGGCGGAAATCATGGCGGTGGTGTCGTTGACGTGGATCAGCTTGTTGATCCCCGACACGATGAAAATCACGGCGATGAACAGGCGCCCGATAAAAACGGCAATCATGGACATGCGTCTATCCTCCAAACGATGCCCCCGCGCCGATGGTTTCAGGACGCTTGGGGGCGGGTGGAGGTTCCGCGTCAGAGCTTGGGCAGCGTGACGCCCTTTTGCCCCATATATTTGCCCGCCCGGTCGGCGTAGCTGATCTCGCACGGCTCGTTGCCAGCCAGGAACAGGAACTGGCACGCGCCCTCATTGGCGTAAATCTTGGCGGGCAGGGGGGTGGTGTTGGAAAACTCCAGCGTCACATGACCTTCCCAGCCGGGTTCGAGCGGGGTGACGTTGACGATGATGCCGCAGCGCGCATAGGTCGATTTGCCGAGGCAGATGACCAGCACGTCGCGCGGGATGCGGAAATATTCCACCGTCCGCGCGAGCGCGAAGCTGTTTGGTGGGATGATGCAGACGTCGGTTTCGCGGTCGACGAAATTCTTCGGATTAAAATCCTTGGGATCGACGATCGTCGAATCGACATTGGTGAAAATCTTGAATTCGGGCGCAACGCGCGCGTCATAACCATAGGACGACAGGCCATAGCTGATGCACCCGTCGCGGCGCTGCGCCTCGACAAACGGTTCGATCATGCCCTGTGTCTGGGCGGCTTCGCGAATCCAGCGGTCGGAAAGAATGGCCATACCGCTGTTTGTCGGCGCGCGCAGATTCGCGCAAGCGGTCAGTCGCCGATCAGGCCCAGATCCTTCGGACCGAAGGCGGCGGGTAGCAGCTCGCTGAGTTTGTAGGTCTTCACCTTTGCGCCATCGCCCGACGCGCAATGAACCAGGATGTCGGTTTGCGACCGTTCGGCGGCTTCGTTCAATATCTGGCGGCAGCGGCCGCACGGGTTGACCGGGTCGCTGCCCAGCAGCGCGTCGCCGTCGGGACGGCCGCCGATGATCGCGACTTCCGCGAGCTCGCCGATCCAGCCCTCGTTGGCGATCTTGGCCACCGCGGCGGTCTCGGCGCAGAGGGTCAGGCCATAGCTGGCGTTCTCGACATTCGCCCCGGTGACGACGTCGCCATTTTTGAGCAGCAGCGCCGCGCCGACGTGAAAGCCCGAATAGGGCGCATAAGCGCGGCGTGCGGCGTCGCGGGCGGCGGCGATCAACTCGTCACGGGGGTCGCTCATCGCGGGTCTCCTTCGGGGCGGACGACGTTCCAGCCGACGGTGCCATCGGCCCCCGACAAGCGGACATAATCATTCGCCTGCCACATCGCCCAGGGGTGGGCGCCATAGTCGGGCTCGAAAAAATCGCGGCGCAGCCAGATGGTGCGCGCGATGCCCTGGGTGACCTTATAGTCGCTCTCGAACCCCGGGCCGGGGGCGATCAGGCTGGGTTTGCCCATATGCGCCTCGATCTGCGCCAAAAAGGTCGCGAGTTCGGAGAGCAGCAGCGCGCGGGTCGGGCGGTCGGGGCAGCGGTCGTCATAATCGAGCCACACCACCGCGGGCAGTGCGTCGGCGCGGCGCGGGACGTGGCGGATGAAATTGGCCGCCTGATCGGTTGCCAGCTGGCACAGGCTGTAGCGGTGGATCGCGCCGGTCTGCACCCCCGCCTCGCGCGCCGCGACCATGTTGCGGGCGAATTGGGCGTCGATGCCGCGGGTTCCGTCGGTGCCCATCACATAAGCGAAATCGGCGCCCGCCGCCTTGATCGATCCCCATTGGACATCGCCATTGCCCGCGTCGATCGTCACCCCCTGCGTCGGATAGATCGCCCGATCGGGGGTCCAGCGCGCCGCCCACCACAGCGCCAGACCGGTGGCGAGCAGCAGCAGCACGATCGCCGCGCCGATCCGCCGCAGCAGGCGCACGGCCGCGGCGCGCCAACCGTCGCCCCGCTTTGCTCGCCGCTTGTTGTTGATCGCCCCCGTTGCCACGCCTTAACCCTTGATGTGCAGGACGCAGATCAGCGTGAACAGCCGCCGCGCGGTATCGAAATCGACTGCAATCTTGCCGTCCAACCGGTCCATCAGCATCTCGGCTGCTTCGTTGTGCAGCCCGCGGCGCGCCATATCGACGGTTTCAATCTGCTGCGCGGTCGAGGTCTTGATCGCCTGGTAATAGCTGTCGCAGATCGCGAAATAATCGCGGATCGGGCGGCGGAAACGGCCGAGGCCAAGAATAATCGCTTCGAGCGGCGAACCGTCCTCGCGCGAAATTTCAAAGATCAACCGGCCTTCCTCGACGCGCAGCATCAGCCGGTAGGGGCCGGCATAGCCATCGGCATGGCCGCGTTGCGGGACGAATTTATTGTCCTCGATCAGGTCGAAAATCGCGACACGGCGTTCCTGTTCGACATCGGGATTGCGCCAGACGATCGAACCCTCGTCGAGTTCGACCGAAATGATGCGTTGTCGTGAAGGGTCTGCGTCGGCCATGCTGCCTGTGCTTCTACTTGGCACGGGGCGAAGGGCAAGGGACGACTTATCCCGAAAGTGTCCACAGGCACGTCCTGGCTGTCGTGATGGCAGTTGCGCCCTTTGCATCGTCGTCGCATGGTGCCGCCCATGCTTGACGTAGCCCGCCTACCGATCGCGGCATCCGCCGGGGATGACCGCCAATTGCCGCGCAATATCGAGGCCGAGGCCGCGTTTCTTGGTGCGATTCTGATCGACAACCGAGTCGTCGAGGATCTGCCTATCGCGCTGACCCCCGATCATTTCTTCGAGCCGCTCCATGGCCGCATTTTCCAGCAGACGATGGCGCTGATCGAGCGCAACAGCATCGCGACGCCGGTGACGCTGAAGCCCTATTTCGAAGCGGACGAGGCGATGAAGGCGGTCGGCGGACCCGGCTATCTGGCCCAGCTTACGGGCAGCGGTGCCGGGCTGATCGGCGCCCGCGACTTTGCCAAGCAGATTTACGACTTGGCCTTGCTGCGCGAACTGGCAGGCGTCGGGCGGGTGCTCGTCGAAAATGCGCTCGACACCAGCGAGCGCGTCGATCCGCAGGCGCAGATCGAGGAAGCGGAAACCGCGCTCTACCGCGTCGCGGGCGGCGAGGCCGAGATGGGGTCGGTCAAAAGTTTCAGTCAGGCCAGCCTCACGGCGTTACAGGCCGCCGAACGCGCGCTCAATTCGGGCGGCCACCTGTCGGGGATCACGACCGGGATTTCGAGCATGAACGCCAAGATCGGCGGCATGCACAACAGCGACTTGATGATCCTCGCCGGCCGTCCGGGCATGGGCAAGACCTCGCTCGCCACCAACATCGCCTATAACGCCGCCGAACGCTTCCGCCGCGACGAGGGTGACGGCATTCCGCCCGAAAAGAATATGGGCGCGAAGGTCGCCTTTTTCAGCCTCGAAATGTCCGCCGACCAGCTCGCAACGCGCGTCCTGGCCGAACAATCGGGGGTGTCGGGCGAAGCGCTGCGCATGGGCAAGATCAGCAAGGAGCAGTTCCAGCAACTGTCCCGTGCGGCGCAGACGCTCCAGACATTGCCGCTGTTCATCGACGACACGCCGGCGCTGACGATCGCAGGGCTGCGGACGCGGGCGCGGCGCTTGCAGCGACGGCACGGCATCGGCCTGATCATCGTCGATTATCTCCAATTGCTGGCGGGCAGCTCGAAGAGCGGCGACAATCGCGTGCAGGAAATTTCGGAAATTTCGCGGGGTTTGAAGACGCTGGCGAAGGAACTTCATGTGCCGGTGATGGCGCTGTCGCAGCTTAGCCGCGCGGTCGAACAGCGCGAAGACAAACGGCCGATGCTGTCCGATCTGCGCGAATCGGGCTCGATCGAGCAGGACGCGGACATGGTGCTGTTCGTGTTTCGCGAGGATTATTATGTCGCCTCGCGCGAGCCGAAACGCCCGATGGAGGGCGACGATGTTAAGATTCACGCCGCGCATGAGGAATGGGCGGCCGAGATGGAGCGCGTCTTTGGCCTCGCCGAAGTGATCGTTGCCAAATCCCGTCACGGTTCGACGGGCAAGATCCGCATGCACTTCGAGGCGAAGACGACGAAGTTCAGCGATCTGGCCGACGAGAGCCAGGCGTTTGCGGATTATGAGTAAGGCGTAGCCTGTCATTGCGAGCGAAGCGAAGCAATCCAGAGCGTGACAAGCCGCACTGGATTGCTTCGCTTCGCTCGCAATGACAACGTTTTTTGCGATGCGTCAGATCAGAACGCCGGATCATTCGCTGGGTCGTCACCGATCGGCGACACCGCTTCGTGGATGCCGCATTCTGTCTTGTCCCAGCCGCGCCAGCGGCCCGAGCGCGGGTCTTCACCGGGCAGAACCTTTGATGTGCACGGCGAGCAGCCGATCGACGGATAGCCTTGCGATTCCAGCGGATGGCGCGGCAGGTCGTGCGCTTCGAAATAGGCGTCGAGGTCGGCGCGCGTCCAGTTGGCGAGCGGGTTGAATTTCAACCGGCCGGTGCTGCCGTCGAGTTCGAAGCGCGGCAAGCCTTGGCGCGTCGAGGACTGGAAGCCTTTGCGACCGGTGATCGACGCATCGAAACCCGCCATCGCCTTTTCGAGCGGCTTGACCTTGCGGATTTCGCAGCAGCCATCGGGGTCGTAGGACCAGCGCAATTCGGTTGCGTCCTTGACCGCGAGATCGTCGGCATCGGGGGTCAGGTTGACGATCTTGAGTCCGAGCCGCGCCGTGAGCGTATCGCGATACGCCAGCGTTTCGGGAAAATGTTTGCCGGTGTCGAGAAACAGCACCGGCATGTCGGGGGCAACCTGTGCCACGAGATGCAGCAAAACCGCGCTTTCGGCGCCAAAGCTTGAGACGATTGCGGTATCGCCAAGCAGGCCTGCGCCGATCACGCTGGCGACCACCTCGGCGGCGTCTTGGCCACGGAACAGATTGTTGAGGCGGATCACGTCGGCGTCGGTGAAACGCGGCGCGACGTCGATGCGGTCGCGGGTGCGATCTTTCCCAACCCCGTTCGTATCGCGCGTAGTCGAGATGCCGCGCGTCGGCGCGCTGCCGCTGGGTGTCCCGACCTCGCTCGACACGAACGGAATTCGGGGATCGGCTTTACCCATGCCGCAGTTTCCAGATCGGCACAGCGCCGTCGGCAGCGCCCTGATAATGTTCGGGCCAGCGCGACAGCGCCGCTTCGACATCGGCGGGATTGAGCGATTTTTCGGGCGCGAAGCTGTCGAAACCACAGCGTTTCAGATAGCCGATCTGATCGACCAGCACGTCGCCCTGCGCGCGCAGTTCGCCGGTATAGCCCGCCTCACGCAGGATACGCGCCGATGAATAGCCGCGGCCGTCGCGGAATTTCGGGAAGGCGACCTCGATCAGCTTGAGCCGATCAAGAAAGGGGATCAGCGCGCGCGCGTCCTCATCGGATTCGAGGCGGACGGCGGTCGCGTTCGACTGGTCAAGGAAGGCGTCGAGGGTGACGCAGGGTTCCTCGCCATCGGCTTGCAGATGCTCAACCATAGATCGCCTCCTTGAACGGCGCCATGCCGACGCGGCGATAGGTGTCGACGAAGCGTTCGCCATCGGTCCGCTCGGCAAGATATTTGTCGGTGACGCGTTCGATGGCGTCGACGATGCCGTCTTCGTCGAAACCGGGGCCGGTGATGGTGCCGAGCGACACATCCTCCGCGCCCGAGCCACCAAGGAGGAGCTGGTAATTCTCGGTCCCTTTACGGTCGACCCCGAGAATGCCGATGTGACCCGCATGGTGATGCCCGCACGCGTTGATGCAACCCGAAATCTTGAGCTTGAGTTCGCCGAGATCGCGCTGGCGCGCTGGGTCGGCAAAACGCTGGGCGATTTTCTGCGCGACCGGGATCGAGCGCGCATTGGCGAGGCTGCAATAGTCGAGGCCGGGGCAGGCGATGATGTCGCTGATCAGGTCGAGGTTGGGCGTCGCGAGCCCTGCGCCGTCGAGGGCCTGCCAGATCGCGTAAAGATCGGCCTTGCGGACGTGCGGCAGGACGATGTTCTGCGCGTGGGTGACGCGCAGCTCGTCATGGCTGTATTTCTCGGCGAGGTCGGCCATCAGGTCGATCTGCGCCGAGCTGGCGTCGCCGGGGATGCCGCCGATGGGTTTCAGGCTGATGTTGACGATCGCATGGCCCGGCACCTTGTGCGCCGCGACATTCTGGTCGACCCAGACCGCAAAATCGGGGTCGGTGCGGTCGATCTCGTCCGAAGCCGACGCATCGAGCGGTGGCATCGCAAATTGCGCCGCGATGCGGTCGAATTCGGCCTTGGGCGGATCGATGCCGAGTGATTTTACGTGCGCAAATTCTTCTTCGACTTGGCGACGATATTCGTCGGCGCCGAGCTCGTGGATCAGGATCTTGATTCGCGCCTTGTAGATATTGTCGCGGCGGCCGTAGCGATTGTACACGCGCAGGCACGCTTCGGTGTAGCTGAGCAGATCGTCGAGCGGCACGAAATCCTTGATCAACGGCGCGATCATCGGGGTGCGACCCATGCCGCCGCCGACATAGAAAGCGGCGCCGTGGGCACCGTCCTTTTCGACGATCTGGATGCCGATGTCGTGGAGGCGCATCGCGGCGCGATCTTCGTCGGCGGCGATCACCGCGATCTTGAACTTGCGCGGCAAATAGCTGAATTCGGGGTGAAAGCTCGACCATTGGCGCAGCAGCTCGGCCCACGGGCGCGGATCGGTCAGCTCGTCGGCGGCGGCGCCCGCCCACTGGTCCGAACTGATATTGCGGATGCAATTGCCGCTGGTCTGGATCGCGTGCATTTCGACCGACGCCAGGTCTGCGAGGATCGCGGGTGCGTCCTCCAGCTTGATCCAGTTATACTGGATATTCTGGCGGGTGGTGAAATGGCCGTAATCGCGGTCATATTTGCGCGCGATATGCGCGAGCATCCGCATCTGGCGGCTGTCGAGCGTGCCGTAAGGCACTGCGACGCGCAGCATATAGGCGTGGAGCTGGAGATAGAGACCGTTCATCAGCCGCAGCGGCTTGAACTGATCCTCGGTGATCTCCCCCGCCAGGCGGCGCTTCACCTGATCGGCGAATTCGGCGACACGGGCATCGACCATTTGCTGGTCATATTCGTCATATTTATACATGTCAGATCACCCAGTCGCCGGCCGCGGGATCGGCGGGTTTTAATGTCAGGTCGGGGCGCACGGTCGGGCCGAGCGCGCGAATACGGTCCTTGATGTGCGCGGGGCGCGGGCCGTCGGCGGTTTGCTCGCCCGCGATGATATAGGGCGCATTGACGCGGCGCGCGGCTTCCTCGACCGCGAGGATCGCCTCGCCAGCCTCACCGACGTCGGCGGCGTCCTCGATATGCAGCGACCAGTCGGCGCCGGTCCACCAGGTGACGAAGCCCGTTTTCAGGTCGTTGCCGGTCAGCAGTTTCATGCAAAATTCCCCAATTTTTCGGCAACCCCGGGGGCGCCGAGACAGTCGAGCGCGTCGGCGCGCGCTGCGACCTTGCCGACGATGATCAGCGCCGGGCTCTTCACCGCTTCGCGTGCGACGAGATCGCCAAGATCGGTGAGCAGAGTGCGCAGGACGCGGGCGTCGGCGGTGGTGCCGCGCTCGATCACCGCGACGGGCAGATCGGGCGACACGCCGTCGGCGATCAGCTTGTCGGCGATGGCGGTTGCGGTGGCGATGCCCATGTAGATGACGAGGGTGCGGCCGTGGCCCGCCAACCCCGACCAGTCCTGATCGGACAAATCCTTGCACTGGCCAGCGACAAAGCTGACCGCGCTGGCGTCTTCGCGGTGGGTGAGGGGGAGGCCGGCCTGCGCGGCGCAGCCGGCGGCGGCGGTGATGCCGGGGACGACCTCGCACGCGACGCCGGCTTGGCGCGCGGCATCCAGTTCTTCGCCGCCGCGCCCGAAGATCAACGGATCGCCGCCCTTCAGCCGCACGACCTGTTTCCCGGCCAGCGTCTCGCGGACGAGCAGGTCGTTGATCAATTCCTGTTTCATCGTGTGGCGGCTGCGCTGCTTGGCGACCGAAATGCGCGTCACATGCGGCGGGATCAGCGCGAGCACGCCAGCGCCGACCAGCCCGTCATGGACAACAAGGTCGGCACTCGCCAGCAAGCGCGCCGCGCGCAGCGTCAGCAGGTCCGGGTCGCCGGGACCGGCGCCGACCAGCCATAATTTGCCGGCAGGGGGGAGAGTCTTTTCCATGCAGGATAGATGATGGCGCGCCCGCCGAATGGCAAAGCAGGCTTTATTGACGGTGATGAAGGTAAAATTGCCCCTCTCGATCGTCACCCCGGACTTGATCCGGGTCCATGCTGCCGCTGCGGGAATGGATGCCGGATCAAGTCCGGCATGACGAAGAAGCGGCTAGTTATAGTTCTTGAGCACCAGCTGCGACCCTTCGGGATCGCGCAAGCCCACCCCGATCGACGCGCGCATCGCGTCGCTTTCGCTGCTTGCGACCGGATAGGCGCAATAATCGGCGGCGTAGAAGGCACTGGGGCGATGATTGCCCGACAGGCCGACGCCGCCAAAGGGCGCGGCCGATGAGGCGCCGTTGGTCGGGCGGTTCCAGTTGATCACCCCGGCGCGGGCATTGGCCCAGAACTGGTCGTAAAGCTGGGGCGTGCCGCCGACCAGCGCCGCCGACAGACCGAAAGATGTGTTGTTCGCCTCGGCAATCGCGGCCTCGAAACTGTCGACGCGGATCACTTGCAGCAACGGGCCGAACAGCTCGATGTCGGGGCGTTCGGGCATGCCGGTCACGTCGATGATGCCGGGGGTCAGGAACGGGCGCCCGGCGATCGGCCGCGTCATGTGGCGGATCACCTGGCCGCCGTTCGACATCAGGATCAGAAAGCTTTCGGTCAGATGGTCGGCGGCCTCATTGTCGATCACCGGCCCCATATAGGGCGCGGGGTCGGCGTGCGCATGATCGACGATCAGCCGGCCCGCGAGCGTCTTGACCTCTTCAAGCAGCGCGTCGGCCAGACTGTCGCGCACGATCAGCCGCCGCGCATTGCTGCACCGCTGCCCGGCGCTGAGGAACGCCGATTGCACCACGATGATCGCCGCGGTGCGGATGTCGGCGGTGTCCCACACGACGATCGGATTGTTGCCGCCCATTTCGAGCGCCAGCAGCTTGCCCGGCTGATCGGCGAACTGGCGATTGAGCGCCAGGCCGGTGCGCGCCGAGCCGGTGAACAGCAGGCCGTCGATGCCCTGATGCCCCGCCAGCGCCTTGCCCGTGTCGGGGCCGCCGACGATCAGGCGCAGCACCGCTTCCGGTACCCCGGCGCTGTGGAACAGTTCGACCAGCTTGGCGCCGACCGCGGGGGTCTTTTCCGACGGTTTGAACAGCACCGAATTGCCCGCAATCAGCGCCGGGACGATATGGCCGTTCGGCAGATGGGCAGGAAAATTATACGGGCCGAGCACCGCGAGCGCGCCATGCGGTTTGTGGCGCACCGCGTTGCGCAGCCCCATTGCGCCCTCGATCCGCCGGTTGGGGGTGCGTTCGGCGTAAGCGGTGACCGAGATATTGACCTTGGCCACGACCGATTCGACCTCGGTCCGCGCTTCCCAAAGCGGTTTTCCGGTTTCGCGCGCGATCAGGTCGGCAAAGGTTTCGCTCTCGGCTTTGACCCGATCGGCGAAGCGGCGCAGCGTTTCGGTGCGAAAGGTGACGGGTTTTGCCGCCCATTCGGGCCAGGCGCGGCGGGCGATGTCCACTTCGTCATCGACATGGCTGACCGCGCCGCGCCACAGTTCTTCGCCGGTTGCGGGTTCGAAGGAAAGCAGGGGTTCGCTCATGGTCGATCGGGTCTTATCGGCGAAAGGCGGTGGCGGCAACCTGCGCTGCGGTTTGGCGTGATGGATTGCTTGCACCGCGCTTCATGGTTGGCGATAGACACGGACGACTCCCGCGCACCGGGACATGCCAAGACAATAGCCAAGGGGACGTGCCATTCTGGCCAAGCAGGACAGCCGCCGCGAGTGGTCGGACCAATATTGGTGGTCGGGCGACGGCGTGCGGCTGCACGCGCGCATCTATGCGGGGCCAGAAGGGACCGAGAAAGCGCCGCCGATATTGTGCATGCCGGGCCTCGCCCGCAACGCCCGCGATTTCGAGCTGCTCGCGCCGCATGTCGCGCGGCACCGCAAAACGATCGTCATCGAATTCCGCGGTCGCGGCGAGAGCGCCTATGCCAAGGACCCGATGACCTATGTCCCGCTGACCTATGTCCAGGATGTCGTCGCGCTGCTCGACGACATGGCGATCGATCGCTTTGCGACGATCGGCACGTCGCTGGGCGGGCTGGTGTCGATGCTGATGGCGGCGACGCTGCCCGGACGGCTGGTCGGCGCGGTGCTGAACGACGTCGGACCCGAACTGCAAACCGCCGGGCTGGCGCGGATCCGCGATTATATCGGCGCGGGGGGCAGCCAGCCGACGTGGATGCACGCGGCGCGCGCCCATGCCGAACTCAACGGCGCGATCTATCCGCATTTTAGTATTCACGACTGGCTGCGGCTGACCAAGCGCACCCACCGCTTGACCCCCGAAGGCCGCATCGTCACCGATTATGACAAGCAGATCGCAGCGCCGCTGCGCGTAACCGGCGGTGAAGCCGCGTTCGATATGTGGCCGGTGTATCGCGCGCTTGGCGATGGCCCGTTGCTGATCCTGCGCGGCGAACTGTCGGACATATTGGCGCGGACGGCGGGCGAGAAGATGGTCGCCGCGCTGCCGCACGCCCGGCTGGTCGAGGTGCCGGGGGTCGGCCACGCGCCGACGCTGGACGAACCCGAAGCCCGCGCCGCGATCGACGCCTGGGTGGCGGAACTGCCCGCCGCGTGACCGACGCCAAGGCTCCTGTGCGCCTGCTGCATCTCCATTCCAGCTTTTCGCTGGGCGGGAAGGAGGCGCGCGCCGTCCGTTTGATGAATTTGATGGGGCCGCGCGCGCGCCACACGATATTGTCGGCGGTGCCCGAGGCGATGGGCGCGCGCGCCGCGATCGACCCGGCGATCGACGTCGAATTTCCGGTCGATGCCCCGCCACTGCATGGCAAGCCGGGGCTGGCGCGCTATCGCGATCTGGCGCGCTATATGCAGCGATTTGATCTGGTGCTCAGCTATAATTGGGGGGCAATGGACGGGGTGATGGCGCACCGCGTTCTGGCGCCGTTTCGCGACCCGCCGCCGCTGATCCACCATGAGGATGGGTTCAACGAGGATGAGAGCGTTCGGCGCAACTGGAAGCGAAGCGCCTTTCGCCGCCTTGCGCTGCCGACCGCCGAGGCGTTGGTGGTGCCGTCGGCGCTGCTCGAACGGATCGCGGCGGACGAATGGGGCGCGCGGCGGCGGACCGTTCTGATCCGCAACGGGATTGACGTCGAGGCCTATGGCGCCGAACCGTCTGCGGCGATTCCGGGGCTGGACCGCCGCGCGGGCGAGGTCGTAATCGGGACCGTCGCCGGGCTGCGCAAGGTCAAGGATCTGCCACGGCTGGTGCGCGCGGTCGCGACTTTGCCGACCAACGTCCGGCTGGTGATCGTCGGCGAAGGGCCGGAGCGCGCCGCGATTGCGGCCGAAGCGGCGGGGTGCGGCATCGCCGACCGGCTGGTGATGCCGGGGTTCATGGCCCACCCGGCACGCTGGATCGGCCATTTCGATTTGCTGGCGTTGTCGTCGGCGAGCGAACAGGCGCCGATCGCGGTGATCGAGGCGATGGCGGCGGGTCTGCCGGTGGTCAGTCCCGATGTCGGCGATGTTGCGGCGATGGTGGCGCCTGATAACCGGTCCTTTATCGCGCCGGACGACGCGGCCTTTCGCGTGGCATTGGCAGAACTGGCAGCCGACGCCGACCTGCGCGCGCGGATCGGCACCGCGAACCGGCGCGTCGCCGCTGAGCGGTTTGACGAATCGACCATGGTCGCGGCGTATGAAAATCTCTATGGTCGGGCGCTTAAAGGCCGCCGTTTGTTTGCGGGCTGACCAGCCGCGGAACCATTGACTTTCGCTGCGCGCTTCCGCTTACGGAAGTGATACGGGGACTGGCCGGAACGGGAACGGCCGGTGGAGAGAAAGAGATCTAGAATGTTCAAAGGATTGAAGCCCATCCTTTACGGCGGACGTGAAGTCTGGCCGTTGGTCGAGGGCGGCAAAGGCGTGTCGGCGACCAACCATATGTCGAGCGGCGCGTGGGCCGCGGCGGGCGGGATCGGCACCGTGTCGGCGGTCAACGCCGACAGCTATGACGCCGAGGGCAAGATCGTCCCGCAGGTTTACAACGCGCTGACCCGGCGCGAACGCCATGAAGAGCTGATCCAATACGGCATCGAAGGCGCGGTGGCGCAGGTCGAACGCGCTTATGAAGTGTCGGGCGGCAAGGGCGCGATCAACATCAACGTGCTGTGGGAAATGGGCGGCGCGCAGCAGATCCTCGAGGGCGTCCTTGCAAGGACCAAGGGCATGGTCGCCGGGGTCACCTGCGGCGCCGGAATGCCCTACAAGCTCAGCGAAATCGCCGAGCGCCACAATGTGATGTACCTGCCGATCATCAGCTCGGCCCGCGCCTTTCGCGCGCTGTGGAAGCGCGCCTATCACAAGGTGCCGCATCTGCTGGGCGCGGTGGTCTATGAGGATCCGTGGCTCGCGGGCGGTCACAACGGCCTGTCGAACGCCGAAGACCCGCTGGTCCCGCAGGACCCCTATCCGCGCGTCGCCGCAGTGCGCGAAACGATGCGCGCCGAAGGAATCGCCGACTCGGTGCCGATCGTGATGGCGGGCGGCGTGTGGTATCTGCGCGACTGGGAAAACTGGATCGACAATCCCGAGCTGGGCCAGATCGTGTTCCAGTACGGCACCCGCCCGCTGCTGACCGAAGAAAGCCCGATCCCGCAGGCGTGGAAGGATCGCCTCCGCACCCTCGACGACGGCGACGTGCTGCTGCACCGCTTTTCGCCGACCGGCTTCTACTCGAGCGCGGTGCGCACACCGTTCTTGCGCGATCTCGAAGCGCGTTCGGAGCGCCAGATTCCTTACTCGAAGCAGGAAGCGGGCGATCATATCGTCCAGCTCGACGTCGGGGTGAAGGGCAAGAATTTCTGGGTCACCCCGCATGACCGGGCGAGGGCGCGCGACTGGGCGGCCGAGGGCTATACCGAGGCGCTGAAGACCCCCGACAATACGGTGGTGTTTGTGACCCCCGACGACAAGGCGGTGATCCGCAAGGACCAGACCGACTGCATGGGCTGCCTGTCGCATTGCGGCTTTTCGTCGTGGAAAGACCATGACGATTACACCACCGGCTACCTCGCCGACCCGCGCAGCTTTTGCATCCAAAAGACGCTGCAGGACATCGCGCACGGCGGCGATCCCGAGCAAAATCTGATGTTTGCGGGCCATGCCGCGTTCAATTTCAAAACCGATCCCTTCTATTCGAACAACTTCACCCCGACGGTGAAGCAGCTGGTCGACCGGATTTTGACGGGGGATTGAGCCGATATGTCGTCCCAGCGAAAGCTGGGACCGCTATCGTGGCGACAGGACGATGGAGACCCCGGCTTTCGCTGGGGTGACGGGCTGTTTAAACCCACCCCTCCAGCACCTGATCGGCGGGGCGATGCCCGTCGCACCAGGCGCGAATGTTGGCGATGACTTTTTCACCCGATGCCTCGCGGCCCTCGATCGTCGCCGAGCCGAGGTGCGGGAGCAGCACGACATTGTCGAGCGCCAGCAGCGCCGGATCGACCGCGGGTTCGTGGGTGTAAACGTCGAGCCCGGCGCCGGCGATGCGCCCCGTCTGGAGCGCCGCGATCAGCGCCGCCTCGTCGACGATCTCGCCGCGCGCGGTGTTGATCAGGTACGCGGTGGGCTTCATTGACCCGATGCGCGCCGCATTGACCATTTCGTGCGTTTCGGCGGTGTGCGGGCAGTGCAGCGTCACGATGTCGCTGATCCGCAGCAGGGTGTCGACACTGGCGTGATAGCTCGCGCCCAATTCCTCCTCGATCGCCTCGGGCAGGCGGCGGCGGTTGTGGTAATGGATCGACAGGCCGAATGCACGGGCGCGGCGGGCAACCGCCAGCCCGATGCGCCCCATGCCGATGATGCCGAGCAATTTGCCGCCGACGCGGTGGCCGAGCATCGCGCTGGGCGCCCAGCCGGCCCATTGGCCCGACCGCATCAGTTTCTCGCCCTCGGCCAGTCGCCGCGGCACCGACAGGATCAGCGCCATCGTCATGTCGGCGGTATCCTCGGTGAAGACGCCGGGGGTGTTCGACACCATGATGCCGCGCGCGCGCGCTGCCGACAGATCGATATGATCGACCCCGGCGCCGAAATTGGCGATCAGTTTCAGCCGCTCGCCCGCCGCGGCGATGACGTCGGCGTCGATTTCGTCGGTCACCGTCGGCACGAACACGTCGCAGTCTGTGACCGCGGCCTTCAGCTCGTCCCTGGTAAAGGCGTGGTCGTTGGCCGACAGCGCGACGTCGAACAATTCGGCCATGCGCGCTTCGACATGCGGCATCAACTGGCGGGTGACGATGACGCGCGGGCGTTTCGGGCGGGTGGAATCGGGCATGGCCGCCGATAGAGCGCGCCGATGGGCGGTGGTCAAGAGCAGGAACCCGAAACAGGCGCGAAAAGACTGGGGATGAACGCAGCCTTTTGCGCGGCGAGCGGTTGAATATCGGACCCGAGTTTGACAAGGCAATGTGATGACCAGCCGCTTGATAATAGCAACCGCCGCGCTGATGGCCATCGTGGGACCGGCCGCCGCGCAATCCGACCCGAAACTACCCTATTGGGCATCGATCAGCGTCGACGAGGCGCGGATGCGCAAGGGGCCGTCGCCCGACGTGCCGGTGATCTGGGAATATCGGCGCAAGGATTTGCCGGTCAAGGTTGTCGCGCGCCACGAAACCTGGCGCAAGATAGAGGATCCCGACGGGACGCAGGGGTGGATGGCGGCGCGTCTGCTCAGCCGCACGCGCACCGCGATCGTCACCGGTGACATCCGCCCGCTGCGCGAAGAAGCGAACGCGGCGGCGGCGGTAGCCTATCGCGCCGAGCCCGGCGTCGTCGGGCGGATCACCGAATGTGGCGATGGCTGGTGCCGGTTCGACGTCAAGGGGCGCAAGGGCTGGATCCAGACCGATCATATCTGGGGCGATTAAGGGAGGGTTTCGACCGGTGCCGATTATAGAATTCTCGTCACCCCGGACTTGATCCGGGGTCCCGCTTTGCGTGGAACGCCCGGAGTCGCCTCAAGAAGCGGGATCCCGGGTCAAGCCCGGGATGACGAAAATCGAAGGGCAGCTTTCCACGCCAAAGCGCACAACGAAAAGGGCCGGACGGTTTCCCGCCCGGCCCTCTGATACTCTATCGGTTAGCGCCGCCAGTTGAAATGGTTGCGGTAAACCCGGACAACGCGGCCGTTGCGCTCGTTGACCAGCAGCAGGTCGTTATAGTGACGCACATAGGTCAGGTTGCGACCGGCGCGCGGCAAGCCCCAGCGGCTGTCATAGCTCGGACGATACGCCGGGGCGTAATAGTTCGAGCGGAGCGTCGCGCCGACGCGGAACTGCTGGTAACGGAACGGCGCGCGATAGTTCGAATAGCGACGGTCCTGGCGCCAGTCGCGACGGCTGTCGCGCAGGTCGCCGCGCGCATCGCGCAGCTCGCGGCGCTCTTCGCGGACATCGCCGCGGTCACCATAGCGCTGAGCATCGCGCAGCTCGCGCTTTTCTTCGCGAACGTCGCGGCGGTCTTCGCGGATCTCGCGGGTCTGGGCCTGCGCAGCGGCGGGGACCATCATCGCGGCGATCAGGCCGGCGGTGAGAAATTTGGTCTTCATGTGCCATTCCTTTCAATCGGTCAGGGGGAGGGGATCTGCCCGATGACAAAACTGGGATAGGCGAGTCGTTTTGAACGGTGGCGGAATGGCCCGTTTATTTTCAGGACATTAGTGTCGCAAATTGTCGCGGCGTTGCGATGGGCAGATGCTGCCGTGCGACGAGGCCGGGGAACCTTGCATAGCAACCGTCGCCCCCGCGAAGGCGGGGGCCGCTGGCGACGTGGCGCAAGGTCGATAACGACCCCCGCCTTCGCGGGGCGACGATCCTTAAACCAGTTCGACCGCCACCGCCGTCGCTTCGCCGCCGCCGATGCACAGGCTGGCGATGCCGCGCGTCTTGCCGTGGCGTTGCAGTGCGGCGATCAGCGTCGTGATGATGCGGGTGCCGCTGGCGCCGATCGGGTGGCCCAGCGCGGTTGCGCCGCCGTGGATGTTGATCTTGTCGTGCGCGATACCCAGGTCGTGCATCGCGAACATCGCGACGCAGGCAAAGGCTTCGTTGACCTCGAACAGGTCGACGTCACCGATCGTCCAGCCAGCCTTGGCCAGCACCTTGTTGATCGCGCCGACTGGGGCAATCGTGAAATCCTTGGGCTCCTGCGCGTGCGCGGCGTGCGCGACGAGGCGCGCGACGGGCTTGGCACCCTTGGCATCGGCGACCGACTGGCGGGTCAGCACGACGGCGGCGGCGCCGTCCGAAATCGAGCTGCTCGTCGCGGCGGTGATCGTGCCGTCCTTGGCAAAGGCGGGCTTCAGCGTCGGGATCTTGTCGGGCATCGCCTTGCCCGGCGCTTCGTCGGTGTCGACGATGGTGTCGCCCTTGCGCCCGGCGATCGTCACCGGCGCGATTTCGGCGGCAAAGGCGCCGTCGGTGATCGCGCTCTTGGCGCGGCTCAGCGAGGTCAGCGTATAGTCATCCTGCGCCTGACGGCTCAGCTGATAGGCGTCGGCGGTATCCTGGGCAAAGGTGCCCATCGCGCGGCCGGCCTCATAGGCGTCTTCCAGCCCGTCGAGGAACATATGGTCATAGGCGGTGTCGTGGCCGATGCGCGCGCCGCCGCGATGCTTTTTGAGCAAATAGGGGGCGTTGGTCATCGATTCCATGCCCCCCGCGACGATCAGGTCGACGCTGCCCGCGGCGAGCGCTTCGGCGCCCATGATCACCGTTTGCATACCCGATCCGCACACCTTGTTGACGGTGGTGGCCTGCACCGATTTGGGCAGGCCTGCCTTGATCGCAGCCTGGCGCGCGGGGGCCTGGCCCAGCCCGGCGGGAAGGACGCAGCCCATATAGATACGCTCGATATCGTCGCCCGAAACCCCGGCGCGCTCGACCGCTGCCTTGACTGCGGTCGCGCCCAGATCGGTCGCGCTGGCGTCCGACAGGCTGCCCTGCATGCTGCCCATCGGGGTGCGGGCATAGGACAGGAAGACGACGGGATCGGTGGCGGTCATGGGACAAGACTCCGTAAGGGAAAACAGGATCGGTCGCCCGATTAGCGGCTTTGCTGCAAATGCGAAAGGGGTTGAACCGACATAAGGAGCCGGTTTCATCTTGCAACCCGCCTCGGCTCATGATCAAACACGCGCCAGCAAAACAGGGAGATGGGCAATGGCAACGGTCGCAACCAATATCACCGGCGAAACGCAGCGCATGGCCGAGGTGCTCGCGGCGCAAAAAACCGCCTTTACTGCGGCGATGCCCGAAAGCCTGAGCGTTCGCGCCGACCGTATCGACCGCGCGATTGCGCTGCTCGTCGACAATGCCGAAAATTTTGCCAAGGCGGTCAGCGAAGATTTCGGCCACCGCAGCCGCGAACAGACGCTGATGACCGACATCATGCCGTCGGTCAGCGCGCTCAAGCATGCCAAAAAACATATGGCGAGCTGGGCGAAGGGCGAAAAGCGGAGGCCCACTTTCCCGCTCGGGCTGCTCGGCGCCAAGGCCGAGGTTGTCTATCAGCCGAAGGGTGTCGTTGGCATCGTGAGCCCATGGAATTTCCCGGTCGGCATGGTGTTCGTGCCGATGGCGGGAATCCTGGCGGCGGGCAATCGCGCGATGATCAAGCCGTCGGAGTTCACCGAGAATGTGTCGGCGCTGATGGCGCGGCTGGTGCCCGAATATTTCGACGCGACCGAGATGGCGGTGTTCACCGGTGACGCCGACGTCGGCGTCGCTTTCTCGAAGCTCGCCTTCGACCATATGATCTTCACGGGCGCGACGAGTGTTGGGCGGCATATCATGCGCGCTGCGGCGGATAATCTGGTGCCGGTGACGCTGGAGCTGGGCGGCAAGTCGCCGACCTTTATCGGGCGCAGCGCGAACAAGGATCTGGTCGGGCAGCGCGTCGCGCTGGGCAAGATGATGAACGCGGGGCAGATATGCCTCGCGCCCGATTATCTGCTCGTCGCCGAGGATCAGGAAGGCGCGGTGATCGACAGCGTCACCAAAAGCGCGGGTGAACTTTACCCGACCCTGCTCGCCAACGATGATTATACGTCGGTGGTCAACACGCGCAATTACGACCGGCTGCAATCCTATCTGACCGATGCGCGCGACAAGGGTGCCGAGGTGATCGAGGTCAATCCGGGCAATGAGGATTTTGCGAGTGCGAACGGCCACAAGATGCCGCTGCACATCGTGCGCAACCCGACCGACGACATGAAGGTGATGCAGGAGGAAATCTTTGGCCCGATCCTGCCGGTCAAGACCTACAAGACGATCGACGAGGCAATCGATTATGTGAATGCCAATGATCGCCCGCTTGGACTTTATTATTTCGGGCAGGACAAGAGCGAGGAGGACCGCGTGCTGACGCGGACGATCTCGGGCGGGGTGACGGTTAACGACGTGCTGTTCCACAATGCGATGGAGGATCTGCCGTTCGGTGGCGTCGGGCCGTCAGGGATGGGCAATTATCACGGCGTTGATGGCTTCCGCACCTTCAGCCACGCGCGGGCGGTCTATCGCCAGCCCAAGCTCGACGTCGCCGGGCTGGCGGGGTTCAAGCCCCCCTATGGCAAGGCGACGGCGAAGACGCTGGCGAAAGAGTTGAAGAAGTAGCTTCTCCCCTCCCTGCAAGGGAGGGGCGGGGGGTGGGTGCGCGCGTCTGCGCGCCTAAAAAATATTCGACGGCAGCGTGGAAAGCTTTGAAGGAGGCATTGAGCCTCCTTCAAAGCTAACCCACCCCCGACCCCTCCCTTGCAGGGAGGGGAGGGTTCAATCCGCCCCCGCGATCTTGATGTCCTTGCCCAGCAGCGTCTTCACATACACCCGCTGCACCAGCACATAGACCACGACCGTCAGCGGCGCGGCGAGCAGGACGCCGAGGAAGCCGAACAGCACCCCCGCCGCGACCACCGCGAACAACAGCACCGCGGGCGGCACATCGACCGCCTGTTTCTGGATCATCGGTTGCAGGAAATTGCCCTGCAACTGCTGGATCACCAGGAACAGGACCAGCGTCCACAGCGCGGTGGCGGGCGACACGGTAAAGGCGAGCAGCACCGCGGGAAGCCCCGCGATGATCGGCCCGATCATCGGGATCACGTCGAGCAGCCCGGCGATCAGCCCCAGGCCGCCCGCCGCGGGTACGCCGAGCAGCGCCAGCCCGGCGCCGGTCAGCGCCGCGACGACCAGCGATGACACCGCCTGGCCGACCATCCAGCCCTTCAGCCCGCGGGCTGCGTCGCCCAGCGCAAGCTGTGCGGTCGCTTCGGCCCGGGCGGGCATCAGCAACAAAAGCCCGCGGCGATAGGTCGCGGGATCGCTGGCGAGGAAGATCGCGGCGACCAGCACCAGCACGAAATCGGCGATGCCGCTGCCCGCCGCCAGCGCATAGCCGCCGGCCTGTGAGACGATCTGTGAGATGTCGTTGCTGCCGACCTCGGCCAGTTCGCGCACGCGCGTGCCGAGGCCGTAGCGGTCGAGGAAGGCTTCGACGCCGCGCAGCGCCTGCGGCACCTGCTGCCGGATCGTGTCGATCTCGCGCGCCAGCTGCGACCCGAACAGGATGAAGGCGCCGGCAAAGATGGCGACGATGCCCGCGACCGACAGCGCGAGAGCGATCCCGCGCCGCATCCCGGTACGGCGGACCAGCCAGCTGGCGATCGCATCAAAGATCGCCGCCAGCACGATCGCGGCGAACACCAGCATGAAAAAGCGGGTCAGCGTGATCGCCAGCCACGCGACGCCGATGATCGCGATAACCGTCACCGCCGCCATCGCGACCCGTCCGGGTCCGAACGGCGCGGCCAGCGCAGACTTGGCGCGCGCGGGCTTGGCGCGGGCGGCGGGGGTATTGGATGGGGCAGGGGCTGCCTTGCTTTTGTCGGTCATGCCCCCGTCTTATGCACGATGCCGCTTATCCACTAGACTAAAACCACCTTTCTGTGGCAACGGCTCGTCCGCATCGGTCGCCCGGCGGGAATCAGTTTCCGGTTTGGCTGCCGTCCATGGGCCCCTGTGGTGAAATTGGTAGACGCGCCGCACTCAAAATTGCGTTTAGCCTAAAAAAGTAAGCCAAAAACCACGCAAAACCAATAGTTTGAGCAAGGACGAGACCTCCAAAAAGACTTACACATGTCTTACACATTTTGGAGTTCTCGCAATGCCGACAGAAAGCCATCTGCTGATGGATGGGGCGCTGCACGTCTATCGGCGTGAGAACAGCCGCTACTGGCAATGCTCGACCTATCTTGGCAGCCGCAACTACCGGCAGACGACCAAGGAGGTCAGCCTTGCTGCCGCCAAGGATTTCGCGCGCGACTGGTATATGGAGCGTTGCGTCGAGGATCGGCAACGCCGACGCGGTGGTGTTGCCTTGCTGGACGGCACCGTCCAGCCCCCGATCGCCGGAACCGGCGCGCCGACCGATGGTCGGCGTCGGCGAACGCCTACTGGCCCCAGCTTTAAGGATGCCGCAGACGCTTTCACCAGCGAGTTCGAGGTAATCACGCTGGGCGAACGCAACGCGGAATATGTGGCATCGAAGTCAGATCACATCCGCGTGCACCTGTTACCATTCTTTGGCGACACCGCGCTTGAGGACATAACGGCCGGCAAAGTGCAGGAGTATCGGGCGCACCGTCAGACATCGAGGGTCGATCCCAAAACCGGCAAGCCGAAGAAGCCAGCACGCGCGACCTTGCACGGCGAGATCGTCACGCTTCGGCAGGTTTTAAAAACCGCCAACCGTAAGGGCTGGATTGCGGCAATCCCGGATATGTCAGCGCCCTACAAGACGTCCGGCAAGGTGGAGCATCGCGCGTGGTTTTCGCCTGAGGAATACAAGATGCTTTATGAGGCTACGCGCGAGCGGGCCAAGAACCCGCCGAAGCCGCGCTGGCGTGAAGTTTGCGAGACCTTCCACGATTATGTTCTGTTCATGGGCAACACCGGACTTCGGCCCGATGAGTCCGCTCGACTTGAGCTGCGGGACGTCAAGATCGTGAACGACGAGTCGACCGGCGAGCGCATCTTGGAGATCGAGGTGCGAGGCAAGCGCGGTGTCGGTTTCTGCAAGTCGATGCCCGGTGCGATCCTGCCCTTCGAGCGCGTTCGCAAGCGCAAGCAGCTCAAACCGACCGACCGGATATTCGGGAAGTCGCCGCGCGAATTAATGAACACGGTTCTCGACGAGCTGAATCTGAAGTTCGACCGCGATGGCCACATCCGCACCTGCTACAGCCTGCGGCATACCTATATCTGTCTGCGCTTGCTCGAAGGGGCGGACATTTATCAGGTTGCCAAGAACTGCCGCACGAGTGTCGAAATGATCGAGAAGTTTTACGGGCGCCATTTGAAGAACAACATCGACGCATCGGCCGTCAATGTTCGTAAGGCCAAGCCCCCGAAAGAGGCCGTCCGGAAGAAGACCGCGAAGCGAACGACATAGGCCAAGATGCCGTGTTTGCTGTTGCGTGTTTTGACGGCGGCGCTATAGGCACCTCGCAACGCGGGCGTGGTGGAATTGGTAGACGCGCGGGATTCAAAATCCCGTTCCGCAAGGAGTGTGGGTTCGATTCCCACCGCCCGCACCAGCCCTCTCGGCATGATCCATTTGCGCCACCGCACGGTGGAGGGATCATGCCCGAGCGGGGCATAGCGGCCCATACGGGCCGCGTCCCGCGTCCTGCGAAATGACAATCGAACGTCATTGTCATGCTGGCCGTAGGAATCCCGGACGGGATTCGGCCATCGCCGACACAGACCCAAAACTCTAATCGTACTCGGACTTGCTTCGGCCGGCAGGGCATGAGGAAACCACCTTGGCGAACAATCCTTGAGTGCCGCAGACTCGCCTGCAATATCTGGGCGCATGAATGATTTGAATCTTTCGAATTGGCGCAGAGCCGCCAATAGGCAGACGACCTATCCGAATGCGGCTGGCGTTTATGCGCTGTTCCTGAACGAAGGAGCGATCATCCCAGGTGTGCAGCCGGGCAAGTGCGGCTTGGTTTATGTCGGCTTGGGGCAAGGCACACGCGGCCTGGCAGCCAGGTGTCACTTCAAAGGCAAGACTGCTGCTCATTCACCTCGGCGCAGCCTTTCCGCATTGCTCGCTAACGAATTGGGCCTACGACCAATCTTCATCCGCAAACCTTCCGGGGCCACGACATTCAAACTCGACAATGCTTCGGAGCATTTGCTCGACCAGTGGATGGAAGACAATCTCCGCGTTGCGTTGCAGATTTACGATAACCCGGCCGGCTACGAACGTGCGTTGATTAGGCAGTGGGAGCCTCCGCTCAATTGTGACAAAAGGGTGTGCCCTTTGAACGCGCAGCAGTTGTTCGTCCTGGGTCGGCGTGAAAGGCTCAAAGCACATGCCGCACGGCTGGTTGGAGGCTGTTGACGAAGGCCATCCTTTCGCACCCCATTGTAACTTTTTGTGACTTAAGAGCGCGCTACTGCAACTTTTTTGGAGGTTAAAAAGTGCGCGAAATTCGATCATCGCTACGAAACGGCGCTGGGAAGCGTAGCTTGTGAGTGATTGGCTATCGCTTTATCAATCATAATCGTGCTAATCGTGATTGATAGAAAGGCATCCTGTCGATCATGCGCTGGAACTGGCAACTTCCCGACTGGCCCGATTTCCGCTTCGACGCGGACCGCATCAGTGTGTCGGAAGAGCAATTTCTGAAAGGGGCCGGTGTCGTCATTGGGGCGTTGCATCACCTCGACACCGATGGGCGCGATGGTCTGACCATCGAACTCATTTCGCAGGAGATCGTGGATAGCTCTGCCATCGAGGGCGAAATTCTCGACCGCGCGAGCGTCCAGTCGTCACTCGCAAGGCATCTGGGCTTTGCCGCCGATCAGCGCCGCGCCAGTGCGGCCGAGGCCGGTGCCGCCGAACTCATGGCCGATGTCTATCGCAACCATGCCGCGCCGCTTGATGACCAGACTCTGTTCGCGTGGCACGCCATGCTGATGAACGGTCGCCGCGATATTGCTGATGTCGGGCACTACCGGACGCATGAAGACGCCATGCAGATCGTCTCGGGCGCGCTTCACGCGCCGCGCGTGCATTTCGAGGCACCGCCATCCGATACCGTTCCTGCGGAAATGGCCCGGTTCATCGTGTGGTTCAACGATAGCGCGCCATCGGGAGCGGCTCCGCTTCCGGCGATCACCCGCGCCGCGATCTCGCACTTGTGGTTTGAGAGCATCCATCCCTTTGAAGACGGAAATGGCCGGATCGGACGCGCGATTTCGGAAAAGACATTGGCCCAAAACGTTGCTGCTCCGACGCTGACGGCACTCGCGGAAACGATCAATCGCCACCGCAAAGCCTACTACGCCGCGCTTCAGCTCGGAAGCCAGAGCAACGACATCGACGCCTGGCTGACATGGTTTGCCGATATTGTCATCGAGGCGCAGGCGCGAACGATCACCCGCATCCGCTTCCTGATCGACAAGACCCGGCTGCTCGATCGCTTGCGCGGGCAAATCAACGAACGTCAGGAAATGGCGTTGCTTCGCCTGTTCCGTGAGGGACCGGACGGATTCGAGGGCGGGTTGAGCGCCGGGAATTACCGGACGATCACCGGGGCGGCGCTTGCAACTGCGACCCGCGATCTTGCCGATCTTGTGGAGAAAGGTGCGCTGATCCGCACCGGTGAACGCCGCTATGCTCGCTACTTTCTTACGAGCAGCTAGGATAAGAGGAATTGAGCAGGTGCAGGTTTGGAACTCGGTGACAGTCGCATCACCAGCCGCTAGTCATTACTCATCTCTGGACGCAACTTTGCGCCCCCTAGAAATCGCGACACAAAAGCATCTCATCTGGTGCAGGAAAATATTGTAGAATGAATGCTGTAGAAATTGAGGAAGCAGTATCGGAACTTGCAAGCAAGCCCTTTGATCGGGCCGATTTCGCGTATCAATTCTTAGCCGCCTTTGGGAACAAGGAGACCACCATAAAGCGCCTTCGCGCTGCGGGTGGCTCCAACGCCTCTGATGTTCCTGGCGGCATTCTTCAGCGTAACAACATTCACTTGGCGGCGTGCGCGACGGGTGAGGTTGATGCGACGTTGAAGGCGTTGCGCGACAGTCCGAAAACGGCGTCAGCCAAGGCCAAGTTCATCCTCGCCACCGATGGCGAGACGCTACAGGCGGAGGACGTCACCAGCGACGATCCGCCCATCGCGTGCGAATATGCCAAGTTTCCCGATCACTTCGGATTCTTCCTGCCGCTGGCGGGCATCACCACCGTCAAGCAAATCCGCGAAAGCTCATTCGACATTCGCGCCACGGGGCGGCTCAACAAGCTCTATGTCGAGCTGCTGAAAGACAATCCCGAATGGGCGACCGCCGAACGCCGACCGGACATGAACCATTTTATGGCGCGGCTGATCTTCTGCTTTTTCGCGGAGGATACCGACATCTTCAATGGCACCGGCCTGTTTACGGCAGAGGTGCAGAAAATGTCCGAGGCGGACAGCTCGAACACGCACGAGGTCATCAGCCACATATTCCTGGCGATGAATACGCCAACGCGACATGAGGGGAAGCCTGATAACCGCTATCGGGAAGCGGCGGGAATCCGTTTGTGGGCCAACCGATTTCCGTATGTGAACGGTGGGCTGTTTTCGGGCAGCACCGAGGTTCCGCGTTTCAGCAAGATCGCGCGATCCTATTTGATCAACATCGGTAGTCTCGACTGGAAAAAGATCAACCCCGACATTTTTGGCAGCATGATTCAGGCCGTTGCCGATGACGAGGAGCGGGGCGCACTTGGTATGCACTACACCAGTGTGCCGAATATTTTGAAGGTTCTGAACCCGTTGTTCCTCGATGACCTGCGCGGGGCATTGGAGGAGGCGGGCGACAATGGGCGTAAGCTGCTCAATCTTCGCAACCGCATGGCGAAAATCCGGGTGTTCGATCCGGCTTGTGGCAGCGGCAATTTCCTCGTGATCGCTTACAAGGAAATGCGCGCGATCGAGGCGGTGATCAACCAGCGCCGCAATGAGGAAGAGCGACGCAGCGACATTCCGCTCACCAATTTTCGCGGCATCGAGCTGCGTGATTTCCCGGCAGAGATTGCGCGCCTTGCGCTGATCATCGCCGAATATCAGTGCGACGTGACCTATCGCGGCCAGAAAGAAGCGCTGGCCGAACTGCTCCCGCTGAATGCGCAGAATTGGATCACTTGCGGCAATGCGCTGCGGCTAGACTGGTTGAGCATCTGCCCGCCGACCGGCACCGGCGTGAAGATTCACGGCGATGATTTGTTCAACACCCCGCTCGATCAGGTCCAGATTGATTTCGAGAACGAAGGCGGGGAAACTTACATCTGTGGAAATCCTCCGTTCAAAGGCACGCGCAAGCAAGCCGACGAGGAAAAGCGCGATCTAAACGAGGTCTTTTCAAGCCAAACGAGCAAGTGGAAAAATGTCGATTATGTAGGCGCATGGTTGATGAAGGCAGCAATCTACAATGATTCCTGCGCCGCTCCATTCGCCTTCGTAACCACCAATAGTCTCTGTCAGGGGCAGCAGGTTCCGATCACTTGGTCACTGATTTTGAAGCGCGGGTTACGAATACGGTTTGCCCATACGTCGTTCAAATGGTCCAATTTGGCTGCTAACAAGGCGGGGGTGACTGTCGTGGTCACCGGGGTTGATCGCGAACAAGGCGGCATCCGTCGAATCTACGCGGACGAGAGCGTCCGCGAGGTCGCGAACATCAATCCATATTTGACAGACCATGACATTTCCGTCGTGTCTGCCGAGAAGCGGCCTCGCGCGACAAACGTGTCAATGGAATATGGTGTTTACTACTCCAAATCGGCCGGACTGATGCTTGAATCGGCAGAAAAGACGGCGTTGCTTGCGGCCGGAGTTCCGAGCCGCTTCCTCCGGCGATTTATCGGCTCGACGGAATACATAAACGGTAGAGAACGTTTTTGCCTTTGGATCGGTGACGACGATGTTGGGGAAATTTGCCAATTTCCTGTGGTCCGTGAACGTATCCAGAGCGTCAAGCGGGACCGGACTGAAACCGACGACGAAGCCGTCAATAAGCTTGCTGCCAAGCCTCACCAATTTCGAGAGCGCAAAGGTGGCGAAGCGTTCAAGATTTTCGTTCCGATCGTCTCATCCGAGAATCGAGAGTATTTTCCTGCCGGCGTTGCTGATGGATCTGTCATTCCAACGAACAAGGCCTTCTATATTCCTGACGGCCCGCTCTGGTCTCTCGCCGTTATCGCATCCAAAATTCACCTTGCTTGGATTGATACGATTTGTGGACGACTGCGGAATGATTTTTCATACTCGAATACGTTGGGCTGGAACACATTCCCAATTCCAACTCTGACCGAGCAAAACAAGGCTGACCTCATCCGTTGCGCGGAGGACATTCTACTTGCTCGTGAGCATTATTTCCCAGCCACCATTGCTGAGATGTATGACCCCAAGCGCATGGACTCCGAGTTTCCCCGCGTCCGCGCTGCACATGAAGCAAACGATGAGGTGCTTGAACGCATTTTTATCGGACGGCGCTTCAGGAACGATACGGAGCGGTTGGAAAAGCTGTTCGAGCTTTACACCAAGATGGCTGCGAAGGGGAAAGCGGCGTGACCGAGGCAGTCACGCAATTTCCATCTACCGAGGAGCTTGAGAGCCTGTTCGTAAACAACGAATCTATGGCGAAGATCGAAACTCACCTTAATCGCTTCAATCCGATCAGGGTTATGAAAATGGAACGGATGGAAATCCGTCATTCGGCGATATTGAGCTGGCTTTTGAACCCGGGCGAAAGTCACGGGCTTGATGACAAATTTTTGAAAGCCTTCTTGGGTGAGGCATTGCGCGGACATAGCTCGCTTGGGTCTCCTACTGCGCTAGACATTGCACGAGCCGACTTGCGGGATTCGACCGTTCGTCTTGAATGGCAGAATATCGACATTTTCATCTACAGCGAGAAGAACGCCTGGGGATTTGTGATTGAGAACAAATTCGACAGTAAGCAGCACGAAGGGCAGTTGGCCAAATATCTGGACAGCGTTTCTGCGGGCTTGGGAAAGTTGGCGGATGATCTATCTGTCAGGGGAATATTTCTAACTCTGCATGATGAAGAGCCAGAAGATGCGCGCTACGCGCCGATAAACTATGAGGCAATTTGCCAATTTTTGCCGAGGTTCATCGGCCAAGAAGCTCATCTACTGACGGCAGAGGTGAGGACATTCTTACAGCATTACAACGAAATTATCGCGGAGGAGGTCGGCATGAGCGCCGAGAGCAATGAGATGGAAAAGCTGGCTAGGCAGCTTTACCGCGAGAACAAGAAGGCGCTGGACTTCATCATGGAGCATGGTGCGGGGTCAGATTTCGCCATTGCGGCTGAAGACGTTTTTGGCGACGGTCGGGATCATCTCGATGTCATCGAGATTGACGGGCATAAATATCGATTCTGCCATTTGGACCATAAAATGGTCAGTTTTCTTCCCGAAAGCTGGTTTTTGGCGCTTGGAAAAGACGAGTATGACTGGAAGGGCTGCGAGCAGTGGTGGTCAGGATACCCGCTGATTTCATGGCTTCAACTTTGGGCTGATGCCGACGGGACATCGGGGCAGTTAGGCTTGTATGGCGAGGTCGGTCCGCTGAAGGAGTATGAATTCAGAAGCAGTCTAATCAACGCAATTCAGAGCGCCGGAGAGAACCTGCCTAAAAATCGTATAAAGTTTCATAAGGCCGCTGCCGACGAAGGCAAGCAATACTCGAAATTCCTGAAAGAGAACTTTCTGAAAATCAAAGATGTGCAGGATGCAGAAGAGATTGCTGAAGGTATGAAGAAACTTCTCCAACGGTTCCAACCGGAATTTGACGGAATAGGCAGTATTCTGACCGAATTCAAAAAATATGGCTATGTTGACAAATGACGACTTCTAAACCCATCCCCGCAGTGTCATTCCAGACCGCGCGCACCGGGGCATCGGCCAAACCCAATGAAATGGGTATGCGCCAGATGCAGGAGCGTGCCTATGCCAAGCGCGGCGAGCAATATTTGCTGATCAAATCGCCGCCCGCATCGGGCAAGTCGCGCGCGTTAATGTTCATCGCGCTCGACAAGCTCCACAATCAGGGCGTCAAACAGGCAATCATCGTCGTGCCGGAAAAGAGCATCGGCGGCAGCTTTGCCGATGAGCCGCTTTCAAAGTTCGGTTTCTGGGCTGACTGGACGGTCAAGCCGCAATGGAATCTGTGCAACGCACCTGGCCCCGATGAAGAACGCGTTGATCCATCCAAGGTGCGCGCCGTTGGGCAGTTCCTCGCCAGCGATGACAAGGTGCTGGTTTGCACCCATGCGTCTTTCCGCTTTGCGGTTGAGCAGCTTGGTATCGAGGCGTTTGACAACCGCCTGATCGCGGTGGACGAGTTCCACCATGTTTCCGCGAGCGCCGACAACAAGCTAGGCAGCCAGCTTGGCGACTTCATCCACCGCGACAAGGTGCATCTTGTCGCCATGACCGGCAGCTATTTCCGGGGCGACGCCGTTCCCGTCTTGATGCCCGAAGATGAGGCGAAATTCGAGACTGTAACCTACACCTATTACGAGCAGCTCAACGGCTATGAGTATCTGAAATCGCTCAATATCGGCTATTTTTTCTACACGGGCCGCTATCTGGGCGCGATAGAGGCCGTGCTTGATCCATCGCGCAAAACCATCGTGCATATTCCTTCGGTCAATTCGCGCGAAAGCACGAAGGACAAGATCAAGGAAGTCGAAGAGATCATGGAGTATCTCGGTGACTGGAAGGGTGCCGATCCCGTGACCGGCTTCCATCTGGTCGAGCTGCCCGCCGATGAAAATGGGAACGTCCGCACGGTCAAGATCGCCGATCTCGTGGACGACAGCGATCAGGTAAAGCGCACGAAGGTTCTGGCGGCTCTGAAAGATCCGGCGCACAAGAATGACCGCGACCATGTGGATATCATCATCGCGCTTGGCATGGCAAAGGAAGGCTTCGACTGGATTTGGTGCGAACATGCGCTGACCGTGGGCTATCGCTCCAGCCTGACCGAGATCATTCAAATTATCGGTCGTGCCACCCGCGATGCGCCGGGCAAGGAAGTGGCGAGCTTCACAAATCTGATCGCGGAACCCGATGCGTCCGAAGCCGCCGTGGTCGACGCGATCAATGACACGCTCAAAGCCATCGCGGCGAGCTTGCTCATGGAGCAGGTGCTGGCGCCGCGTTTCAATTTCACCCCGAAAGACCACGGACCGCTGCCTGACTTCAAATATGAAGGCGGGTATCAGGAAGGGCAAACGAACGTAGGTTTCAACGAAGAACGCGGACAGTTCCATTTCGAGATCAAAGGACTTGTGACGCCCAAGAGTCCCGAGGCAACCCGCATTTGCGCTGAAGATTTGAACGAGGTTATCACCGCGTTCGTGCAGGATAAGTCCGCTCTTGAGCGCGGTTTGTTCGATGGTGCGCACGTTGGCGGCGAAACATTGGCGGAAGAACTGACCCAGCTAAAAATGGGTAAGATCGTGCGGGATCGTTACCCTGAATTATCAGGTGAAGATCAGGAAGCGGTGCGGCAGCACGCCGTCGCGGCGTTGAACCTGACCCAGAAGGCCAAGCAGCTTGCGGGCAGCGGTGATACTGGAGCAGGCCACATTGATGATGGGGAGGCCCGGTCCAATACAGCGTTGATCGAGGGCGTTCGCAAATTTGCGATTGAGGTGAAAGACCTCGATATTGACCTGATCGACAGGATCAATCCGTTTGAGGCAGCCTATTCTGTTCTCGCCAAGGCGATGAACGAGGGGACGTTGAAGCAGGTTGCCGCTGTGATCGGCAAGCGCAAGGTCAGCATCCCCTACGAGGAAGCCCGCGACCTGGCGGTCCGCGCGTTGCAGTGGAAAAAGGAACGTGGGCGCGCTCCTGAGATCACTTCGCAAGATCCTTGGGAAAAGCGCCTTGCCGAAGGCGTTGCCGCCCTCGCGAAATTCCGCGCGCAGCAGAATGCTCAAGAGTCTGACAATGGTTGATCTGTCCGACGACGAATTGCTCGCCGAACTTGGTGTTAGCGTCGAGCAACAGGCTGCACGCGCCTATACTCCGCAGCAGGAGCGGATCATCGCGGGCTTTGAGGACATTCTCAAATTCCACGATGCGCATGGTCGAGCGCCGCAGCACGGTGAGCAGCGCGACATATTCGAGCGACTTTATGCAGTGAGGCTCGATCGCCTGCGCGAGCTGGAGGATTGCCGTTCGCTGTTGGCAGGCTTTGACAAGCATGGTTTGCTGAAGGTGAACTCGGATGCCAGCCACATCGTTCCCGATGAGCTGGATGATGATGCGTTGCTTGCTGAACTCGGCATTGATCCTGGCGGTGATGATGACATCACGCAGCTTCGCCATGTGCAAACACGGGAAGAAAGGCAGGCCGCCGAAGAGATTGCCAACCGTGAACGCTGCATCGATTTTGCGAAATTTCAGCCGCTGTTTGCCGATGTGCAGCTCGACCTTGATTCCGGCGTTCGCAGCACCCGCCCTTTCGTAAAGGACGCCGGATTTCTGAAAGCCGACATTGGCACGGGCCAATTTTTCATCCTGGGCGGCCAGACAGCCTATGTGGCTGAGGTTGGCGAGACCATTAAGGCCCCAAATGGCGAGTTCGACGCCCGTTTAAGGGTCATCTATTCCAATGGGACGGAGAGCAACCTGTTGCGCCGCTCCCTGCAACGCGCGCTTTACAAGGATGACGCAGGGCGGCGCATTACCGATCCAGCGGCGGGGCCGCTCTTCTCTGACAATGCGGGCAAAGACGACACCGAAAGCGGGACCATCTATGTCTTGCGGAGCAAGTCCGACCATCCCCAGATCGCCAAGCACCGTGACCTGATCCACAAGATCGGCGTGACGGGTGGCAGTGTTACGACGCGCATTGCGGCAGCGGAGAACGACGCGACCTATCTGCTGGCCGGCGTCGAGATCATCGCCGAATACAAGCTGTTCAACATCAACCGGACGAAGCTGGAAAAGCTGATCCACCGATTTTTCGCTGATGCCGCATACGACATCCAAATTACTGATCGCTTTGGTAGGCCTGTGCGACCCCGCGAGTGGTTTCTCGTCCCGCTCTATGCGATCGATGAGGCTGTTGAACGAATACGAGACGGATCGATTGCGCTGTATATGTATGACCCAAAACACGCACGTTTGGTTCAGCGAGAATTAGGCGCGCAAGCCTGATGCTCGATCAAATGTTCACCGCGGAAAACTTCCGTCGTATTTATGATTCAGAGAATCGCAAAGGCCTTGATCTGGCCACTCGCTACTTCCCGGATCTCGAACCGCACACGCTCGCTGTGCGCGACAAGGTGCAGGATATTCGTGATCTGCGCAAAATCGAAATTACGCTGACGGCAGATGATTTCGAGGCACAGCTGCTCGCCTTGAAAGGCGAGCTAGCAGTCTTGAAGATAGCAAAATCATCTGCGGTTGATGCACTGATGGAGGAGATCAGCCAAAAGGTTCTCAAGCGAACCTTCAAGATCGACCTGTCGCAGAAGGTCGGGCCACAGGGAAAGCCGGTCTACTGCATCGATGCGGAGCCCGAGACGTTCTTCGTCATCAAGCAGCTCCAGCGAAACATCCACCGCATCTACGGTGTGAAACAGGCGAACCGCCACGACTTGGTGTGCCAGCTTCGGGACATGCTCGGCAGCAGCTTTCCTTTCGAGCTGGTTCGCACTGACATTTCGTCGTTCTATGAGAGCGTCGACCGCAAGCAGCTGGTGGAGAAACTGGACCAGGACCAGCTTCTGAGTCCGGCGTCGAAGAAATACATCAAGCAAGTGCTGGATTCTTACGGCGCGATTTCCGGCACCGCGATCGGCATCCCCCGTGGTGTAGGTATCAGCGCCTATCTGGCCGAGCTTTATCTGCGTCCCGTCGACAAAGCGATCAGGGCAATTCCCGGCCTCGTCCTCTATTGCCGATTCGTCGATGACATCGTGGCCGTGTTCGCACGACCGCCCGCAGGTAAAAGCCTTGGTTCATTCAAAGACCTGATCATTGCGATTTTCGTCGAAAATGCGCTCACACACAACGCCGCAAAAACCGCAGAATTCAAGCTCCCGGACACGGCTTCCCAGGAGTTCGAGTATCTGGGTTATCGCTTTACGTGCATCGGCGATAAGTTCGCGGTTTCTCCGAGCGTTGCAAAGGTGGAAAAATATCGTGCGCGAATGAATGTCTCGTTTGACGACTATTGGCACGAGCGTCCGGTGAACCCAAAAGGGGCTTTTCGCAAGCTGGTCGGACGGGTCAAGTTTTTGACTGGTAACACTCGGCTTGCCAACAGCAAGTCCCGTGCGGTTACGGGCATCTATTACAACAACTCAATCGTGACCGACCTGTCGGATTTTGAACAGCTCGATAAGGAGCTGAAAGTCCTCGTCACAGCGACGAAGCGCACGACCCTGCAAAAGCAGTTGAAGAAGCTCAAATTCACTACCGGCTTCGTGCAACGCCGGTATCACAATTTCAGTACGAGAGAGTTGCAGATGATCGTGAGGGCCTGGAAGCATGGCTAAGCGGCGCGTCTCTCTCACGCACCGAAAGCAGCGTTCTGTCCTCACCGACATGCTGCCTTTCGAGGTGCCGCCGACTTTTTCCAACCGGGGCTATTACCGGTTTCTGCGAGACAACAGTGTCGAGATTGAAAATGGCCATTTGCGCTGGATCAGCAAAACCGACGTCCTTGATCGTACAATGCGCCTTCTGTTCGGAGTTTTGCCCAGCGCAGGGATCGCGGAAGAGACCCTGACCGAATGGGGCAAGGAAAAAACCCGCAGGTTCGTGCCCCTCAACAAATGCCAGATGGCGACGATCCCTTTCAATTTCCGGGTCGCGCACAATCTCGACGGGCGCACGTTGAGCGTCGTGCATCCGCGCAATCAGGTTGCGGTAGCGAGCTTTTACGCCACCCACAGCGCGCTCATCATTTATCACACGTCGGTCAGCGAGTTTTCGATCCGCCGACCGGTGTCGGTGTCTCGCTACGCCTACTTCAAGGACAAACTCCACGAAGAGCGGCTGGATTCCGTGGCGGGTGTGGAGGAGGAGGACCGGGAGTACGAGCAGCTCGGCTCCTATTTCGTGTACCGGAAATACCGAAACATCCATCGCTTTTTCGAATCCTACAAATATCACCGCAGCGAGAAAAAATACGACGCGATGGTGCAGATCGACGTGAGTAAGTGCTTCGACAGCATCTACACCCACTCGCTGCCTTGGGCCGTTTTAGGCAAGGACCAGACAAAGTTCAGCCTCGAAGAATCGAAGGGCACTTTCGGCGGACACTTCGACGCCCTCATGCAGGGCCTGAATCATAAAGAGACCAATGGCATTGTGATCGGTCCCGAGTTTTCACGGATTTTTGCCGAGATCATTTTGCAATCGGTCGATGCCGAGCTGATCAAACAGTTGGCCGAAGGGGCCAACCTGAAACACAAGGTCGATTACGAGATTTTCAGGTACGTCGATGACTTCTTCGTTTTCTACAACGAGGAGTCGACCCAGCTAAAGATTTTCGAGACGCTCCAGGAAATCCTCAAGGGCAGGAAGCTCAGCATCAACACGGCGAAGATCAAGCACTACCAGAAGCCGATCATCACCGAGATCACGGTCGCGAAAGAGCGCGTCTCGATGCTGCTGAACGACGAGATCAATCCGGTTTGCGAGGAGGAGCCGCCGGCCGATCCGGCCAAGCCGCCGAAACAGAAGCTCGTGTGCGGCATCAACGCGAACCGGCTGATCATTCGTTACAAAGCCGCCATCAAGGAGACAGGCGTCACCTATGGCGACCTGCTAAATTACACATTCGCGATTATCGAAAACAAGGTCGAGAAGCTATTCAAGGCCTTTGTTGCGAGCGACAAGTCAGACCGCGACCGTAAGCGTCTCTCCAATGCGTTGCTGGCGATCTTGGAGTTTGCCTTCTTCGCCTATTCGGCGAGCCCGAAGGTTAATCACACCATCCGCATTTGTCGGATGATCGCGACCTCTGTGGACTTCCTGCACGCCCAGAATTTACCCTACGAACAGAAGCACCTGCTGTTCAAGTATGTCCACGACAACGTGATGCAGCAGCTTGAAAAGAACACGATGAGCGTCCATCGCGAGGTCGAAAGCCTCTATCTGCTCATCTCGCTCTCGCAGATCGGTCGCGAATATTGGATGCCGGTCTCCGTGCTGCTCCGACACTTTCTGATCACGGAGGAGGAGGGCACGGGGGACTACATACGTCCTACCGGGTTCATGAACCATTTTTCGGTCACGATCCTACTGTCCTATATAAAGGACAAGGTCAGGTATGCGAAGCTGAAAACCTTCATCGAGGGGCATATCATCGCCAAACTCGAATACATGAAGGCCCATTGTCCGAACGACGCCGAAACGCTTATCATGCTGCTCGATCTCGTCGTATGTCCTTACATCAGTGCCACCACCAAGAATGCCATAGGACTCATTTTCGGACTGGACGCGGTGGGTCTCGCGTCAGTCAAATCCGCAAACGATCACTGGTTCACTGCCTGGGGCGATAAGTTCGATCTCGGCAAGGAGCTGGACGCGAAGCGCAGTCGTGAGGTATACTGACTCCGGCGCTCCGCTTTACCCTTAATGGCTGTTGGCAGCCTACACACAAGCGCCCTCTCTTCCCCTATATCAATTGGGGGTTGGGTAATTGGGCGGTAGGAGCGGGCCGTCCCACCCAAAACTGGCAGGATAGATGAAATCTTTTTGGTCAGTGGAAAGCCCTATTGATTGTCAGACAGCGGAGGGAGCAAACTGACAGGGTGGATACGAAGCGGGATGTTAGGATGTTATGCGCTGCCCTCACGGGCAACCCGCTCTATTCGCTGCGCGAACCAAGCCTGTAGTCTTGGCCCTACGGGTGACGATCGGGAGCGCGCGAAAATGAGCGGGATTTTTTTAAGGACGCACTCTTTCCCGCTGCGCTCCTTTTGGGTGCGGAGTCTTTGAATTGACCCGCAGGCGCTCTTGCTTCTCTCCTTGCCATGCGAGCGCCGGCCGCGCTTTCGCTTCGACCGGCGGCGCTGCGCCGATGGCGCAACATCCTTGTCTTCGCTCTGCTTGCCGTCACGTCGCCCGTCGGCGTCGCGCCGTGCAAGTGTGCCGTTGCCTGCGCCGCGCCGCGGCCGAGGGAGGCTGATCGCCTCCGTTCCTTCGAATGTGCGGGAACGCCAAGGGCTTTGCCCTCTCGTTCCCCAAGCAGAATAGCCGCCCCCGTGTGGCGGTCGCTGCGCGACCGCTGGCCCGCGCCAGGACGGCGATTCAGCTTTCCCTCCCCCTCCCATCCTCGCCGGAAGGCAGAGCCGCATGCCGCAGGCAGTGCGGCTTTCAGCCGAGGAAGGAAGGTTTCAGATGACCGATTTACTCTTGAACTATCGTGCTTGCGGCGCGGAGTGCCGCGACGATTATTTGCGCGGAGTCGCCAACGAGAACGGCTTGCAGCTGGAGTGCGTTCGCAAGATCGCCGACCGGCTTGGCGAGCGCGAGGATTTCGGGGCGCTTATCCTGATTTGCGAAGGGCGGCGGGGGCTGGCGCAATGAGCGCGACCCTCACCAGCCAGCGCGAACGCATCGCCCGTTTGAACGACTTGGCACGGCGCGCGATGGGCGTTGCCTGCACCGCCGTTGCAACGGTCGGTTTTCGTTCGCTGCCCGACGCCGATCAGTCCTGCGTCCGTGAATTGATCGAGACGTTCGACGCTTTCGACGAGGACAACGACCTGCACGGCGAACGCGATTTCGGGACGATCTACCAGCTTGCCGATGGGCGCTGGACGACCGAGCGCCCACGACTGCGAGAGGATGAGCGCGAACGGGTGTTCTGGAAACTCGATTATTACGACCGCCAGATGGAGTTCGCCAGCGACGACGCGGCGAACCCAGCGATCACGAGGCGCGTCCTGACCATCATGCTGTCCGATGAATATTGAACGGAGGCAGTTCCATGAAACGCAAAGACCTTGCCAGCGTCACCCCGCCCGACCCCGATCAGATCATGATGGCGGGCATCGCGCCCGTCAGCATGGGCGAACGGCTTGGCTGGCTTGCCGCGCAACCGATGCAGCCCCGCCGTGAACAGCGCCCGCTCGACATCGGGTTTTGGAACCCGATGCGCGACCAGCTTGAGATGTTCTGACCTGCCCGTTTCCAACCATTTTCAGGAGTGTTCCAGATGACCCTACAGACCGTCAAACTTTCGCAGCTTCGTTTGTCGCCACTCAACGTGCGGCGCGTGAAGCCCAAGGCTATCGACCAGCTTGCCGCCGATATGCTGGCGCATGGCCAATTGCAGAACCTTGTCGTTTACGCCGAAGGCAATCGCTTCGAGGTTGCCGCCGGAGGTCGACGCTATCGCGCATTCAAGCAGCTTGAGAAGGCCAAGGCGATTTCTGCCAGCCATCCGGTTAGTGTGGACGTGCGCGATAAGGCCGAGGCGGTGGAACTGTCCTTGGCCGAGAATGTGAGCCGTGAGGATATGCACGTTGCCGATGCGGTGATCGCTTATGGCGATCTTCGCACCGAGGGAAAATCGCCCGAGGATATTGCCGCGCGGTTCGGCGTGGCGCTGTCCTACGTCAAGAAGGTGTTGCGGCTGTCGGCATTGCACCCCGATGCGCTTGCCTGTCTGGCGCGCGATCAGATCGGCATGGAGGCGGCACAGGCATTGACCCTGACCGACGACCACGACCGCCAACTTGAGGCGTTGAAGCGGTTCGGCAACAGCGCCCATCAAATCCGCCGGATGCTGACCGAGGAAAAGATCGGCACGAGCCACGCCCTGTTCCTGTTCGTCGGGCATGACGCCTATGCCGCAGCGGGCGGGACGATCACCGCCGACCTGTTTGCCGAGAATGGCGATGGGTATGCCGACGACCCCGAACTGGTCAAGACGCTGGCCACCGCGAGGATGGCCGAGGTTGAAGCGGGCTATCGCGGCGAAGGGTGGGGCGACGTTCGGGCATCGCTCGAACGACCGGACGACTATTACAACCTTGTCACTGTCCACGCCGAGGGGAAGCGCGAGCCGACGGATGCCGAACAGGCCGAGCGCGCCCGTATTCAGGAAGCAGCCGACGCGCGGCTTGCCGAACTTGGCAAGGGCAACCAGTGGGGCGACAGGGTGTTCAATGGTCTGGAGCGCGAGGCCCGCGTCCTTGAAAACCGCCTGTGCGTATTCACCGACATGCAAATGGCAGACAGTGCGATGGTGCTGTTCGTCGGCAATGGCGGCGAGATCGAGGCCAAGGCTATCCGCACCAAGCGGATTGCCAAAGGCGGCAGCGGCGATGCGCCCGCCATCAAGCCCGATTATTCGGGGGCGATGATCGAGACGCTATCGAAGATCAAGACGCTGGCCGTGCAGGAAGCGGTTGCTACCAACCCCGCGTTGGCGCTCGACATCTTGCTCGATTGTCTTGTCGGGCAGGGCATCCACCGCGAACCAAGCTATTACTCGCCGCTGTCGCTTCGGCTCGACGGGTTCAATGCCGCCGTTCCCGACGAAATGATGACGATGGCCGAGATCGCATCGGTCGATGAGATCGGCGGCAGCGACTTCGCCGCACTGCCCGAGGTCAATCGGTTCGCGGCCATTCAGGCGATGGACGCCGAGGCCAAGGGCCGGTTGCTGGCGTTGCTTGTTGCGCGCCAGATCAACGGCGGCGAAACGTCCGGCTCGCGCCGTGACCGTCGCCACCACCGGTTCGACCAGATCGCCTTTGCCTCTGGCGTCGATATGGTCGCCAAGTGGCAAGCGCCGGTCGCTTTTTACGACCGGCTCAAAAAGCCTGTGATCGCCAAGATCATGACCGAGGTGCTGGGCAAGCCCGCTGCCGACAATTGCGTCAAGATGAAGAAGGCCGACCTTGCCGCCGCCGCCGCCGAGCGAATGGCAGGGCGTGGATGGCTGCCGCCAGCGCTTGTGATCGTTGAGCCGCCCGTCGAGGTAGCGCAGGAGCGCCCCGTGTTCGACGATGAAGATGATGGCGATGAGGAAGGCGAAGCCCCCGAGTTCGAGGAAGAAGACGCGGCTTGATGATCGAGAGGGCGGACCATGTGGCCCGCCCTCATTGTCTTGTTACCGAATTTGCCTGTGCAGGAGTTCGCGCGGCCCGTCCCTGCTGGACGGGCAAAGGCCGGATGTTCCGGCCGGCCTCAAATCGGTACGGCAGCTTATAGCTGCCGTGCCGATTGCGCGCGAAGGATAGCGAGCGAGCCGCTTCGCGACTAGGGGAAGGGCATGATCGACCGTGCTCAATCGCCCTGTGTTGCGGTCTGCGCGCTCGATGCGCGCGCAGAGTTTTGCACCGCCTGCGGTCGCACCGTAGCCGAGATCGGCGAATGGGGCGGCGCGACTGTCGAACGGCAGTGCGCGATACTGGCCTTGTTGCCGGAGCGGATGGCGCGGCAAGCCGCTGGTCAGCCGGTAGTGCTGTGAGCGTAATGTCACCGCCGTCGTCGTCTGGATTATGCCCCGCCGAAAGCAATCGCCGCTGTCGATGACACCGCTGCCGTGGTGGTGACGGATCGCCGGGCTGCGTTGAAGGTCGCGGCTTAGCGCGCAGCGCGTGCGCGCTGGAGGATGGCGAGACTGTTCGGATGAGCGCGGACTGGTGGTGCGTCGGTGGCGGGTGAGCTCGCACCAGCTGTGACATTGCAGACCTCGGTGTCGATACGGCCAGAACTGATCGAGCGAAGGATCGGCAGCTTCTCTTATCCGGGGTTGGCAGGACGATTTCCTTGTTTGCCGGTTTCGTGGCTGCGCGCGTCGCCTAATACGATCAAGCAAAAAAGCGGACGCCCAGATGCCCGCCAAGGCGGGCGAGGCGTCCTACGGTTTCCACCCCATTGCATGGGACGGAGCCTCCGTTTTTTGGCTGGATCGCGGCTCCTTCGCGGCCCCCTTGAAGACCGTCAGGAAATCACCCTGCAATCCAAGACGGAGTAAGACCCATGCAGAACATCGCAGAATTTCGGATCATCGGCCGCATCGGCAAGGTCGAGGTCAAGGAGAAGGTCACTTATCTTTCGGTGGCCTCGAACTACAACCGTAAGGACGGCGACGACTGGAAAACCGACGTGCACTGGAACAGCGTTACGCTGTTTGACAAGCTCGCCAAGCGTCTGACCGCCAGCAAGGGCGACCTCGTTCACATCACCGGTCGCGTCCGCCAGAACCAATATGAGGCAGGCGGCAGCACCCACCACGGCGTCGATCTGATCGCCGACGGCATCGCCATCCTCGCCAAGAAGGACGGCGGCCCTGCCGATGACGAAAAGCCGGACTGACCACCCAGCGGGGCGGCGACAAGCCGCCCCGCTTCTTCACTGCGGCCGATGCTGCCGATAAGGCAGGCCGAGGCGGCGCGCGGCACCAACGGGGTTGGTGTCGCGCGCCGCCGTTTTTTTTTGCGCGTTGATGTCGGCAGGAAGGGGGGCGGTCGGTTGGTCGCTCTGTCGGGATAGTGTGGCCAATGCGGCTCGCCCTGGCAGTAATATCCGGGGGAGGCCTATACGCTGTTGGCTTCTTCACACGGCCAGCGACGCGACCGGAGGAATGGGCGCAGGCTGATTACTATGGGCGCTATCGCTCGTGTCGAGCTGCCGAGGATCGGAGCGATGATTGGGCGATTCTGCCTTCGTTAGTTTGGGAATTTGTCGGTTATTGTCTTGATTGCAGGATATGCCTAGCGGCGCGTGTTGTCTTACATTGCCCTATGATTTCAGCTTTGCTTCACCGGGCATGATTGATGGCGACAAATTCTGGGCCAACCACTGCGATGCTAAGCGTCCGCGTCGATGCGCAGGCGCTTACGGCGTTCGATAGCTTCGCGGTCGGTCGTGGCGGTCGGAGCGCTCTGGTGCGTCAGATGATCGAACGGACGCTGCAAGAGAACAGCGACCGACCCCATATCGACCGCCCGGAGGGCGCCGCGCGCAACCGGATCTCGCTGCGGTTTACTGAGGTCGAAATTGCCGTGATCGCGCACCGCGCATCACAGCGTTCGACCGATCGCGCCGGCTGGATCAAGGCATTGGTGCGCCGCCACCTTGCTCTGAAATCACGGGTCGATGACGGCCTGCTTGCTGAACTCGCACCGATCAGAATGCAGTTGCTCCGCATCGGTCGCAATCTCAATCAGGCGATGAAGGCCGCCAATGCAGCCATGCTCGAAACCGGCGACAGGAAGATCGAACCCGAGCTGCGACGGATCGCCGATATGCGGATGGAGATTTCCGAGCAGGTCGCAGCCGTCGGCGATGCCATGCGCGGCGATGCGAGCTATTGGACGGTGGCCGACTGATGGCGATGGGATCAAGCCTGGAATCAGCCGTGTGGGAAGCGAGCCGTCCGCCGTATCGTGTGCGCTATATCCACGATCCGGGCGCTCAGCCCGGCGTGCCGCTTTACGCCAGCTACGGTGTCGCCAATCCGAAGACGGCGCGCGCCAAGCTGGCGCGGATCGTGCGCGGCGCGCCCGAGGTGGTGGTCAAGGTCACGGGCCGCCAGCGGGGCGGCAGCCATGTCAAAGCCCATCTCGACTATATCGGGCGGAAGGGGGCGGTCGACATCGAAACACGCGATGGTGAAATCCTGACCAGCAAGGACGACATCGCCGAGCGTGCGGCCGAATGGAGCGATACGCTTGAATGGCGGTCGCGGCCAACGGTCGCGTCGGTGTCGCTGATCTTCTCGATGCCCGAAGGCACTGACCCTGACAAGGTGCTGGGAGCCGTTCGCGCGCTGGCCCATGCCGAACTCAGCGACAATCACGATTATGTCTTGGCGCTTCATACAGACACGCCGCGTCCCCATGTCCATCTGACGGTTCAGGCCGAAGGGTTGGACCGCAACCGGTTCAATCCCAGACCGGTTCAGCTTCACCGCTTTCGCGAGCGGTTCGCCCGCGAACTGCGCGAGCGCGGTGTCGCCGCGGAAGCCACGCCGAGACGGGCGCGTGGCAGGGGAGTTGCCGGATCCAGCATTAGGCTGGTCAAACTTCGTGCCCGTCTGTCGAGCGGGGCCAGCGGCGTGATGACCAACGCTGACCGGCGAACTAACGAGCAGGCCATCGCCGTTGCGCGCGGTCAGGCCAGACTTCCATGCTTTGTCGCCAAAGGGAAAACCCGCTGGCAGGCGATACGCCAAGCCTACCGCCAGGCGGCTGCCGCGCTGGATGCCAGTGGCCAACCGGATGATCGGGCTCTCGCAAGGGACGTTCGGAGATTCCTCGACAAGCAACCCGACGTACACGCCACGCCCGAAATCTTTGCCGCGCGTCATGTCGAGGCCCTGTCGGCAGCACGCGCGAAACATGATCCGCCAGTTCCTATGCCGCCCCCGCACGATCGAGGGCGCTAAGCTACGGCTTTGTTTCGCCTTAAGTGGGAAGAGAGGGGGGCAATGGACCAAGTGGGCTATTGGGTGCTAAAATACGCGGCAGGACGATACGAACTAGCCAGGTTCGGCACTGAGCGACCGCCCGACCCGTCGCCACCGTCCTGTTCGTGTCCGTTCAGCGATTGGAAGGGATTGACGCGGATAAGCCTTCTCCAACACAGGGGCGGAGGCAGACATGTCGAAGGAAATGGTTCTCCGGAATGGGAATGTCGCCGGCATACCGGCGGCGCAGTACATTCGCATGTCTACTGAGCATCAGCGATATTCTCCTGACAATCAAAAAGCCGCTATCGCATCGTTCGCCGACGCGCGCGGATTTGAGGTCGTTAAAACCTATCTCGACGCGGGCAAAAGCGGTCTCTCTCTTGCGAGGCGCGATGGCCTGAAACAACTGCTCAGCGATGTCATCTCGGGAGAGATCAACTTTCGTGCTATTTTGGTTCTCGACGTTAGTCGCTGGGGTAGGTTTCAGGACACTGACCAAGCGGCGCATTACGAATATCTGTGCCGCGAAGCGGGAGTACAACTCCACTACTGCGCGGAATCATTCGAGAATGACGGCGGCGCCATCTCGTCGATCGTCAAACATATGAAGCGAGTCATGGCGGCAGAATATAGCCGCGATCTCTCCGCTCGCATTTCGCGTGCCCAACGGCAGCAGGCTAAGCTCGGTTTCAAGATGGGCGGAATGGCTCCGTACGGCACCCGGCGCCAAGTGGTCGACGAAAGCGGAAAGCGTCGAATGACGTTGAAGCCCCGCCAGCGAAAGGCGCTCAGCACTGATAAAGTAATCTACGCCTTGGGACCGCCGGCCGAGGTCGAAGTGGTGGAGAGGGTTTTTCGCGACTACGCGATCCGCAGAAAGAAAATGACCGAGATCGCGCGTTGGCTCAACGACGAGAAGCGCAAGCATCCGATGCGCGAGATTTGGACACCCGACATCGTGCGATGCATGCTGAAGAACGAAATATACATCGGCACCCTTGTCTTCGGCCGCCGCTATATGAACCTCGGTCGCACTATTAGGTTCGACGAGAAGGACTGGATCAGGGTCGCAGTGGTCCAGCCCGCCGTGTCGGTTCAACTCTTCGAAGCCGCGGCGCGGCGATTGAAGCGCTCCGCAGCCTCCAAGAGGCCGTTATCGATGCAGGAACTTACTGAGGGGTTGGCTCGCCTATATGAGGAAAAAGGGAAGCTATCCCACGCGATCATAACGAAATGTCGCTACCTCCCTGTGCCGTCCGTTTTTGCCCGCCGGTTCGGATCGCTCGAAGCAGCCTATACCGCGGTAGGTTTTACTCCGCAGCGTCATTTTCAGATCAACGAGGCTGGCCTGCCATTCAGCGACGAAGAGCTGCTTGATCAGATCCGGAGAATCCACCGCGAGCAAGGTCGGCTCACCATCGACCTCATAGACAAAGACCCTTTGGTACCGAGCCGCTCGTACTTTATCGCACGCTTTGGCGGTTTTCGAAACATTGTCCGCCTCGCTGGCTTGCCAATACCGCCGCGGTCGCAGCGCGACGTGGCAGGAGAGGCAAGGCAGCGCGCCCTTTATGAAACGAAGGCAAACCGAAAGGCGCCCTGTAGCCGGAACGAGGATGGTAAGAAGTTCACCAACGAGCAGATAGTCAGCAAACTTAAGTCGCTGCTTGCTGAGAAGGGATATTTGTCGCGCCCTTTGATCAATGCGGATGGTCGCGTACCGATGAGCCATGCGGTTGCACTCAGGTTCAACGGGATGCTCAATGCGTACGCCGCTGCAGGATACTATTCGACGCAGAGTCAGGTTAACAAGGCGGCGATGGCGCGCGCGATGGGAACATGGGTCTCGCCATTTTTACGATCATGAGACCTTCTCGCATCGATTAGCGTTGCCACGCTGAGGGAGAAGGAGTGGCCTGATGACTGAGAACCTACCAGCGTCGCCGATACCGGTCGCGCAATATTTGCGCATGTCCAGAGATCATCAGCGCTATTCGATCAGGAATCAGGCGCGTGCGATCTCGGACTACGCCGCGCAGCATCACTTCGAGATCGTGAAGACCTACACCGATCCCGGCGAGAGCGGCCTGACCTTGAGGCAGCGCCCGGGACTTCAAGCATTGCTAGCCGATACGATGAAGCCGATCCGCTCCTTCGCCCGAATCTTGGTCCTAGATGTCAGCCGTTGGGGGCGGTTTCAAAACCTAGACGAGAGCAGCCATTACGAGTTTATATGCCTCGAAGCTGGGGTGCCGATTATCTATTGTGCGGAGCCCTTTGAAAACGACGGCACGCCGGTCATGATGCTGCTGAAACAGATCAAGCGACTGCAAGCTGCGGAGTTTAGCCGGGAGCTATCTGAAAAAGTAATTTACGCACAGCTTCTACAAGCGAAGATCGGCCACAAAATTGGCGGCCCCCGCCGGTACGGTTTCGACCGAATGCTCGTCGATCAGCACGACAGGCCGATCCAGAAATTAAAGCGCGGCGAAACGAAAGCTCTGAACTGCCAGCGCGTCGTTTATGTCAGAGGTTCGGACCAAGAGGTACAGGTAATTCGCGACATTTTCGCCTGGTTTACGCGCGACCGCATGAGCATGAAAGGGATCGCAGAGCGCCTGACCAATATGGAAATTCCTGCTGGCGATCGAGATGTCTGGAGCGCAAACATAGTGCGCCGCATTCTTTCTGACGAACTTGTATTGGGCATTTATGTCTTCAATCGGACGACGCAAAGATTGAAGAGCAAGATGCGTCGGAACCCGCCCGAAGCTCTGATTAAGACCAAGGTGACCGAGCCAATCATCAGCCGGGTTCAATTTGCATCGGCTGCACAACGGTTGCGCATAAGACGGCGCAAAGTTCCTCGGGAGGAAAATTTGGCGGCCGTGTCCCGCCTGTTGCGCAGCAAAGGGTACCTCACCGGACGGTTGATCGACCAATGCCTTTACACCCCGAGCACGACCGTCCTCAGGCGGCAGTTCGGAAGTATGGCCGAGGTCTACAGACAGTTGGGTTATGTCACAAAGGATCGCTGGTGTCCGCGCGGTGGCATGGGTCCTTCATCAAAGAACGAAATCCTCGCCCAGCTGCGTCGCCTCCATGATCGTCTCGGCTATGTAAATGAGCACATAATCAACGAACATCCCGATGTTCCCAGCTGCAGCGTCCTCCAGCGGCATTTTGGCAAGTTGACTGAGGCATATCGGCTTGCCGGGATTCCATTCGGTCGCACAGAACTGCAACGTATGGGTCACGAGCGATGGATGGCCAAAAGAGCCGGCGAAACCCCTCGTGAAACGATCGCCCGCCGATGGCCCGAACTGGCTAGCCGATTCAGCGACGACGATTTGCTCGAATGTCTCCGTCGGCTTCAAAAGGAACATGGGTATGTGACGGCGCAAATCATTCGTGACGATGAGCTTTCGCCCACACCCCAACTCTTCACTACGCGTTTCGGCTCGCTCCTGAATGCTTACGCAAGCGCAGGCTTAGAAAACCGTCGGTCCAAAATTTGGAGCAGGGCCGCAACAGCGCAACATGCAGTACGAAGGGCTCATCGCGCGGATGCAAAGGCCAACGATCAAGGCAACACCGCCGGATGATTATCGCGCGCCTGTTCACTGCGTCCGTCGTCCCCGCTGGGCAATCTTTCAGCTACACGCCCAACGCCGTGTGGAAGGGCGATGGACCCGTCTGGTGCTCGGATTGCCGCGTGTCCGTCTTTCGTGAATGAGCATGCGAGAGACGGACGGGACATGCTGCTCCCGGCCACGCGTTCGGCGTTGTAACCGTCTGCCGATCGCCGAATTCGGGAAGGCAAGGGGGAGGATTTAATCGACAGAACGGCTGCCGTCATTGGGGTCTAGCAAAGGCAGCCGGCAATCGAAATATCGCTCGTATGTTTGCTTCCCGAGATTTTTTGTTTGAAACCTGCCTGACCGCAACCGGCCAGATATCGCGATTGAGCTGCGCTAAAAATTGAAGGCTTCTGACAAGCCCCTTTTTGACTTTGCAACGACCGCTATGCCGCCGGAAGCATTTTTTTTAACTACTGCCGCGCCTCTCATGTCGCGCCCAATATCGATTTTTCTGTCGGTTCACTGTGAATATCACGCCGTGGCTCCGCGTCAGCGTGTCCGTCCCTCGCGCATCAATGCCTGATCCTGCGTGACTTCTCGGACGCGCTGCGTTTGTTGGTTACGCACATGAATTGCCGCAATCTTGTCGCCATTGGCAATGCGGCGAGCCACCTCGTGACGCTTGGCCTCGACTTCCTGCAATGCCTTCACCGGATCTTCGGGATATTTCGAGCGCGTGATCGAGATGGTTTGGGCGACAAGGCTTTGGGCGCGGCGCAGTTCGGGGTCACGAGCATTTTGCTCGTGGGTCTGGCTCAGGAAGCGTTCCGACATGGCTTTGCGCGTGATTGTCTCTTCGGTCGGACGGGGTGATTTGCCCGTTGAGCTTTTAGCTTCGCGGCGCTTGTCGGGCTCGGCGAGCCGCGTTTGCAGCCGGACAGCTTCGGCTTGGACGACTTTCGACGGCGTGTAATTCTCGACCGTTAGGCCTCGTGCGGCTGCAGCAAGAAATGCGGCCTTCTTGAACGTATCGCCGCCATTGATCCTGATTGACGTCCAGCCATTGGCCTTGGCGATCCGCACGATGTCGGGAAGGGCGTCGATCTTGCTGGTCTTGAGCCGGTCGGGTTCGAGGCGGGCAATCGGATTTTTATCATCCGTAGTGCGATAGAGTGCATTGCCGACACGCAGGAATTTTCCGGTCAGGTCGTCGGTGAGGGTGGGTGTTTCGGCTTTGCGCTTCAGCTTCGCCGTCTCCGATTTGGTTTTGTCCGGCTTCGGCATTGCCTTGCGGCTGCGTCCTGAAGAGGCATCGCCATCTTGTTTATTCGCCATTTTCGTCACCTTCCTCGATAAGCCCAGATACATTGCCGTCATGATCCAGCGTCAGCATGTCGGCGAAGAAGCTCGGGCAATCTGCGGTGAGGACATCATCTTGTGACATAGGCCGGGTCTCGTGCCCGGCGGCCTCTTCGGCGGTCATGTCGCGGAACAGCGCGGGCAGCGCGGTGCCAGGAGTTCGCTTAGGCGCGGCCGGCACTTTCGGCGCTGGAAACGCACGCTTTTTGAAAAAGCGGTTGCTGAAATAGGCAATCTTCGTGCCGACGATCGGCGGAATGCCGCCGCGCAGGAGGATCAGCTTATCGGTTGGAAACTGCATGAGTTCCTGCGGCAACAACAGAGCGCGGCGCTGTTCCGCGATGGATTTCGACCGATTGGCGAGGAGACCATTGATCGTGAGCGACCTGGTGACGCTATCCTGTCCGACATAGCCGATCCTCTCGGACAGGTGGCTGGCGACGCGCAACTCCTTGGGCGTGAACGCCACTTCGACACCGCAATTGGCGACGATTTCATCGGCGACATGCTCTCCGTAAACGCCGCGCAGTTGCGAGCGTGACTGGATGACGGGCATAAGCCTGATGCCGTAGCCCGCGACATAGGAAAAGGCGCTGGCGATGACCGATGCCCGGCCGAGCCGTGCAAATTCATCGAGAATGACCAGCAACGGCACGGCTGAGTGTTCGTCGGGCAATTCGCGCACATTGAGATCGACGAGCTGCTGGAACAGAAGATTGTAGAGCGGCGCGATCCGGTCGAGTTCATCAGGCGACACGCCGAGATAGATCGACATGGGGTGTTTGCGGAGCTGTCGAAGATCAAAGTCGCTTGCCGCTGTCGCGGCATCGACAAGGGGGTTGAGCCAGAGGCCAAGGACATTGGTGATCGTCTTTTTAATGTCGGCAAAGCTGTTGTCCGAGCCGCCGGCGAAATCAGCGAGCGCCGTTCGGCAGCCGACCGAGAGGTTCAGTCCGGGATTGGCGATTTCCTTTTTGAAAAAGATGCGTGCATCGCTATCCGTCATATGGCGATAGATGGCACCCATCGTCAGCGGTTCGGTGCTGGTTTCGGCGAGCCAAGCACCAACGCCTGCAAATCCGGTTCGCGCGCCATTCGCCCAAAAGGCTTCGCCGTGGTCGGGCGCAACAAAGAGCATCGTTGCGATCTTCTGCAATTCGATGATGACGTCATCCGGGTCATTGCAATCGATATAGGCGAGCGGATTGTAGCGGGCGGTGCGGCCTTCGCGGTCGGTCGGATTAAACAGATAGACCGCCTGCCCGTAATGGGCACGAAACCCCGCGCTCGCTTCGTAATTCTCGCGCTTCACATCGAGGACGACGACCGAGCCAGCCCATGTCAGCAGGTTCGGAATGACGATGCCGACGCCTTTGCCCGAGCGGGTAGGGGCTTCGACAATGACATGCTCGCTTCCGCCAAAGGTCAGGAAGCGCCCGCCCTTCCGGCCAAGAACGATGCCGGAGCGTGCGCGAAATCCGTGGCGCCTGATCTCGCTTTCGCGAGCGAAACGCGCGGCTCCGTGGAGCGGCGCGCCGCGCGACCAAAGCGCATAGATCAGGCCTACCAGGATTAGTCCGCCGCCGATCAGTCCGCCTGCCATCGCGCGGACAACACGGGCGTCGCCGCGATAATACCAGACGAACTGCGGCATTTTGAGGGGATCATAGGCGGCGACGGGCAGGCCGAGGACTAGCCAGCCGATCATGGTGGCGATGGCGAGCGCGATCAGCACACCGAGCGGAATGCCGACCAGCAATCTAGCCGTCGCGCCGCTAGGCGGCGTACCTGCCTTCCGGGTCATAATAGATCTCCGTCACCCGAAATTCGCCATCGGTCTTTTTGGTTTGCACCACGACATCGACCAGCATCTTGAGCAGCGCGCGAATATCGCAGCGGGCCAGATCGGAACCGCCTTCGCTTTCTTTCACCAAAAGCGTCAGCTGCTCGAACGCTAATTCGGCGGAATCGGCATGGATGGTGGTGATCGAGCCGGGATGGCCGGAATTGACGTTGCGCAAATAGAAAAAGGCAGTCCCGTCGCGCAGTTCTTGGAGCAGGATACGATCGGGGCGCATCCTGAGCGCGCTTTCGAGCAGATGTTTAGCAGTGACATTGGCAGTGCCCTGACCGTCCTTGGCATAGAGCATATGGACGACGTTCTTTTGACCGACGATCAGTTCGCGCGTGTCCTCGATCGTCAGCAACCGCTCGTCGGGCGGGATCAACTGGATCAGGCCCTTCGACAGCGTAGTCTTGCCTGATCCCGTTGCCCCCGAAATGAGAATATTGAGCCTGGCCTTCACCGCGCGGTCGAAGAATTCGACATGACGGCCTGATTGCAGAAGTGCGAGCAACTCCAATTCCTGCGGAGTTACTTTCTTTTCCGAGATTCGCGTGTCCCTGAAAAGGCCAGCCGCCTCGAAATCGGCAAGTGTCATTGTCACGGTCGATGGCTTTCGCACAGTGATCGAGACCGTTTCGTCCGGCACGACGGGTGGCACGACGATTTGCACGCGCTCGCCAGTCGGGAAGATTGTAGAGACGATGGGGTTTTCGCGGGTGACATCCTGCGAGGTAAAGGCGGCGGCGGCAGTCGCGAGCGCCATGAGTGTCTTGAAATCGAGTGAGGGTTCGCTTTCCCAAGTCCAGCGCCCGCGTCGTTCAATCCCGACCTCGCCGGGCAAATTGATGACCAGTTCGGTGACGCTCGCGTCATCGAGATATCTGCGTAAGGGTGCAGTCACGCTGTCGAGGACAGCGGTGTTTTTGCCCGGTGCGGCCATTATTTCAGCGCGAGGCCGTAAACGGTCGAGAAGTCGAAGTCCTGCGCCACCGTGATCCCGACATCCTCGCCCTGATTCTTGCGCAGCACCGGCTTGATCTCGGCATTTTGCTGCAAGACAGTCGATGCCGCATCGGAGGGGACGCGCGTGGTGTTCGAGCCGTTATTGCCAACGGCTTCCGACCCGACGGTCGCCGCATCTTCGACAAGGCTGAACAGCAGGGCTGTGCCAAAACGCTGCCAGAAGAAATTATTGACCCGGCCATCCACGCCGCCGCGCCCGAGTGCATCAGTTGCGGACGATCCGACATCGATCGCAATCCCGCGCGGCGTTACGGCACGCGTCCACAGGACGAACAGCCGGTATTGCCCGCGGTTGATGCCACCCTGATATTCGCCAAAGATCTTGGTGCCTTTCTCCATCAGCACAACCCGGCCATTGTCCGAATAGACATTGCGCGGAAGAATACAGCTCACATAGCCCGGCTGGCTTGAATCCATCGCGGTCTGCAACACGCACGGAATGAAGCTTCCCGCCGTAATCAGGAAATTGCGGTCGGGAAGCGCGCGAGCCTGCGCCTGTCCGATGACCGAGCCACGCCGAAGCCTGTCGAGATTGGTGAGTTCGGGGGATGGTGAAAGACCGGGATTGGCCACAGTCCCATGGTCGCCGTAACGAACGCTTCCACCCGCACTCTCGCGTTCCCCGCCATAGGCGATCAGCGATGACCGACGCGTGGCTTCGCGCAGGGCTTCGGCCGGGGATTGCTGGCCGGGCTGTTGGAGTGCTGCTGACGAACCTTGTTGCGGGCCGATGGCGGGTACGGCCGGTTCTCCAAGGGAAATGGGGGCGTCGGGGTCGGCTGCCGCCTCCGCCAGTGTCGGTGCGATAACCGTTGCTGGGTCATATTGCGCGGGCTCGAGCGCGGGTTTGGGTTTGACGGGTGGCAGAGTCGTATTGCCCGTCAGTCCGGTTCCCAGCGCCAGGACCGTGAACATGACGGCGCCTGCGGCGGCGGCCAGGCCGATCATCTTTTTTGGATCCATCGTGGTGCCGGAGATCGACGGCATTTTGCTACCGCGTTCGGAGGCGGGGGTGCGATCAATCTCGTCGGGATCGGGTGTTTGATCGACGGCGGGGCGATTGGCGCCTCGGCCTGAGGCGCGTTCCGGGTCAACTGTGTCGGCCATCATTTCGTCTCCCCATCAGTACCAGATGTGCGCTCGACGATGCTGGACGCGGTGCCGGTCTTGGGATCGCGCCCGTAGAATTCCGGAGCCTCGTTGAAGACGCACAGCACCTCTTTGCCGCGCCGCAAACGGAGCTGGGCAAAGACGCCGTGGATCACGACAAATTCGTCGCGGACATCGAACGGGACGATGCTCTCGCCGCCATCGGGATTGACGGCGAAGAACGCAGGAAGCTCGCGCTGGTTAGGAAAGCGCAGCGCAGTGAACTGGCCATTGTCGGTAATTTCGGACGGTTGAATCGCGGATGATCCCTGCACACTATATTGGAGGTTGCGCTTGCCTTCGAGGACCGCGAGGTCGAGGGCCGAGCGGATCGCGCCCGATTGAAGGGCCGTGGCTCGCGCGTATGCGGCTTGCGCCGCCGCCGCTTGTGCCGCGGCGGCTTCCTCGCGCGGATAGCGAAACACGACCTTGAAGAATGTGTCGGCGGACCGCGCGCCGATGCTCCCGCGCCGCGCCGACAGTTCGAATGTGTAGCTGCGGCTCCCGGCGTCGGAACGCGTGATCACGATCAGATTGGTCGCTCCGGCCAGTTCGCGTGGTTTGATGAACAGCGAATTTTCAGCCGGCGCCACCTCCCACGATACGCTGTCGCCGAGCGCGACATGCTCGACCCGTTCACCCGCTGAAAATACGATCTGTGTTGCCGAGCGGAACGCGCCGACAATGCGGTAAACTTCGGCGTCGCTATAGATCGCTTCGCGGATTCTGCTGTCCTGCGCGGTAGGGTGCGGCGTCTCGCTGGCGCGTGCGGCGCCGGCGGAGAACATCAGGGCGATGGCAATGATGCCGTGTGCAGTCTTCATTGCGTCACCTCCAAATCGGCGCGGTAGCTTTGGACTTCCAGCCCCAGCGGGTTTTTGAACCGTTGCTGTTCGGTCGTTGGGGTGTCGGTGGTGTCGTAAGTCACCGTCGCGATCGCCGGGGTGTCGATCGTCGATGCGCCGCGCTGGAGTGTCTTGGTGAAGCGGATTTGCGCGACGTTCTTTGACACGAAGGTCACCGACTTTATGGCGATAAACACCGTATCCAGATCGGTGAAAACGCTTTGTGGCGACTGGGGATTGCCCTTGGCGTAAAAGGCCGTCCAGCGCGCCTGTTCGTCACGCGACGACATCGCCAGCACGCCTTCGAAAAACTCCTGGCGCGCCTGAGGAATCCATCCCTCGCGATTGCGGACATAATCGGCGAGAAAATATTTGGCGACAGCCTCATTATAGGTGATCTGCCGGTCGCCGGTCAGTGGCGCGGCGATCTCGCTTGCGCCGGTGGCCTTGTCCACGGTGATCACATAGGGCGTGACGGTCTTGAGCGGCGTGAGCATGGCCACGGCCGCAATCGCTGCGATTGCAAGACTGCCGGCCATGACCGCGATGATCCACGCCAACCGTTTCGAGCGGTTTGCGGCTATCAGCCGGTCATGGTCCCAGCTCGCGGCCTCTGAAAAATAGGCCTTGAGATCCTGCCTGTCTGTAACGCCGCCAGCCATGATGCTCACCAACTCCGATAGGAGGTTGGTGGGGTTGCGCTGCTGATGGGCGGGACCTGCGGGCCGGGTTTGGCGTCGGGCTGTGCGGGCTCGGGAAATACATCAACGCCTTTGCGTCCCTCTTTCTGGCCTGGCGTCTGGTCGGCTGGTGTTGATGTTCCTGCGAGGGGATCGACCGTTGGCAGGATCGTACCATTGGGGTTGGCCGGGCGGCGCTGCTTGCCGCTACATTTGGCAAGTTTTGGCGATTTCGACGCAGCGCTGATGGCCTCGACTGGTGCAATGAGTGCCAGCCCAACCAATATACTCATCATATGCTTACGCATGGCCCTATCCCTTTATGCTGTGCCGCGACTGACTGATCCTGACGTTCGCATCCGTGCGATGCCGCGGGCGAAGCCCCGCTCGATGGCGCGGCTGGTCGCCTGAGCGCCGGTTGCGCCGCGCCCGACGACGAACCCGCCTGCCGCTGCGATTGCGGACGCAAACTGGTTGGCAAGGGCAGGGCCGCCGCCGCCGAGCGAAGCGGCGAGCGATGGAATCTGCAGGAAAAAGAAGAAGCCGAGTGCGTAAAAGGCCAGTGCCTTGATAGCGGCCATGCCGATGTCATCATTTTCCGAGATGGTGGCGATGATCGTCTCGCCCGTTTGGGTCAGAAACAATGTCAGCACGAGCGCGAAAACGATCAGCATCAGATAGTTGATGCACGCCCCAAGCCAGGCAAAGAAATAGCCGCGCGTGGACTCGAACAGCAGGGCGGCCACAAAAAGCGGACCGACAACCGAGAGAAGCCCGAGCGCAAACAAGCCGAACGCACTGATGACGAAGCCGATGGCCGCGCAAAGCAGCGTGGCGATGATGACAATGACCACCAGAAAGCCCGCAAAGACGGCATAGCCGATATCGGGGAGCGCACCCTGGGTATCCTGATAATTAGCGGCGATCTTGCGCATTGTGTTGGCAGTTTCAAAGCCGGTGCCTGCCAGCTTGTCATAAAAACCGCCAAGACCACCAACGTCCGCACCGCCCAGCGCGTTTGCGAACTGGCCGGGCAAGCCACCCAGCGCAAACATGCCAATCTGGGTGCCGTAGAGCGATGTCACGGCAAAATAGAGAACAGCGAGCTGGCAACCGCGATAGGTATATTCGCGGAACGGATATTGCACCGCCCCGCGCATGATCGCGTAGCCCAGCAGAGAAATATAGATCACGATCCCGATGCGCAGGGCAGGGCTAACAACGCCGATCACGGCCGCATATTTGCCCACGATGGCCGCCAGCGCATTGTCCAGCGCCTCGAACATTGTGGTGAATACATGATCGGTGAAATCCATATATCTTTCCGGGTCCGGTTTGACGCTTTATCGAGCGATCTGGAGTTGCGACTTGGCGAACGCCGCCGCGCGGCAATTACCCGTGACCACCGCGGGTTGCGATCCAGCCGGCGTATCGCTGGCCGACCATTTGCGGCAGATGGCTTGCATCGCTTCGATCTCCTCGCCGTGGGCAAAATAATATTGCCAAGTCCGCGCTGGCATATCGGCTGGGGGCGGGGCGGGGGATGGGCCGCACCCGGCCATCAGCAGCGCGATCGAGACGGTCGCGATCCGCAATCTCATTGTCCCTTGTAATAGCGACTCGCCGCGTCGAGCTTTTGGGCAAGTGCCGCCTTTCCTGCCGCCGCCCGTTCGCGTTCCTGAGCCTGTTGCTGCATGGCGATGGCCTGGAGGCGAAGCTGGTCGTTTTGCATCGCCGCAGATTCGAGTTGCAGTCGGACGGTCAGGTCGCCGACTTCCTTGGCCGTGACGGCGGTCGCCATTCGGGCGCGGAGCTGGTCAAGCCCTTGCGTCCGCGAGGTGACGGCGGCACCCATATTATCGGCAAGCCCCGCGGTGATGCCGATGTTGCGCGCGTTGAGATCGAAGCCAGCGCGCGACTCTTCGGACCCCGACACCCCGCGCTTTTCACGGAGGCCGCGATAAACCGCATCGGCTTTGGCGCGTGCCGCACCTACAACATCGAGATCGCCGCTGCCGAAGCCATGCAGCACGGCCGGACTTGTATCGAGTTCACGTAGTGCGTCGCTTTTGAGCTGTGATGCCAGCTGCGGAATATCGGTCAGCTTATTCAGATCCTGATAGAGTTTCTGCGCTTCGGAAATCTGCTGTTTGCCCTGCGCCGCAATCTGGATTGCCTGCCGCACCGCGTTGACTTGCTGCACCAGACTGGCGCTGTCATGAACCGGCATGCCCTGTGCAATGGCAGGGAGGGGAGCCGCTATCAGCAGTCCCGCACCGAGTAGCTTGGTCATCGTTTTCATCATATTGCCTTTCCTTGCAGTTCAGCTTGGACGTCTCCGTTGATGGAAGACGGGTAGCCAGAGCACCGGGTCGTTCCCCACCTCGGCGATGATTTCGTCGGCAACAGCGTTGGTTTCGGCGCGGCCCGACAGCACCGCCAGCGCGTCGTCCAGACCGCTCAGATCGAGTTCGACCACCACGCTGTCATGGCCCTGCTTCACCAGAAACTTGTGGCTTTCCGCGGCTAGGTCGTCGCGCACCAGTTTGAACTCGGCTTCGGACAGTGCGAAGCCTTCGACATAATCACGCCGCGCGCCGAACGGATTCGGGAGCATGATCTTGGTGGCGACCTGTTCCAGAATCGAATGGCTGATATCGCTCTTGAGCGCATCGGCAGGCGATTGCGTGGCGAAGACCAACAGGGCGTTTCGTTTGCGGTAGGTTTTGAGGCCGTCCTGAGCGAAGCGCCGGAAGGCTTCATCGCCGAGCGCCTTCCAGAATTCGTCGATGCAGATAATCATCCGCTCGCCGTTGAGGAGTTGGTCGATCCGGTGGAACAGATACAACATGACCGGCGTGCGGATGTCGGCGTTGTCGAGGAAATCGGTCATGTCGAACCCGATGAATCGGGCGCCGAGCGTCATCCTGTCGGCAGGATTATCGAACACCCATCCAAGCGAACCTTCCGACGTCCATTTTTCAAGACGCGCGCCGACGCCGCTGATGTCCTTCATGCCGAGCATCGAGCGGAGCGCACTGAGTGAGCGGTCAGCGCTGGGAAGTTTCATCACGGCATTGATGCCGTCTTCAATCCGCCGTTCTTCCTGAACCGAGACGGGCAGGCCATCAGCACGAACGAGCTGGCGGATGAAAATAGACAGAAAACTCTTGTCCCCGGGTGTGTCGCAAAGGGCTTTCAGCGGTGAGAAACCGGTGGCGACGCCGTTGCGCAAAGCCAGATATGTCCCGCCGCTGGCCTGGACGAAGATCTGCGCGCCGCGATCCTTGTCGATAAAGATCTGACGTGCGCCGGTCTTTTCAACCTGTGCCATCAGGAAGTTGAGCAGCACCGTCTTGCCGCCGCCCGATGGGCCGATAATCAGCGTGTGTCCCAGATCGCCCTTGTGGAAATTGAAGAAATACGGGCTGCGCGCATTGGTCTTGAGCAGCGCCACCGCGTCGCCCCAATGGTTGCCGCTGGCGAGGCCGGCGGGGAAGGTATGGAAGGGTGAGAAGGCCGCGAAATTGAGCGAAGTGATCGGCGCGGGACGGGCACGCCATGCGAAATTTCCGACGAGCTGCGACCAGTAAGCCGCTTCGAGCGCAGCCCCTTCGCGCGCCGCGACCATTCCCGTATCGGCAAGCGCGGCCCGGGCGATCGCCATTTGGTCGCGGAGCGCCTTCATCGAACTGGCATAGACCGCGAGGGTGAAGTGATGGTCGCCCAGCACAAAGCGGTTTGACATCAGGTCATCGCCGGCATCGATCAGCGCATCGGCCTGGCTGACGGCGCGGTCGCCGGCATTTTCCATCTGGGTCATGCGCAGCCGGAATTTCTCAGTGGCCGCAGCCCTCCCAAGGAAGGTGAAGGATTGTGTGAGCACGAAGCCAAAATCCACCGACAGCAAAGCCTCTAACTGGCGCGAGGTTGTCTGTGCTGGATATTCGCGGATACCAAAGATACCGCCAAAGGCCGACGTGTCGGCGCCGCGAATTTCTATGGTTTCGGCGCCGAAGATCGTGCGGGCACGATATAACGCACCGCCCAGATGACCGCGCACAACGGGGACGCGGGCAGGGCGTCCGGTCATCACCATATCGGCGACTTCCATCGTTTCGGAAAACATCAAACCGCGATGCTCATAGATCGCGCAGCGGCGCGGTTCGCAGCGCGCCATGAGCTTTTCAAAATCACGGGCCTTGTCGTCGAGAAGCTCGATCAGGGACTCGTCGATCTCCAGCCCCAGCGCCGCGCTGCGCCTGGCATTGCCCGAGATCTTGCGCTTGAGAAGCTGGATGAGTTTGTCGCCGCCGGTGGCGGCTGGACGGATCACAAGCGTCGCAAAGAAGCGGTTGATGAACATCCGTTCCCGGTTGATCCGCCCAAAATAGGCACGGTTGAGATCGGCAGCGAAGCCCGATTTGAACGCCCCACCAGGATATTGATCGACCCGCATCCTGATCAGATGCGTCCAGATCGACAGCCTTTCATCATGCAGGTTGCGGAGCATGCCGTTCAGCTTGGTGTGCCAATCGTTCAGGTCGCGCACGTCGGCCGTCTCGAACGCACGGCCTTGCAGCTCGAAGGTCAGCATGATGTCACCGGAATCGAGTGCCACCATCTCTTCATTCACATGACGCGAATAGGGCAGGAACTTTTCGGGCGTCGCCTCGCGCCGCGCGACTTCGAGCGGCACGGCGTTGGGTCGCATGGCATCGGGTGCAAGCCGCTTAGGCATAGCGGCCAAAACCCTTGCGGCGCATGCCCGTCAGCTTGAGCGGCGAGTAGCTGCTTCCGCCCCAGAACGCCCGGTTGCGGTTGCCCGCTTTGGTCCGGCCCCAGAGGAACAGAAGCCGGAACGCATTGACGTCGTGGCGCACAACCAGCCGCGAAATCGAATAGCCGAATATGGCGACCAATGCGGCGTAAACCGGACTGTTGGTTCCGATCAGGACCGACGCGCTGCAAATGAGCAGCAGCACCGCCGCCTCAATCGGGATTCCAGCCCATAGTGCAGGGCGGGTCACGGCGAGGAACAGCGGGTCCTTGGTCATGATTTCGGTGTCGGCGTTCACGCGCGTCAGCCCGCAATGATGCCGACAATGGAATCAGCCGAAAAGACAATGGCGATCCCGATGATAACGGTCACGAGGATCGTTGTGGAGGCCCGACCCGTGAACCAGAGCAGGCCGGTGACGATCACCGCGATGACCGCAAGCGTCCGCAGCAGCGTCGACGACAGCAGGCCGCGAACTTTGGTGGCGAAGCTCTCCAGATTCTGTGCGGAGGCGGGATCAGGGTTGAGCGCGGAAACCCCTAACACCAGCGCGAGCGCGACGCTCCAAAGCAGCACGTTCTGCCGTGGCTGCGGTATGCCCTCGAACCAAAGCGTCAGTCGGGACCGAACACCTGCGGTTCTTCGCACAAAGTATTTTAATCTCGCCATACGCTCCTGCTTTCTATCGTTTCAGATCGGTTGGACCTTTGCCGGTCATGAGCGGCGCGATCGAATAGGTTCCACGCAGGTGGCGCGCTGCGGCGCGCGATAGGCAGCAACGTAGAACCAAAATTCTCCGAGATGAGTTGGACGCGCGGGTCGAGAGGCATCGTCGGCGCCGTCGGCGCTTCCATCGCCACTAGGTCGACAAAGCCCGCATTTCTGACAACCTTTGCGACATAGCCGTTGCGAAATCCCCTCGACGAGCTTCCGGTGTTGTAAAGCGAGAGTGCGATGCGAAGCGCGGTTTGCGGATCGCGTCCGACAATTGCCCCATTATAATTTTGGGTGAGTACTCTGCCGAGCGCCTCGATATTTTTGCAGGGGTCAAACACTGTCTCCCAGGTCAGGCCAAGCCAGCGCATGTTGCGTGAGTTGATTTGGCCGAGACCGAGATCGACCGAATAGCCGGCAGCGATGTAGCGCTGTGCAGTCGCAGCGGCGCTGGCGGCGTCGGGCTGCGGCGGAGGTTGTTTCCCGCCATTGACGTTTAGCGCGAAGGGCCGTCCGTGGCTTTCGGTTTGCACGATTGCAGCGACGGTCTGCGGTGCGACATTGGGCGCACATTGCGACGCTAAGGCGGCAATCATGGCGCCGGACATGGTCACCGCTGAATACCTACAAATGAGTTGCGGGACGGTGCGTAGATTTCGGCTTCGTGATCGGTCAACCGCGCGACAATGAAAGTTGATGCCGGATGTCCGAGATCTGAAACCCAAATATGATGGTAGGAAGCCATATGCGCACTGATCTGGAAATGCGCACTCAGTGAACATCCCGGAAAAGGGGTATGTACCTTTCAGATTTCTGCAGAGCTGGGGCTTTTCAACAAAGGTAGATTTGAAGCAGAATCTGAGCTATAATCAGTTAGTTGAATGTAGGAGATTCATAAAGTTATTAAGTTTCCCCCCGCAATTATTGCCGACCGACGCCATGAGAAGCATCGCAAAGCATTAAATCAGTGAAGGACGATCAACGGCAACGGGACCGCGAGAGAGGTCCGTCAGCGATCCGAAGGCTAGCTGATGACGATCAAGATGACGACCCAAGAGATGCTGCGCGAGATCAAGTCTGCGCCTGAGGCCGGGCAGTTGGCAGCAGCACTTGGAAATATCTGCACGCAGATGGGATTCAAATACTTCGCTCTCACACACCATGTGGAGGTGACACGAGGCGCCGCCAACGTCGTCCGGATCCACAACTATCCGTCACAATGGGTCGCCTACCATGACCGCAACGCTCTCGGCACATCCGACCCCGTTCACCGGGCAAGCCATATGTCATGCGCTGGGTTTTTGTGGTCTGAAATGGAGACGATGATCCCACTAAATTCAGAGGACCGGCGGGTCCTCGCACTTAGCCGCGAACACGGAGTCGGCGACGGCTTTACCGTGCCGGCAAATGTTCCTGGAGAACCAAGCGGATCATGTTCCTTCGCAAACGTCGCGGACATCCCGGTCGATGAGGCGACGCTGCCGTTGGCGCAACTCGTCGGCATCTTCGCGTTTGAGCGCGCGCGCAGTTACTCGGGAATCCGGACGTTTGAGAAAAGTCAGCCACGATTAACGGACCGCCAACGAGATTGCTTGCTTTGGGTCGGTCGCGGCAAGAGCGACTGGGAGACCGGCCGAATACTGGGCATTACGGAGGACACCGTCGATCGTCATCTCACCAATGCGCGAGAGCGATACGAGGTGCCGAAACGCACGATGTTGCTCGTTCGAGCCCTGTTCGACGGCACGCTTAGTTTCTCAGATATCCTGCCCTAGCGGGACCTTTATTCTCATGATTGCGAAGGACGAGGGTCTGCATAAAGAAGCCTCCTTGATCTTCTCCGACACGACGGGCGAAGCCGGGCAAAGAGAACATGTGCGAGAACATGCGCCGGTGCCTTTAGTCGCGAAACGACCTGGACATTGCATCGGCTACCCGGCCATCGGCGCGCCGTCGTTCAAGCGCACTTAATATGCAGTAAGGATGCCCGACGACTGACCCCATTGGTAGAAAATTGATGCTGCCGGTGAGGCTAAAACCTCAGTAAACGGCGTTTGATTGAAGTGGATTGAATCACGTCTGCTGTCGTCGCCGCATAGGGAAGAAATCGATCAATCAACCGTTCAAGCTCTCTCAAATCTGTAACATAAGCCTTGGCGACTAAGCAATTATCGCCTGTCACGCGGTCAGCTTCCACCACTTCAGGTGTTTCAGCGAGCATTGCGACTATGCGTGGTATCTCACCAGCAATGGGACGCAGACGAAAATGGGCACCGATAGGCTGTCCGACCACCTGGTTATCGACTGTGATCGTGTAGCCGGCAATTACACCTGAATCTTCCAATCGACGCATTCGTTCCGTTGCGCTTGGCGAGGATAATCCGATTATTCGAGCAATCTCGCGTATCGTGAGACGCGCATTTTGGCTTAGCGCAAGGCAAATAGCTCGATCAACAGGGTCAAGGGCGCGCGCGATGTACCGGCTTCGGTTCATGATGCAAGGCATGCTCCGTGCGCCTATTTTTGGACATACCGGGAAAGCGGGATTGACCCCGTTCATGCGCTGGCGTTCGCAATCAACAACATTCGACCAGACCGGGAATGTGGGCAGGTTCGACGCCTAAGCGATCGCGCGTGCAGTTCGCGCTACCCGCAAAGCAGGGCAAAATCGTATGCTGGCGCCGTCCCGGCTATCTGCATTGGCTTAGCCTTGCGCCGCAAATCACAGCCATAGGCGACGATGCCAGACAGCTATTTGTAAAGCTCACGGGCATGATCTTCCCTTGCCTTGCGAACGGCGCGCAACACCCTGACGATCTCCCGCTCAACAGCCTTTTCGCTGATGCCGAGCCGATGCGCGATACGGTCGTATCCAAGATTTTCAAAGCGGTGCATCAGGAACACTTCGCGAGTGCGCTTCGGCAAGCGGGCTATCGCCCACTCGACCCGCGCAATCTCCGGATCGACATGTTCGTCAAGTCTTGGAACCACCGGGGGCGGGACCAACAGGCCTCGGATCGTGCGCGCGAAGCGGGCGGCCATGTTGTCCTCAGCCAAGAGCCTTCCTCCGCCTAGGGCGAGAGTGTCCGGTTATGCCACGCACATGGTCCAGCAGTTCTCTGAGTAAGAGTGGAATGTCCGGCAGCGATGCGGGGACCGGGGGCCGCGAACCGTGGATGTCCGGATTTCGCCAGACGTTATAGGGTGACAGCACCGTGGCCAGCCGCTCTAGTTCCGGGGATTGATAATTGAGGCCGGTCGCATTGGCATATGCCAGTGCCGTGCTGATGTGCAGGCCGATGTTCCGGGCGCACCATCGATCATCAAAGCCAACATCCAGCAGATGCGAGCTTAACGCCATCTGGGTCACGATGCCGGTCTGGTAGAGAAGGTCGCCAGTATCGGGGAAACGCAATTCCTCAATCGCGAGGGCGAAACTCTCGCCGTTCCGATAGCGAGCTTCGCTTAATAGCCGGCCCTCGCGTGATCTCACTAGCATCGGGAATGCGGGGCGCTGCTCCTCCAATAAAGGCGAAGCCGGGACGGGCGCCGGTTTGTCTATCCTGATCGACTTCGATCGGGGGCTAGCGGCTTTGTGGATCATGTCGCCTCCGTCGCTGGCGTGATTCGGCCTCAGTTCATCTTCCGCCGAAAAGCCTAAGCTTGTTTACGCTATCGTTTATAGCATAAACGGTAGCGTATATGCAAATAAACGATGTCATTAACGCGATTCTCTTTGAGATTGAGCGCGACGCCGATAGCGACGACGGCATGGGACGCCCGCCGCTCGGAATGAAAGCCACGACCATCCGGCTATCTGTAGACACGATCCGCCGGATCGAAGCGCAGGTCGGAAACCGTCAGCTTGCGAAGTTTATTCGCGAGGCGGTCGAGCGGGAGCTGCGGCGGCGAGAAGAAGAGCAGAAGCTTTAAGCACCGCAGCGTTGATCGACTGCATTTTGCCTCGCCGTCGCATCGGTTGAAATATCGCTCCACGCGTGTCTTGCTTGGGTTCGAACCACGACAGCTTCACGCAAACCTTGTTCCTACCGCTGGAAAGGAGGACGGCGATCAGTTCGCCATCATTTGGATTCCGGCCGATTAATGTTGGGTTCCCGCCGGAATGACTGGCGGGCGCCCGAGTCGGGTCAATATTGGCTACGTGCAATGCAAGTGGCAAAAATCCGCGCCTGGGCTTCAATATCAGGAAAGGCACCGTCAAATTGTACGTGAAAGTTAGCGAGCAGACGGTCTTCCACTATGGAGAACTGCCCCAACTCTCTCCTCTTCTAGGGCGCATGTGGCATTATGAGGGAGATACTCTTTCGGTATCGCTCTGCCCGCGCGAATGGTTCGCTTTGTTTCCGGCTCAACCACCTGCTGCCCTTTATTCGCTGGCGCGGATCGATGGCACCGCTGCGACGTTCGTCGATCTCGAGCGGCTCTCGCTCAGGAACCGGGCCGCCATTGACGCGTGGGCTTTAACGACGAAGTTGGGATCATTGGCGGCGCCTGATATGATTGCGCTAACGTCGTATTTCAGTTGCAATATTCCCCCTAACGAGGGTGAGCGGGCCATTCTGATCGCATGGGCTAAGAGCCTCAACGTCGATGGGATATGGTTTTCGGACCCTATTACCGCTTCGGCACTGACAAGCAGTCGCGGGGGAATCTTCCAACATCGATTGGCGAGCTTTCAGGCCCACAGCGTTGCGAACGTTCCACCTACTCAGGCTTGGCCAGTGTGCCGGGTCCCGTCGATTTTCATTGATTAGTCGCACTACATCAACGGCCGGCTGTCTCGCTCAGTGGTGGCACGTCCGACCAGTGACTACGCGCTGACGGCCGATGGCGACAAACTCCGGATCGCCAATCTCTCGTCGCCATGCCAACATGGGATATGGCGACATTCTCCCACTACTCGTTCCAGACTTTCACGTTCGACGATCTCCCGATCGGTCGCGACACATGGATCATGGATGAGGCCTATATGGCCGAGTGGGAGACGGAGTGGCTCAAGAACATCAATGATGACGAGGATGCTTCCCCCTATACGACAGGCTACATCACCGCGGTAAGCATAGAGGCCATCACGGCGATAGGCGCTGAAATCCGATGGTATCCCAATACGCATGACCGCTTTCATGTCGTGAAGACCTTCCTTCCGCGCGATGCTTTCGTCGGGGCTGCGCTTGCTTACGAATACGAGAAGCGAGTGACCGTGTTCGTGAAGAGCGAATGGCTGGGCAAGCTGCACCTGCGCTCCAACTCGATTTTCGCGATGATCGATGCGGTCGACATGACGGTCGCGATCCAGTCAGGCGCTATCTCGCATGAGAAAGTCATCAGGCTACGCGATGCACTGGACGAGTTTGCGGCGCGATACCCGTTCATCTCCTTCATCTCGTTTGCCGACAGCCTGCTGCTCAAGACGAACTGGACCGCGGGCATGGTCGAGACCGACGTCAAATACACCTATGTGCCGGAGAACCTCTTCATCCTCTTCCGGCAGTTGCAAACGCTGTACCGGGACGCGTTGGGCCTCGAAATCTATGGGGTGTTCGCGCAAGGGTCGAACGAATATTATGACGACCCGTTGCTCCATATCTCGAAAGCGCAGAACCACATCTCGCTCAACAGTCTGGGGCTTCCTTTCGCGCAAATCTCGCTGATCGAAGCGGCTGCGCGCAAGGCCATCAAGGCGGGGACCCATCCTCGCATGGAAATCTACATGGACAGCGACCTGTTCCATTCGCTCATGTTTAAAGAGTGCCAGAGGAAGGACGCTTGGCCTTCAGCGCTCTACAAGCCAAAGATGACCTCGGAGCAGGGTCAATATTATTATGCCGCGTGCGATGATCTCATCTCCTGCCTGCATCAGCCTTGAACGTCGGGTGTTGGAGGCACGGACATTCGAGTTTTCTGGCTCGATTGGCGGCTATGTCCCATTTTTCGCAAGTTCTCTGATCGACAGCAGGCGACCAGTTCAAGCCATCCTGCGACCGTCGCATCAGCGTCCGCTCACGCCGAAACCGGTCTTGCCTTCGGCTGAAACGTCATGGAAATTGGGCCACGTTCTCCCGAAATCCAGGAAGTCTGGTGACGAGCTTACGATCGTAAGTCGACTGCCCGCGATCGTATTCTTGAGCCGCGTAAGGCCGGTATATATGAGTGCTCGGCTTCCAGCATCGGTCGAAGCTCCAGCCTGTATGACCAGCAACGGGGATTCCCAGCCCTTAAAGCTGTGAAGTGTCGTCGCCTTTATGCGCGCGTCACCCATGTAGAAGCCAACTTTCTGGCGCCTCCGCTCTTGCGTGTCTTGCGCAAAGGTAGACACGATTCTGATGCCGTGTGCTTCTAGCTCATCAACTACCTCGCTCCCGCTTGCTGTGTCGGACGCAAGGAAGGTAATATCCGCATTGGCGAAGCTACCCTCGCCGGTGAAATGCATCATGCGCAGCAGTTCTTCGACGCAAGCGGTGACCGAGTTTTCAGTCGCGCATTGTACCCATCGTAGCCGACAGGGAGCGAGTTCGAACGAGGCTTGCTGTGGAAGCGGTAGGTTGATCTCGGTATCCGGAAGGAAGCGCTCAGCGAAGTCTCGAATTAGCGGCACTGCGGATACGGGCAGCCGGTAGCTAACATCCAGATTAGCCCACGCACCTCTGAAGCCAGCTCCCGCCATAACATCGTCAGTCCATGCTCCAGCAGTCCCGTAAATGTCCTGTGTCGCGTCTGCCGCCATGAGCATCTCGCCGCCAGGCTTCAGAAACGTGCGCAGTGTGCTCCACCAAAGGGGACGGTAATCTTGTCCCTCATCGACAAGTATGGCGTCATAGCTCGGGGCCGCTGATTCAGTGGCCGATTGCCCTACCAGTTCCGGGAGGGCAGTCTCCATTACCGAGACAGGATCACCAGATTTCCAGAGTTCGTCGTAGGGTTCGGACCACCCCACGGTCTCGCAAACGTCCCTGCACCAACTGTGAAAGTTGACGAAAACAATATTCCGATAACTGGATCCAGATTTCAGCTCACGAACGACCAAGTCTCGCAGGTAATGCCATAGCGTGATGTTAAAAGTGGCTACGAGGACTGTCTTGCCTTCATCGGCAAGTCGGGCGGCGCGCGCAGCCAAAACCAGTGATTTCCCTGATCCCGCCGGACCCTTTATCCGCCTAAATCCACTCTCGGTTCTGGAGCCAGCGAACTGCTGCTGGCTAGCGTTCATTTCGAGGGGACGGCGTTGTGTCGCTGAGAAATCTGGTTCCATGAGCCAACCCCGAAGATCGTCGGCGAGCTCAGGACGCATCAGCATCGACGATTTGCGCGCAGATTCCGGGAAAACCTGAGAGATCATCCCATTTGCGACCTCCTCTACACCGCTCAAAGGGGTATATTTCGCCGCAGCTTCCAGCTCACCGTGTTGCAAAAAAGGGGAGAAGAGAGAACGCAGGCGATTAATGCTAGCGAATGGGAATATAACGCCCGCCGTAATAGCGCCGAAGCCTTTGTCCTTAGTGAGCCTGGGGCAGTAAAGATTGTATATGGCTTCTCTGTAATATTCAACCTTTGGAAAGGGATTCTCGGATTGGCGGGAGAACTCCTTACCGTCCCGCCTAGCCCATAACTCTGGACGTTTCGTTCCTTTACGAACGAAATAGTCCATCGCATCAAGATTCCAGTCCTTCACCTCGAAGACCGCAATTCCAACCCTTGGATGCAAGAGGACGAAATCCGGCCGCAGGCCGTTGAGATGGGGCTGGACGTAGATTTCCCACTCGGGATCGAGCGTTTGATCAAACATTTCCAGCACCATGCTCTCGCCAGCCGTCAGCGGCTGTCGCAGCTTCGGCAAATCGACCAAAGGCGGTGAAATCAGCCTTCCCAAACGAACCCTCGATTGCTGCTAAGCGAAGGGCTCAGCGGATTAAGGCGCCGATGTTAGCGTCAGCTAAGCATAGGTCAAAGGGTCGCAGATCTTTCTGATGCATGGATAGCTTGAGGTTCGCGCGCAGTGCGAGAGTTTGGCTGTTCGCGCAGGACGTTCACCGTTTTATGGATGCTGCATTTTTGGGACCGAGTTGACCTTAGCCTTCGCACATCCGCTACTGCCGGAAGCTGACTTTCGCCCTTGGGCTGCGGATGGCCCCTAAGTCGCTTATGCTGCCGATCGGGCTGGCGGTAGCCGACCAGACTACGACGTTCGAGGCTCGCGAGCTAATGGCAGCTCTCGTTCGTAAAGGCGACGTTCCGCGCGACTTGATCTGCGATGAAATGGTGCGGCAGGCCTGGGAAGATATGACGGCTTTGGGCGGCCAGATGCGCCCTCCACCTCCGCGATGAGCGATCAGCCCTGGCCTTGGGTCCAAGCGTGATAGGCTTCGCGCAGTTCGGCCTCGATCCGCGCGAGCTCGGTATCATAGACGCGGACGTCAGTGGGCTGCTCGGCAATCTCCTGGGCGAGCACCACCATCTTCCAAGCGGCATAGTCGTGGAAGGGATTTAGCCCGACGACATTTCCAAGGAGCGGATCACTCGGATCAGGCGCTGCCAGGATCTGCGCGAACTTGCCGATCGCCGCGTTCAACTGCCAGTCCGATACGAACAGTATGAGGGCACACAAGGCCAGCAGCGCCGGCGGTGCGCCGTTCCACCGATATTCATCGGGCTTTGACCGGCGAAAATCCAGCCCGGAATTGCGTCCGATGAAGGTCGCGAGCTGGAGGGTCAGCTCATAGCTCGGCTCGAGCGCCGCTGGGTCAAACACCTCCTGGCCCGCGTAGCGGGCAACCAACTCCTTCGTGCGCGATTTGGTATCGCCGAGGCGCCTGCCGGACATGTGATCGAAAAGTGGCCAGAACTGCTCGGTGAATGCCTGACGGGTCGCCTGCTTCCAGTCGAAGCCAGGAAGTTGCGCTTGGACTGGGTGGAAGACCCATCGCTGGTAGAAGGGATGGCGCAGGAGCGCGGAGAGCCAGTCGACTGCCGTCGAATCAATGGCGATGGTAAAGCGGTTTGCCGCCTTCAGGTCGAAGAACCATTGCCGCATTCCACGGATCGCGGTCTGGTCGAAGATACCCTGTTCGATCCCCTTGCAGACGAGCTGGCCGATAAGCCGGGTCTCGATGGTCTTGGCACTTCCGAAGTCGACGAGACTTTCGGTCTGCCGCTCTTGGCCATCGGCCCCGTGGAACTCGCAAAAGCGGTGGTGGGCGTCCATGGCATTATCGCCGACGAAGCGAAAATGCGCCTGTCGGGTGCCGCCCCGTGCGCCCGCGGGCTTCGTTGCCCGCACAATCTGAGCGCCGCCCACGCCGCAGGACGAGCAGCGCACGTCGGTCCGGATCCAGACGCGCTGAGCGTCCGAGAGGTGATTCTCGCTCGCGTCCGGCGCGCCCTGCAGGATCAGGCGAGCGAGCTGGCCGACATCAAGTTCGCGTCTGAAGTGGTTCGAAAAGGCTGTGGTAGGCATCTGGAATAACTATCGACTTTGGCGCGTCATTTGAACGCAAAAATGAGCCGCACTTCGTTTTCCGGTCGAGGACGCGCACGCATTGTATTATGCGTCACCTTCGTCCTCCCCCGGTTGCAAGGCGTCTCCGCCCATCACCAGGCTAGACCAATCCGGAAAGGCGCCACGCGCGAGGATCGCGGTGAAGATACGCGTGACGAGCGCATCAGCCGCATCGAGGTCTATGGTCGATCGTGACGACAAAACGCCGGAATGCACCGCTTGTGACCGAGCTCCATAGAGCGATTTCATGTCAGCGAAAATCGTCGCCCGCTCGGTCGGTGTTTGACCGAGAAGCCATGCCGCGCGGCTGCCGATCTTATGGGCAATTTCGGTATTGTTGGGGCTGTGGTCGTGCATCAGCACGATCTCGGACGCCATGCCGAGGTCGAGCGCGCGATCTACCGGGTTGATCGCCAGGCGCGAACGTCCCAGCCGGTCGATCGCGCGCGCCATGCTGGCGCCGCCCCGGAAGGTTGCGAGAAGACCATAGGCTCGCGCGACTGCCGCGCCCTCAACGGGAAATGCGACCAACGGCATCGCGGCGAACGGGCGCCCGGACTGATTGCCGTCTCCAGCGACGAACAGGCTCGCTCGATCCGGCTGCAGCAGCGAAAAAGGTAGCTCGACCGGACCGGTGCTGGCGAGGAGGCACGCCAGGCGCACTCGCTGGCGCACCTGATCACGGGCCGACGCAGCCGGTGTCGTCACACTCTCGCCGAGCGGCGGGCCGGTGCGGAGCTCGAATGCGGGCTCGACACGGTATTGATGGCAGAGCACGCTCGTTCCTGACGGCACGGGCAGCATCTGGAATGGGATGCGGTGCATCAGCCCTTCGAAATAATCCTCGGGCTCTGCATCCAGTGTCACGCCGCCGCCCAAATCGACGGTAGCGTCTAGTTGCACGCCGAGGATTGCGCTCAGTTCGGAATAGTGTCCAACATTTCCGGCGATCTCTTCGCCAAAGGCAGCGAAAATCGCGGCAGCGTCGAGCTTCTCGACCAGACGATCAATCGCCCAATCGCCGAACCGGCCTCGCGCTATCGCCCCCCCGCCATCGCCAGTGAAAATCCAATTGTCACTATAGGCGTTGAACGGCGAGACTTGTTGAAGGGCGTCGCCAAGGGAACGACGTTTTTCATCGCGCCACAAAGCATAGTGCTTCCCGCGATAAATTTCAGCCAGTTCGCGCGCCGCTTCGTCGAGCAATTCTATTGCTTGAGCGTGCGTCAAATCCCCTCCCATCATAGCTATTCTGTCAACCGTAATGTCGAAATGACCGCCTTCGAGTTCGCCACTCACCTAGCGTCATGCCGTATCGTTGCCATATCTTCGTGGTTCCCTTCTAACTCCGGCGCTCATGCCGAAGTGCGACAAAAACGGTAAAATTGACGCGACGACTGGCTATGCAGAATGGCGCCGCAGATGGTCTCTCTGACCACCTCATACCGTGCCCACGGCCCCCGCGCCGCTACCTCTTCCTGCCGAAGAAAACTTTACGTGCCTCGTCCTCGTGAAGGTCGAACTTGGCGGTGTGATACTGGGACGGGGGAACGGCATCCGAGGTCATCTTGAACGGTAGTTCGTCGATGCAGATCTCCGAGATCAAGGCGGAGAAGTCCTTGTCGTAGCAGTCCGCCAGTACCTTCAGATTGGTCGAAGGAAAGCTTTGCTTGAACTCCTTGTTGAACGGTGGCTGGAAGTGACGGATCAGCGACGCCTCGTAGAGGGTCACGCGCTCGGCGTCTGATGTCCCGAACAGCTTGTCCAAGCCCGCCGAGATGCGGGCGCTGCCGTCCTCCGTGGCCTGGGCCCAAGGGTTCATAAACGTGATCATGCGGTTGCCCGGCACGATTTCAAGCATGAGAAGCGTGAGTCGACGATCGGCGGGTACGCCCTTGACCGAGATCCGCTGCAGTGTCTCGTGCTTGAGCAGCCGGTCTAGGGCGTTGCGGGACCCGTCCTTGCCATAAGCCTGACCGATATAGAGTACCTCGAAGTGGACTGCGTCCTGTTCGTTATTTAACCGTTGCGCTATCTCGTCGTCAGAGGGCGCCCAGTAGCCGTCACCGTTCTTGATGAACCAGCCCCGCTCGGTCTCGACCATCTCGACGCCTTCAGGCATCGGCCAGGCGAGTTCATGACGTTTGCCGGCAACGAGCATACCGATGACAAGCTGCCCATTCTCAAGGCGTTGATCGATGGTCTCCATCGCCGGCATAGTGCCGATGACGTAGATGTGACACTTCGCGAGCTGCGGCTTGAACGCCGCCACAATATTCTCCTCGTAGATTCCGAAGGCAGGCATGAGCACGAAGCTCGTCGCGTACATGTTGAGAGCGTGTTCGATGTCGAATCGCTTGCCGCCGAACAGCTCGGCGGGATCGCGCTTCAGTTTTGTATCAGGTTGATTTTCAGCCATCCGCGGATACTACTTGTACATGCCGGAGCGAAGCAAGTCACATGGCATCAGTGAAATCGGCTCGGCTAACTGACTGGACGAATGCCAGCTTCCCCGCATCAGGTATTTTGGAGTTGCCGGCCTGCAACCGGTCAGTCTTGCGCATTCATTGGGGGCAGCGTCGCAACTGAGTGAATGTCCGGTGCCGCCGAAACTGGCCATTGCCGATCATGCTTGGGAACGATCATTTTATCCCAAAGTCAGTCAGGCGCAATCCAGGCGTCCGAAGACGAACGAACGGCGGGTTTTGTGATCGACCGCGCGATCGGTCAACGGCGACAATTGGGGTGCAAAGCAGAAACTCTAAGGATCCAAACTTACACAAATCCTTACACAGTTTTCGGTTGTAGCCAAAAACAAGCAGTGTTATCAATGTTATACGGAAGTCTCGCCGCACTCAAAATGCGGTTCCGCAAGGAGTGCTGGTTCGAGTCCGGCCAGGGGCACCATTCACGATCTGACGCCGCCGGTAACCGGCGCCGCGGACCGCCCCAACGTCGATTGATACAGCCTGAAAAGCCCAGGAATCATGGCTGCGGTGCGGCAGCTGGCGGAGCGGGTGGGATTCGAACCCACGATAGGCTTTTGACCTATACTCACTTTCCAGGCGAGCGCCTTCGACCACTCGGCCACCGCTCCGCATGCACTGGAAGGCGCGCCCTAATCGCTCGGCGGGGCTTTCGCAAGCCGATAGGGCATGGCAGACATGCCGCCATGAAACATCTGCTCCTGTCGGCGGTTGCCGCCGCGTCGCTCGCCCATCCCACCGTTGCGCAGGAGCCTGCGCCGATCCCGTCGCCGGGGGAGATTGCGGCCGCCGCGCCCGCCAGCGACTGGATCGCGATGGCCCCGTCGGACCTGTTGGTGATGGATCTGGCGCCCGACGCCAAGGGCAAACCGCGCCGCGTCGTGATCCAGTTGATGCCCGCTCCGTTCAGCCAGGGGTGGATCGGCAATATCCGCAAGCTCGCCGCCGCGCATTGGTGGGACGGGACGAGCATCAACCGGGTGCAGGATAACTATGTCGTGCAATGGGGCGATGCGACTGAGAAAAAGGCGTTGCCGAAGGGTTTGGTTTCGGTGGCTGAGAGTGAGTATGTGGCCAAGTCGGTGCGCGATTTCGAGAGTGTTTCCTCCGTGAACGCGCGAGCCTTTATGGTGAAGAAGGGGCTCAAGGGGCCACCGCCACCGCCACCCTTTGACAAACCCGAAGATGTGTACACGGGCGTCGTCGGTTTTGCGGCGGGTTTTCCAGTGGCGGGCGGGCCGCAGTTCGAATTTTGGCCCGTCCATTGCTACGGCATGGTCGGCGTTGGCCGCAACCTGTCGCCCGACACCGGCAGCGGGGCCGAGCTCTATACCGTCATCGGCCATGCGCCGCGCCACCTCGATCGCAATATCGCGGTTGTGGGCCGCGTGATCAGCGGGATCGAACATCTGTCGAGCCTGCCGCGCGGCACCGGCGCGCTGGGCTTTTACGAGGATGAGGCGGAACGGGTGCCGATCGCCGCGATCCGGGTCGCCAGCGAACTGGCAAGCGCCGAGCAACCGCGTTTCGAATATCTGTCGACCGACAGCGACAGCTTCGCGCGCTACGCCGACGCACGGGCCAATCGCCGCGATCCGTTTTTTATCAAGCCCGCGGGCGGCGCCGACATCTGTAATGTTCCGGTGCCGGTGCGGGCGATGAGCGGCGGGAAATGATGTTGGCGCGCGATCGAGAAGCGCCCTTCGACAGGCTCAGGGCTGCGGTGATGGAAAGCTGACGGTTTGTTTCAATACCGTAGTGCTGAGCTTGTCGAAGCACGCTTGTCGGCCACACGCAGAGGGTTGCTCGATGGACTGGATGTTCCACTGCTATTTGCTGCGCTGCGCGGACGGCTCGTATTACACCGGGCACACCGACGACCTGCCGCGCCGATTTGCCGAGCATCAGTCAGGCTTCTTTGCGGGATACACCCACAAACGACGTCCCGTCGAGCTTGTCTGGAGCGACGCTTTTCAGACGCGAGACGATGCCAAGGCAGCCGAGCGGCAGATCAAAGGTTGGAGCAGGGCCAAAAAAGAAGCCCTGATCGCTGGCGACTGGAACCGGATTTCGGAATTGGCCAGATGTCGGTCGATGGCCGATAGTCGCCCTTCGACAGGCTCAGGGCTACGGTAATGGAACGTTTCACCGTCACCACCCCGCTCTGGCGCTGGCAGTCGGCCACCGCCCCCGCGGCATGGTTTTTCGTCACCATCGCGGGCGACGCGGCCGATGGCATCCGGGTCGCGGCGATCAGCGGCCAGTGGCTCGCTGGACGCAAGGGATTCGGATCGGCGCGGGTCGCGGCGACGATTGGCGATACCCATTGGCAGACGTCGGTGTTCCCGCACAAGGAAAGCGGCGGCTGGCTGCTGCCGGTCAAAGCCGCGGTGCGCAAGGCCGAGGGGCTGGTCGAGGGTGACGCGGTGACGGTGACCGTCAGTCTTTAGCCGGGGTTTCGGACCTGGCGTCGCGGGCTTGCGCCTTGCGCTTGCGCAGATTGTCGCGCAGCGCCTCGGCCAGGCGGCGTTCGCGTTCGATGTCGGCGGGGGAGGGCGTCTTGCTCACCCGGTCCCCCATGCGCGCGAATTTGCCATATCGTCAAGCCTCGCACCTTGACACGCGACAGGCGCCCCGCCATAGGCCGCGCCTGCCCAGCGAACAGGCGTTTGCGGGCGTTTCGGTTGCTGCTGTAGCTCAGTGGTAGAGCGCGTCATTGGTAATGACGAGGTCGGGAGTTCAATCCTCCCCAGCAGCACCATTTAACTCACCCATTCATGATCTGTTATAGCCGGTTAGTGAAGGAGCCGTGGCTATGACGATATACCGTGGTCAGTGCACCGACGAAGACGGGCGCGCCGTCGAAGGCGCGGAAGTTTATGTCTATTCGCCGAATGGATTTCTCGCCGACATAACGACCGAGTTGGGTTTGCCGATCGCCCAGCCGATCCTGACCGGCACGGAAGGCCGCTACGCATACGGCGCCCCGGCCGACGATTATCACACTAGTTTTTGGTATTCCGGCCAACCGCAATCGATCGAATATGGGGCGCATCAGGGCCACGCGGCGTCGCCCAAGCCCGCCCCGACAACTGGCGCGGCGCAATTCGGCGACACGTTTGACGTGACGCATTTCGGCGCGGTGGGCGACGGCAAATCGGATGACACGCTGGCGATCCGGCGGGCCGGCGCGGCGCTCCAGGCGGCCGGCGGCGGTCGCCTGCTGTTTCCCAAGGGCACATATCTGATTTTTCGGCGGGGGCGGGCCTATGGCGGCAACGTCTTGCTGTTCGAAAAATTGTCCGGTGTGAAGGTTGATGCCAGCGACGCACACATCAAAGTCGATCCTGGCAAGGATTGGTCAGGTACCAACGCCTCTTTCGTCAAGTTCGTCGATTGCCGCGACTGCGTGGTGACCGCCCGCGAGGTCACCTCTCCGGCCATTCCGATCGATGGCCGCTTTCAGGGCCTGGAGTTTGTGTCGCTCCGCGGCGACTGTGTCGGGGTCGAGATACCGCAGGTGCGGGCGACGAACCTGCTTGCCGTGCTGGCGATATCCGAACCTGCAACCCGCGCCGGTTCGCGCGATATTCGCATCGGGACGTTGGTGGCGACCAGTTGCGTCTATGCGATCAACTGCGCCAATTCGGGAAATAACATCACCGTCAGCAATTTGGTCACCGACGGCTGCGGGCGCTCCTTTTTCATCTACGGGATCAGCCATGCGAAGGCGCGCGTGCGGTCGCGCAACTTCAAATATGCCGCGGATGTCGTGATTGCGGCGATCAACAAGGGCTTCAACCATGTCACCGATGTCGAAATCGATTATACCAATATCGACAGCAACGCGACCAACGGCGGGGTCGCCGTCGATATCGGGCACAGCTTTGCCGATGGCGTTGCGGGGACGATCAGCGATATCAGGATAAGATTGAATGTCGCACTATCGGGCGGCATGGGATCGGCGCTCGAATATAGCAAAATCGATGTGACCGGGAATCCCGATACGGTCGATCGGGGACATGTCCTGCGTGGTCTTCAGGTCACCGGCATCATTCGCGGCACGCCGCAAACCGGCGCGCCGATCCAGTTCGGGCGCCAGGGTTCGAAATTCGGTGCCGGTGATACGATATCCGATATTCGGCTGAACGGACTCGACTTCGTTGGCACAAAGGGGCGGGCGATTGATGCCGTTCGCATGATGCCAGCACTCAAGGGAGCCTTGTATCTCCAGGATATTAAAAGCGAGAGCGATATCGATATCTGGGGCGGCACGTCGGTCGAGGATTACGCGCCTGCGTCTGATGACGCCCGTGTCGTCGTGTCTGGGGTCATCAGCACGAACCTTGATCGTTATAATCGAACGACCGGTGTTCATGGGCTTCGGCGACCTGCACTCAGCACGTCACCGGTCGCGGTGCGCCGATCCTACCGGGGGCTTTCCATTTCCAACTTCGGGACCGACAAACCGGTCGTCTATAACCTGCCGGTCGCCAAGATGGATCTGGAATATGAATTCACGCAGGAGGCGGCCGCCTATCCGATGCGGATCAAGCCCCGCAGAGCCGATATGTTTCGCGGACACCGGGCCGGGAAATATCTGCAGATTGATCAGGGGGATGGCCGCTCTGCGGTAACGATTCGCTGCGCGGCCCCCGGGGTATGGGACATAAGCCGCTCGCGCGGGGCGACGAGCTTTGAGCCCTAACCGCGGTCAATATCGTTCGGGTGGTGCAATACCCGTTCAGATCTTTGCCGCCAGCAACCAGTCGTGGAACAGCTTCACCGCGGGTTGGCGCAGCGCGCGCGGGCGGCAGACGAACCAATAGCTGTACGGGCTGTCGACGTCGAAATCGAACAGGCGGACGAGACGCGGGTCGTGGGCGTCGTCGAAATGATGGCCGTGCATGAACGCGACGCCGATGCCTTGCGCCGCGGCTTCGAGCATCAGCGGCCCCGAATCGAAATAGTCGATCCCCGCCGGTTCCAGATAGGGCATGCCGATCGCCTTTTTCCACTCGGTAAAGGTTTCGGGCATCTCGCGATGGAGCAGGATGGTCATCCGCTGCAATTGTTCGGGCACCGCGATCGGCCGGTCGGCGTCGGTCAGGTTGCGCGCGGCGATCGGGAACACCTTGTCCTGATCGAGCCGGGCGGCATAGAGCGCCGGATCGATCGCGCGCGCAAGGGCGATCGCGGCGTCGATCCCGTCGCCCAGTCGCGCTTCGGCGTGCGACATCGTGTCGATGTCGATATGCAGCTCGGGATGCTGGCGCCGCAGTTCGGGCAGGCGCGGGAACAGGCGCTGCTGGGCAAAGAGCGGCAGGACGTTGAGGTGGAGGCGCAGCGAGGCGTCGGGGCTGCCGACCTGGCCGATGACGGTCCTGAGTTCGTCGAGGATCGGCGACAGCTGTTCCTGCAACGTGCGCCCCGCCTCGGTCAGGCTGAGCCCGTGGTGGTGGCGGTTGAACAGCGGGCGCCCGACCGAATGTTCGAGCGTCTGGATGCGGCGCGACAGCGCGGGCATCGACAGGCCGAGTTCGATCGCGGCGGCTTTCACCGTGCCATGGCGGGCGACCTCGAGAAAGGCCTCCATGCTGCTGAGGGGAGGAAGGCGTGGCATATCCGGCGCCGATGATGACATGCCCCCGCGCGACTTGCCACTATTTTGTGCAGTGCGTCATAGATCGTCGCGCGACCACGGGAGCGCGAGGGGTCGCAAATCGGGAACGACCATCCTATCTTCGGCATTGTGACCTTTTTTGACGGAGACGCGCCTTGGCCGATGCAGCGGTAAAAGAAAAACAGGTAAAACTGCAGGTGGCGAATTCGCGCGCCGAGGAAAGCGGCGGCGGCATCGCCCGCATCCCGCGCTCTGCGATGGCCGAATTGGGCGTCACCGAAGGCGATATCATCGAGATCAGCGGCAAGCGGCAGACCGCGTCGCGCGTCGTGGCGCCTTATGCCGAGGATGAAGGGCTGGAGGTCATCCGCCTCGACGGCCTGCAGCGCGCCAATGCGGGCGCGGGCGCGGGCGATATGGTGATGCTCAGCCGCGTTGAAACGCGCCCGGCGACGCGCGTGGTGTTCGCCCCGGCGCAGGAAAATCTGCGGTTGCAGGGATCGGCGAACGCGCTGAAACGCAGCTTCTTTGGGCGGCCACTGGTGGCGGGCGATACCGTCGCGACCGCCGGGCAACAGCGGTTGGAATCGGGCGACATGCCGCCGCAGCTGCGCCAGATGCTCAATGCGCCGGCCTATGCGTTGGCCGAGGTGCGCCTGATCGTCGTCTCGGCGGCGCCAAAGGGCGTCGTGTTTATCGACGAGAATACCGAAATCGAGCTGCTGCCCGAATATCAAGAGCCGCAGGACGCGCGCCGCACCGATGTGACCTATGACGATCTGGGCGGGCTGGGCGAGACGATCGACCAGCTGCGCGAAATGGTCGAACTGCCGCTGCGCTATCCCGAGCTGTTTCGCCGCCTGGGCGTCGATCCGCCGCGCGGGGTGCTGCTCCACGGGCCGCCGGGCACCGGCAAGACACGGCTGGCCCGCGCCGTCGCGAACGAGAGCGAAGCGCAATTTTTCCTGATCAACGGCCCTGAAATCATGGGGTCGGCCTATGGCGAATCCGAAAAGCGGCTGCGTGATGTTTTCGAACAGGCTGCCAAGGCGGCGCCGTCGATCCTGTTCATCGACGAGATCGATTCGATCGCGCCCAAGCGCGGCCAGGTGACGGGCGAGGCCGAAAAGCGCCTCGTCGCGCAGCTGCTGACGCTGATGGACGGGCTGGAGCCGCGGACCAATCTGGTGGTGATCGCCGCGACCAATCGCCCCGATGCGATCGACGAAGCGCTGCGGCGCCCGGGCCGCTTCGATCGCGAGATCATCATCGGGGTGCCCGACGAGAGCGGACGCCGCGAGATATTGGGCATTCACACCCGCGGTATGCCGCTGTCCGCCGATGTCGATCTGGCCGAGCTGGCGCGCACGACTTTTGGCTTTGTCGGCGCCGATATGGCGGCGCTGACGCGCGAGGCGGCGATCGAGGCGGTGCGGCGGATCATGCCCAGGCTCGATCTGGCCGAAGGCACGATCCCGCCCGAGGTGTTGGAAGAATTGCGCGTGACGCGCGACGATTTCAGCAACGCATTAAAGCGCGTGCAGCCGTCGGCGATGCGCGAAGTGATGGTGCAGGCGCCGACGACGCGATGGAGCGATATCGGCGGTCTCGACGCGGCGCGCGAGAAGCTGATCGAGGGGATCGAGCTGCCTCTGAAGCATCCCGAGGCGTTCCGGCGGCTGGGCATCCGGGCCGCCAAGGGTTTCCTGCTCTATGGTCCGCCCGGCACCGGCAAAACCTTGCTGGCCAAAGCGGCGGCGCGCGAATCCGATGCCAATTTCATTTCGATCAAATCGTCGGACCTGCTGTCGAAATGGTATGGCGAGAGCGAGCAGCAGATCGCGCGGCTGTTCGCCCGCGCGCGCGCCGTCGCGCCGACGATCATCTTTATCGACGAACTCGACAGTCTGGTCCCGGCGCGCGGCAGCGGTGCATCGGGCGAGCCGCAGGCCACCGAACGGGTCGTCAACACGATCCTGGCCGAGATGGACGGGATCGAGGAAATGCAGTCGGTCGTGGTGATCGGCGCGACCAATCGCCCGAACCTGATCGACCCGGCGTTGCTGCGCCCCGGGCGGCTCGACGAGCTGATCTATGTCGCGGTTCCCGACAAGGAGGGACGGCGCCGTATACTCGAGATCCAGACCGGCAAGATGCCGCTGGCGGGCGACGTCGATCTGGCGGTGCTGGCGGAAAAATCCGACCGGTTCACCGGTGCCGACCTGGAGGATCTGACGCGCCGCGCCGGTCTGGCGGCGCTCAAGCGCTCGATCAACAGCGACATGGTGACGATGGCCGATTTCGACGCGGCGTTGAAGGATACCCGCGCATCGGTGACCGAGGCGATGGAAAAGGACTATGAAAAAATCCAGGGCGAGATCAAGCAGAACGCGATGAGCGTCGACCCGATCGGCTTTTTCGCGCCCGGGATGCTCAAGCCGGTGCGCGAGCGCAAGCATAGCGACGACGCCGCGAAGGACTAGGCGCTAGGCGCAACCGTAGCCCTGAGCTTGTCGAAGGGCGCTTCTCGGCGAGGCGCCCTTCGACAAGCTCAGGGCCACGGCTATTCAGGTCGCAGGTTCGTCCTGCCGCAGCGCGGACCAGCCCCACAGCACCAGCCAGCCGCAGAAGCCCGCCATCAGGCCATAAGCGACCATCGGGTGCCAGTTGTACAGCAGCACGCCGATGGCGGGCGAGACGATATAGGCCGAGCCGTTGATCGACGCGGTCATCCCCGCGACGCTGCCCTGATCGCGGCGCGGCACCGACAGCGACGCGCCGGCGGTGAAGCCGGGGCGGAACAGGCCAAAGCCGAGCGAGGCGAGGGCGAAGCCGATGATGATGCCGTGCAGGCCCTGCGACAGCCCGGTCATGACCAGCCCGGTGGCGCCCAGCGCGGCGCCGATCAGCACTGCGGTCCGTGCCGACAGCTTCAGCAGCGGAATCAGTCCCCATTGCGACAGCAGGGTGGCAAAGGCGCCCGCCATCAACACGATGCCGGTCATCGCGGCGCCCTCGTCGGGGTTGAGGCGGAGGTCGAGCCGGTCGAGGATCAGGAAGCCGATGACGCCCAGCATCATCGCCTGCGCCTGGCCGCCGTACAGCCCCGCCAGCAACCACGGGCGAACGCGATTGTCCGACCAGCGCAGCGGCGGCGCAGCGGCGGCGCCGGGGTCGACGACATCATCGTCGCTATCGTCGGTCGCCGCCGCGGGCGACCCCGCCGACGTCGGATAAGCGACGATCGCGCCGCGCGCCGCGAACCGCGGCACATCGTCGGGCAGCCGCCAGCGCAGCATGACGAGGACGAGCAGACCGATCAGCGCAAAGACGAGCAGGGGACCGGCCAGCCCGACGAACGGCAGAATGAAGAACGGCGCGATCGCGGGTCCGATCACGGTGCCCAGGCCGAAGGAGGAGGAGACGAGCGACAAGGCCTGGGTGCGCTCCTCCGGGTCGGTGCGCGCCGCGACATAGGCTTGCACCGCGGGCGGCGCGGCCGACCCGAAGCCGCCATAGAGGCTGCGAAACAGCGCAAAAATGACGAAGGTGGTGCCGGCGGCGAGATAGCCCTGAAGCCCCGACCAGAGCGCCACACCGCACAGTGCCATCGATAGCATGAACCCGATCACACCCAGCGCCATCAGCGCCTTGCGGCCGCGCTTGTCGGACTGGCGCGCCCAATAAGGCGCCGTCATCACCCACAACAGCGCCGACCAGCTGAAGGCCAGGCTGACCCAGACGTCGGGGATGTGCAGCTTGGCGCCGATCGCGGGCAGGATCGACTGCATCGCGGTGTTGCCGGCGGCGGCGACCAGCATCACCGCGAACAGGATCGTCATGCGGTCGGCCGGGATCGATTGCGATTTTGTCGCCATGATCGACTTCACCTCCGACTTTTCAGCTGCCCATGTCGGCCTTTCCCTACACGCGCGCGGTGACCTGTCCAGAGTCAAGACTGACTCTTTCCTTGCGCCCGCGCGCCGTTTTTGCCACGCCCTCGTCAACCGCAACAACGCGAAAGCCATCATGACCAATCCGCGGGCGCAGGCCCAAGAAAAGAAAGCGCCGCTGGCGCGCCGGCTGCGCGTGGGCCTCAAACGCTTTTTCGGGCCGTGGGGCATGTTTGTCCGCGGCTTCATCAAGCATCCGGTCATGGTGGGATCGATCGTGCCGTCGTCGCCGACGCTGATCCGCCACATGCTGCGGCCGGTCGATTGGAAGAGCACGAAGCTGTTCGTCGAATATGGCCCGGGGGTCGGCACCTTTTGCCGCCCGCTACTCGAACGGATGGCGGGTGACGCGACGCTGATCGCGATCGACACGAACGAGGATTTCATCGACTATCTGCGGGAAGACATCCGCGACAGCCGCTTTATCGCAGTCCACGGGTCGGCCTCCGACGTCGAGGCGATCATCGCAGCGCATGGCTTTGACAAGGCCGATTATGTGCTGTCGGGCCTGCCCTTTTCGACCTTGCCCGCAGGTGTTGGCCCGGCGATTGCGGCAGCAACGCATCGCGTGCTGCGGCCCGGCGGCGCGTTCCTGGTCTATCAGTTCCGCGCTCGTGCGCGCGACTTCCTTGCCCCACATTTCGCCCGTATCGACAATGCGTTCGAATGGGTGAATGTGCCGCCCTGCTTCCTGTTCTGGGGCTGGAAAGACTAAGGATCGGCTGCCATCTGGCCCATGGCGGCCTGCAAATGGCGACCTCTCGCGCTTCCGGTGCTCACGTACAGAAGTACGCTGCGCTCCGGGTCGCGAGACGCCCCCATTTTCGACTCGCCCTGAGCCAAATGGCAACCGATCCTCTCGGCTTTAGACCTCCAGATCGGGATCGGTCTCACCCAGGCCAAAGTTCAGCCGCCGCGACACGGTATAGTCGGCGACGCCGACGACAAACCACGCCAGCGTCCAGCGCAGCCGCGTCAGCCACCCGGCGCGCGCCTTGTGACGCGCTGGCGTGATGTCGTCGCAATCGTCCTGCTGGGCCGCGATGAACCGACGCATCTGCTGCGCGAAACCGGCGTCGGCGACGCGCAGCATCACCTCGACATTGACGAACAGGCTACGCATGTCGAAATTGGCGGTCCCGACATAAACGACATCGTCGATGACGATCAGCTTCATATGCAGCTTGCATGGCTGATATTCCCAGATCTGCGCGCGTTTGCGCAGCAGATAGCCATAAAGCAGGCGCGAGGCGCCGATCGTCGCCGCATTGTCGGACTTTGCCGCCATGATGAAGCGCGCCCGGCCGAGCCGCGCGACGCGGCCGAGCCGCCGCAACATGCCCTGTCCGGGCGAGAAATAGGCCATCACCATATCGAGCTGGCGCGCGCCGGTCAGGTCGGTTCGCACCGCGCGGGCCCAAGGCGACAGCCGCTGGGTCGGACCACCGACCAGCCAGGTGACCGGCCCCGTGTCGACCGGCCATTCGCGGATCAGGCGGCGGAGCATCAACAGCTTGCCGTCGTTGTTCAGCGTATAGTCGTGGATTTCCGCAAACCAGGCGACCATGCGCGCCACCGACGGGCCGCGAACGACGATGCCAAGGTCGAACCAGCAATTGTTCGGCTGTGTCCCAAGATAGGGGGTCGCAATGTTGAAACCGCCGGTCACCGCCACCGTCTCGTCGATCAGCAGCAATTTCTGGTGATTGCGGACCAGATAGCTCGACCGCCAATGCCGCGAAAAAAAGGTCACGCTGCCGCCGGCGCCGCGCAGCGGCGCAAAAATGCTGTCGGAAATATCCGATGAGCCGAAACTGTCGATCACCGCGCGGACCCGCACCCCGCGCTGCGCCGCCGCGATCATCGCATCGAGGACGCGGGTTCCGGCGCCGTCGTGCTCAAAAATGTACATGATGATGTCGATGCTGCGGATGGCGCCAGACAGGAGCGCCAGGATGCGGTCGAGCCGCTGGTCGCCGTCGACGATGACCTCCAGCCGGTGCCCGGCGACGTCCGCGGTCAGGGTATCGGGATCGCTGGCGGGGGGGCAGGGCGCATCGGTCATCTTTCGGCTCATAGGCGGGGCGCTGCAAGCGCCGCAAGGGCAGCGCTTCGATTGACAGCCACGGGCGTTGCTGCTAGCGCGCAGCGCTTGCCGCCACGCCTCCCAAAAGGCTGGTCTCTCCGATATTCTAAGGAAACAACATGGCCCGCGTTACCGTCGAGGATTGCGTCGACAAGATTCCCAACCGTTTCGACCTCGTCCTGCTCTCCGCGCACCGCGCGCGTGAGATTTCGGGCGGCTCGGAACTGACGATCGACCGCGACCGCGACAAGAACCCGGTCGTGGCGCTGCGCGAAATCGCCGAACAGACCGTGCGTCCGAAGGATCTGAAGGAAACGCTGATCACGACGCTGCAAAAGGTTGTCGTCGACGATGACGATACGCCCGATGAAATCAGCTCGATCAGCCGCTCGGCCGAAGCCCTGCGCCTGACCGCCGCCGCGCCGCCGCGCAGCCCCGCGGGCGGCGGCAGCGACTTCGAATAAGCGCCGCGAACATCGATACAAGGGGGGCCGCGGGAAACCGCGGCCCTTTTTGTTGGGGTGGGGCGTGCGGAATATTTCCTGGCGGCCGATTGTGGACGCTCTCTCTTCCCTCCATCATTCCCGCTTTCACGGGAATGACGAGGAGGGCGTAGGGCAACTCCCCACCCCAAAGCCGCCATCCGCAGATCAAAAAACGCTGTCCTACATTGTTCCGCTGTGCCAGCCTTCATCTCAGCTCTTTCAATTTACAGGCAAAAGCGGTCGCGGCCTAGATTCCGGATGCGGCCAAGAATCGACCGCCATCTGTCCGCCGAGCGCGACAAATGCAGCGATGCATAAGGCTGAACTTTCCTGAACTTTGGAATATTACGCGGCTCTTGCGCCGATCCGATCCCGGATCAAGTCCGGGACGACAAGGGTCCGGAATCGATCAATTGCCGACGATTGCCGATATATTCTTCCGACCCGCTTACGGTGGGAGGTGACCGCCTTGTCGATTCTGTGCGTGTCCGCCCCGCTGCATGCTATACGCGGATTTCGGGGCAATGGTCGGCAACGCCGATGAACATAGCTCCGCGATTTGGTTGCCGACAAGGCCGCGTCCTGCGGCCCGGGCCGACCGGAAAGGCGCGCTGGATGGCTGCCGATAATCCTCCAATCAACATGGGCCGCACGCTGGGGCTAGCGGTGGTGCTTGCGTCCGACGCGCCACTCCTGCTGCTCGACGAAAATCTCGCGATCGTTGCGGCGAGCGACAGTTTCCGTGCGGCCTTCGGCATCGATCCCGATACCGTCACCGGCCGGACGATTTATGACCTCGACAACCAGCAATGGGATCTGCCGCGGCTGCGCTCGCTGATCGACGCGACCCTCTCGGGCGCGGCGGACGTCGAGGCGTATGAGGTCGATATCGAAACCAGCCTCGGTGGGCGCCGCCGACTGGTGCTAAAGGCGCAGCGGCTCGAATATGGCGACAGCCTCCACACGCGCATGATGATCACGGTGATCGACGTGACCGAAGTGCGCGCGAGCGAGAAGCGGCAGAAAGCACTGGTCCACGACAATGCGGCGCTGCTTCACGAGATGCAGCACCGGGTCGCCAACAGCCTGCAGATCATCGCGAGCATATTGATGCAGAGCGCGCGCAAGGTGCAGTCGAGCGAAGCGCGAGGCCATTTGAGCGACGCGCATCAACGCGTGATGTCGATCGCGACGCTGCAACGCCACCTTGCCGAATCCGACGCGAATGCGGTCGAGCTCGAACCCTATCTGGCGCAGCTGTGCGCGAGCATTGGCGCGTCGATGATCTTTGACCCGGAGCAGCTCACGCTGACCACCGAGGTCGATCCGGTTTCGATCGGCGGCGATGTGTCGGTCAGCCTGGGGCTGGTTGTCACCGAGCTGGTGATCAATGCTCTCAAGCACGCCTTTCCGAACGACCGCCATGGCCATGTCGTCGTCGACTATACCGCGACGGGCGACGATTGGACTCTGTCGGTCTCCGACGACGGGGTCGGCTTCGGCGAGAATCCCGAACGACCGACCGCGGGGCTGGGCACGCGTATCGTCCAGGCGCTCGCCAAGCAATTGGGAGCCGAAATCGCGGTCGAGGATACCGCACCGGGAACGCGTGTGTCGCTGACCCACGCCGCGCAGATCGCGCGGCAGGTGGCTGCCAACGACGAAGCGGAAAGTGCTGCGGTGTGATTTTCTCCTGTGAGCGCAGTGGAATTCAGGGCGACCCTGAACGTCTGCTAATCACCCCAAACCGGACGTCCAGCTAAGAAAGCTGCGTCAATTCCGCCACGCGGATCGCTTTCGATGCCAGCATCGGCTCGATGATCCGCTGGATGCGGTGCGCGCGTGGCGAGCTGACGGTGATGTTGAACAGGCTGTTGGCGATCACATCGGCGATCTGCACCCCGTCGCTGCGGCGGCTGTCGGCGAGCGAGGCGCGGCCCCACTCGCCTAGTCCGGCCTGAATATCTTCGCGAACCTTCGCCAGGATGGTCGGATCGTAGCGGCCTTCATCGATCACCACATCGGTGCACACGCCGCCGGTTTCGGGAAGCCAGCGGCCGACCGCGAGATCGAGCAGCGCGGCGTAAAGCGTCAGGTCGCTGGGCAGGGTGCCGCCCGGATTCTGCGCCAGCGTATCGCGCTTCGCCACCGCGACCCATGCGCGGCCACCGGCGCGATCGAACAGTTCGAGCAGGTAGGCCCGCTCGACAATGCTGATCCGGCTGCCTTTCAATTCGCCGCGCAGCCCGGTGACGGAGCGAAATCGGGCGTGAATATCGGCGGCGGCCTGCGGCGTCAGCATCACCGCCGAAAAAATCATGGCGCCCGCATTGAGCCCGCCCGATTCATCGCAATAGATTGTCACCGACTAGCGCCGCGATCCGGTCACCGGACGCGCCCGAAAAAGGCGACCGAGCGGCTTTGCCCGGGCGCCACTGCGGCGGGCCACAGCCAGCGGACATGCGTCACGTCGGCCGCCACCGCGGCGCGCGGGTCGGCGCCCGATACCGGCACCGTCAGGCCGGTGAGCGCGCCGAATGTCTTGCCGCCATCGATCGAAACCGCAAATCCGGCGGGGTCAGCGGTTTCGTCGTACACCAGACCTTCGGGAATCGGGTTGGTCAGATTCAGCCCCGCCGCGGGCGCGGCGCCATTGTTGGTAAAGGTCAGCGTCACCCGGATGCGGTCGCCGGGGACGACGACGTCGGGCGCGACGTAGGTTTTTGTCGCGGCTTGGCCGCTCGTCGTCGGCGCCAGTCGCTCCAGTTCGATCTTGCTGGTCAGCGCGCCGGTGCCCTGCGCCGCGGCGGGGTGCGGACCCATCGCTAGCACGGCGGCGATCGCCAGAATTTTCCACGCTTTACCGGTCATCACCGTCTCCTTGGTCGATCGCTCCATGGCGCATCAGGCGGGGCAGGGGTAGCGTTTCTTCATCAACGCATCGAACGCGGCGTTGATGCTCACGGTCCTGCGGACGGGGGCGGGATAGGATCGCAGATGCGCCAGCCATTGATCGGGGGTCAGCGTTCCGGATTCGGGGGGGCAACTGGTCGTTTTCCGGCCCGCGCGGCGGTCGGCATCGATCCGCGCCTTGTAACGTTTGCCCGCGGCGACCACTTCGCCCTTCAGCTGGTTTCCCTGCGGGGTGGCCAGCGCGAGCGGTCCGAGCCGGGCGATGGAATCGGCGCGGGCCAGAAAGGCCGCGACGCTCATGTCCCCCGGCGCCATCGCGCCAAGCAACGGTGCGGCGAGCAGGACAGGCAAGATGCGGACGCGTTTCCCCAAGGGCATGCGCCGCAAAATGCCGTCAGCCAATGAATAACCCCTGAATCGAGCGTGGCGGCGCGTTAAGGCTACGCGCCCTGGGGATTGGCGTCGCCCAGCGGACGGCGCGGTTTGCGCTTGATCTGCGGCAGCGACCCGGCGTGGCCCGACACCGGCGTGCCGCGCTTGTCGGCGTCGTCCTCGCGGCCGATGTCTTCGCCCTTGATCGCGCGTTTCGACTCCTCGCCCGACAGCGTCTCATATTCGAGCAGCGCGCCGGCGAGCAGGTGAAGCTCGTCGAGATGATCGGTGAGCACCTTGCGCGCGACATTTTCGCCTTCTTCGACCAGGCGGCGAACTTCGGCGTCGATCAGCCGGGCGGTGTCTTCGGACATATTCTGCGCGCGCGACACGCTATGGCCCAGGAACACTTCGTCCTGATTGTCGCGGTAGCGCAGCCAGCCGAGCTTGTCGGACATGCCATATTCCATGACCATCGAGCGCGCCATTTCGGTCGCCTGCTGGATATCGTTCGACGCGCCGGTGTTGAGCTCGTCCTTGCCATAGATCAGCTGTTCGGCGATCCGGCCGCCGAAGCACAGCGCGAGGCGCGCCTTCATCTGCTTCATATTGGTCGAATAGCGATCGCGTTCGGGCAGGTTCCACGTCACGCCCAGCGCGCGGCCGCGCGGGATGATCGTCACCTTGTGCAGCGGATCGCAGCCCTCGACGTGCAGCGACACGAGCGCATGGCCCGCCTCGTGATAGGCGGTCGATTTTTTCTCGTCCTCGGTCATCACCATTGATCGGCGCTCGGCGCCCATCATGACCTTGTCCTTCGCCTCTTCAAACTCGTCGTTGGCGATCAGGCGTTTGCCCTTGCGCGCCGCAAGCAGCGCCGCTTCGTTGCACAGATTGGCCAGATCGGCGCCCGAAAAGCCCGGGGTGCCGCGCGCAACGCGGCGCAGGTCGACGTCGGGTGCCAGCGGCTTTTTGCGGGTGTGCACTTCCAGAATCTTCTGGCGGCCTTCGATGTCGGGGCGCGGCACGACGACCTGGCGGTCGAAGCGGCCGGGGCGGAGGAGGGCAGGGTCGAGCACGTCGGGGCGGTTGGTCGCGGCGACGATGATGATGCCTTCATTCGCCTCGAACCCGTCCATTTCGACGAGCAGCTGGTTGAGCGTCTGTTCGCGCTCGTCATTACCGTTGCCCAGACCGGCGCCGCGATGGCGGCCGACGGCGTCGATTTCGTCGATGAACACGATGCACGGCGCGTTGCGCTTGGCCTGTTCGAACATGTCGCGGACGCGGCTGGCGCCGACCCCGACGAACATTTCGACGAAGTCCGAACCCGAGATGGTGAAAAAGGGCACGCCCGCTTCACCCGCGATGGCGCGGGCGAGCAGGGTCTTGCCGGTGCCGGGCGAACCGACGAGCAAGGCGCCCTTCGGAATTTGGCCGCCGAGCCGCGAAAATTTGGTCGGATCGCGCAGGAATTCGACGATTTCTTCGAGTTCTTCGCGCGCCTCGTCGATGCCCGCGACGTCGTCGAAGGTCACCTTGCCCTGCTTTTCGGTCAGCATCTTGGCGCGCGATTTTCCAAAGCCCATCGCGCCCGAGCCGTTGTTCTTCTGGACCTGGCGAAAGACGAAAAAGGCAATGCCGAGGATCAGCAGGAAGGGCAGCGACTGGAGGAGCATATACATCCAGAAGTTCGGCGCTTCGGTCGCCTTGCCGTCATATTTGACGCCATTATCGTTGAGCATTTTCAGCAGGTCGGGATCGCGCACGACATTGGCGGTGAAACGGTCGCCGTTCGACAGCGTGCCGGTCACCTTGTCTTCGGACAGCACGACGTCCTTTACGCTGCCTTCCTCGACCTTTTGACGGAACTCCGAATAGGCAAGCGCGCTGCCCGCAGGCTGCGCTGCCCCGCCGAACATCGAGGCGACGAGGAGCATGGCGAGCAAAATGCCGCTCCAGATCATCACACTCTTCATCCAGGGGTTGCCCTGAGGTTCCTTGTCGTCCTGCATGCGGAATCTTTCCTAACCGGCGCGGCGATGCGCTCCTACCCCAACAAGATAGGATAATCGGGTTAAATGACAATGAGCCAATCAGGCCTTTTTGGGTGGTTTCCGGCGCGGCGCAGCAGAAATGCGCCAAATCGTCGTCTGAAAGCCGCGGACGGGGTCGATCAGCAGGGCGCCGACCATCGCCCGCTTGCCCTGGTGCATCGCCGCGATGACGCCGTCGAGCGAGGCGCCGCGCACCGCCAGCTGCGGTGCATTCGCCCGCAGGCGCTGGGCGACGATGCGGCGAAACATCTCGGGCGGATAGCCCTCGTCGCGGATCACCGCGATGTCGGAGGCGTCGGGCCACGATGCGATCAACCGCTCCACCGCCCAGTCGAGCGCTTCGTCGGCTTCGGCAAGCCAGCCCGCCGACCGGGCCGCGGCGGCGGGGTCCAGCACCGTCTGCGATCGCAGCGCCTGACGCAGCCGGGCGCGATCGAAGCGATGGTCGTTGTTCGACGGATCATCGACAAAGGGCAGGTCATGGTCCAGCGCCAGATCGACCAGATCGCCGCGCCGCCAGTGCAACAGCGGCCGCAGAATGACGCCGTTGCGGGCGCGGATCGCCGCCAGACCGCTCACTCCGCTGCTGCGATTGATCCGCATGACCATCGTTTCAAGCTGATCGTCGGCATGATGCGCGGTGACGATATGGTCGAGCGCATTGGCCCCGCGCCATTGTTCGAGCAGCTGGTACCGTTCGGCGCGCGCGGCCGCCTGCAGCGACCCCTTGATCGGAACCGCGGGCCGCAAGGTCGAATGGGGAATATGCTCGCGCTCGCAAAAACCCGCCACCATGCGCGCTTCGTCGCCGGACCCCTTGCGCAGCCCATGATCGACCGTCGCCGCCCAGACCTGTCCGGGCAACAGCGTCGCCATCAGCCAGAGCAGCGCCATGCTGTCGGGGCCGCCCGACACGGCGACGCCGTAGTGGAGACGGTGCCAGTCCGATCCCGCCAGCGCGCCTAGGTCGGTTGCCAGCCGGTCGGCGCTGTCGCGATCAGCAACCTGCTTTTGTTTTTGCGGCGGCAGCATCGGTCCGGACATCCTGCGGGGTCTTGTCGCCATACACTTCTTCGAGTTCGCGGAACGCCTTGCAGGCGTCGGCCTTGCGCCCAAGTTTGTCGAGCGCGACGCCCATGTACATCAGGCTGTGCGGCGCGCGGGCACCGCTGGGCCGGTCCTTGTAATTGTTATAGAAAGCGACGGCGGCGAGACTGGGTTTACCCTCGTCCAGATAGGCGCGGCCGAGCAGATTCTGGGCAAAACTTGCCTGGCTGCTGGTCGGCCATTTGGTCACCACCTGTTTCAACTGGACCTGCGCCTCGGGATAGAGCTTGGCTTCCCACAGGCGATAGCCATAGTCGTAGGCGTCTTTCGTTTCGTTCCCTGTCGCGGGGATTTCGACCTTTTTGACCAGCGCAAGCCGCGCCGCATTGGGCGTCGTCGCTGCGGGCTTGGGGGTCGCCGCCGGTTTTTTGGCGGGTGCGGCGGCGACGGTCGCCGTCGCCGCCGGCGGCCTCACCGTCGGAACGGAACCAAGATTGGCGGGGGTCGCGATCGCTGCCGGGTCGGCAAATCTCTTGTCCATCTCGGTCTTGTAAGCGGTGAACTGCTTTTCCAGCTCGCGCAGTTGAAACGCATTCTGCTCGGTCTGGCCGGTCAGCGTCTGAAGCTGAGTCTCCAGCGCGTCGACGCGGGCGGTCAGGTCGATCACCGGCGCATTGCTGCGCGCGCGTTCGCCGGGGGTGTTGTCGGGCGCGATCTCGCCTTCAAAAAAAGTCGGGCTGCCGCCGGGAAACACCGAGCGCTGGACCGCCCGCATTTCCTTTTCCAACCGCTCGACCCGCTTGTCGATGGCGCCGTCCTGCGCCAGCGCGGGCATCGCCGCTACGAGCGCGACAGACGCCGCTCCGAGGAAAGTGATATGACGCATCTTCATTTGCCGTTCGGCCCCCACCAATTAACCATTGTTCTGTTCATAACGCGGCAAAGTGCAGCAGCGCAAACCCAATTCGGTGCGCTGCCGCTCTTACCGGCCCGAATGACGGCCGATTCAGCCCTTGGGCAGCGCGCGTGCTGGCGGCGGCGTGGCGGCGGCCGGGCCGCCGGCGTCGGCGCGGGCGACCAGATCGGCAGGCTTCATCGAGATGCCCTTGACCAGCGTGTCGGCGGGACCGATGGCACCAATGTCGCGGCCGCCGACGGTAACTTTCAGCGCCTGCGGGATGCTCGTGCGCAGCGTGAACTGCTCGATATAGGCGGGCGGCACCTGATAGGTTTCACCCGGATCGAGCGTGCGCCAATTTTCGGTTTTGCCCGCGGCGTCGTCGAACCCGATCCAGACTTCGGATAGACCGGTCAGCACGACGGGCGCATTGGCGGCGACGGCCGACGTGCTGGTCCCGGCCTTGGTTGTCGGCGGCGCGGCGGCGTCGCTCTGCGGCGCTTCGGACGCATCGGCAGCACGGTTCTGCGCCGCGATCAGCGCCTCGTCGGGTTCGACCGACAGGAAGCGCCACACCCCATAAGCGGATGCCAGCAGCAAGGTGACGATGACCAGCGTCCACGTCAGCCGCGCGGTCGGCAATCGGGCCGGGTCGGTGGGCTCATACGCCTCGTACAGCGGCCGCGCCCCATAAGCGTCGGCTTCGAGTTCGCGGCGCACTGCGGCGCCGACCTCCGCCTCGGGCAAATCGACGGCGCGGGCATAGGCCCGCGCGAAACCGGTGACATAGGTGCGACCCGGCAGTTCGGAAAAATCGGACTTTTCGATCGCGGCCAGATGACGCTGGGTGATCCGCGTCCGCGTCGCCACATCGGCAAGCGACAACCCCGCGGCTTCCCGCGCCAGCCGAAGCCGATCGCCGGTGCGCGTGATCGCCAGCTCGCCCTGTTCCGGGGCGACGTCCTCGTCTGTCATTACTGTCTCCGCGCCGGTCGGTTGCAACCCGTGTCGACCGTGTCGCACCGTTCATCGCATTGACGAGCCGCGAAAGTCAAATGAAGTTCGGCAAACGAACGGCTGAAAAGAAGCCTAATTACGCCCGCCCGAACGTTCGCGGGTTACAGCACATATTTGCTGAGGTCGGTATCGCCGACAATCTCGGAAAGCTGCCGTTCGACATAGCTCGCGTCGATCGCCAAAGTGGTTCCCGACATGTCTTCGGCGGCAAAGCTGATCTCTTCGACCAATCGCTCCATGATCGTCTGCAAACGCCGCGCGCCTATATTTTCGACCCGCTCGTTGACCTCGGCCGCCAGCTTGGCGACCCGCGCGATCGCATCGTCGGTGAACGACAGGGTTACGCCCTCGGTGCCGAGCAGCGCCGCATATTGTTCGGGCAGACCCGCCTTGGTCTCGCTCAGGATACGGACGAAATCGCTTTCGGTCAGCGCGCTCAATTCGACGCGGATCGGCAGGCGGCCCTGCAGTTCGGGCAGCAGATCGCTGGGTTTGGCGACATGGAACGCGCCCGAGGCGATGAACAGGATATGGTCGGTCTTCATCGGGCCATATTTGGTCGCAACCGTGGTGCCTTCGATCAGCGGTAGCAGGTCGCGCTGGACGCCCTCGCGGCTGACCGATCCGCCGCGCACGTCGCTGACCGCGATCTTGTCGATCTCGTCGAGAAACACGATGCCATTGGCCTCGGCATCGGCGAGCGCGATGCGGGCGACATCATCCTGATCCAGGCGCTTGTCCTGTTCTTCCTCGATCAACCGCGTCGCGGCTTCGATGACCTTCAGCTTGCGGCGCTTCTTGGGTGCGCCGCCCATCGCCTTGCCCAGCATGTCGGACAGGTTGATCATGCTCATCTGCCCCGGCTGACCCGGCAATTCGAACGGCATGTTCGGCGCGTCGGCAATCTCGATCTCGACCTCGCTGTCGTCAAGATGGCCGTCGCGGATGCGCTGGCGAAAACTCTGGCGGGTCGCTTCGCTCGCGCCCTTGCCGGTGAGCGCGTCGAGCAGCCGTTCCATTGCGGCCTCTTCGGCGGCGGCGCGTACCGCTTCGCGGCGGCGCTCTTTTTCCAGCCGCACCGCTTCCTCGACCAGATCGCGGGCGATTTGTTCGACATCGCGGCCAACATAGCCGACTTCGGTGAACTTGGTCGCCTCGACCTTGATAAAGGGGGCGTCGGCCAGCTTCGCCAGGCGACGCGAAATCTCGGTCTTGCCGCAGCCGGTGGGGCCGATCATCAGGATATTCTTCGGCGTTACCTCGTCGCGCAGGTCGGGCGCCAGCTGCTGGCGGCGCCAGCGATTGCGCAGCGCCACCGCGACCGCGCGCTTGGCGGCGTCCTGGCCGATGATATGCGTGTCGAGCGCAGCGACGATCGCCTTGGGAGTCAGGTCCTTGTTCATCTGGTTTACACCTGAGTTTCGATGGTTTCTTGGGTGAACTGATCGTTGGTATAGACGCAGATGTCGGCGGCGACCTGCATCGCCTTGCGCACCAGAACTTCGGCGTCCGTCTCATATTCGACCAGCGCGGTGGCGGCGGCGAGGGCGTAATTGCCGCCCGAACCGATCGCCGCGATGCCGCCCTTGGGTTCCAGCACGTCGCCATTGCCGGTAATGACCAACGTCACTTCCTTGTCGGCGACGATCATCATCGCCTCCAGATTGCGGAGATATTTGTCGGTGCGCCAGTCCTTGGCGAGTTCGACCGCAGCGCGCAACAGCTGGCCGTTGTGCCGTTCGAGTTTGGCCTCGAGCCGTTCAAAGAGGGTGAAGGCGTCGGCGGTTGCCCCGGCAAAGCCGCCGATGACGCTGCCGTCGTGCAGACGGCGCACCTTGCGCGCGTTGGGCTTCATCACGGTCTGGCCCATCGACACCTGCCCGTCGCCGATTACGACGACCTTTTCGGCGGTGCGGGCGGACAGGATGGTGGTTCCATGCCAGGGCGCGGCACGGTGCGCATTAGGTTCGCTCATGGCGAGCGATATGGGAGATACGGTCAGGCGCTGCAAGGGGCGCGCGCTGCGCGGCTCAGGTCGCCCAGCACAGCAGGGCGCGGCCGCCGGGTTCGATGGCGATCAGCGACGGATCGCCAAGCAGCACGGCCTCGCCGAGCGATACCGCGGTGCCCGCCGCATGGCATCCGGCCGAAAGCGGCACGAACGTCAGCTCGCCTTCGACCTGTGCGATTGCCCGCGGATCGACCGGGCCGGTCAGGTGGAGGACGTGGAAATAAGGGCCACTGACCAGTTTGGCGTCGGCAGTGCCGTCAATACGGCGGTCGCGGGGATCGGCTGCGGGATCGAGCCGGGCAACGGCCAGCCCCTCGTCCAGGTGCAGGTCGCGCGGACGGCCATAGTCATAGAGACGGTAGGTGCGATCGATATTTTGCTGCACCTCGACAATCGTCAGGCCGGCCCCGATCGCGTGGATCGTGCCCGCGGGGTTATAGACGAAATCGTCCTTTGCGGCGGCGCGCCAGTCGATCAGGTCGACAATCGATCCATCGAGCGCCGCGGCGCGTAGCGCGTCACGATCGGTATCGACGGTCAATCCGGCGCCAAGCTGGGCATGGGCGTCCGCCGCCAGCACCAGCCAGCATTCGTCCTTGCCCCGCGCCAGACCTGCGGCCTTCGCTGCCGCGTCGTCGGGATGGACCTGGACCGACAAACGTTCGGAGGTGAAGAGGAATTTGACCATCAGCGGCGCCGCATCGCCGTCGGGATGGGCGAACCAGATCTCGCCGATCCGGCGTCCCCTGAAATCACCATATTCGCACGGAATATCGTCGCGGCCCCAAGGCTTTTCGACGACCAGGCGTTGCAGTCGCCGGACGGTTCCGGCGTTATCGTGAAGACGGTGACGGGGGGCCATGTACAACGGAAATCAGGCCGCGCGATGCAGCGGACTGGCGCCTGCCACATTCGGCTGGTCGAGCCACAGGCCGCGCGTGTCATAGACGATCTTTTCGCCACGTTCTTCGAGCGGGATCGATTTGAACAGATCATGGTCAACGAGGACGATCAGCAGGTCGCAATCGGCCAGCGCGCTGTCGAGGTCGATCAATTCGGCGCCGGTGCCCGCGAACTCCATCGGCAGGCCGCGTGCATAGGGCTCGACGATCTGGATCTGCGGGCCGAACCGGCGTGCCAGCGCGGCCGCAACTTCGACCGCCGGGCTTTCGCGAAAATCATCGATATTGGGCTTGAAGGCGAGGCCGAGGCAGGCGACGCGCGCTTGCGGATGCTGTGACACCAGCATTTCGGCGGCGCCGATGACATGCGCGGTCTTGGCCAGATTAACCTCACGCGCGGTGCGGATCAGGCGGCTATGCTCGGGGGCGCCATGGACCAGGAACCAGGGATCGACCGCGATGCAATGGCCGCCGACGCCGGGGCCGGGTTGCAGGATGTTGACGCGCGGGTGGCGGTTGGCGAGGCGGATGACTTCCCACACATCGACCCCCATCTGCTCAGCCATCATCGACAGCTCGTTGGCAAAGGCGATGTTGACGTCGCGGTAGCTGTTCTCGACCAGCTTGACCATTTCGGCGGCGCGCGCCGACGTGGTGACGCACGCACCGCGCACGAACTGCCGATAAAAAGTCATCGCCCGCCGGGCGCAGCGCGGGGTGATGCCGCCGATACAGCGGTCATTGTCGACCAACTCGACCAGGATGCGTCCCGGCAGCACGCGCTCGGGGCAATAGGCGACAAAGATGTCGGCGGCGCCGGTGCAGGCGCCAGGAACCTTAAGGTCGGGGCGCAGCTCGGCGAGCAGCGCCGCAACCTTTTCGGTGGTGCCGACGGGTGAGGTCGATTCGAGGATGACGAGATTGCCGGCTTCGAGTTTCGGCGCGATCGCGCGCGCCGCCGACAGGACATGGCTGATGTCGGGCCGATGCTCATCATCGTGCGGGGTCGGCACAGCGATAACAAAGGTGTCGGCGGGCGCAACATCGACCGAAGCCACCAGCGCGCCGCGCGACACGACGCCCTGCACCAGCCCGTCAAGGTCGACCTCCTCGATATGGACCTTGCCGCTGTTGACGGTGTCGACGACGTTGCGGCTGACATCGACGCCGGTCACCTTGCAGCCCGAGCGCGCGATCAGCGCCGCGGTCGGCAGGCCGATATAACCGAGCCCGAGGACGGTGACCGTCTGCTGTGTATCAATGGGCACGCGCAACAATCTCCGCAATCTGTTTGGCCGCCGTGCCGTCACCGAACGGATTATGGGCGCGGGCCATGGCCGAATAGGCCTCCTTATCGTCGAGAAGGCTGAAAATTTCGGAAACAATACGCGCTTTGTCGGTTCCGACAAGCCGCGCCGTGCCCGCTTCGATGCCTTCGGGGCGCTCGGTCGTTTCGCGCATGACCAGCACCGGTTTGCCAAGCGCCGGCGCCTCTTCCTGGACTCCGCCGCTGTCGGTCAGCACCAGGTCGGATGTCGCGAGCAGGCGCACGAAATGCGGGTAGTCGAGCGGATCGATCAAGGCCACGTTGGACAGGTCGCCCAGGATCGGTTCCATGCAGCTGCGGACATGCGGATTGGGGTGGACCGGAAAGACGACCGCGACATCGCTTCGCGCCGCGATCGCCGCAATCGCTTCGGCGATGGCGTTCATCCCGTCGCCGAAATTCTCGCGCCGGTGCGACGTCACGGCAATGATGCGCTTGCCGGCAAAGCGCGCAACGAGCGGGTCGAGGCCGCTCGCCAGCGAAGGATCTTCGTCGATCCGCGCCTTGGTCGCGAGCAGGGCATCGATGACGGTGTTGCCGGTGATATGGATGCGGTCGGCGGGCACATTTTCGGCGCGGAGCGCGGCCGCGGCGGTCGCGGTCGGGGCAAAGTGCAGATCGGCGACCGCGCCGGCGACCTTGCGGTTCACCTCCTCGGGCCAGGGGTGATAGATATTGCCGCTGCGCAAGCCTGCTTCGACATGGCCGACGGGTATCTTGCGAAAATAGGCGGCAAGGGTGGCCGCCATCGTCGTCAGGGTGTCGCCGTGGACCAGCACGCGATCGGGCTGTTCGCGGTCGAATGTCTCGCCCAGCCCGACGACAAGCCGGGCGAGAAGGCCGTCCAGCGTCTGACTGGCCTGCATGACGTCCAGATCGATGTCCGGGGTGATGCGAGCGATTTCAAGCACCTGGTCGAGCATCTCGCGGTGCTGGGCGGTGACGCACACGCGCACGTCAAGCGTCGGCAGCTGGCGCAGGGCATGAACAACCGGAAACATCTTGATCGCTTCGGGGCGGGTGCCGAACACGACCATGATCTTTCGGCGAGCGGAGAATGGTGTCGAAGGCGGTTCCAAAGGCATAAATCAGGTGGTTCCTCGGCTAGTCTTCCGGCCGCCCTAGCGCAAAGCTCTTGCCGGTGGCTTAACTTGGCTCTAATCGCCGCGCCGACCGCAAGGGATTCTCGATCGGCTGTCCGGTTGGTGTATCACAAAGTGGCACGGCATCCGTCAACGAGGGGACAGGCGGACAAGTTCGTTTTTGTAAGCTACTGATATAGTTGATATTACGCCCATATGTCCTTTCTTGGTTTCTTGAAACGCCGACAACGCGACGACCGGGTGTCGGCAGCGCTTTCGCGCGTGCCGGACGGCGAGCGCGTCTATGCCATTGGCGATATACACGGCCGTGACGATCTTTTCGCGCAATTGCTGGCGAAGGTCGAAGCCGATAACGCCGCCCGCGGCAAGGCTTTCACAACATTGATTTTGCTTGGCGATCTTGTCGATCGCGGCCCCGATTCCGCGTCGGTGATCGAGCGGGCGATCGGGCTGGGAGCGCCGTTCGACAAGGTGGTGATGCTGATCGGTAATCACGAAGAGTGTTTTCTCGCCGCGCTCACCGGCGATTTGAAACGGGTGCGCTACTTCGTCCGCATTGGCGGCGACGCCACCATCCGCAGCTATTGGGGCGACGACGCGGCTTATGCGGCGGCGAGTTTCGAAGAAGTGGCCGAACGATTGTCGGACGTGGTGCCGCAGGCGCACGTCGATTTCCTCGGCCGCGGCGAAGATATGGTCCAGATCGGCGACTATGTATTCGTCCATGCCGGCGTGCGGCCCGGGGTGCCGCTGGAGCGGCAGAAACTGTCCGACCTGAGGTGGATCCGCGAGGAGTTTCTGGAAGCGGAAGATAGCTTTGACGGAATAATCGTTTATGGCCACACCATATCGGAAACCGTCGATGAGGCGGCGAATCGGATCGGGATCGACACGGGAGCCTATATGACCGGACGTCTGACCGCGCTTGGTCTGGAAGGCCAGGACCGCTGGTTTCTCGACACGGCCGATAACGCGTAAGCTCAGCGGCGAGCGGCAAAGCAAAATATGGGAGTTGTAATAGCCATGAGCCTTGACTGGGCCGCGCCGACGCAGCGCCCGTTGAACGGCGACGCTGTTCGATGAGCCGATTTTCGACCAAGCGATCGTCGATCAGAAGGGGGCCTCTGTTCAGCCTTTCTGGCGATATGTCAGCGAGCGGCAGGTGGGTGATGCTTGCGGCGTTCGTCGTGATCATCGCGTTGATGGGCGGTTCATCGCGCAGCGACGTCGCGTCGCTGCCTTTTCTGCGCGCATTCGTTGTCCTGTTGGCCTTTGCGGCGCTCGTGAGTACGCCCGCCGCGGCCTGGCGGTCGATCAGGATACCGCTATTGCTTCTCGCGGCGCTGGCGGTTTGGATGGTGGTTCAGCTTATCCCGCTGCCGTCGGATGTCTGGCGGGGCCTGCCAAACCGAGACATCGTTTTCAAAATGGACGAGCTGCTCGGGCACGGCGACCGGTGGCGGCCGATCAGTCTCACGCCATCGCTGACTCTCAACAGCCTGTTATCGCTTGTCGTTCCATTCGGGGCGCTGCTGGTTGCGGCCGCGGCGCCTGCCGAGCAGCGTGAGCGCCTGTGGTGGCTTGTCTGGGGTTTCGCCGTCGTTTCGTCGGCATTTGCCCTGATGCAGTTTGTCGCGGGACCGCGCAGCGTCTTTTATCTTTACCGGATTACCAATGAAGAGGGGCTGGTCGGGCTTTTTGCCAATCGCAATCATCAGGCTTTTTTGCTGGCCTTGGCGATTGTTGCGGCGGGCTGGCTGATCGTCAAGGAAATGTCCCGCAAACAGCGAAAGCCGCTCATCATAGCGGCGTTGGGCAGCAGTATTGCGCTGTTTTTCGTCTTGATTCTGATCACCGGTTCGCGCCTGGGACTGCTTTGCGGCACATTGGCGCTCATTTTGACTTTCGTCGTCATCCGCTGGGGGTATCGGTTTCGCCATCAGCCGGTGAATCAATTGCGCACAGCAAAGTCGGCGCGCTGGGACAGGGTGGTTCGGATCGCGCTTACCGTTGCGCCTATCGTCATCGTGGCGGTCGTTGGCCTGATTTCCTATTTGTCGGGCCGGGCGAGTTCGGTCACCCGGATGCTCGGAAGTTCCGGCGACGCCGCCGCGGAGATGCGGCTGGAGGCGCTGTCCACCGTAACGGAATTGCTGCGGGGCCAATGGCTGTGGGGATCGGGCTTTGGTTCCTTTGCCAAGGTCTTCCAGATCGTGGAGCCCGACGCGCTGTTGCGTCCTACATATTTCAATCATGCGCATAACGACTGGCTGCAGTTTCCGATCGAGGGCGGGCTGCCGGCAGTGCTGGTCGCGCTCGCCGCAATCGGATGGCTTGCATGGTCGATCCTTGCCGCGCTGCGCAAACGTCCGAGTTCGGGCGGAATTGCAACGATCGAACAGGTGGCGTTGTCGACCTGCTTTGTCTTCCTCGCGATCGGGAGTCTCGTCGATTATCCGCTGCGGCAACCGTCTTTGATGATGGTGGTCGCGTTTCTGGTCGTGATCCTCGTCCGGGCTCGATCCGACGGGGACAGATTGGGAAAAAGGGACTAGCGGGCTTCCGTATCCCCTCGTTTCTGACTATGGGCGTTTTTCATTTACCTAATAATCCTCGGTCTGGAATCTTCATTTATGAATGGCCTGCGAATCCTTTTTGTTGTCGCGGTGATAGCGCTGTCGGGCTGTTCAAAGGCTCCTGGACCGGTGGCGGTTAACCCGGCGTCGGGCGTGACGTTGCTGACCGACCTGCCAACCCCGGGCGGCAATGATACGCGCCAGACGTCGCGGCAGTCCTTTGTCGGGCCGTTCACGGAGCTTGCCGTCGATGTTTATGGCGTTCGCGATCTTCAGCGCGACGTGCTGACCGACGGCGAAGGAAAGTTCAATTTCCCGCTCGTGGGGCTGGTCGATGGTGCGGGAAAAACGCCCGATCAAGTGGCGCGCGAGATCGAACAGCGCCTGGCTGGACGCTTTATTCGCAACCCGAACGTCAGCGTGAATTTCAAGGTGCCGACAAATCCCGCGCTCATGCTGGCCCAGTCGGTAACGGTTGATGGCGAAGTCACGAAACCCGGGCAATTCCCGATCTATGGCAAGGTGACGCTGATGCGCGCTATCGCGCTAGCCGGTGGCACGACCGAATTTTCAAAGCTCGATGAGGTGCTGATCTTTCGCAAGGTCGAGGGACAGCAATATGTCGGCGCCTATAACCTTCAGGCGATCCGCCGCGGCAATTACGGCGACCCGGAGATTTATCCCAATGACGTCGTAGTAGTGGGCGATTCCCCGCAGCGCCGGATGTTCGACAATATTTTGAAGGCATCGACGCTGCTGACCACGCCGCTCATCATCCTCGGCAACCAGATCTAAGACGGACAGCAAAACAGATGGACAGTGTAAAAGCCGGGCGTTCGGCGATAAATCCGCGACTTCCCGATATGGACACGCGTGAAGCGTCCTATCAGGGCGGATTTTTCGACATGCATATGCTCGAGCGCGCCTTTGTCGCGCTGCTCAATCACAAGGCGTGGGTTCTGGGTGCCGTTCTTGGCTGCGTCGCGCTCGGCCTGATCGCGACGTTTCTGACCACGCCGCTTTACACGAGCACCTCGCGCGTCGAAATTTCGCCGCAGGCGCCGGTCGAGACCGAGGTCGAGGGGGCGCGCGAAAAGAATCTGACGAACGAGATCGCCTTCTACAACACCCAATATAATCTGCTGGAATCGCGCTCGCTGTCGGAGCGTGCGGTGCGGGCCGGCAACCTCCTCAATGACGAAGAATTCGTCAAGCTCTACGGTTTGGACGAGGCGGAAGACGGCGACGTGCGCACCAGCGAGGCGCGCCAGCGCATGGCGGAGCGGGCAGCGCGTATCCTGATGGATGCGGTCACCATCACGCCCGTGCGAACATCGAGCCTGGTGGACGTCAGCTTTTCGACGCCTTCGCCTGCCTTGTCGGCGCGTCTGACCAACCTTTGGGTGAAGCAGTTCGTGGCCGCGAGCCTTGACCGTCGCTATGCCGCGACCAGCGATGCGCGGCGCTTCCTCGAAGAGCGCATCGTCAGCTTGCGCCGAAATCTTGAAGATTCTGAGCGTGAGCTGATCAATTATGCGACCAACAATGACATCATCACGCTGCAGGGGCGCAGCGATGCCAACGGCCGCACGACGGTAGAGCGCACGCTGGTATCGGCGGACATCGAACAGATCAGCCAAGCACTGTCTGCGGCACGCGATGCGCGGATCGCGGCGGAAAGCCAGATTGCCAATTCGACGGCAGTCGCCGACGCGGCCGGCAATAATGCTGTCAGCATCCTGCGGCAGCGCCGCGCAGAGGTGACCGCCGAGCTGGCCCAGCTGCGGTCGACCTTTGGCGAAGATTATCCTGAATTGATCGCCAAGCGCGAGCAACTCGAAAGCATCAGTCGCTCGTTGGCAACGGAATCCGGGCGGACACAAACCGTCAACCGCGAGTCCTATAACAGTGCTGTCAAACGCGAACGCGACCTGATGGCCGAACTCGATCGCGTCACCGGTGATTATCGTAGTCAACAGCGCCGATCGATCGAATATACGATCTTGCAGCGCGAGGTTGACACCAATCGGCAACTCTATGACGGCCTGCTTCAGCGCTACAAGGAAATCGGCGTTGCCGGTGTTGGGACGAACAATATTGCCGTCGTCGATCAAGCGACGGTGCCCAATGCGCCGTCGAGTCCGAAGCTGTTCCTGAACCTGTTGTTGTCGATCATCGCAGGATTTTTGCTCGCCGGCGGCCTCGTGTTCATCCTCGAACAACTCGACCAGTCGATCCGCGATCCGGCGGAAGTCAACGAGCGCTTCGGCTTGCCGTTGCTCGGTTCGATTCCCCGCGTGGAATCGGATGACTTCCAAAACCTTCTGCTCGACAAGAAGTCCATGGTTTACGAAGCCTATCTGGCCGCGCAGACTAACCTGACCTTCCTGACCCATCACGGCGCGCCGCGTAGCTTCCTGTTGACGTCGACGCGGCCGGCGGAAGGCAAGAGCAGCTCGGCGCTGAGCGTCGCGCATGTGTTCGCGTCAACCGGCAAAAAGATCATCTTGATCGATGCCGACATCCGCAGCCCATCGCTGAACGAGATGCTCGGGATCGAGAACAAGCAGGGTTTGAGCAACTATCTGACCGGTTCGGACGACGTGACCAGCTTGATTGCGACGTCGGATACCTTCGGCTTCGACTATATGCTCGCGGGCCCCACCCCGCCCAATGCGGCCGAACTGTTCAGCTCGTCGCGGCTCGGGCAGCTGATCGAATTGCTCCAGAACGAATATGACCATGTCATTCTCGATTCCCCGCCGGTCCTTGGGCTCGCCGATGCGCCGCTGCTCTCACGTCGCGTCGAAGGGCTCATCTTCACGATCGATGCGTCGAGCAACAGCTCGCGGGCGATCAAATCGGCGCTCAACCGCCTGCGGCAGTCGGACGCCCAGATCTTTGGTGCGTTGGTTACCAAGGTCAGCCGCCGGAACGAGATCTACGGTTACGGCTATGGTTACGGCTATGGCTACGGCTATGGCTATGGCGCGGACAAGAACGCGGAGAAGTCTGATTAACGTCCCAGGTCGGAAAGCGGTTGGCGCGTGAAAATGGACAGACGATATCTTGTGTTGGGGATGGGCGCTCTGGCGGCCGTCGCGGTTGGCGCGACGAGCTTCGCGATCGCGAACCAGACGCGCAAACCGGCCGTTGCGATGGCCGTTGGCGTGCCGCCACAGGGACTGGCGCAGGCGGGCGTCGCGCGGGCCCTTTATGGTTCCCGTCTCGTCAAAAACCCGAAAGCCCGCCCAGGCGCGCCTGAGCGCCGTCTGGCCGAGCGCGCCTTTGCCGCGGAGCCGATGGCGGCAAACGCCTTGCCGATCTTGATCGCCGGGCTGGCGGCGGACGGTGACCGGCAGCAATCCCAGGCGCTGCTGCAACTCGCGGGCAAGGTCACGCGGCGTGACCGGCTGATCAACGCGATGCTGATCGACGAGGAGTTGCCGAAAAACCGTCCCGACCGCGTGATCAAGCTGTTCGATCGCGCGATGGCGGTCAGCACCGAGGTCCGCAGCTTTTACCTGGAGCGGCTGGCTACCGCGACGCTCAATCCGGCTGCGATTCAGGCATTGGCTCCGATGCTGGGCCGCGCCCCCGATTGGGCTGACGAATATTGGGCAGCCGCGCTCCGCTTCTCGCAAGCCGTGCCGCAGGTCGGCGAATTGCGACTTCGTATCACGCGGCCCCCCTGGAACCAGCGCAAACCGCTTGAAACCGACGCGTTGCTCGTCAGTCGACTGGTGGAGTCGAGCCAATATGATATCGCGTCCGATCTGGCGCGGGCGCTCGGGCTGAAAACGACGCTCGGCGATAGCCTCGTAAACCCGGATTTTTCGCAAGTTCCGCGCTTTTCACCCGTCGATTGGGAAATGATGCAGAGCGGTGAAATCGGTGTGAGCATCGATCCGGCAAAGGGCAGCTTGCTGCTTTCCAGTCTGCCGTCATCGAGCGGAGTCGCCGTACGCCAGATCACGGCCCTGACGCCGGGGCGCTATCAGCTGAGCTGGAAACTGGCCGGACTGAAGGCGTCGCCCGGCGCCGAGCTGCGTTACCGTCTGTCGTGTACCGATCTCGGCATCAGTGGCGGCAAGTCAGCCGATTCAGGGCGGCTTGCCGAAGGGGTCGGCAGCCAGACAATCAATTTACCGGCGTCGCCTTGCCGTTGGTACTGGTTCGAGGTCGAACTCGACGCCACCAATGTCGATTCCGGCGTCGATATCACGCTCGACCAACTGAGCCTTCAGCGCCAGGTAGCGGGCTCAAGCCGCCCGGCACGGCTTCCCGCCCGAAACTAACCCCGTCTTTCGGAGATTTACGTGCGACGCAAAATATTCGTGACCGGCACCGCCGGCTTTATCGGTTTTCATCTCGCCAAGCTGTTGCTGGCGGAAGGGTATGAGGTCGCCGGCTTCGACGGGATGACCGATTATTACGACGTCAATCTGAAGCGTCGCCGACACCAGGTTCTGATGCAGAATCAGCATTTCCGCGCGGTCGAAGCGATGCTCGAGGATCGCGCGCGGGTCGACGATGCGATCGACGATTTCAAACCCGATGTGATCGTCCATCTCGCGGCGCAGGCCGGCGTGCGCTATTCGCTTGAAAACCCCCATGCCTATATCTCGGCCAATGTCGTGGGCACGTTCAACGTGATGGACGCGGCGCGCCGCAACCAGGTGGCGCATCTGCTGATGGCGTCGACGTCGTCAGTCTATGGCGCCAACGAGGAAATGCCGTTCGTAGAGACCGAAAAGGCCGACACGCCGCTGACCATTTACGCGGCGACCAAGAAGGCGACCGAATCGATGGCGCATGCCCATGCCCATCTGTGGAACGTGCCGACGACGATGTTCCGTTTCTTCACCGTCTATGGCCCGTGGGGGCGGCCCGACATGGCGCTCTACAAATTTGTCGATGCCATGCTGGATGGTCGGCCGATCGACCTTTACAACAACGGCGACATGTACCGCGACTTCACCTATGTCGAGGATCTGGTCCGCGCCATCCGGCTGCTGATCGACGCCGTGCCCGAACGTCCGGCAAGCGCCGCCGATATCGAACCCGGCGACAGCCTGTCGCCCGTCGCGCCGTTCCGCATCGTCAACATCGGCAACAATGACAAGGTTCGGCTGCTCGATTTCGTGGCGGCGATCGAGGAAACGCTCGGGATGACCGCAAAGCGCAATCTGATGCCGATGCAGATGGGCGATGTCCCGGCGACCTGGGCCGATGCCAGTCTGCTCGAACGCTTGACCGGCTATCGACCGCAAACCGATTTTCGCGACGGCGTCCGCCAATTCGTTGCCTGGTATAGGGATTATTTTCAAAAATGAGCGAGACTTCCCCCGCATCGCTTCCCGATTTTGACTCTGCTGCCATCGCCGTGCTTGGTCTCGGCTATGTCGGGTTGCCGCTGGCCGTCGAGTTCGGCCGTCGGCGTTCGGTCGTCGGGTTCGACATCAATGTTTCGCGGATCGCGGCGCTCCGCGAGGGACGCGATGATACGCTGGAAACGACCGCGGACGAGCTGGCCGCGGCGAGCCAGTTGCGTTTTTCGCATGATCCGGCCGATCTGGCGCAGGCGCGTGTCTTCATCGTTACCGTGCCGACGCCGATCGACCAGCATAAGCGCCCCGACCTGACCCCGCTGATCAAGGCGTCGGAGACCGTCGGCCGCGCGCTGAAGCGCGGCGACGTCGTGATTTATGAAAGCACCGTCTATCCGGGCTGTACCGAAGAGGATTGCGTGCCGATCCTGGAGCGGGTCAGCGGCCTGACCTTCAACCATGATTTTTTCTGCGGCTATAGCCCCGAACGGATCAATCCCGGTGACAAGGAGCATCGCCTGCCGTCGATCCGCAAGGTGACGAGCGGTTCGACGCCCGAAGCGGCGCAATGGGTCGATCGCCTGTACGGCGAGATCATCACCGCGGGCACCTTCATGGCCCAGAGCATCAAGGTGGCCGAGGCCGCGAAGGTGATCGAAAACACCCAGCGCGATCTGAACATCGCGTTGATGAACGAGCTGTCGATCATCTTCGGCAAACTCGACATCGACACCCACAGCGTGCTCGCCGCCGCGGGCACCAAATGGAACTTCCTGAAATTCACCCCCGGCCTGGTCGGGGGACACTGCATCGGCGTCGACCCCTATTATTTGACCCACAAGGCCCAGTCGGTCGGCTATCACCCCGAAGTCATCCTGGCCGGACGCCGGGTCAACGACGGGATGGGGGGCTATATCGCCAGTCAGATCGTCCGCCTGATGATCAAGCGCAACCTGCCGGTGCAGGGCGCCCGCATCCTGATGCTCGGGCTGGCGTTCAAAGAGAATTGCCCCGACATTCGCAACACCCGCGTCGTTGATGTTGTGTCGGAACTGAAGGAATATGGCGCACAGGTCGATGTCCACGATCCGTGGGTCGATGCCGCCGAAGCGCAGCATGAATATGGGATCGACCTGACCGATCCGGCCGCGGGCGACTATGACGCCGTGGTCCTGGCGGTCGCGCATCGTGAATTTGCCGAAGGAGGAAGCGCCGCGCTGCGGGTCTTTGGCAAAGCGGACGCCATTCTGGTCGACGTAAAGGGCATCCTGCCGCTCGCCGAAAGCGATTTGCGCCTGTAAACCGGCGCGCAAATACGGGCTCAATCTGTATGCAACTCCGTTCCTTCATTCAGCAAGCCGCCGGCGTCGGCGCCGTGAGCCTGGTTGATCGTGCTGTTGCGGTTGGCGTGGGCATCATATTTGCGCGTTGGCTCGGCCCCGCGCAATTCGGCGCCTATTCCTTCGTCATTGCGGCCATCGGGTTGCTGTTGCTGCCGGCAAGGCTGGGTTTGCCCGAACTGTTGACGCGCGACATCGCGGCATCGCGCGGCAGTGCGACCGCCGTGAATGTTCGCGCGACAATTCGTAAAGGCTATCTGCTCGTCGGCGCCGCCGCGCTCGCGATCGTCCTGATCGGGCAAGTGGCCTTGCAATTGGCGCCGCAGACGTCGCTGGGCGAGTTGATGAAATTCGGTCTGTGGCTGATCGTGCCCGCGGCGTTTTTTGAAGTGACGATCGGCGTTTTGCGGGGGCTCGGGCGCACCCTGTCGTTCCAACTCTATGGAACGTTGCTGCTGTCGGGGGCGACGTTGCTGATCAGCGCGGCGCTCATGCTCGCCCTGAACCGCTACGATGCCGACATCGCGGTCGAGGGGCGTTTTATAGCGGTTACGCTTTTGTTGCTGATCGCGGGCGGCCATTTGTGGTCGCTGCTGCGTCATCACGTCGTCGACGACGCCAGCCAGGTGCGCGGAGCGGGGGAACTGTTGCAAACGGGCCTCGGCTTCATGCTGAACGCGCTGGTCTATATGGCGTTGATGCGGGTCGACCTGCTGGTGCTCGGCCTGATCGCCGACGAAGCGGCGGTGGGCCTTTACCGCGTGGCGGTGGAGGGCGGGTTGCTCGTTGCGTTTGCCTATGGCGCCGCCACGATCGTGCTCGCGCCCGAATATGCCCGGCTGTTCGCGGCGGGCGAGCATCAGCTGTTGCAACGCCTTGTCCGGCAAACTGGCCGACTGATCATGCTGGCCGGCGCCGCGACCGCGATCCCCCTCATCATCTTTTCAGAACAGATTATCACGCTGGTTTTTGGGGCCGAATATGCCGGCGCCGGCCTGGCGCTTTCGATCCTGGCTGCGGGTCATTTCGCCACCTTCTTCTTTGGTGATCCGGTCTATCTGCTTAACATGACGGGCCACCACAACCGGATCACCGCGCTCGTCGGCATTGGCCTGGCAATATCGTTGATCCTCTGCCTGGTCCTCATCCCCCTCTTGGGATTGACCGGGGCAGCGCTCGCGGCCTCGATCGCTCTGGTCAGTTATCGTGCGCTCGCCTTTCGTGCCGTGTACAGGACGCTCGGGATCAATTGCGCGGTATTTGGGCGCGCGCCCAAGGCCGGAAGCGCGGCACCACTCAGAACGAACATGGAGTAAGCATGCAAATTTCGCATATCGTCAAACGACTGGGTGAAGAGCGGCAGCCCATGCGCTTTCTGGCTTCGCGCCTGTTGGCGCGTTCCGGCCTTGCCGAAAAGCTGGGTTTCAAGATTCAGCGCCGCGGCTATCAGCTGCATTTCTTCAACACGGCGCTGTCCATGACGCTCTGGCTTTACGCCAACGAACGGTCGGACGATGTCGATATCATCCAGTCGCTGCTGAAACCGGGCGGCACCTATGTCGATATCGGTGCCAATATCGGCGATCTCGTTCTTGCGGGTGCAAAAGCCGTTGGGCCGGATGGAAAAGTCTTTGCGTTTGAGGCGCATCCGCGGATCTTTGGGCTGATGTCGCAAAACTTGCGATTGAACCAAACACCCAATATTCACCCGGTGAACGCGGCTTGCGGCGAAGATTTTGGCTGGGCGCGTTTTAGCGACATGCGATCCGACGACATGAATCAGATTGGTCATGGCGAGATCGTCGTCCCGACGATTCCGGCGCAGATGTTGCTGCCCGACGAGGACATCGATCTCATCAAGATCGATGTCGAGGGATTCGAGTTTTTTGTTTTGAAAGGGCTCCAGAAATCACTGGGGCGGACCCGGCATCTGCTCATCGAGGTTGGCGACGTGCATTTCGCGCAATTCGGCTATCGTTATGCTGATATCCACGACCTGTTGATCGCGCAGGGCTTCGCGATCTTTGCGCTGGATAAGGCAAAGGCTGATGGCGCATGGCATCCGGTCACGGATCGCGATCATCCCTTTCCGATGGTGCAGAACATCCTCGCGTCGCGTGATCCCCAAGCCCAGCGCCTGCTGGCCGAATAATCATGGCGGCGCCGCTCTTTACGATTTTCACCCCCAGCTATAACCGCGCGCACACGTTGCCGCGGGTTTACGAAAGCATCGCGGCGCAGATTTTCCGCGATTTCGAATGGGTCGTCGTCGATGACGGATCGACCGACAATACCGCTGAACTGGTCAAGGCATGGGCGCGCGAGGCCGATTTCGCGATCCGCTATTTCCATCAGCCCAACGGGCACAAGAAGACCGCGTTCAATCGCGGCGTTCGCGAGGCGCGGGGCGAATTGTTCCTGTGCTGGGACAGCGATGATACGGCGCCGGCTGACGCGCTCCAGATTTTTCGCGATCGTTGGGCCGCGATCCCGGAAGGGGATCGCGATGCCTATGTCGGGATTACCGGGCTGTGCATCGACGAAGCGGGCGCGATCGTCGGCGACCGCTATCCCACCAGCCCGTATGACAGCGACACGCTGTCATCGACGCTGGGCGACGGTATCGGCGGCGAAAAATGGGGCTTTCAGCGGTTGGCGGTGCTTCGGGACTATCCCTTTCCCGAGTTCATTCAGGGGCTGGTTGGCGAAGGGCTGATCTGGAACGCGATCGCCCGAAAATATCGGACCCGCTACGTCAATGATGTCGTGCGCATCTATCATGTCGAGCCGGATTCGCTGATTCATAGCCAGAAGACGGTGGCCAAAATGCGCGGTGTTGCCGAAGGGCAATGCTATGCTGCTGCGGCATTTCTGGATCACGACTGGCGCTGGTTTGCGAAGGCGCCAACCGAAGTGGTGAAGATCGCCGCCAATCACACACGCTTTGCGTGGCATCTGCACCGGAGCGGCCGAACCGTGCGGCACCCTCCCAAAACGCTTGTCGGCTGGACGCTGAAGTTGCTCGCCTGGCCGATCGGTGTTGCGGCGTTCCTCTATGACGAGATGGGGTCTGCGACCGTTTGATCCTCGGCCGCGACGTCGCGAAGCAGGCTATCCCACTCCGACAAGATCACATCGAGCGAATAAACATCGGCGACCTCGCGAGCGGTGCGCGACAGCGCTGCGCGCTGCGGATCGTCGGTCATCAGATCCTGCAGGGTCTTCTGAAGCCGCTCCACATGGCTGTTGTCGGGCAGCAACCGCAATCGGCGTCCGCCATCGCTCAATTGTGCGGGGCCGGTTTCGACGTCGAACGCCACCGATGCCACGCCATGCGCCATCGCCTCCAGCAGGCTGTTCGGAAAGCCTTCGTAGCTGGAGGTCATGACATACAGGTCGGCGCGGCCGTACCAGCTGGCGAGATTACCGGCGAAGCCGGGCAGGAATATGCGTCCGTCGAGCTCCCGCTCCGCGAGCCTGGCTTGCAGCATTGGGCGCAGCGGACCGTCACCCAGCATGACAAGTTTCCATTGTTTGGCGGCGCCCGCGAGCCTGGTGAAGGCGTCGACCATGATGTCAGGGCGTTTGGCGGCGTCCATCCGGCCCACCCACAATATGACCCGATCCCCCGACTTCAACAAAGCTGCCGACGGGATGACGGGGTCCGCATCGACCATCGGCAAGGCAATGGGATTGGAAATGACCACGGTCTTTGTCCGGCGCGCGCGCCGCCGCAACCAATCGGCTGTCGCTTCGGTTTGCGCCACGAGCGCGGCCGCCCAAGGATAGGTCAAGCGACGAAGGATGCGGTAGGAACGGGGGAGTGGTGGCATGAGCCGCGGCGGATAGGTGCGTTCGCAGGCGATGACAGGAATGCCGGTGCCCTTGGCGGCAATCAGCGCGCCAATGTTCACGTGGGGCAAAAATGAAACGATGACATGGGGCCGCAACGCCCCTATGAACCGGCGCAAGATTTTGAGCCGCGCGAGCCGGCTTGCCCCAGCTTTGCAGTGATCCGAAAGAAACTCCAGTTCGACCCTTTCCGCTAACTGATAGACACACTCTCCGCGGGCTGAGAAAGTCGGCATAAGAGTGACGTCATGCCCGCGGGCGGTCCAGGCGTTGGCGAGCAGCGCGGCCACCCGTTCAGCGCCACCCCCTCCCATGGACGAAGTCAGGAAAAGAATTTTCACCGTGAAACTTCCTGCAGTCAAAATTTCAGTAAAGCTATTGCTCGATGCGTGAAGTAAATCAATATAATTCACCTAAGTATCGCAGCGGTAAATCATATATCATTCCTGCACTGATTATGGTGATGATTTCTCTCATCCCATGGTCTGACATCTTGTTATCGGCAACCAACAAGATGCTTTGGGATCGGGAAATATACGCACAGAAAATTATCACCGGAGATTCGGTATTAAACTATTTTGAATATGACACGTTATCGTCATATTTTACCGCGGAATATACTTGGGAATTTTTGATCAAGATGATCCAGGATGGGGTCATTCCTATCGATCATACCTTATTTTTCCAGATAATATCGACAATATGGGTCGTGTCTGCCGCGATGATTCTTTATCGCCATGGCGGATATTTTTGCCTTCCTTTAATCGCTAACCCGCTTGTTTTCGATCTTGCCTATTCACAGCTCAGATCGGCTTTGGCGGTTTCAATTCTGTATATCGTCTACCTTCTCCGCCCGAAATCCAATCTGATTGCGATCGCTCTGTGTCTGTTTGCGGCGACCATACATACATCGATGCTTATCTTTCTGGCGATTTATGTGCTTTGCAGCATCACGGCTGACGAGGGCGGCAAGCTGTCGGGATGGTCGAAGGAGGTGCGGTTGGCGCTGGTCGTCGGTGTCGGGCTCGCGATCGGCCTGATGATCGGACCGTTGAGAGGTTCGATCCTGACATTCGTCGGCGATCGGCGCGCCGAATATGCCGATGCGTCGAGCGGCCTGCTTTACATGAGTTTCTGGGTAATCCTCTTCGCCATCTTCTTGCAGAATTATCGGGAAACTTTTCGATCTCTTGAAGGACGCTTTACGCTTTGCGTGCTGGCGCTCGTCTTCGTCAATATCTTCACTTCCTTCTATTCGCTCCGTTTTCTGGCGATGTTCTACCCGTTTGCGATCGCCGCGATCATGATGACCAGGCCGGCGGTACGCATCCCGACGCTGGTCATTTTTCTGATGTATATGGCCGCCCAATGGTATTATTATCTGAACACGTTGAACGGATAGTCCCTGGTGAAACGTCACTGGATTTGGAAGGGCGCGCGACCTAGGGCTGTGGGCAGGATCGAACTGCCTCCGCGTCGCCTTGTGCAATGCGTCCGCGCGATCGTCGCGCGCGGTCCGACCGGTTGCTGGCGGTAATGGCAGTGCCCCGCATCCTGCACGTCATCACCGCTTTGGAGATGGGAGGCGCTGAGCGATCGCTGGCGAACCTGCTCCTCGACCGCCCTGGTGAACGGCAAGATGCGCATGTCGTTTCGCTGTCGGGAAGGGGCCATTATAGCGACATCCTCGCCGGGCTTGGAATCGGCGTCGATCATCTCGAGCTGAGCCGTTCCCCGCGACTGCTGTCGGCGCCGCTGCGGCTTTATCGGATCATCCGACGGTTCCGGCCGGATGTGATCCAGGGTTGGATGTATCATGGCAATCTGATCGCATCGCTGGCTGGCCTGATGGCTGGCCCGCGCGTGTCTGTTGCCTGGAATATCCGGCAATCGCTCTATGACGTTGCGACCGAGAAGCCCGGGACGCAGCAGGTCATACGGATGCTCGCCAAGCTATCGGCCCGGCCCGATGCCATTGTGTATAATAGCTTCCAGGCGCGGGACCATCATGAAGCCTTCGGTTTCCGGTCGGCAGGGTCGGGGACGGTGATCCCGAATGGTTTTGATACCGCCCGCTGGCGACCGGATGCGGCACACCGCCAAACCATGCGGAGCGCACTTGCGGTCGCCGACACCGATATTGTTGCAGGTTTTGTGGGTCGTTATCATCCGATCAAGGATGTCCCGACCTTTCTCGCCGCCAGCGCGAAGGCCATGGCCCATGATCCGCGACTGCATATTGCGCTGGTCGGGGAGGGGCTGAATGCCGACAACCCGGCGCTCGCCGCGCATTTTGCGCGCCTGCCGGCTGGCAGAGTGCATTCGCTGGGGCGGCGAGGCGACATCGAAAAGATTCTGCCCGGTTTTGATTTGCTTTGCCTGTCTTCCGCCAGCGAAGGCTTTCCAAACGTGTTGGGTGAAGCGATGGCGACCGCGCTGCCGTGCATAACCACCGATGTCGGCGATTGTGCGTGGGTGATGGACGGGCGGGGGCGGATCGTGCCACCCGGCGATGTCGCTGCCATGGCAACCGCGATGAGCGAGCTGGGTGACTTGAGTGCCGCTCAGCGGCACGCGATCGGGATGGCAGCACGGGACAGAATTGTCACCGGCTTTGGGTTTGATGCGACATTGGATGCCTATACAAGGCTTTATGATTCCTTGGTAAAAAGAGAAGATTGATGTGTGGTTTTGTAGGCTTTCTGGATCGGGCCGGTTTTTCGGACGGCGAGGCGCTTTTGCGGCGCATGGCCGACACGATCGTCCATCGCGGACCCGACAGTGATGGCTATTGGGTTGACGGTGAAGCGGGGATCGCCCTCGCGCATCGTCGTCTGGCGATCATCGACCTGTCGGCGGCGGGGCACCAGCCCATGGCGAGCCACGACGGCCGTTATGTGCTGAGCTACAACGGCGAAATCTACAATCACCTCGATCTGCGGCGCGAGCTTGAAGCGAGGGGCGCCATTGAATGGCGCGGTCATTCCGATACCGAAACCTTGCTACAGGGCTTTTCCACCTGGGGTGTGCTGGGAACGCTGGAACGAACGGCATGTTCGCATTCGCGCTTTGGGACCGTGCCGAACGCAAGCTGATCCTGGCGCGAGACCGTATGGGCGAAAAGCCGATCTATTATGGCATGCAGGGCGGCGCGCTGCTGTTCGGTTCTGAACTGAAGGCGCTGCGGCAGCATCCCGGCTGGCAGGGCGGCATCGACCGCGATGTGCTGGCGCTGTTCCTGCGGCACAATTATGTTCCCGGTCCTTATTCGATCTTTGAAGGCATCCGCAAACTGCCGCCCGGTCATTATCTGGAGGTCGGGACGGACGACGCGGCGCCCGGCGAGCCGGTGGCCTATTGGAACATTGCCGAAAAAGCGCGGGAGGGCCGCGACGCTCCGTTCGTGGGCTCGCCCGACGCGGCGGTCGACGCGCTCGAGGAGCTGCTGCTCGACGCCGTGGGTATCCGGATGGCAGCGGACGTGCCGCTGGGCGCCTTCCTGTCGGGCGGCTATGACTCCAGCACCGTTGTCGCGTTGATGCAGCGCCAGTCGTCGCGCCCGGTGAAGACGTTTTCCATTGGCTTTTCGGAAGCCGAATATGACGAGGCGCATCATGCGAAACGCGTGGCGGCGCATCTGGGCACCGACCACACTGAGCTTTATGTCACCCCCGACGATGCCTTGGCGCAAATACCGGTCCTGCCGCATCATTGGGATGAACCTTTCGCGGATTCCTCTCAGATTCCCACGATGCTGGTCAGCCGCCTCGCGCGCAGCGAGGTGACCGTCAGCCTGTCGGGCGATGCGGGCGACGAACTGTTTGGCGGCTATACCCGCTACACGCTGGGATATGACCTCTGGAAACGGCTTGGGGTGCTGCCCCGCGGAATGCGTAAGCTGGCGGCAGGCGCCTTGCGGATGACGCCGGCAGGCGCCATCGACGCGGCGATGCGGATCGCGCCCGAACGGTTGCGCAAGATGGCGGTCGGCGATCGGCTGCTCAAATTTGCCGACGTGCTGGACGTCGACAGCGCCGATGATTTTTATCGCTCGCTGGTATCCCATGCCAAGCGGCCGACGGATCTGGTGCTGGGCGCAAACGAGCCGCCGACGATATTGACGACGACGGATTCCGGCTGGCCGTCGAACGGGGATTTCCGCGACCGCATGATGTATCTCGACATGCGGAGCTATTTGCCCGACGATATTCTGGTCAAGGTCGATCGCGCGAGCATGGCATTTAGCCTGGAATCGCGCGTTCCGTTGCTCGATCACCGGGTCGTCGAGTTCGCGCTCGGGCTGCCGCTCGCATATAAAATCCGCGACGGACAGCCCAAATGGCCGCTGCGCCAGCTTCTATACCGCTATGTTCCACGCGAAATGATGGAGCGCCCGAAAATGGGGTTCGGCGTGCCGATCGAACATTGGCTGCGCGGCCCGCTGCGCGACTGGGCGGATGATTTGCTCGCGCCCGACCGGCTCAAGCGTGACGGATTCTTCGATGTCGATGCGGTGACCCGTATGTGGTCCGACACGCGCAGCGGCCGTCGACGCATGCACTACCATATCTGGGATATTTTGATGTTTCAGGCGTGGCTGGATTCGCCAACCGCGCGGTAGGCGGCGTCAGGCGACGGCGTTTAACGCCATCGAACGCTCCGGCCACGTCAACCCGAAATGCGCCGCGACCCGCGACGGCAAATCGGCGAGCGCGATCCGCGACGTCGACAGCCGGTCGGCACATTCTGCCGTGTCGACCAGATAGCCGATGCCATCATGTTCGCCATTTTTGATCGCGACGAAATTCACATGGCGGCGCAGATTGGCAAAATGCTCGTTATCAACCACGAAGCCAAAGCCGCTCGCGATGTCTTTGGGATAGGTCAGCATCACAAACAGACTGTCGCCGCGGTTGTCGACGTCGAACAGCTTCATGCCGTCGGCGCCGATGGCCGCGTCGAGGCGGCGCTGAATGGCCTGGGCGTTGTCGGCCGTGCCGGCATCGATCAGAAAATCGCGCGACATGCGAGGATGCACCGCAAAATTGCTACACCCGATCTCGCGCAGGAAGGCGTCATGATCGGCAAGCCGCCAATAATAGCATTCTTCGGAATAGGGATTTTGATGCAGCCCGGTTGCTATCATCAGCCGATAGTCGGGGAGTGCTTGCTCGATGCGCCCGACCAGTCGGTCATATTGCCGGTACACGCCAAGGATCGGGTCGTCACTGTGCGGGAGCAACCATTCGGGGTTGCGGTGCGGGCCATCATAAACGGCAGAATTGAACATGTAATGATGCTGTAAATGCGCGCCGCCGTTCAGGAAAAGCGATACATAGCCGGGCCGCTTTGCGCGCGTTTCCGAAATGGTGATCGCGGTCAGAAGCTCGTCCAATATCAGCGCCAGCGCCCATTTGCCGCCCCGGGCGGCGCGCGTCACATAGCTTGCGAGCTGTCCATATTCGCGAATTCCGCAATAGCGCAGAACAGCGAGCCCCAGAGCTGCCGCGGATTGGGGGCTAAGCCGGGAGCCGGCATTTTCGTTTACCGCCTGCGAGGCGGCCACCATCACGCGCTTCAACAGCGCCGATCCGGTCACGCGCGTGTCCGTCCATGGATCCGGCAGAAAAAATGCCGCATCGCGCGTCTGGTTGCTTGCATTCATGGGGCTGGTCGCGGCGACAACAACGCCGCGCTCTTCCAGCCATTCCCAGATCTGGCAAAGGTCATGCTCGACGATATCGCCCAGCCGAAAAACGCCATGTTGTTTGAACGGCAAACCGGTATGCGCGGTGACCCACTGAATCCACGGCTCCAGCTCTTCATAGCGGGATTCCGAGGTCGTCTCGATCAGCCCGTGGCGCTTGATCAAGCGGTTCAGATTCGGCAATTCGTCGATCGCGCCGTAGCGCTGGACGAAATCGAAATTGATTTCGTTCAGTTCGAGTTGAAACAACTTCGCGGGCTTGTTCATCGTTGACCCTCTGCCGCATGAAAGAGGTGAAATCAACGTGCAAGGCGTTTGGCTGCCGCCAATTCCAGACCGGCCGTCGTATGATATTGAATTACCGCCGCCGTCGGCCTAGGGGGCCGTCTCCCCCAAAATGACGAGGATCCGTTGTGCCAGCCGTAGCGCCGACCACCGAGCCCGCTATCATCTTCCTGTCGGGCTATGCCGAGGCGCATTATCGGTTTCGCGGCGACCTGATCGCGCAACTGGTCGGCGAGGGGTGGCGCGTCTATGCGCTGGCGCCGGATTATGACGCCGCGAAAGAGGCCAGGGTGATCGAACTCGGCGCGATCCCGATGACCATATCGCTTGAACGAAACGGCTTGAGCCTGGTGCGCGATATGCGAAGCCTCGTCGCTTTGTATCGGGTGTTCCGGCGTATCCGTCCCGCCATCTTTTTCGGCTATTTCATCAAGCCGGTCATTTATGGCGCGATCGCAGCATGGCTTGCGCGCGTTCCGCGCCGCGTGGTCATGGTGGCGGGGCTTGGGTTCGTTTTCATCGACGCCGACCGCGGCACATCCGCTAAGGCGCGCGTTTTGAAGGCTGTCGTCAACAGCCTGTATTGGCTCGCGTTCCGGCTATCGCATCGGGTCATTTTCCAGAATCCCGATGACTTCGAGCTGATGGTCAAAAGCGGGGTCGCGCCGCGCGACCGCGCCATGCTGGTCGATGGCAGCGGCGTCAATCTCGACCGCTTTCCGCTGCGAACGACGCCGCGCGATGCGCAGCGGCGGCTCACCTTCATCTGGGTGGGACGTTTGCTTCGTGAGAAGGGCGTAGTCGAGCTTGTCGAAGCGACTAAAATCGTGCGCGAGCAAGGCTTTGACGTCGAGGTCTTGCTGGTCGGCGGTGTCGATTCCAACCCGGGCTCGTTGACCGAAGCGACCGTGCAGGGCTGGCATGAGGCCGGGGTCATCACCTGGACCGGCAAAGTCGACGATGTCCGCCCCTATCTTGCGCAATCGGATGTGTTCGTCTTGCCGTCCTATCGCGAAGGCCTGCCGCGCAGCACCCAGGAAGCGATGGCAATCGGCCTGGCGGTCATCACCACCGACGTTCCCGGTTGCCGTGAGACCGTGGTGGACGGCGTGAACGGCATGCTCGTGCCGGTTCGATCGGCACCAGCGATCGCCGATGCGATGATCCGCTACGCCCGCGAACCCGGCCTCGCCACCCAGCATGCCGCGGCTGGCCGCGCGCTGGTCGAGCGGAAGTTCGACGTCCGGGTTATCAATCGACATATGCGTGCGGCGTTGATCGGCTCGCAACCGACCTGAATCCCGGCGATGCGGGGCGTTTGCGCGATGGATGCCGGGCGCGCAGCGATTTTCGGGCTGACGGGGCTTTGTTATCAGGCTATTAGCGCGTCGAAAGCGCCCTGCCGAGGTCGACCGAAACGGTTGCGCAGCGGATCGTTGTTCAAAGACAACCTCGAACGGACGCGTTGCGTCGGACGAAAAGCAACTTTATGAGAAAACCATGTTAAACAGGCAGGGATTGCACCCGGCCAATGATGCGTCGGCCGGATCCACCCCGACCGCTGTTGCGGCCAATGGCTTGCTTGGCGTTGCTGATCTGCGAAAGAAGGTTTTCCCTTTGAAGGCAATCGACCATCCGGTCCAGCCGGCCCACAAATGGTCGCAATGGCTCGCGTTGCTGCGCGTGCAATTGCTGCTCTGCCTTGCTTTCGGCGTATTCGTGCCGGTTTTCATCCTGACGCGTGGCAATCTGTCGGTGATCTCATCGAATGAGGCGGTCATTGTATCGACCCTGACCGCGACGATCGTCACGATTGTCGGCGTCATTTCGGCGCGCAAATTCGGTACATTCCCCGGCTCGGTCGGGGTGAGTTACATCTTTCCGGCCATGGCAATCACCTATGCGATCGCCCTGCTGCTGATCCTGTTCATCCGCGCCCCTTACAGCGGGGTATTGCTGTCGGTGACGTTCCTGTGCGTGTTGACCACGCGCTTTATCATTGGCGCGCTCGAGCCACGGCGCGACACCAACCGCTATTATCTGGTGCCCGGCGGCGATGTCGAACGTATTCGCGAAGAGCTTGAGACGGTGTGCGTCATCCTGAACGAGCCGCTGCTTCCAAACGATGCGCGGGCGATCATTGTTGCGGATCTTCATCACGACCATTTGCCGGAGTGGGAACGCGCCTTTGCGGTTGCGGCGCTCAATGGCGTCGGCGTCTATCACTATAAACAGGTATGGGAAGCGCGCACCGGCAAGGTTCGGATCGAACATCTGTCGGAAAACAGCCTGGGGTCACTGATTCCGAGCAATTCCTATTCAAAGGGAAAGCGGCTGTTCGACATTGTGCTGACGTTGGCGGTTTTGCCGATCCTTTTCCTGCCGCTGTTGATCACCGGCCTGTTGATCCGGCTTGATTCGCCGGGGCCGATGTTTTTTCGGCAAGAGCGGATCGGATATCGCGGCCATCAGTTTCGCGTGCTGAAATTTCGTACCATGCGGGTTGCAGAGCCCATGTCGACGAACGGCGACCTGGTCGATGCCGCTATCACCAAGGATGACGACGATCGAATCACCCGGATCGGCCGGTTTCTTCGCCAAACGCGGATCGACGAACTGCCGCAGCTTTATAATATCCTGCGCGGCGAAATGAGCTGGATCGGCCCGCGCCCCGAAGCGCAGCCCCTGTCCGAATGGTACGAACGGGAAATTCCCTTTTATGTTTATCGGCATATCGTGCGTCCCGGCGTGACCGGCTGGGCGCAGGTAAACCAGGGCCATGTCGCCGGGATCAGCGAGGTCCATGACAAACTTCGCTTCGATTTTTACTACATCAAGAATTTCTCGATGTGGATTGACCTCGCGATTCTGTTCAAGACCGTTCTGGTTGTCATCCGGGGCATCGGGGCCAAGTAGAATCCGGCCTTCACAACCCGCGTCGATGCGCTTTGCCGACCATGCTTTGCCCGCGCCCGGGGACGACATTTCGCGGCAACCCGGCAAATCCGGACCTATCGAACCGGCCGGGCTTTCAGCATCTGGTTGCCCGACGACAACCGAGGAGCCGCCGTGAACGAGAAGGCGGTGGGATTGCCACTGTTGATGACGATGTTGTCGATCACCACGGCATCGGGGCCGATCCCGAACACGATCGATGCATCGCGTGTCTCATACTCGACAAGATTTGCCCGAAACTCGGGACTCTGCGCGTCCCATGCGCTGATGACCGAGCTTTCCGGATCGGAAGCGCGGATATAGAATTTGTTGTTCGATATCCGGGGGCTCTTGCCGCCGAAATAAGCCGCGCGCCGATAAACCCCGAGCAGCATCACCTCTTCAAAAACAGGGTAGTCGCCCAGAAATGTAAAGGCATCCTGCTGGGTGGCGTTGCGAAGATCTATCACGCTGTGGCTGACGCGGACGTGCGGCGAATGGGCGCCACAGATGATCGAAGCCGACCCATCTGATTTGATCCCGGTGATGCTGATGTTCGCCGCGGCGCCGCCGTGCACATAGATGCACGGGTTGGCCGTCGTTCCCGTCCGGCTCGTGGTCTGAAATTCCGGATCGACGATCCTGGTCGGCCCGGCTTGATAGCCGATGTCTATGGCACCACGTTTCGGAGGGGCCGCGGCCCGGCGCGTATAGGCTGCGCCGCTCCACCCTTTGACGCGCGGTCGAAGGATCGCAACCTCGTCGCCGACGCTTTCGATCGCTGCCTTTCGGTTCTGGTCGAAGGTGCAATCGCTCACTTCGATGTTCCGAACCCCGTTCACCCGGGTGATCAGCAGCCCGGGCCCTTGGTTGCGATCGAACAGCACATTGTGAATTCGAATATTGCGAATCCGGTTCGGCGGCCAGCCCGGCTGATTGTCGGGTTCCAGATCGATGCCGGCGCCGGGGCCGCTGCCGTCGTCCAATATGCCGTCGGTCAAACCGTATCGACCGCCGCTTATCAGGCCGCCGATGCTCTCGATAATCGACGCGCCCTGACGATAGTTGTTGAGTGCAACGCACCGCTCCATTTTCCAATTCGACGGGCAATCGTCCAGCGACACCGCGCCATTCGGACCGCTCCCCGCTTTATTGCCGCCGGCCGAAATGAAAAATCCATCGCAGGTGCCATTCACCGCGTGAACGTCGCGAAACGTCCAGCGGTGGCATTTGTCGACGACGATGACATGCGCCGGATCCTCGGCCACCTTTCGGCGGATCCGGTTGCCGTCGCAGACAAGGTCGACAATCTGGAAGTCGGTGCACCGCACCATGTAGATGGCCGACCCCCCCCACCCGGTCGGGGCGCCGTCAGCCAGCTTGATGCGATGGCCGTTGCCGCGCAGCGTAAATCCCGATTTGCCGTCGATCACCAATTGCGATGGGATCACATAATTCGCGTCGAGAACCCCCTCGACACCCTTGCCCAATGCATCGAAAAAGCGCTGCAACCGTGACAATGGTGCATCGCCGGCGCGGCGAAAGTCGTTCGGCGTCATCAAGTCGAGATGTCCCTTCGGCAGTCTGCTCGTTTACAGCGGAGCCAATGCTAACTTGTTCTGGCTGAACTTCCAGTGACCGGGGTCAAAGGATGCGAACCAAGCGGCGGACCATGATCGCAGCGACCGCGAAACTTGCAACCGCGGCGCGGAGGTCCGACATAGGGGGGCAACTGGGAGCGCCCGATGGATTTCGCATTCGACAATAGTTTTCACGCCGCGATGGAGGGCTTTTACGCGCCCGCCGAGGCGGCCAAGCCATCGGCGCCGGCGTTGCTGGCGTTCAACCATCCGCTGGCCGAGCGTCTGGGGCTTGTGGTCGGGAAGGCCAAGGACAGCCGGCTTGCGGGCATTTTTTCGGGTAGCGATCTGCCCGATGGCGCAAACCCACTCGCCTTTGCCTATGCCGGGCATCAGTTCGGCCATTTCTCGTCGCAGCTCGGCGACGGTCGGGCGCTGTTGATCGGCGAGATTGTCGCGCCCGATGGGGCGCGGTTTGATGTCCAGCTGAAAGGGTCAGGGCCCACCGCCTTTTCGCGCAACGGCGACGGCAAGGCCGCCATCGGACCGGTTTTGCGTGAATTTCTGGTGTCGGAGGCAATGGCCGCCTTGGGAGTGCCGACGACGCGGTCGCTCGCCGCGGTGGCCACCGGCGACCGCGTCCAGCGCGAGCAGGCGCATCCGGGCGCGGTGCTGACGCGGATCGCCAGCAGCCACATAAGGGTCGGTACCTTTCAGTTTTTCGCCGCGCATTTTGGCGCCGACCATGTGATCCAGCTGTCCGATTACAGCATCCGCCGTCATTTTCCCGATCTCGCCGAAGCCGCGAACCCGCACCTCGCGCTGCTCGACCGGGTTATCGGTCTGCAATGCGAGCTCGTTGCGCATTGGCTGGGCATCGGCTTTATCCACGGCGTCATGAACACCGACAATGTCGCGATCAGTGGCGAGACCATCGACTACGGCCCCTGTGCGTTCATGGACCGTTTTGCGGTGAACACAGTGTTCAGTTCGATCGATGCGAACGGCCGCTATGCTTATGGCCGCCAACCGCAGATCATGCACTGGAACATGGCGCGCTTTGCCGAAGCGTTGCTGCCCGCGATCCATGCGGTCGATCCCGTCGACGTCGATCGGGCTAAGGCGATGGTCGATGCGATTCCCGACCGGTTCCGCGCGATATGGTTCGAACGGATGCGCGCGAAGCTGGGGCTGGTGCAGGCGGACGAGGCTGACGGTCATCTGATCGACTCGCTATTCGGCGAGCTCGAACAGCATGACGTGGATTTCACGTCGTTTTTTCGGGCATTGTCGCAGTTGCTGCGCGGCGACGGCGATTTGATGCAGGCGCTGTTGCCCGACGCCGAGGCGATGGCGCCGTGGATTGCGGACTGGTGGGCACATCTTGAACGCGAAGCGATTGCCCCGCTCGAACGCGCCGACGCGATGGATGCGGTGAATCCGCTGTATATTCCGCGCAACCACCGGGTCGAGGCCGCGCTGACTGCGGCCGAGTCTGGCGATATGGCGCCTTGGTCTGCGCTGTTGGAGGTCGTTCGGAACCCCTATGTCGGCCGCGCTGAATGGCGCGAGTTCGCGCATCCCGCGCCGAGCGATGCCGCGGCCTACACGACCTTTTGCGGAACGTGATCATGATACGGCCATGGCGAAATGGCGACGCGGTTGAGCGATCCGACCCTGCCTGTTAGGGGGGCAGCCAGGATTAAAAAGGGATACCGCCAGTGCCGCACACGCCCGTTAAAATCACTATTGTCGGTACGGGGTATGTTGGCGTTTCCAACGCGGTGCTGCTGGCGCAGCACAATCAAGTCGTCGCGCTCGACATCGACGGCCGCAAGGTCGATCAGATCAACGCGCGGGTCTCGCCGATCGCCGATCCCGAAATCGAGGATTATCTGGCGAACGGCGCGCTCGATCTGACCGCCACTACCGACAAACAGACGGCGTATGACGGCGCCGATTTCGTTATCGTTGCGACGCCAACCGATTACGACCCCGACAGCAATTATTTCAACACCGGTTCGGTCGAGTCGGTGATCGCCGACGCATTGAAATTGGCGCCGGGCGCGATGATTGTCGTGAAATCGACTGTCCCGGTCGGGTTTACCGAACGGATGCGCGCCGCGCATCGCAGCGATGCGATCGTCTTTTCGCCCGAATTCCTGCGCGAGGGGCGTGCGCTGTTTGACAATCTTCACCCGTCGCGGATCATCGTCGGCAACACCCATCCGCGCGCCGCCGAGTTCGCCCAGCTATTGCTCGGAGCGTCGTTGAAGCCCGAAACGACAGTTTTGATGACCGGCAACACCGAGGCCGAGGCGATCAAATTGTTCGCCAACACCTATCTTGCGATGCGGGTCGCCTTCTTCAACGAACTCGATACCTATGCGGCGATGCACGATGCGGATTCGCGCCAGATCATCGAGGGCGTCTGCCTCGATCCGCGGATCGGTCAATTTTATAACAATCCCTCCTTTGGCTATGGTGGCTATTGCCTGCCCAAGGATACCAAGCAGATGCTGGCGAATTACCGCGAGGTACCGCAAAATTTGATCCAGGCGATCGTGTCGTCGAACACGACGCGCAAGGACTTCGTCGCGGCAGAGGTGCTCAAGCGCCGTCCGCGCGTGGTTGGCATCCACCGGCTGGCGATGAAAGCGGGATCGGACAATTTTCGCGCCAGCAGCATCCTGGGGGTGATGAAGCGAATCAAGGCGAAAGGGGTCGAGGTGATTGTCTATGAACCCTTGATCGCGGACGACCGGTTGTTCAATTCGCGCGTCGTGCAAAACCTTGCGGCGTTCAAGGCCGAGGCCGATGTGATTATCGCGAACCGGGTGAGCGATGAATTGGCCGACGTCGCGGACAAGGTTTACAGCCGCGATCTGTTCGGCGTCGATTCCTGACGCGCGGAACCCGTCCGCGGGAGGCTCGTTGATCGGATACGCCCGATGTCCGGGCACGGATATGCGACGAAATGAGCGTAAATCGGGGGTTTCACGGCATAGAAACGGGTTGCGCCGCCGCCGCGCGCCAGCCACAGATGCCGTATCGACGGCTGATAGATGCAAAACCCTGAAACTTCCCGTGATTATCACCTGGTGCGATTGACGCGGGCGCGCTCGCTATGGATTATTTCGGCGTCGGTTTGCGGTCTGGCCTGGGCAACCAGCGCCGCCGCGCAGCCGGTCGAGCCGCCGCCGGTCGTGCCCACGGTCGAAGCCGCATCGACCGCGCCGATCGCACTGCCGTCGCCGCCGCCGCCCGACGGGGTGTTGCCAGAGGTCGCACCGATCATCGGCGACGAGGAGTTCGAAAAAGCGATCCCGCCGATCAGTGCCGAAGATGATACCGAACTCGATCGGCCCTTGGAATCGATCGCCGACTTTGAAAAGCGTCAGACGGCTGAAGCTCTAAAAACGGGTGACGCAACCACCGAGGCGCCAGCGCCGGCGGTGGACGGGGTGCCGGTCCCTGCGTTGGCCGATGGCGATGCGGCCGAGGTCATCGGCGATGCGCCCATCGCCGACCGCGAACTCGCTGCGCCCTTGCCGCCGCTTGAAAATTTTGACGTCGAGCCAGTCGAATTCGCCGAAGCCGAGACAGACCGAGAGAATGTCAGCGTCGGTTATACCGTTCAGGTCAATGGCCTCGTTCCCGCCGACGACAGCACCGATGTGGATCTTGCCGACCTGTTCGGCGATCTGTCGGCGCTGTACGACGGCGATGGCAAGGCCGACAATGCTGCGATGGTACGCGCCCGCCTGACCGCCGATGGCGAGTTGATGCAGCGCATCCTGGCGTCCGAAGGCTATTATGACGCGGTGGTCGACACGCGCATCGATCGCGGCGAACGTGAGGAAGGCCAGGAAGGGCAACCGCGACCGCGCCGCCCGATCACCGCGGTCATCGATGTAAAGCCCGGCACGCGCTACACATTGGCCGATATCATCATCAACGCGGCGCCGACGGTGCCGCCGACGTTGATCGCCGATAATTTTCCGCTCAGTGTTGGTGAGCCGATCGTCGCGCAGCGCGTCCAGGGCGCCGAAGCTGCCATCGCGCTCAAATTGCCCGAGGAGGGCTATCCCTTCGCTCAGATCGGCCAGCGCGACATATTGCTCGACGGCGCGACCGGCGACGGGGTTTACACATTGCCCGTCGAAATCGGCAAAAGGTCGCGGTTCGGGGGCATCGAGACGACCGGCGATCTCGCCTTTGACGCCGAGCATGTCGGAGTGCTGGCGAGGTTCAAGCGCGGCGAGCTTTACGATAGCCGAAAGGTCGACGACCTGCGCCAGGCGCTGATCGCCACGGGATTATTCGCGACCGTCGCCGCCGAGCCCCAGCCAACCGGCGAAAGTGCAGGCGACGACACCGAATATGTGACGATGCTGGTGACCCAGCAAGCGGGGCCGCCGCGGACGCTGGCGGCAAGCGCGGGCTATGGCACCGGCGAGGGCATCCGGCTGGAGGGCAGCTGGACGCACCGCAATCTGCTGCCCCCCGAAGGCGCGCTGATCTTTCGCGGGGTGTTGGGAACGCAGGAGCAGGGCATCGGCGCGACGCTGCGCCGGTCGAACGCGGGGCGGCGCGACCGCACCTTCGAGCTCGTCGCCGAAGCGACCCGGAGCGATACCAACGCGTTCAACGCGATCACCGGCCGCGTCGCCGCGCGCGTCAGTTTTGATTCGACCCCCATCTGGCAAAAGAAATTCACCTATGCCTTTGGGGCCGAATTGATCGCGACGAGCGAGGACGATTATGATTTCGCCCGCGCCGAGCGAAACCGCGATTTTTATACGATTTTCGGACTGACCGGCCAAGTCGGCATGGATCGTACCGACAGCCTGCTCGACCCGACCAAAGGGTTCCGCATCACGTCGCTGATTCAGCCCGAAGGGTCGCTAGCGGGGCGCTTCTCGCCCTATGCGCGCACCCGAGTCGATATCAGCGGCTATTATCCGGTGACCGACAGCATCGTGCTTGCGGGCCGCATCCGCTTTGGATCGATCTTGGGCGCCGCGCGCGAACGCTTGGCGCCGTCGCGGCGCTTTTATGCCGGGGGCGGCGGTTCGGTGCGCGGCTTCGGCTATCAGGAACTGGGGCCGAAAGATCCCAACAACGATCCGATTGGCGGACGCAGCGTCAACGAGGCGGCGGTCGAGGGGCGCTATCGCTTCGGCAATTTCGGCGTCGTCGGCTTTGTCGATGCGGGGCAAGTCTATCGCGGGTCGGCGCCGACCTTCTCCGACCTGCGCTTTGGCGCCGGGATCGGGGCGCGTTATTATACGAACTTCGGCCCGATGCGGCTCGACGTCGCGACCCCGATCGGCCGCAAGCCCGGTGAGGCGCTGGTCAGCGTCTATGTATCGATCGGCCAAGCCTTCTGATGGCCGGTGCGGCGCCTGTGGCCGCCGAAGCGGCGCCGACCGCAGCGCGGCCGGGCTGGCCGATGACGATCCTGCGCTGGCTTGGTCTGGCGCTGCTGGGGCTGATCCTGCTGTTCGCGCTGTTCCTCGTCGGGCTGAACAGCGATGCCGGACGCCGCTTCGTGGTCACCCAGATCGAAAAACATGAGTTCGAAAACGGGATGAAGATCGGCATCGGCCGGCTCGACGGATCCCTTTATGGCCAGATGGTGATCCGCAACTTCACGCTGTCCGATCCGAAGGGGGTGTTCCTGGCGTCGCCCGAGGTCAGGGTCGATTGGCGGCCGATCCGCTATTTCGCGAACCATGTTGACGTTCGCTCGGCGACCGCTGCGACGATGACGATGCGCAAGACGCCCGAATTCAGGATCGTGCCCGACACCGGCGAGCCGCTGCTGCCCGATCTTGATATCGACGTCGGCGCGGTGCGCGTCGATCGCCTGATTTTTGAACCGGCGGTCGCTGGTGAGCGACAGGAAGCGCGGCTGACGGGCAAGGTCGCAATCGCCGATCGCCGCGCCCAGATCACCGCCAATGCCGAGACGGTCGGGGCCAATGCAAAGGGCGATACGCTCGCGTTGCTGCTCGACGCCGTTCCCGAGGCAAACCGGCTGGCGATGACATTGGACGTTACGGCGCCGCAGGGCGGCGTGTTGGCGGCGATGGGCGGCTTTTCCGAACCGCTGACGGCCAAGCTGACGGGACGCGGCGACTGGAAGACATGGAACGGCACCCTTGTCGCCAATCTCGGTGCGGCACCGCTGGCCCGGCTTGGGCTCAGTGGCCGCGATGGCACGTTCGCGGTCAAGGGCATGACGCAGGCGTCGCGGCTGTTTACCGGTCCGGTCGCCGCGCTGTTGGGTCCGCAAACCGCTATCGATCTCACGGCGCGGCTCGATGCGCGGAAAGCCGATCTCGATGGCCGCCTGTCGTCCGACGCTTTCCGCCTCGGGGTGAGCGGCGGGGTCGATCTGGGCACCAGCCGTTATGAGGCGCTGCAATTGGCGTTCGTGCTGCTCCGTCCGAGTGCGATCGCGCCGTCGGTGCGCGCCAATGGGGTGCGCGCGACCGCGCGGCTCGACGGAGCGTTCGACCTGCCGACGGTTGCGTATCAGGCGAATGCGAAGGCGCTCGCGGTCAACGACATTATCATCGACACGTTGAGCCTGTCGGGCAAGGCGCGCGTCGACGCCGATCAGGTCATCATTCCGGTCGCGGGCCGCGCGGCGCGGATCCGCGGCCTCGACGCGGTCGCGGGCGGAACGCTGGCGCAGGTCCGGCTCGACGGCGATCTCGCTTACAGCAATGGGCGGATACTCAGCGACAATCTGCGCCTGCGGTCGCCGCGTGTCGATGCCAAGGCGATCGTCATCGCCGATTTGAAGCGCGGTTTTTACACCGGGGCGATCGACGGACGGATCAACGACTATCGCATCGAAAGCGTCGGCATTTTCGACATCGACACCGATGCCGATCTGGAAACCGCACCGGGCGGCGGCTTTGCCATTGCCGGGCGCGTTCGGGCGCGCTCGACGCAATTGTTCAACTCGGGCGTGCGCGATCTGCTCGGCGGCAATGCGGTGGCGACCAGCAATGTGCGTTATGGCACCGATGGCATCGTCCGTTTCGCGAACCTGCGGATGACCTCACCCTTGCTGCGGATCGTCAGCGGGCAGGGGAGCTATGCGCCGAACGGGCAGGTTCGGTTGACCGCGCGCGCCAATTCGACCGACTATGGCCCGCTTGGCGTCCAGCTGGCCGGGACGATCAGCGACCCGCGCGCGACGCTGACCGCCGAACGACCCGGCCTTGGCATTGGTCTCGCCAATCTGGCGGCAGAGATCAACGCGGCGCCGAATGGCTATCGCCTCGCGGCGACCGGCGACACCGACTATGGGCCGCTGGCGGCTGATGTCGTGCTGTTGACCGCGGCTGGGCCGTTGACGATCGACGTCGAGCGCGGCGATCTGTCTGGAATCGGGTTCAACGGGCGATTGGTGCAAAGCAGCGCCGGGCCGTTCGTTGGCCAGCTCAACGCATCGGGGCAGGGGCTGGGCGGGCTCGTGCGATTGAGCGCGGCGGGCCGGTATCAGGCCGCGGCGATCAACGTGCGCGCCAATGATGTCGTGCTGCCTGGAGCGGCCAAACTTGCCGTCGGATCGGCGATCGTGGACGCCGACGTCACCCTCTATGACACCCCGCACGTCGTCGCCGACATCCAGATCGCCCAGACGCGGATCCGCGAATATGACATTGCGGTCGGGCGGGTGAAGATTGACTATCGCGATGGGCGCGGCAAGGCGCAGGCGCTGGTCGAAGGGACCAGCGGGGTGCCGTTCCGCATCGCCGCCAATGCCGACCTGACCCCCGAATTGTGGCGCGCGTCGGTGCAGGGCCGCGCGACCGGGATCAATTTCCGCACCACGTCGCCGGCGCGGATCATTCCGGGCGCCGACGGCTATGAGTTGTTGCCGACGACGGTCAATCTGGGTCGCGGCAGCAGCGCGCGCGTCGCCGGGCGCTTCGGCGACGGCATCATGGTCCAGAGCCGGCTCGAGCGCGTCAACATGGCGATCCTCAATGCGGTCTATCCCGACATGGGGTTGGGCGGCCGCGCGACGGGCAGCCTGGATTTCGAGCAGGCCAATTCAGACAGCTTCCCGCGCGCCGACGCGCGCTTGTCGATCACCGGCTTTACCCGCACCACCGCAGCGTCGGTCAGCCAGCCGGTCGATGTCAATTTCGCCGGCAAGCTGCTGAGCGACGGCGGCGAAGCGCGCGCGGTGATGCGCAAGCGCGGCAGCGTGATCGGTCGCATCCAGGCGTCGCTGCGCCCGCTTGGTCCCGGCGCTGGCGACTGGACGACCCGGCTTCGCGCCGCGCCGCTGGGCGGCGGCATCCGTTACAACGGCCCCGCCGACACGCTCTATTCCTTCTTTGGGCCGGCCGATCAAAGCATCCAGGGTCCGATCGCGGTTGCTGCAGATTTCAGCTGTAGCGTCGCCGATCCCTGCCTGGCGGGCGTCGTGCGCGGCAAGGACATGGTCTATGAAAACCAGACCTATGGCACGCGGCTGACCAACATGGTCGTGAATGGTCGCTTCACCGGCAACCGGCTGGAGATCGATCAGCTCACCGCGACCGCGGGTGAGGGCAAGGTCGACGCGAAGGGCTATATCAGCCTGGCGCAGGCCGATGGTTATCCGATGAACATCGCGATGACGCTCGACAATGCGCGGCTGGCGCGCAGCGAAAATATCGCGGCGCGCGCGACGGGCAATCTGGTGCTCGAAAAGGTGGCGGGACAGGCCGCTCTATTGTCGGGCAGTCTGCGTCTTCCCGAAACGCGGTACCGCATCGTCCGCGAAGGCGCGGCGCAGGTGCCGGTGCTCACGGGAATAAGGCGCAAACCCGCGGCGGGCCGCCAGCGGATCAGCGGCGACGGGCTGGCGGCGGTCGGCGGCAGTTTGTTCGACCTCATCCGCCTCGACATTGCGCTCAAGGCGCCCGACGAAATCTATGTCACCGGCATGGGGCTCGAATCGGAATGGAAGGCCGACATCGTCTTGCGCGGGACAACCGAAGCACCCCGCGTCACCGGCGAGATTGAACTGGTCCGCGGGACGCTGGGCTTTGCGGGGCGATCGTTCGAACTGCAGGAAGGCCGGGTCACCTTCCCGACCGGCGACGCGTTCGATCCCGCGATTCGCCTGCTTGCCAGCGACACGATTGAAACCGTAACGGTGAATGTCAGCGTGTCGGGCCGCGCCAGCAATCCGCAGATCGCTTTTTCCAGCGTCCCCGGCCTGCCGCAGGACGAGATCGTATCGCGCATCCTGTTCGGCGATTCGATCACGACCTTGTCGCCGCTGCAGGCGGTGCAGTTGGCCTCGTCGCTCAACACGCTGAGGAGCGGCGGCGCCGGATTGAGCCCGCTCGGCGCGCTCCAGTCGGCAACCGGGATCGACCGGCTGCGCGTCCTTGGCCCCGACGATACCGTCGGGCGCGGCACCGCGCTCGCCGCCGGACAATATATCACCAAGGACATCTATCTGGAGGTCATCACCGACGCGCGCGGTTACACCGCGACCCAGCTTGAAATCAGCCTGACCCCGGCGTTGTCGTTGCTCAGCCAGGCGGGCGGGTCGGGGCAATCGAACCTCAGCATCCGGTACCGCAAGGATTATTGATGCGCGGCGCGATAGCCCTGCTGCCGTTGCTGCTGCTCGCCGGGTGCAAGGACGAGCCCGATTTCGAGGCGCGTTACGACAAGGCGGCCGAGGAAATCGAGGCGCGCGCCAAGGCGATGGATGCCGATATCGCTGAATCCCAAGCGGCCGCGCAAGCCGCCGGCGACCCCGCCAAGGCGCCGGAACAAATGGTCGAGCCGGGCGGAAAAATTCCGCGCGTGTCGCCCGAACCCTTGCCAGAAACCGTCAACCCGACTAACCCGCCCCCGTCATCTGGGGAGTAGCCAGCCGTCCGATTGGACGGGCCACCGTGTCAACATACTCGGCCGAGAGGTCGTGGTGCGGTGGAAGCGGGGAACCGCTTGGGCGAGACCAATGGCATCGCATCCTTCGTCCGGGCCGGGCGGGGGTGTCGATGTCCGTTGGAATCGCAACGCCGCCCGGCCCCGGAGTTTTTTCATGGAAGCCATGCTCACCTCGACCGCGGTCGTCGCGCTCGCCGAAATCGGCGACAAGACGCAATTGCTGGCAATATTGCTCGCGACGCGGTTCAACCGCCCAATGCCGATTATCCTGGGCATCCTGGTGGCGACGCTGGCCAACCACGCGCTCGCGGCGCTGCTCGGCGCGCAGGTAGCGGCGTTTCTCGACAGCCCGATTTTCCGCTACGCCGTGGGCCTTTCGTTCATCGCGATGGCGGCGTGGACATTGATCCCCGACAAGCTCGAGGACGATGCGGCGCCGCGGCCGCGCTTCGGGGCCTTCCTGACGACGCTTGTCGCCTTTTTCCTCGTCGAAATGGGCGACAAGACCCAGATCGCGACGATCGCGCTGGGCGCGCAATATCATGATGTCATCGCGGTGACCGCGGGAACCACGCTGGGGATGATGATCGCCAATGTGCCTGCGATTTTCCTGGGACATGAATTGCTGAAGCGTGTCGATCTGGCGAAGGTGCGGATGATCGCGGCGGCGATGTTTCTGCTGATCGGATTGTGGGTGTTGGCGCAGACCGCGGGGTGGTTCGGCTAGGGCCAATCGACATTCAGTTCTGGCGGGCTGCAAATGGCGGATTTCCGTGCTTCCGGTGCTCACGTGCATTGAGCACGCTGCGCTCCGGGTCACGAAAAACCACCATTTTCGCTCCGCCATCTCCTGAATGTCGATCGGCCCTAGCCCGAATTGCGCATCGCCAGTGTGCGCTCAAAGCTCCAGCTCGACGCGCACATCGCGTCGAGGTCGCGCTGCGCGGTCCAGCCCAGCTCGCGCGCGGCGCGTTCGGGGCTGGCGAAACAGCTGGCAACGTCGCCGTCGCGGCGCGGCGCGATGCGATAGGGGATGCGGACATCGTTCACCCGCTCGAACGCCTCGACCATATCAAGCACCGAATAGCCCTGGCCGGTACCGAGGTTCCATGTCGACAGCGCCGGTTCGATCCTGGCGATTGCGTCCAGTGCGGCGACATGGCCGTCGGCAAGATCAAGGACATGGATATAGTCGCGCACCCCGGTGCCGTCGGGGGTGTCATAATCGTTCCCGAACACCGACAATTCGCTGAGCCGTCCCGCCGCGACGCGGCTGATAAACGGCATCAGATTGTTGGGGATACCGTTCGGATTCTCGCCGATCAGGCCGCTGTCATGCGCGCCGACCGGGTTGAAATAGCGCAGCGTCGCGATGCGCCAGGCGGGATCGGCGGCGGCGATGTCGGACAGCATTTCCTCGACCATCAGCTTGGTACGGCCATAGGGATTGGTCGCCGAGGTCGGGTGATTTTCGTCGAGCGGCAGATAGCGCGGCTCGCCATACACCGTCGCGCTGGAGGAAAAAACGAGCGTCTTGACGTCGCAATCGGCCATCGCCTGCACCAGCGACAGCGTGCCGCGGACATTATTGTCATAATATCTGATCGGCTCGGCGACCGATTCGCCGACCGCCTTCAGCCCCGCGAAATGAATCACCGCCTCGATGTCATGCTCGGCGATCGCCTGACGCACCGCGTCACCGTCGCGAATGTCGCCGACGACCAGCGGGATGGCGACACCGGTGATGGCCTCCAGCCGATCGATCACGTCGGCATTGCTATTGGCCAGATTGTCGAAACACACGGCCGCGTGGCCCGCCGACACGAGCGCCGCCGCGACATGGCTGCCGATATAGCCGGCACCGCCGGTCAATAGGATTTTCATCGGATATTCTGCCTCCATGCCGAACTTGGCGTCGTTCGCGGCCCGCCTTATTCTATCCGCGACCTCCTACCAAGATATTGCCCGCAAAGCATCGGCCGCGCGCCGCCTGTTTGGCAAAGGCCCGTGAACCGCTAAGGCGGATTCGAATGTGACAAGGAAACGGATCATGACGGGCGGCAGGCCTTGAAAACGCGGCAGCTGATCGATAGCGCGCCGGTTCCCGGCGGCGACGAGCTTCGCCTGTTTCAGCGCGGCGATGAATATATCATCGCGCTTGGCGGTAACGAGTTGATGAGCAGCCGGATGAGCGGTTCCGAAGAGGCGCTCGCGACGATGAGCTGCGCCCGGTTGCGCGATCCGGGCTCCGCGCAGATGCTGATCGGCGGCTATGGCATGGGATTCACCCTGCGCGCCGCCTTGGCCGTTTTGGGGCCGCAGGCGCGCGTCACCGTCGCCGAACTGGTCCCTGATATCATCGACTGGGCGCGCGGCCCGATGGCGACACTTGCGGCGGGCTGCCTCGACGATCCCCGGGTCGAGATTGTCATCGCCGACGTCGCCGCAACGATCGCAGCCCCAGCCGCGGCTTTCGATGCGATCCTGCTCGATGTCGACAATGGCCCCGATGGTTTGACCCGACCGGACAATGATCGAATTTACTCGCCGGCCGGTCTGGCCAAAGCGAAAGCGGCGCTCAAACCGGGCGGTGTGCTGGCGATCTGGTCGGCGGCCCCCGACGCCAGCTTTACGCGCCGCCTGACCGCGGCGGGCTTCGCGGTCGAACAGGTCAGCGTGCGGGCGCGGTCAAATGGCAAGGGCGCGCGTCACGTCATCTGGTTTGCCCGATGAGGTTGGGCGACGGCGCCTGACCACGAAATGGTGAGCCCTGCTGGGTTCGAACCAGCGACCTACTGATTAAAAGTCAGTTGCTCTACCGACTGAGCTAAGGGCCCATCCCGGCGCTGCGTGTCGCGGCGCGCAAAATGAGCCGTCGCCCTAGTGCGGTGTGGCGGTGCGGTCAACCGGCTTTGCCCGCACCAGCCGTGCGGCCAGTTGCCGAACGCTGTGCGCGGTCAAGGGATGGCGCCAATCGGGGACGATCGCGCGCAGCGGACCCAGCACGAAATCGCGCTGTGCCATCGCCGGATGCGGAATGTTCAGCACTGCGTCGGACCAGACGCCGCCCGACCACAGCAGGATGTCGAGGTCCAGGGTGCGCGCGCCCCAGCGTTGCCCGGTGCGGCGTCCGAACGCGGCCTCGATGGCCTGCAAGCGCGCCAGCATTTCGGGCGGGGCCAGCGTCGATGCGACCAGCGCCACCGCATTGGCGTAGCGGCGGCGCGAGGGGCCGAGCGGGGCAGTGGCGATGATCGGGCTGGCGTCGACCGCTTCGATATCGTCGCTTTCCAGCGCCGCGAGCGCGGCCATCAGCACCGCGCGCGGATCGCCGAAGCGCGGATGGCGGCGGTTCGACCCCAGGCCGATGGCATAGAGAGGAAGCGGTATTGCGTTGCTCATGGCCCCGCGCCTATCGCAGATGCGTGGAAATTGACAGCCCATTGCCCGGAACCGAGCCGCCGCGCGATTGCCCGCGCTGTCCGCGACTCGTGGCGCTGCGGCGTGAATGTCAGGCCGAACATCCCGATTGGTGGAATGCGCCCGTTCGCGCGTTCGGCGACCCAAATGCTTGGCTAGCATTCGCTGGCTTGGCTCCCGGCAAGCATGGCGCCAACCGAACGGGGCGGCCGTTCACCGGTGACTATGCCGGTGACCTGCTGTTCGCGACGCTCGCCGAGTTCGGGCTGAGCAAAGGCCGTTACGACGCGCGGGTCGACGACGGGCTGACACTGGACGGCGCCATTGTCGTCAACAGCGTCAAATGCCTGCCGCCGCAGAACAAGCCGACCCCCGCGGAGATTGCGAATTGCCGACCGTTTTTCGAGAATCAACTGGCCGCCTTGCCCCACGTTCGCGTGATCATCGCGCTAGGGCGGATTGCGCATGATGCGGTGCTGAGGGCGGCAGGAGCACGGCTAGTGGCGCTTCCTTTCGGCCATGGCGCTGTTCATCTTCTCGCGGACGGGCGCCACCTGGTCGATAGCTATCATTGCTCGCGTTACAACACCAACACCGGACGGCTGACGCCTGAAATGTTTGCCGATGTCTTTCGTATCGCGCTCGCGCTGCGCGATCAGACTAGTGGGCCGAATTCCTCGATCAGTCCACGGTAAAGCACGCGCTTGAACGGGACGATCAGCTTCTCGATCTCGCTGAGTTCGGCCCATTTCCAGGCGCGAAACTCCTGATGCTTGGTCGCGATGTTGACGTCGCCATCCTCGCCCATGAAGCGCATCAGGAACCAGTGCTGGCGCTGGCCGCGATATTTGCCGCCCCACATCTTGCCGATCAATTTGTCCGGTAGATCATAGAAATATTCCTCGCGGCTGCGCGCGATGATCTCGACCAGTCCGCCGTGAATGCCGGTTTCTTCGCCAAGTTCACGAATCGCGGCTTCCTCGGCATCTTCGCCGGGGTCGATCCCGCCTTGCGGCATCTGCCACGCCTCGCTCGACGTATCGAGCCGCTGGCCGACGAAGATCCGGCCGTCGCGGTTGGCGAGCATGACACCGGCGCAGGGGCGGTAGGGAAGCGTGCTGGGGTCGATCATGCCGAGCCGGTAGCTTCGGCGACGATCGCTTTCAAGACCGTCAGGGCACCGCGGATGTCATCTTTCGCGCTCGGGATGCCCTGCGCCAGATTGATGTAACCGTGGATCGTACCGCTGGCTTCGCGATAGGTCGTCGGCACGCCGGCCTCGATCAGCTTGGCGGCATAGGCGCGGCCTTGATCGCGCAGCGGGTCGAGCCCCGCGGTGGTGAGCAGCGTCGGCGGCAGGCCCGCCGCCGGGAAGTCGAGCGGCGAGGCGCGATAGTCGGCGGGATCGGCGGCATAGTGATTGCCGAAATATGTCATGCTGCCAGTCGTCAGCAGATGGCCTTCGCCGAAATCGCGATAGCTTTGCCAGTCGTCGTGCGTCGTGACGGCAGGGTAGATCGGGTACATCGCGATGACCGGCTTCGACGCAGGCTTGTCGCGGAGCGTCAGGGCGGTTGCGATAGTGAGGTTGCCGCCAGCACTTTCCCCCGACAGGACCAGTCCGGTGCAGGGGAAATGATCGGCAACCCAGCGCGTCGCCGCTTCGCAATCGTCGGGCGCGGCGGGGAAGGGGTGTTCGGGCGCCAAGCGATAATCGACCGCGATCACCGGCATATCGAGCAGGCGCGCCGCTTCGGCGCAATAGGCGTCGTGGGTGTCGAGGTCGCCGATCACCCAGCCACCGCCATGATAAAAGACCATCACCGGGCCGGGCCCGCGGCCCGGACGATTGTCATAGATGCGGATCGCAATGTCGCCTGCGGGGCCGGGGATCATCCGATCCTCGACATGCGCGATCTCGCCGCGCGGGACATCCGCCAGCTGGCCCATCATCCGGAACATCTCGCGCGCGGTCGCGGGCGGCACCTCCTCCATCTTGGGGCCTTCCTGCGCGTTCAGGAACGCCAGGAACGCCGCCACGTCGGGGCGGGTATAATGGGTGGTGCCGTCGGTCATCCTGCTGGTCCCCTTTTTCCGCTGGTGCGGCCTGTCGTTCGCGCAGCTATTCGGCATCGCGCCCGATAATTCAATGGCAATTGGCAACTCATTGGGCGTTTGAAGTTTGCAGCGCACAATTTTTTCTGAATTGCGGCATCGCGCCCACAGGCCTAGGCCAGCGTCACAGGTTCGCAAGATTCAAGGCAGAAGATAAAATGGCGACAGCGGTAGTGGACGAAGCCGACAAGCGGCAGTCCCCCCTTTCGGATGCGGTAGTAGTCAGATTTGCGGGTGATAGCGGCGACGGGATGCAGCTGACCGGTGGTCAGTTCACCCTGTCGTCGGCGCTGGCGGGCAACGACTTTGCGACCTTCCCCGATTTCCCGGCGGAGATCCGCGCGCCGCAGGGCACGTTGTTCGGGGTGTCGGCCTTCCAGATCAACTTCGGATCATCGGCGATCGACACCGCGGGCGACGCGCCCGATGTGCTCGTCGCGATGAACCCGGCGGCGCTCAAGACGAATGTGCCGTCGCTCAAGCAGGGCGGGCTGATCATCGCCGACGAGGGCGAGTTCAACGATCGCAACCTCGCCAAGGCGAAATATGACGCCAACCCGCTCGACGATGGTAGCCTTGCGAAGTGGCAGTTGCTCAAGCTGAACATCAGCCAGCTGACCATGGATGCAGTGAAGCCCTTTGGGCTTGGCAACAAGGAAGCGCTGCGCTGCAAGAATATGTGGACGCTGGGGCTCGCGCTCTGGATGTTCGATCGCGATCGTGCGCCGCTCGTTGACTGGTTGAATGCCAAATTCGCCAAGGCACCCGATCTGGCCGCCGCCAATATCGCGGCGCTCAATGCCGGCCATGCTTATGGCGAGACTGCGGAGCTGGCCGGGCCGCTCCAGCAACACCATGTCGATCCCGCGCCCGTCGCGCCGGGGCTGTATCGCACGCTCACTGGTGCTGAGGGCATCGCGCTCGGCCTTGTCGCGGGGGCGCAGTTGGCAAAGCTGCCGATGTTCTTCGGCGGCTATCCGATCACTCCGGCGTCGGCGATCCTCCACCATCTGTCGCGGCTCAAGGAATATGACGTCACAACCTTCCAGGCCGAGGACGAAATCGCCGCGATCTGCTCGGCGATCGGCGCGAGCTATGCCGGCTCGCTCGGCGTCACCAGCTCGTCGGGGCCGGGGATCGCGCTGAAGGGCGAGGCGATGGGCCTGGCGATCATGACCGAGCTGCCGCTGGTCATCGTCAATTCGCAGCGCGGCGGCCCGTCGACCGGCCTGCCGACCAAGACCGAACAATCGGACCTGTATCAGGCGGTCTATGGCCGCAACGGCGATGCCCCGATGCCCGTCATTGCCGCGCGATCGCCCGGCGATGCGTTTGAATGCGCGGTCGAGGCGGTGCGGATCGCGGTGCAATATATGACCCCGGTGATGCTGCTCACCGACGGCTATATCGCCAACGCTGCTGAACCCTGGGCGGTGCCTGATCTCACGACTTACGAGGCATTCCCGGTCGAGTTCCTGACCGAGGTGCCCGAAGGCGGGTTCAAGCCCTATGGCCGCGACGAAAAGCTCAAGCGTCCGTGGGTCAAGCCCGGGACGCCCGGGCTGCTTCACCGGATCGGCGGGATCGAGAAGGAAATCGACACCGGCCACATCAATTACGAAGCGTCGAACCACCAGGCGATGACCGACATTCGCAAGGCCAAGATCGACGGCATCGCGGTGCCCGATCAGGTCGTCGAACTCGGCGCCGAGGGCGGCAAGCTCGCGGTCGTCGGCTGGGGCTCGACCTTTGGCCCGATCCATCAGGCGGTGCGCCGCAAACGCGCCGAGGGGCTCGACGTCAGCCACGTCCATATCCGCCATATCTGGCCGCTGCCCGCCAATCTGGGCGCGCTGCTCAAAAGCTATGACAAGGTCATCGTGCCCGAAATGAACACCGGCCAGCTCAAGACCGTGCTGCGCGACCAATATCTGGTCGATGCCCAGCCGGTGAACAAGGTGTCGGGCCAGCCCTTCACGATCGCTGAGATCGAAGCCGCCATCGAGGAGGCACTCAAGTGAACGAGATGACGACCATCGCCCGCACCACGACGCTGAAGGATTGGGAAACCGATCAGGAAGTCCGCTGGTGCCCCGGCTGCGGCGACTATGCGATCCTGAAGGCGGTGCAGCGCACGATGCCAGAAATCGGCACGACGCCCGAAAATACCGTGTTCATCAGCGGCATCGGCTGCTCTTCGCGCTTTCCCTATTATATGGAAACCTATGGCTTCCACACGATCCACGGCCGTGCGCCGGCGTTCGCGACCGGGCTGAAGCTCGCCAATCCGAACCTCGATGTGTGGATCGTCACCGGCGACGGCGACGGGCTGTCGATCGGCGGCAACCACACGATGCACCTGATCCGCCGCAATCTCGATTGCCAGATCATGTTGTTCAACAACGAGATTTACGGGCTGACCAAGGGGCAATATTCGCCGACCAGCCGCGTTGGCACGACCAGCCCGTCGACCCCCTATGGCTCGGTCGACCGTCCGGCGCAGCCCGCCGCCTTCGCGCTCGGTGCCGGATCGCGGTTCGTGGCGCGCGGCTTTGACGTGTCAAAAAAGCTGCCCGAGGTGTTGAAAGCGGCCCATGCCCACAAGGGCGCGGCATTTATCGAGATTTTCCAGAACTGTATCGTCTATAATAAAGACGTGTTCGAGGATTTTGCGGCACCGAAAGGCGCCGAGGATCGCCAGCTCTGGCTCGAGAATGGCGAACCGATGCTCTATGCCAAGGGCACCAAGGGCATCGCGCTCGACGCCGAGGCGTTGCACCTCAAGACCGTCGATGTCGTCGATGGCGACTGGCAGTCCGCCGGGGTCATCGTCCACGACGTCACCAACCGCAGCGTCGCGCATATGTTGGTCGAAATGCGCTTCGGTGAATTCCCGATGGCGCTCGGCGTCCTCTACGACGATCCGCGCCCGACCTTCGAGGCCGATGTCTGGCGCCAGAATGCGGCGGCCGCCGAAGGCAAGACCGCCGATCTGCAGAGCCTGCTGAAAAAAGGGCAGACGTGGACGGTGACCGAGGGCGGCCCCGACCTGTAACGCCAGCGCAACCGGCTTTGGCTATGCGGAGCGTGAACCGGTCCGCATAGCGCATTGCAAAGCGGCCCGATCCACGCCACCAAGCGGCGATGGATAATCTGACGCACAGCCTCGTTGGCGCGGTTCTCGGCCAGATGGGGCTCAAAAAGAAAACCGGGTTGGCGATCCCGACGCTGATTCTGGCGGCCAACCTGCCCGACGTGGATGCGGCGTGTCTCGCCTGGCTCGACGGGATTCAGCATCTGGGCTTTCGGCGCGGCATCACCCATGGCCCGATCGCGCTGGTCGTGCTGCCGATCCTGCTGTGGGCGGCGATGCTCGCCTTCGATCGCTGGCAGACGAGGCGCGGCAAGCGTCCCGCAGCACGGCCGCCGATCGACAAGGGCTGGTTGCTCGCGCTCGCCTATATCGGTTGCTTCAGCCACCCGGCGCTCGACTGGCTCAACAATTACGGCATCCGCCTGCTCGAACCCTTTTCGTCGCAATGGTTTTATGGCGATACGATCTTCATCATCGACCTGTGGATATGGATCGCGCTGGGCCTGTCGGTGTGGCTGTCGCTGCGCCGCGAGCGCGCTGGCGCGGGCCATTGGCAGCGGCCCGCATGGGTCGGTTTCACGGCGGTTTGCGCCTATATCTTCGCCAATGGCCTGATCACCGGCGCCGCCGAACGGACGACTGCGAGCGCGCTGGCAGCGAGCGGGCATCGCGGCGCCCTGGTTGTCGCCAGCCCGCCGCCGCTGGCCTTCTGGCAGCGCGATGTCTTCTGGCGCACCGCAGAGCGTTATGGGAACGGGAGCTTTACGCCTGGCGTGGGCGGAAATCTGGACATCAGTGGGCAGCCGACCGGGATGGACGACCCGCGCCTGAAAACATGGCTGATGGGCGACCCCGACGCCCGCGCCTTCCTGTTCTGGGCGCGGATGCCGGTGGCGCAGGCCGATGGTGATGCGATCCTGCTGCGCGACCAGCGCTTCATGCATCCGCTGGCGCAGGACCGGTTTCAGGCGCGGCTGACGGCGCCCGACACCGCCACTCACGACGAATGACCCCGCCGACTATTCTGTGGTTCCGCCGCGACCTGCGCCTGTCGGATCAGGCGGCGCTGATCGCTGCGGCCGCCGAAGGTCCGGTCATCCCGGTCTTCATCCTAGACGACGAGACGCCCCGGCATCGCCGCATGGGCGCGGCGTCGCGCTGGTGGCTGCACCACAGCCTCGCCAGCCTCGATGCCAGCTTGCGCGAAAAAGGATCGCGCTTGATATTGCGGCGCGGCAAGTGCGAGGAACAACTGGCTCAGATTGCCGAAGAAACCGGCGCGCGTCGGGTGTATTGCCTCCGCCATTACGAGCCATGGTGGCGTAACGCGGAAAAGGCGGTGGCGAAGCGACTCGACCTGATTTGCCATGACGGCAATTACCTGCTGCCGCCCGGATCGCTGACCACCGGTGGCGGCACACCCTACAAGATTTACACCCCCTTCTGGCGCGCGCTGAAGGAGCAGATGCCGCCGGCGAACCCGCTGGAAGCGCCGCGCGATATTGCGACGTCGGGGGCATGGCCGGTGTCGGACGTACTGGCCGACTGGAATTTGCGGCCGACTATGCCCGACTGGGCCACCGGTTTTGCCGCCGAATGGCAACCGGGCGAGGCGGGTGCGCGCACGCGTGTGGTCGATTTCATCGACGCCGCGTCCGATTATGACCGCTGCCGCAACCTGCCGTCGCAAGAGGGTAGCTCACGCCTGTCGCCGCACCTCCATTTCGGTGAGGTGTCGCCGGCCGCCATCTGGCATCGCACCGCCGACGCCGGGGGCTCGGTCGATGTGTTTCTGGGCGAGATCGGCTGGCGCGACTATGCCCAGAATATCATCCTGCAATTCCCGGATTATGGCGGGCGCAGCGCGCGCCCGGCCTTTGACGATGATTTGCCGTGGCGCAGCGGCAGCAAGGCCGATGCCGACCTGGCGGCCTGGCAACAGGGCCGCACCGGCTATCCGATTGTCGATGCCGGGATGCGCCAGCTGTGGGCGACGGGGTGGATGCACAACCGGGTGCGGATGATCGCCGCCAGCTTCCTGATCAAGCATCTGCTGATCGACTGGCGGCAGGGCGAGCAATGGTTCTGGGACACGCTGGTCGATGCGGACTATGGATCGAACGCGGTGAACTGGCAGTGGGTGGCGGGCAGCGGCGTCGACAGCAATATGTTCCCGCGCATAATGGCGCCGCTGACGCAGTCGGAAAAATTCGATGCCGCGGCCTATATCCGCTATTGGGTGCCCGAACTTGCCGACGTTACCGAGCCCGCGATCCACGACCCCGACAGCTATGGACAGCGACCGCGCAGCTACCCCGCCAAGATCATCGGTCACCGCGAAGCCCGCGAACGCGCGCTGGCCGCTTATGACGTCATGAAGGCGCGCGGCAACTGATTGTCAGGCGCCGGACTTTGGGGCAGAAAGACACGATGAACACGCATGTCAGCCCGCGCCGTGGCAAGGAATTGCTTCGCGCTGATCGCGCTTATCGCACCGGCGGGTTGTTGGCACGGCTGTTGGCGCTGGCGCCCGCGAACCTGTTTCACCGGCTGCTCGACCGGATCGACGCGGGGCTCGCGCTCGGGACGATCGAGGCGCATTTGCCCGACGGCAGCGTGCGGCTGCTCGGCGGCCGCGGCAAGGGGCCGGTGGCGGTTGTTCATTTGCAGAGTTGGGCGTCGCTGGTGCGCCTCGCGCTGTCAGGATCGGTCGGCTGGTATCGCGCCTGGGACGCGGGCGAGTGGACATCGCCCGATCCGGTGCCGCTGTTCGACCTGTTCATGCGCAACGGCGAGATGCTGGGCGATGTGGCGCGGGCGCGGGGGCCGCTGCGCTGGGTAAACAAGGCGGTCCATGGCCTTCGTCGCAACAACCGCCGCGGCGCCCGGCGAAACATCCATGCTCACTATGATTTGGGCAATGATTTCTATCGCTTGTGGCTCGACCAAGCGATGAATTATTCCAGCGCATTGTTCACCGATCCGGGGCAGTCGCTGGACGAGGCACAGGCGGCCAAGGTCGATGCGATCCTTGACCGGCTGGACTTGCGGTCGGGCAGTCGCCTGCTGGAAATCGGTTGCGGCTGGGGCGCATTGGCCGAACGCGCGGTCGAGCGTCACGATGTGCTCTACACCGGGATCACGCTGTCGCCGTCACAGGCCGAAGTCGCCGACGCGCGGCTTGCCGCGATCGATCTGTCGGGGCGCTCGCGCATCGAAATCTGCGACTATCGCGACGCGCAGGGCCCCTATGACGCGATCGCCAGCGTCGAAATGGTCGAAGCGGTGGGGCAGGCCTATTGGCCGGCCTATCTCGACGCGATCGCCCGCTTGCTGCGTCCGGGGGGCAAGGCGGCGATCCAGTATATCCTGATCAACGACGCGCTGTTCGAACGCTATGCGGTGAGCAGCGATTTCATCCAGGCGTATATCTTCCCGGGTGGCTGCCTGATCTCCGAAAGCCGGTTTCGCGCGCTCGCCGAGGCCCGGGGGCTGGCGTGGCGCGATGTCCACCGGTTCGGCGACGATTATGCCGAAACGCTGCGCCAGTGGCGCGAACGCTTCGACGCGGCGGTCGCTGCTGACCAACTGCCGTCGGGCTTCGATGATCGCTTCGTGCGGCTCTGGCGCTATTATCTGCAATATTGCGAAGGTGGCTTTCGCGGCGGCGGCATCGATGTCGCGCAAGTCACGCTGGAAAAAACAGCCTGAAAACAGGGGAGGGAGTTATGCGACGATATCTGGTAGCGGCGCTTTTGTGCGCCGCGACGACGGGGTGCAATGCGCCCGCTTCCGCCCCGACTGCAGACACGCTGCCAAAGGATATGAATGTGCTGTTCTGGACCCAGGATCAACGCGACGCCGCTTTCCGCACGATGGAGACCGTGCCCAAGGTCGTCGTCAACACGGTTGAGGCGGGTGACGGGGTGTATCCGCTGCCGCAGGGGCAGCCGCTCGACCTTGGCGCCGATGTCGATGCCTATATGGCGAAACAGCGCAACGCCGGGTTGATCATCGTCCAGGATGGCAAGATCCGGCTGGAGAAATATGCGCTTGGCTATGGCGCCGCGGGGCGCTGGACGAGTTTTTCGGTGGCCAAGAGCTTCACCTCGACCCTCGTCGGGGCGGCGGTGAAGGACGGCTATATCAAGAGCCTCGACGATAAGGTGACGGTCTATATCCCGGGGCTCAAGGGTTCGGCCTATGACGACGTGTCGGTGCGGCAGTTGCTGACGATGACCTCGGGCGTCAAATGGAACGAGGATTATACCGATCCGAAATCCGACGTCGCGCAGTTCAATATGCAAAAACCGGTCGCGGGCGAAGACATAACTGTCAGCTATATGAAAACCTTGCCGCGCGAAGCGCCGGCGGGGTCGAAGTGGGTGTACAAGACCGGCGAGACCAATTTGATCGGGGTGCTGGTGTCGAGCGCGACGGGCAAGACGCTGTCGCAATATCTGTCCGAAAAGGTCTGGAAACCGTTCGGGATGGAACAGGATGCGGTGTGGATGCTGGGCGCCACCGGGCACGAAATCAGCGGCTGCTGCATGTCGGCGAGCCTCAAGGATTATGCGCGCTTCGGCCAATTCATGTTGAACGGCGGCGTTGCCGGCGGTCAGAAGGTCGTTCCCGATGACTGGATGACGGCTGCGACCACCAAACAGGCGGGGATCGACCAGCCGGGGCGCGGCTATGGCTATCAATGGTGGACCAACGACGACGGCAGTTATGCGGCGCAGGGCATTTTCGGCCAGGGCATCTTCATCGATCCCAAGCGCAAGCTGGTGATCGCGTCGAACGGCAACTGGCCGACGGCAACCGATCCCGAGGGCGTCGGCGCGGCGCGCGAAGCGTTTTACAAGAGCGTGCAGGCGGCGGTGGATGGGGAGGCGAAATAGAACGCGCTGGTCAACTAAAATAGCTCCGTCATTGCGAGGAGCGAAGCGACGCGGCAATCCAGCGCCCGCGTAACCCGCTCTGGATTGCTTCGCTTCGCTCGCAATGACGATTGTGAAATTGCGCGCCGCCGCCCTTAAAACGCAAACGAGTTTCTACTCGGCGATCATACTCGCCGCCCGCTGCGCCAACCACACCGCAGCAAGCGGAACCGCGACGCCCAGCGCCATGATCCACCAGGTGTCGGCAAGGGTCACGGCGCGGTAGAGCGCGGCACCGATCACCGACCCGGCGACGATCCATCCCGCACCGGTGCCTGCCGAGATGCGCATGGCGAGCCAGGCACCGGCGAAGGTGCCGATGAACCAGCCGACGATCAGCGCAATCGTCGATCCGATCGGGATCAATATCTCGCCGGTGTCGATGTCATATTCGGCGGGCGAAAATTCGCTGCCGGCATATTGGGCCAGCCAGATCAGCCCGAATGCGACGACGATGCCGATCACGGCGGCGATCGCCGATCGCAAAATATCCTTGGTCATAGCTGCGCCCTTGCCAACCCGTCTTATCCGGCTGCCTTAGTGCAGGAAAACAAAGATGGCGTTAAGCCTTTTCCATGACCTTGGGCAGTGCGTGGAACGCGGTGCTGTCAAAGCCGTCGACCATCAGCCCGGCGACAAATTCGCCGACCGCTGCGGGTTCTTTGATGCTCTGGGCATCTTCACCGGGATAGGCGCGCGCGCGCATTTGGGTCCGGGTGCCGCCGGGATCGAGGATCGCGGTGCGGACGGTCGAAATATTGCGCATTTCGGCGCCATAGCTGGTGACCAGCGTCTCGAACGCCGCCTTCGACGCCGCATAAGCGCCCCAATAGGCGCGCGGGGTCCGGGCGACGCCGCTCGACAGTGCGAGCAGGCGGCCGTTCGCGGCGCGGCGCAGCAGCGGGTCGAAATTGGCGATCAGCGCCTGCTGCGCGATCAGGTTCAGCGTCAGCAGCTTGTTGAATTCCTTGCCGTCGATCGCGGCCACCGGAGTCAGCGTGCCGAGCATTGCGGCGTTGAGCACCAGCATGTCGAGCTGTTGCCAGCGTTCGGCCATCGCGCTGGCAAGGCGCGCAATGCTGTCGCCGTCGGTCAGGTCGAGCGGGGCGATCGTCGCGGCGCCGCCCGCCGCGTGGATGCGGTCTTCGAGCGCTTCGAGCCCGCCCGCCGTGCGCGCGGTGATCACGACATGCGCGCCGCGCGCCGCCAGCGCTTCGGCGATCGCTTCGCCGATGCCACGGCTGGCCCCGGTGACGAGCGCAACCTGGCCCGCCAATTCTTCAGTCTTCATCGTCATGGTGTCAGACAACCCGTTCGGCAAGCAGCGAAAATTGATCTTCCAGCCCATGCTCGTCGAAATCGGTCAGGGTGGTCGGATAGTCGCCGGTAAAGCAGGCATCGCAATATTGCGGCGCGTCGTCGCTGCGCTTTGCTTCGCCCAGTGCGCGGTACAGGCCGTCGATGGTGACGAACGACAGGCTGTCGGCATTGATGAAATTCGCCATCTGCCCGACGGTCATCTGCGCCGCCAGCAGCTTGGCGCGCTCAGGGGTGTCGACGCCGTAAAAGCAGCTGTGCTGGGTCGGCGGGCTGGCGATCCGCATATGGACCTCGGCGGCGCCGGCATCGCGCATCATCTGCACGATTTTCAGGCTCGTCGTGCCGCGGACGATCGAATCGTCGATCAGCACGATCCGCTTGCCCGCGATCAGCGCGCGGTTGGCGTTGTGCTTCAACTTGACGCCCAGGTGACGAACCTTGTCGCCCGGCTGGATGAAGGTGCGGCCGACATAGTGCGAGCGGATGATCCCGAGTTCGAACGGGATACCCGATTCCTGCGCATAACCGATCGCCGCAGGGGTGCCCGAATCGGGGACGGGGATGATCAGGTCGGCATCGACCGGGTTTTCGCGCGCCAGTTCGGCGCCGATCGCCTTGCGGACCGAATAGACGCTGGTGCCATCGACGATCGAGTCGGGGCGTGAGAAATAGACATATTCAAAGATGCACGGCCGCGCCGATTGCGACGCAAAGGGCCGATGCGATTTCAGCTGACCGTCGCGGATGATCACCAGTTCGCCGGGCTCGACCGAGCGGACAAATTCAGCGCCAACAACGTCGAGCGCCACGGTTTCCGATGCCAGAATATGCGCATCGCCCAGCTTGCCGATGACGAGCGGGCGGATCCCGAGTGGATCGCGGCACCCGATCATTCCCTCGGCGGTGAGGCAGATCAGCGAATAGGCGCCCTCGACCTGTTTCAGCGCGTCGATGAAGCGGTCGATCAGTGACCGATAGCTAGACGTCGCGACAAGATGGATGATCACCTCGGTATCGCTGGTCGATTGAAAGATCGAGCCGCGGCGAACGAGCAATTTTTTGAGCGCCGTCGCATTGGAAATATTGCCGTTATGCGCGACCGCAAAGCCGCCGGTGGACAGGTCGGCGAACAGCGGCTGGACGTTGCGCAGCGCGGTCTCGCCGGTCGTTGAATAGCGGACATGGCCGATCGCCGATCCGCCCTGCAACTGGCGCATGATCTCGTCGCGGTCGAAATTGCCCGCGACATGGCCCATCGCGCGATGCGTGTGGAATTCCTTGCCGTCAAAGGCGGTAATGCCTGCGGCTTCCTGTCCACGGTGCTGCAGGGCGTGCAGCCCCAGCGCGACGACCGCGGCGGCGCTGTCGGCGCCATGAATACCAAAGACGCCGCACTCCTCGCGGAGTTTGTCGTCGTCGAAGGGGTGTGTGGTGAGCATGATGGTCCAGCAGCGAGGGCAGTGACTGGCGCGCATATAGGGACGGCAATCGCAAATGTCGCCCCCATATTCACGATATTGTCATCGCGCCTGCGAACGACGGGGTGACAGGGGCTTTGATCCTGCTCTAAGGCGCGGGACATGGACGATCAGCGCGACACCGCCGACCACTTCATTCCGCGGTTCGACGCGGCAGGGCTGGTGACCGCGATCGTCACCGATGCGGACACCGGGGTGCTGTTGATGGTCGCGCATATGAATGCCGAAGCGATCGAGCGGACGCAGGCGACGGGGCAGGCGCATTTCTGGTCGCGCTCGCGCGGCGCGCTGTGGCGCAAGGGCGAAACGTCGGGCAACGGATTGACGCTGGTCGAGATGCGCGTCGATTGCGATCAGGATGCGCTGCTGCTGCGCGTGACACCCGCCGGCCCGGCCTGCCACACCGGACGGCGGAGCTGTTTTTATCGCCGCGTCGAAGCCGATGGCAGCCTGACCTTCCTGACCGACGATGCACAGGGCTAGCGCCGCGCTGGCATGTGCGGCGCTGTTGCTCGCCGGGTGCGAGCGACCGACCTCGGGCAACAGCGGGCAGGGGATCGACGCCGACAACCCGCTGGAGCAGGCGGCCCGCGAGCGCGGCGTCGTCCGGGCCGATCCTACATCGCCGGTCGGGGTGTTTGAACGCACCCACGATCTGGGGCGCGACGCGATGTGCGTCGTGCCCGACGGGGCAGGGCAGTGGCGCTTTGCGGTCACCGCGGCGTTCGGCGCCACCCTGTCCTGCCCGGCAAGCGGCACCATGACGCGCGATCACGGCGGTTGGCGGCTGCGCTTCGCCGGCACCGATGGCTGCGAGGCGTTGGTTCATGAGGAGGAGGACGAGCTGCGCCTTCCCGGAAGCTTGCCGCCACAATGCGCCACGCTCTGCCCCGCCCGCGCCTCGCTGTCGGGTTTACGGCTGCCGCGCGCCAGCTGGTCGGCCGACGATGCGCGGGGCTTGCAGATCCGTGATCGACAGGGCAATATGCACCAGCCCTGCGGGGTCCGACCGGCCCCAAAATAGGCCGATTTGCCGGTCTTGACGTTCACGTCAACGGAAACTAGTTTCATCGGCATGACCGAACCATATGGCCACGCCCATATCGATACGCCCGATCACCTGGGGCGCGAACAATTCAGCATCACCGACTTGTCGACCGAGTTCGGCGTCACCGCACGTGCGCTGCGTTTTTATGAGGATGAAGGGCTGATCAGCCCGTCGCGCAAGGGATTGTCGCGCATCTATTCGAAACGTGACCGCGCCCGGCTGGCGTGGATATTGCGGGCGAAGCGGACGGGCTTCAGCCTGGCCGACATCCGCGAGATGATCGACCTGTACGACGTCGGCGATGGTCGCAAGCTGCAACGGCAGGTAACGATCGAGAAATGCGAACAGCGCATTGGCTTGTTGCAGCGGCAGCGCGACGATATCGACAGCGCTGTCGAAGAATTGTCGCGGTTCATCGATATGGTGAAGAAAGTCGACGCCGGCCAAAAGGTCGGTTGAGCCTCTCCCCAGGCAAGTGACATTGCGAACCTGATTTTCAGAAGGATATCCCATGCCCGTCTATCGCGCGCCTGTGCAAGACAGCCTTTTCCTCCTCAACGACGTGCTGGGGGTCGAGCGTTATGCGAACCTGCCCGGTTTCGCCAACGCGACCCCCGATATGATCGAGGCGGTGCTGACCGAAGCCGGCAAATTTTGCGAGGAAGTGCTGTTCCCGATCAACCAGTCGGGCGATCTGGCAGGCTGCACGCGCCACGACGATGGATCGGTAACCACGCCCAAGGGCTTCCAAGAAGCCTATAAGGCCTATTGTGACGCCGGCTGGACGCTGCTGACCCAGCCCGAAGAATTCGGCGGTCAGGGGCTGCCACATGTCGTCGGCTTTCCGGTCGAAGAATATCGCATGGCGGCGAACCAGGCCTTTGCGATGTATCCGGGGCTGACCCAGGCGGCGGTCGCGGCGATCCTGGTCAAGGGATCGGACGAGCAGAAGGCGCTTTATGCGCCGCGGATGATTTCGGGCGAGTGGGGCGGGACGATGAACCTGACCGAACCGCATTGCGGCACCGACCTTGGCCTGATCCGTACCCGCGCGGTGCCGAACGGTGACGGCAGCTATGACGTCACCGGAACCAAGATCTTCATTTCGTCGGGTGAGCATGACCTGACCGACAACATCGTCCACCTGGTGCTCGCCAAGACCCCCGACGCACCCGACAGCGTCAAGGGCATCTCGCTGTTCATCGTGCCCAAGTTCCTGGTCAACGACGACGGCTCGTTGGGCGACCGCAACACGCTGCAATGCGGGTCGATCGAGCACAAGATGGGAATCCATGCCAATTCGACCTGCGTGATGAACTATGACGGCGCCAAGGGCTGGATGGTCGGCGAGGAGAATAAGGGCCTTGCCGCGATGTTCGTGATGATGAACGCGGCGCGCCTCGGCGTCGGCATCCAGGGGCTGGGGCAAGCCGACATCGCGTTCCAGAATGCCGTCGCCTATGCGCAGGACCGCCGTCAGGGCCGCGCGCTCACCGGCCCTGCCGATCCGCAGGAAAAGGCCGACCCGCTGTTCGTCCATCCCGACGTCCGCCGCATGCTGATGGATGCCAAGGCCACCGTCGAAGGACTGCGCGCGCTGTGCCTGTGGGGCGCCTTGCAGGTTGATCTGGCGCATGTCGCCGAGACCGAGGAAGAACGCCAGCAAGCCGACGACCTCGTCAGTCTGCTCACCCCGGTGATCAAAGGCTATGGCACCGACAAGGGTTATGACGTCGCGACCAACGCGCAGCAGGTGTTCGGCGGCCACGGCTACATCGAGGAACATGGCATGAGCCAATATGTCCGCGATGCCCGCATCACGATGATCTATGAAGGCGCGAACGGCGTTCAGGCGATGGATCTGGTCGGGCGCAAGCTGGCACAGAATGGCGGGCGCGCGATCCAGGCGTTCTTTGCGATCATCGATGCCGAATGCGGCCGCGCCAAAGACAATGAAGCGCTCGCCGACTTTGCCGGTCGGCTCGAAAAGGCGAACGGCGAGCTCAAGGCGGCGACGATGTGGTTCATGCAGAACGGCATGGTCAACCCGAACAACATCGGCGCCGGCGCGCACCATTATATGCACATCATGGGAATCGTCGCACTGGGATCGATGTGGCTGATGATGGCCGAAGCGGCCGGGAAAGCACTCGCGGAAGGGCGCGGCAACAAGCCGTTCCTCGAAGCCAAGCTGGTCACCATGCGCCATTTCGGCGAACGATTCCTGCCCGACGCCGGGTCGCTGCGCCGCAAGATCGAAGCGGGCAGTGAAGCGATGATGGCGCTGACGCCCGAGCAATTTTACGCCGCCTGATCGGGCCCGCCGGAACCATCGCCCGCGCCGTGCGTGGCGTGGGCGATGAGCACGCCGGCAAGCCAGGGGGCATTGGTCCCGATCGTCATTGAAGGCCGCAATTGCTGGCGCATCGAACGCGCCAACAAGGCGCGGATGATCGTCGATGCCGCCGACTATTATGCGCTGCTCGAACGGTTGATGGCGGGGGCGAAGGAACGCATCCTGCTGATCGGCTGGGATTTCGATCCGCGCATCCCCCTGATCCCCGATGCAAAGGGCAAAGGCGAATCGCTCGGCCATTATCTGCTCCGCCTCGCGAAAGACCGACCCCAGCGTGATATCGACATATTGCGCTGGAACTTCGGCGGCCTGAAGCATCTTTTCGTCCCGTCGATCGTCGGCATGATCCTGCGCTGGAAAATGACGAAGTCGATCAGCTTCCGCCTCGACAGCGCGCATCCGGTCGGGTGCAGCCATCACCAGAAAGTCGCGGTGTTCGACGATCATCTGGCGGTGTGCGGCGGCATCGACGTCAGTTCGGCGCGGTGGGACACGCGCGATCATGTCGATGATGATCCGCGGCGGACCGGTCCCGATGGCAAACCCTATATGCCGTGGCACGATTCGACGATGATCCTGTCGGGGCCGATCGGCACCGCGCTTGCCGACCTCGGCAACGAACGCTGGCAGCGCGCCACGAACAAACCACTCCGCGATCTCAGCGGGGCGGGCGAAAATTGGCCCAAAGACCTCGAAGCAGATTTCAAGGACGTCGATGTCGCGATTTCGCGAACCAGCGCCGAATATGATGGCCGCGCCGAAGTGCGTGAGAACGAGCAACTCTATCTCGACATGATCGCCGGCGCGAAGCGCTTCATCTATTTCGAGAATCAATATTTCACGAGCGGCGCGATTGCCGCGGCGATTGCCGCGCGGCTTGAAGAAGACGATCCGCCCGAATTCGTGATGGTCATGCCGCTCACCGCCGATGGCTGGCTCGAACAGATGGCGATGGACGCCGCGCGGGTCCAGCTGGTCCGCTCGATCGCCAAATCGCGCCGCGGCGACCGGCTGAAAGTCTATGTGCCGCATACCAGGGGCGGCGATCCGATCTATGTTCACGCCAAGACCGCGATCGTCGATGACCGTTTGCTGCGGATCGGCTCGTCGAACCTCAACAATCGATCAATGGGGCTCGACAGCGAATGTGATGTGACGATCGACGCGGCGCTATCCGCAAATCGCGGCGTAGAGCCGGTGATCGCGCGCCTGCGGACATCGCTGCTCGCCGAGCATCTGGGTGTTGCCGACGCAGAGGTTGCGGCATCCTATGAACGCACCGGTTCGTTGATCGACACGATCGAGGCGCTGCGCGGCGACGGCCGCTCGCTCGAACTGCTCGACCTGGTGCCGCCCGGCCCGCTCGACCAATTTATCGCCGACAATGAAGTGCTGGACCCGACCAGCCCCGACGCGATGTTTGAAGGTTTTGCCGACCGCGGCCTGAAGAAAAGCTGGCACCGCGGGCGAAGCTGGATAAAGCGGCACCGGCCGTTTCGGCATAGGTCGAACTGAAATTCCGTTCGCATCGAGCGAAGTCGACATGCCCCCCGGCTTGGCGTTGTCTCGATGGGTGTCTCGACTTCGATCGACACGAACGGGGTAAGTTTAGCGTCAGTCCGCCAAGGACAAAATATGCTTCGCTTGTTTGAGGTGCGGGGCGTCGATCATCTTGCCATCGACCTGCAGCACCCCGACCCCGGGATTGGCGGCAAAGGCATCGACGATCGCCTGCGCGCGCGACACCTCGTCGGCGCTGGGGGTGAAGGCCGCATTGATTGGCGCGACCTGCGACGGATGGATCGCCATCATCCCGGTAAAGCCGTCGCGCCGCGCGCGCGCGGCGTAAGCAGCAAGGCCCGCTTGGTCCTTGATCGCCGGGAACACCGTGTCGATCGCCGCGACGCCCGCGGCGTGCGCGGCGAACAGCGTCAGCGCGCGAGCGACGTTATAGGGCGCGGTGTAGCTGCCGTCGGCTTCACGGCTCGTCGTCGCGCCGATGGCGGCGGGCAGGTCTTCGGCGCCCCAGGTCAGCCCGAGCAGACGGTCCTTCGCCTCGCGGTAGCTGCCGAGGGAAAAAATTGCCGCGGCGGTTTCGGTGGCGATCGGCAGGACCGGGGGCAGTGAGGCATCGGCCGCGGATTCGCTGCGGATAATCGTGTCGAGCTGCGCGATGCTCGGCGCGCCTTCGGCCTTGGGCAGCATGATCGCATCGGGTCGCGCGGCGATGATCGCGGCGATGTCGGCGGCGGTCAGATGGCCGTCGAGCGGATTGACGCGCACCAGCGTGACGACCTCGCGCGCGCCGACCAGATAATCGGCGATCGCGTGCCGCGCGGCGTCCTTGTTCGCGAGCGACACCGAATCTTCCAGATCGAGGATGATCGCATCGGCGCCGGACGCCGCCGCCTTGGCAAAACGCTCGGGCCGGTCGCCGGGGACAAAGAGGAGGGAACGAAGTCGCATGGGGTTTGTCCGTAGTCCTGAGCTTGTCGAAGGACGCTTATCAACCGTGAGCCGCCCTTCGACAAGCTCAGGGCTTCGGTGATGATGTCAGGCGCCGCTTCTCTTCACCAGCGTAGAACGCTCGCACTGGCACACAAGTTCATCGCGCTGGTTGATGCAGCGGTGGAGGAAGGTCACGATCCCGGCATTGGGCCGCGATTTCGATTCTTTCAGTCCGATGACTTCGCTCTCTGCGCGCAGGGTGTCGCCGATGAACACCGGCTTGGGCATCACCAGCTTGTCATAGCCGAGGTTTGCGACGAGCGTCCCCAGCGTCGTGTCGCCGACCGACAGCCCGACCATCAGGCTGAAGGTAAAAGTGCCGTTGACGAGGATCTGGCCGAATTCCGACGCCTTCGCGGCCTCGACGTCGAGATGCAGCGGCTGCGGATTGTGCGTCATCACCGTGAACAACAGATTGTCGGTCTCGGTCACCGTGCGGCGAATGTCGTGGGTCAGCGTGTCGCCGATGGTCCATTCGTCGAAATATTTGCCGGCCATATATTTACCTCTCCCATGGGGAGAGGGATGCGAAGACTTGCCGGCTTGCCGGCTAGTCGCAGCTGGGTGAGGGGCTGTGCCCTCCCGATAGCTCGCAACCCCTCATCCAACTCCGCCTAATCGCTGCGCGATAAGGCTCCATATCCTTCTCCCGCCGGGAGAAGGATGTTCATTCCGCCGCCGCTTCGATCCGCACCAGCAACGCCTCAACCTGCACCTGCGCGCCCGGTTTTGCATTGAGCTCGGCCACCATGCCGTCGAACGGCGCGGTCAGGCTATGCTCCATCTTCATCGCTTCGAGGGTGAGCAGTTTCTGGCCTTTGATCACTGTGTCGCCCGCAGCGACTTCGACCGCAATGATTTTGCCGGGCATGGGAGAAAGGATGGCGCCGTCGCCAGCTGCTCCGCCTGCGCCGCCCGCGGCGCGCCACGGGGTGAGTTGCCACACGGAACCGCCCTCGGCGACCAGCATCGCAGGTGCTGGCTCGTCGGTGCCGGGGCCGTGTAGGTCGACCTCGACACGCTTTCCATCAAGCAGAAAGGCCGCCGAGCGCACGTCGGGTGCGTTGAGACGGAAACCCGCCTGCAGCGAGCGCGGGACGATCGCCATCGCGGCGTTGGTCAGGGCTTCGATCGTGGGAGTGGGCTCTTCGGTCATCGCGTCGCCATCGCGGCCGATGAGTCCGGTATCGACGGTGCCTGCGACGAAATCGGGATGAGCGAGCGCGTTGATCAGAAAGGCCGAATTGGTCTTCACCGGCCAGATCGCGCTGTCCTCCAGCATCTCGGACAGCAGCTCGCGCGCTTCCTCGCGATCGTCGCCATAAGCGATGACCTTGGCGATCATCGGGTCATAGAAGGGTGAGACTTCGGCGCCTTCATAGACGCCGGTATCGACGCGGCCGAGGTGCTCGGGAAGCTGGAACAGTTCGAGCGTGCCGATCGAGGGTAGGAAGCCCTTCGCGGGATCTTCCGCATAAAGCCGCGCTTCCATCGCCCAGCCGTTGATCGACAAATCCTCCTGTCGCAGCGGCAACGGCTCACCGCTCGCGACCCGCAACTGCCATTCGACCAGATCGACCCCGGTGATCTCCTCGGTCACCGGATGCTCGACCTGCAATCGCGTGTTCATTTCCATGAACCAGATGCGGTCGGCGCGGAGACCTTCGCTGGCATCGGCGATGAATTCGATCGTTCCGGCGCCGACATAGTCGACCGCCTGCGCGGCGCGCACCGCGTCGGCGCACAGTGCCTCGCGGGTGACCTCGTCCATGCCGGGGGCTGGGGCTTCCTCGATCACCTTCTGGTGGCGGCGTTGCAGCGAGCAGTCGCGTTCGAACAGGTGGACGACATTGCCGTGGGTATCGCCGAACACCTGCACCTCGATATGGCGCGGGGTCAGGATATATTTCTCGATCAGCACATGGTCGTTGCCGAACGAGGCCGCGGCCTCGCGCTGGCACGAGGCGAGTGCGTCGATGAAGTCGGCCGCCGCATCGACCTTGCGCATCCCCTTGCCGCCGCCGCCCGCGACCGCCTTGATCAGTACGGGATAGCCGATTTCGACAGCGCGCTCGGCGAGGAAGGCAGGCTCCTGATTTTCGCCCATATAGCCGGGGGTGACCGGCACTCCGGCTTCGGCCATCAGCTTCTTGGCGGCATCCTTCAGCCCCATCGCGGTGATCGACGAGGGGTTGGGGCCGACCCATATCAGCCCGGCGTCCACGACGGCCTGTGCGAACGCGGCGTTCTCCGACAGGAAGCCATAACCCGGATGGATCGCCTCGGCGCCGGTGGCCTTAGCGGCGGCGATGATCTTTTCGCCGACCAGATAGGATTCGCGCGCGGGTGACGGCCCGATATGCACCGCCTCGTCGGCCTGCCGCACATGCAGCGCCTTCGCATCGGCGTCCGAATAGACCGCCACGGTCCGAATGCCCGTCTCGCGCGCAGTGCGGATGATGCGACAGGCGATCTCGCCGCGATTGGCGATGAGGAGGGATCGGATCATTTTGTGACTTCCGCTGCATTGAGAGGCTGGATTATTTGCAGCTTCGTATGAAAGCAGCACCCATGAACCCAGTCAGCCGCCCAGACGGCGCAAATGCTGCCGCTTTGGGTGTAGGCTGATTTAGTCTTTGTCCAATTCATTTCCATCATACGTTCGACCACCTCGCGTCCTGTAATTCCCGGCTCATTTTCCACTAACGAATAGATCACACCAGCCACGCTGGTCCGGCTCTGTTGCGTATTCGGGCCGGGAACCAAGGCCGTGTTAGCCAATCGAAAATCAGACGGAATGCACCGTGGACCACCGGCTGCCGATTGCCGATGCGAATATTTCCGAACTTCTATTCCATCGATCGTAAAGGACATTGGCGGTCGCTGCTCGTTCGTGAGGGTACCCGTTCCGTCCTTCAACAACCCAATTGCATTCACAAGTTCGGCCTCGCGATGCCAAAGGTCCGTCTGGTCAAAAGAGTCTATCGTCCGAGCGACTTCGCCACCCGCAGCCCAAATAGCTCGAATTGCTGTGACTTTTCTTCCCGTTGTCGACGCGATGCTGGCCGCTTTCTCATGCTCAAAAATGCGATGTCCAATTCCGATGCCGACATAGAATGGTGTCCCTACACCCCCAAATTTCTCAACTTCGTCGGGATGTCGAAGGATATAGACGTAATTAGGACCTAACCCCTTAGCCAAGGCTTGGTCCAACTCCGAAGGATTGCCAATAATCACATCCTGAACACCCCAAAGCCGCGGTTTTCGACCGGGGCATTCAGCGTTGCAGCGAAGGCCAATCCCAGCACGTCGCGCGTCTGGGCCGGGTCGATGATGCCATCGTCCCACAGGCGCGCGGTCGCGTGGTAGGGGTTGCCCTCGTCCTCATATTTCTGGCGGATCGGCGCCTTGAACGCTTCCGCTTCCTCGGGCGTCCATTTGTCGGCGTCGCGGTGGACGGTCGCCAGCACCGATGCTGCCTGTTCGCCGCCCATCACGCTGATCCGCGCATTGGGCCAGGTGAACAGGAAACGTGGGCTATAGGCGCGCCCGCACATGCCGTAGTTGCCCGCACCGAAACTCCCGCCGATCAGCACCGTGACCTTGGGCACCGTCGCGGTGGCAACCGCGGTCACCAGCTTCGCGCCATGTTTGGCGATGCCCTCGGCCTCATATTTGCCGCCGACCATGAAGCCGCTGATGTTCTGCAAGAAGAGCAGGGGGATGCGGCGTTGTTGCGCCAGTTCGATGAAATGCGCGCCCTTGACCGCGCTTTCGCTGAACAGCACGCCATTGTTGGCGAGGATCGCGACGGGGATGCCCCAGATGTGCGCGAAACCGCACACCAAAGTGCTGCCGTAATTGGCTTTGAATTCGTGAAACTCGCTGGCGTCGACGATGCGCGCGATGGCTTCGTGGACGTCATAGGGCGCGCGGACGTCGTCGGGGACGACGCCATAGAGCTGCTCGGGATCATATTTGGGCGGACGTGGGTCTTTCAGCGCGACCTCAAACCCGGTGTCGGCGCCCAGATGGCTGACGATATCGCGGACGATGGTCAGCGCATGTTCGTCATTCTCGGCCAGATGATCGACGACGCCGGACTTTCGCGCATGCAGGTCGCCGCCGCCCAGATCCTCGGCGCTGATTTCTTCGCCCGTCGCCGCCTTCACCAGCGGCGGGCCAGCGAGGAAGATCGTGCCTTGGTTGCGGACGATGACGGTTTCATCGCTCATCGCGGGGACATAGGCGCCGCCCGCGGTGCAACTGCCCATCACGCAGGCGATCTGCGGGATACGGCGCGCCGACATATTGGCCTGGTTGAAAAAGATGCGCCCGAAATGGTCGCGGTCGGGAAACACCTGATCCTGATGCGGCAGGTTCGCGCCGCCGCTATCGACCAGATAGATGCACGGCAGGCGGTTTTCGAGCGCGATCTCCTGCGCGCGCAGATGCTTTTTCACGGTCAGCGGATAGTAAGTGCCGCCCTTCACCGTCGCGTCGTTGCACACGATCATGCACTGGCGTCCCGACACGCGGCCGATGCCGCAAATCAGGCCTGCGCCCGGAACTTCGCCTTCGTAGAGGTCGTTCGCCGCGAGCTGGCCGATTTCCAGGAAAGGCGAGCCCGGATCCAGCAGCCGCTCGACGCGCTCGCGCGGCAGCAATTTGCCGCGGCTCGTGTGGCGCTCGCGTGATTTCTCGTTGCCGCCGAGCGCCGCCTCGGCGACGCGCGCCCACAGTTCGTCCTTCAGCGCGCGATTGTGCGCGGCGCGGGTGCGAAACTCGTCGCTGTCAGGATCGATATTGGTGCCAAGGACCGGTGCGCTCACTGTAAAGTCTCTCCCCGCTTTTCGTCCGGATGATCCGGTTTATCTTTCAGGATCAGGTAACGATAGACGCCGATCGCGTTGATGATCAGCAGCGCGATATTCTGCCAACCGATGCCCTCGCTGTCGGGTTGCAGAAAGCCCCATGCGATCAGTGCGATGCTGCTGGTGACGAAGATGACAAAGGCCCAGCCCGTGCGGCGGCGGCCGAGGTTGAGCGACACGATCAACGCCGCCAGCGTCGCGGCGCCAGCGCCATAATATTGCAGGGTGGTGAGCAGCGTGTCGTTCACGCCGTCGCGCCCAAGATTGCGAAGACGCCCGACGCGGTCAGGATCGGCCAGCCGATGTGCTTCCCGCGCGTATAAACGGCGTCGAACAATCCCACTGCAGTCCATACCCCGCCAACCAGTAGGATCAGGTTGCGCGGCGTGCCGGGCCAGATAACGGTAGCGGCCGACACCAGCATCAACAGCGACATCGCGTGCCAGGCAAAGCGAAACACCTTGCGCGCCAGATCGACCGCCATGATCCCCTGATCGAGTGTGAGCAGCGGCTGGATCAGTCGCTTTTCACCCAAGGCGCCATGCACCAAGGCCGTCGTCGCCATGAAGGCCGCCGACAGCCAGAGCCAGATCACGCGCCGGCACCGATCAGTTCGCGGCCGATCAGCATCCGGCGGATCTCGTTCGTCCCTGCGCCGATGTCGAGCAGCTTGGCATCGCGCCAGTAACGCTCGACCGGCCAGTCCTTGGTATAGCCCGCGCCGCCGAGCGCCTGGATCGCTTCGCCCGCGACCTTCACCGCATTCTCGCTCGCCAGCAAAATGCAGCCCGCGGCATCGAAGCGTGTCGTTTGTCCCGCGTCGCACGCTTTGGCGACGTTATAGACGTAGGAGCGCGCCGACTGGAGCGCGACATACATGTCGGCGACCTTCGCCTGCATCAGCTGGAACGACCCGATCGGCTTGCCGAACTGCTTGCGGTCGCGGACATAGGGAATGACCGTGTCGAGGCACGCCTGCATGATGCCGAGCTGGAGCCCGGCGAGCACGACGCGTTCATAGTCGAGCCCCGACATCAGCACGCCGACGCCGCCATTCTCCGGCCCCATGACCTGCTCTTCCGAAACCTCGCAATCGGTGAAGACGAGCTCGGCGGTCGGCGAGCCGCGCATGCCGACCTTGTCGATCTTTTGGCCGATGCTGAACCCCGGCATGTCTTTCTCGATCAAGAACGCGGTGATGCCGCGCGACCCCGCCTCGGGACTGGTTTTGGCATAGACGACCAGCGTGTCGGCATGCGTCGCATTGGTGATCCAGAATTTGGTGCCATTGAGGACATAACCGCTGCCTTTGCGCTCGGCCTTCAGCTTCATCGACACGACATCGCTGCCCGCGCCCGCTTCCGACATCGCAAGGCTGCCGACATGTTCGCCGCTGATCAGCTTGGGCAGATATTTTGATTTCTGGTCGGCATTGCCCCAGCGGCGGATCTGGTTGACGCAGAGGTTCGAATGCGCGCCATAGGACAGGCCGATCGCGCCCGAAGCGCGCGACACTTCTTCGACCGCAATCACATGTTCGAGATAGCCGAGGCCGAGCCCGCCAAACTCCTCTTCAACGGTGATGCCGTGGAGGCCCAGATCGCCCATTTGCGTCCATAGTTCGTCGCGCGGGAACCAGTCTTCGGCGTCGGCCCTGGCGGCGAGCGGCGCGATCCGTTCGTCAGCGAAGCGGGCGGTGGTGTCGCGGATCATGTCGGCGGTTTCGCCGAGCGCGAAATCGAAGTCGGGGGTGGCGCGCATGGGGAACCTATCGATCGAGGGCAGGACAGGGCGCGATACTGCCTCAAAATTCCAGCATATGGAAATTGAAACGATAGGCGATTTGGCATAAGTAAAATCTATGATTAAGCGCGCCCATATCCGCCAGTTTCTCGCCGTCGTCGACGCCGGCAGTTTTACGCAAGCGGCGGCGCGGATTCGAGTGACGCAGCCGGCGTTGTCGAGCGGGATCGCCGAACTGGAAAAACTGGTCGGCACGCCGCTGTTCATCCGCAACCGCCGGCAGGTCCGCCTGACCGAAGCGGGCGGGCGCTTCTTGCCGATCGCGCGCGACCTGGAGCGCGGGTTCCGCGTCGCCGACGATTTCGGCCGCGACAGCGACCGGCAAGAGGCCGAGCTCAAGCTCGGGGTGATCCGATCGACGCCGGGGGAGTTTTTGCAGGCGGTCGTCACGGCGCTGCGGCCCGGCTTCGCCATCGAACTCATTGAAAACAGCGATTCCGAATTGCGCGCGGCGCTGGGCAACGGGCGCATCAACATGGCCCTTGTTCCGTTGCGGTCGGGAGAGCGCGGCGATCACGTCATGCCGCTCTATGCAGAGCCGCTGGCGATGTTCATTGCGGCCGATCATCCGCTCGCCGGGCGGATCGAGGTCGGTCCCGAGGAACTCGCCGCCGAAACGATGATCGCGCGCCGCTCTTGCGAATTTCTTGACGGAACCAGCCGCTTCTTCACCCGCCACGGTGTTCGGCCGCGCTTTGCCTTGCGCAGCGAGAGCGACGAGCGCTGCCTGCGCATGGTCGCCGCCGGGATCGGCATCACCACCGCGCCGGTATCGCTCGCGATCGAGGGCATCGTCCCGCTCAAGGTCGCCGGCTATGATTTCCGGCGCGAGCTGGGGCTGATCCTCGATCCGGCGTGGCGGGTGTTGCCCGAAGTCGCGCTGCGCCTGACCCACGCGCTCGAAACGATCGTTGCGATCGCTGCCGAATGGAGACGGGCGAAGGTCGATACCGTCGCGTGACTCTACCGCTCCACAAGTCTGGCTTGCAGCGTCGAAAGGCCATAACGTTTGCCGGCTTGCGTGAGGCAAAGCTACGGCGACGTCCGGTTCCCGTCCATTTGGACGTATGACGGGATGTTGAATGTCCTATTCCGCTGCACAGCGGCGGGAGTATGAGGAGGCAGAGTTTGTTGTCGTCTGATTTGCAGACAAGGTCGTCGGAGTTGACGCACCTCGACCGGCTCGAGGCCGAGAGCATCCATATCATGCGCGAAGTGATGGCCGACGCGGTCAAGCCGGTGATGCTGTACAGCGTCGGCAAGGACAGCGCGGTGATGCTCCATCTGGCGCGCAAGGCCTTTTACCCCTCGCCGCCGCCGTTCCCGCTGCTCCACGTCGACACGACGTGGAAGTTTCAGGCGATGTACGAACTGCGCGACCGCATGGCGCGCGAGAGCGGCATGGAATTGCTCGTCTATCAGAACCCCGAAGCCAAGGAGCGCGGGATTAACCCGTTCGACCACGGCCCGCTCCACACCGACATGTGGAAGACCGAGGGGCTCAAACAGGCGCTCGACCTCCACGGTTTTGACGTCGCCTTTGGCGGCGCGCGCCGCGACGAGGAAAAGAGCCGCGCCAAGGAACGCATCTTCTCCTTTCGCACCGCGACCCACGGCTGGGATCCGAAGAAACAGCGCCCCGAGCTCTGGAACCTCTACAATGCCCGTAAAGCCAAAGGCGAAAGCATCCGCGTCTTCCCGATCTCGAACTGGACCGAGCTCGACATCTGGCAGTACATCGCGCGCGAAAATATCCCGATCGTCCCGCTCTATTTCGCCGCGCCGCGGCCGACTGTGGAGCGCGACGGGCTGCTGCTGATGGTCGATGACGACCGCTTTCCGCTGCTTCCCGGCGAGACGCCGGTCGAGCGTTCGGTGCGCTTCCGCACCCTCGGCTGCTATCCGCTCACCGGCGCGGTCGAGAGCGAGGCCAAGACATTGTCCGAAGTGATCCAGGAAATGCTGCTGACGACGACCAGCGAACGGCAGGGCCGCATCATCGACAAGGATGGCGGCGACGCGAGCATGGAGAAGAAGAAGCAGGAGGGGTACTTCTGATGACCGACCCCATCTACGTCACCGACGCTCTCATCGCCGAGGACATTGACGCCTATCTTGCGCAGCATCAACAGAAGTCGCTGCTGCGCTTCATCACTTGCGGTTCGGTCGACGACGGCAAGTCGACGCTGATCGGGCGCTTGCTCTACGACAGCAAGATGATCTTTGAGGACCAGCTTGCCGCGCTTGAAGCCGACAGCAAGCGCGTCGGCACGCAGGGGCAGGAGATCGATTTCGCCCTGCTCGTTGACGGGCTCGCCGCGGAGCGCGAGCAGGGGATCACGATCGACGTCGCCTACCGCTTCTTCACCACCGAAAAGCGCAAGTTCATCGTCGCCGACACGCCGGGGCACGAACAATATACGCGCAACATGGTCACCGGCGCCTCGACCGCCGACCTCGCCGTGATCCTGATCGACGCGCGTAAGGGCGTGTTGACCCAGACGCGGCGGCACAGCTTCCTCGCGCACCTGATCGGCATCAAGCATATCGTGCTGGCGGTGAACAAGATGGACCTCGTCGGCTACGACAAGACCGTGTTCGAGCGGATTTTGCTGAGCTACCGAGCATTCGCCAGCGAGATCGGCATCACCCATTTCACCGCGATCCCGATCTCGGGGTTCAAGGGCGATAATATCACCGCGCTGTCGGACAACACGCCTTGGTTCAAGGGTCCGGCGCTGATCGAGCATCTGGAAAATGTCGAGATCGGCAGCACCGCCGATGAGGCGAAGCCGTTCCGGCTGCCAGTGCAATGGGTCAACCGCCCGAACCTCGACTTTCGCGGCTTTTCGGGCCAGATCGCGAGCGGCACCGTCAAGCCGGGAGACGCGGTGCGCATCCTGCCCAGCGGCAAGACGACCACGGTCGACCGCATCGTCACGCTGGACGGCGACCTGGGCGAAGCCGTTGCGGGCCAGTCGGTGACGCTCACCCTTTCCGACGAGGTTGATTGCTCGCGCGGCGACGTGATCGCCGCCGCCGACGCCCCCCCCGAAGCCGCCGACCAGTTCGAGGCGACGCTGGTTTGGATGGCCGACGAGGCGATGATCGCGGGGCGCGCCTATTGGCTGAAGCTCGCGACGCAGACGGTGTCGGCGACGGTGCAGGCGCCGAAATATGAGATCAACGTCAACACGCTCGACCATCTGGCGGCGAAGACGCTGGAACTGAACGGCATCGGCGTCGTCGAAATTTCGACCGACAAGCCGATTGTGTTCGAGGCCTATTCGGACAACCGGACAAGCCCAAATAAGGTGATGGGCGGTTTCATCCTGATCGACAAGCTGACCAACGCGACGGTCGCGGCGGGGATGCTGCATTTCAGCCTGCGCCGCGCGCAGAATGTCCATTGGCAGGCGACCGACGTCGACCGCGACATGCGCGCGAACCTGAAGAACCAGCGCCCTGCTTTGCTGTGGTTTACCGGCCTGTCGGGGTCGGGCAAATCGACGATCGCCAATCTGGTCGAAAAGAAGCTGCACCGAATGAACCGGCACAGCTTCCTGCTCGACGGCGACAATGTCCGCCACGGGCTGAACCGCGATCTGGGCTTTACCGAGGCCGACCGGATCGAGAATATCCGCCGCGTCGGCGAGGTGGCGAAGCTGATGACCGACGCCGGGTTGATCGTCATCACGGCGTTCATCTCACCGTTCCGCGTCGAACGTGACATGGTGCGGTCGATGTTGCCCGAAGGCGAGTTTATCGAGGTATTTATCGATACGCCGCTGGCCGAAGCCGAGCGCCGCGATGTGAAAGGCCTGTATAAAAAGGCCCGCGCCGGGCAGCTCAAGAATTTCACCGGCATCGACAGCCCGTATGAGGCGCCCGAGGCTCCCGAGATTCGCATCGACACCACCGCGATGTCGCCCGAAGAAGCGGCTGACCTGATCATCGACCGGCTGCTTGGCTGACATGGTGGAAACCGACGAGCAACTGGCCGAACGGCTCGCCACGGCGGCGGGCGTGATCCTGCTGGCGCTGCGGGCCGAGGGGCTCGAGGGCAAGGCGCTGGGGCAGGCGGGCGACGAAGCCGCCAACACGATGCTGTGCCGCGAATTGCGCGCCGCGCGCCCCGACGATGCGATCCTGTCCGAAGAGGAAAAGGACAGCGCCGCGCGGCTGGCGTACAACCGGGTGTGGATCATCGATCCGCTCGACGGCACGCGCGAATATGGCGAGGGGCGCGACGATTGGGCGGTGCATGTCGCGCTTGCGGTCGATGGCGTTGCGACCGTTGGCGCGGTCGCGCTGCCGGGGCTGGGGATCACGCTGACATCGGGTGCGCCGATGCCATTGCAGCCCGCGAACAAGCCCCTGAAAATGCTGGTCAGCCGCACACGCCCCGCGGCCGAGGCCGTTTTTGTGGCCGAACGGATCGGCGCCGAGCTGCTCGCGATGGGATCGGCGGGGGCCAAGGCGATGGCGGTCGTGCGCGGCGAGGCCGACATCTATCTGCACACCGGTGGTCAGTATGAATGGGACAATTGCGCGCCGGTGGCGGTGGCGCAGGCCGCGGGGCTGCATGTCAGCCGGGTCGATGGATCGGCGATCCGGTATAATGCGGCGGATACTTATTTGCCCGATTTGCTGATCTGTCGGGCGGAGCTGGCGGGCGAGATTTTGCGGTTGGCGGCGGAATATTCGCCCACCCTTTGATCGTCGTCCCGACGAAGGCCGGGATCTCACCGTCGATTTCGCTCGCAGCGGCGAGATCCCGGCCTTCGCCGGGATGACGGGCACGGAGAGGTTGCCAGCCGCTTCGTCACCCCCTAATCCGTTGCATCGAGAAACCGAAAAGCGACGGGAGACCCGCAATGACCGACCTGCCTGACACCAACCTGACCATGCTGACGCTGGTCAAGCCCGAGGGCGAGCTGGAGGTGTCGCTCGAACGGCGTCCGATGCCGACGCCGAAAGCGCACGAGGTGCTGGTCAAGATCCTCGCCACCCCGATCAATCCGTCGGACCTGGGCCTGCTGTTCGGCGGCGCCGACATGTCGACCGCGCGCGCATCGACCCGCGACGGCTTGCCCGTGATCACCGCCGATATTCCGCCCGCCGGGATGCGCGCGATGGGCGGGCGGATCGGCGAAGCATTGGCGATCGGCAACGAAGGGTGCGGCACGGTGGTCGCAGCGGGCGATTCGCCCGAGGCACAGGCGTTGCTCGGCAAGACCGTCGCGCTGATCGGGGGCGAAATCTATGCCGAATATCGCTGCCTGCCCGCGCAGATGTGCATGGTCTTGCCCGATGGCACCGATCCGAAGGACGGCGCGTCGTGCTTCGTCAATCCGCTGACCAGCCTGGCCTTTACCGAAACCATGAAGGCCGAGGGGCATAGCGCGATCATCCACACCGCCGCGGCATCGAACCTGGGCCAGATGCTGGTCAAGATTTGCGCCAAGGATGGTATTCCGCTGGTCAACATCGTGCGCAGCGAGGCGCAGGTCGAAATCCTGAAAGGCATTGGCGCGGCGCATATCGTCAACAGCAGCGCCGACGATTTCATCGACCAGCTGGTCGCTGCGATCGTCGCCACCGGCGCGACGATCGGCTTCGACGCGATCGGCGGCGGCAAGCTGTCGGGCCAGATCTTGTCGGCGATGGAAGTCGCCGCGGTGAAGCGGATGACGACGTACAGCCGTTATGGTTCGGACACGTTCAAGCAGGTCTATATTTATGGCGCGCTCGACCTGGGGCCGACGGTGCTCAACCGTGCGTTCGGGCTGACCTGGTCCTTGTCGGGCTTCTTGCTGACGCCCTTCCTGCAGAAGGCGGGAATGGAAACCAATCTGCGGCTGCGGAAGCGCGTCGTCGACGAGCTGACGACGACGTTCAAGAGCCACTATAGCCATGAAATCTCGCTCACCGAAGCGCTATCGCTCGACGTCGCCAATGCCTACAACGCCAAGCGGACCGGAGAGAAGTATCTGATCCGACCCTGACGAGCTTTCGGCGAGGCGCATATGGCACGACTGACGGCCGCGGTGGGTGACGCCCGCGGCATGGTGAATTTTGCGGTGCGCAAAGGTGTCGATCGCGAGCAGTTACTGGCGGTTGCAGGCCTTACCGAGGGCATGCTGGGCAATTTCGACGCGCGCCTGTCGCTGCCGGCGTATCGGCGCCTGATCGAGGCGGGCGCGGTGCTCACCAACGATCCCGCGTTTGCGCTGCATTATGCCGAGGCGATCGACGTATCGGAAATTTCGGTGCTGGGGCTGATCACCCACGCATCGGAAACGATGATCGACGCCTTTGCCCAGATCAATCGCTATACGCGGCTGATCACCGACGTCGCGTCAAACGGTCCGAACCGGTTCACGCTGGAGCGCGACCGGGAAGGGCTTTGGCTGACCGACCATCGCGCCGACCCCAATGACTTTATCGAACTCACCGAAATGTCTTTCGCGCGCATGGTGTGCGGAACTCGGGTTTTCGGCGATACGCCTTTTGTGCTGGAGGTTCATGTCAGCCATCCGGCACCGTCCTATGCCCGCGAGTATGAAGCGGTCTTTCAGGCGCCGGTCAAATTTGCGGCGGGCCGCAATGCGATGCGCGTTGACGAACGCTGGCTGACCTATCGGGTCGCAAAACAGCCGCGTTTCACCTTCGGCATCCTGAGCGCGCATGCCGACCGGTTGCTGAAGGATTTGCAGAGCAGCGACGATTTCGCGCACCGGATCGAGGCGGTGATCATGCCGCGCCTGCACACCGGCGCGATTGATCTGGCAACGGTCGCAAATGAACTGGGCGTCAGCCGTCAGACGATTTTCCGGCGGTTGAAGGCCGAAAATACCAGTTATGAAAAGCTGCTCGACAATCTGCGCCACCGGTTGGCGCTGAGCTATTTTCAGGAGCGGAGGGTGTCGATCAACGAAGTCGCCTATCTGCTCGGCTATTCGGCCCCGAGCGCGTTCACGCGCGCGTTCAAGCGGTGGACCGGCACGTCGCCGCGCGCGACGTTGAAGGGCGTAACGACGCACGACGGCAGTACCGACGGCTGAAACCGTCCTTCCATGCAACCTGAAGTCAATATTTTGGGATGCGCGGTCATGGCGCACGGTGTGTTGCTCATATAGCACAGCTGCCTGCGGGTCGGCCGATCATTCACTTCACTGGCGGCCCCGCCTGGAAAAACAGCGGGACATCACGCCATCATGCTTCAGACAATTCGACAGCGACCACTTGTCGCGGCGGCAATCTATTGGTTCGCCCTGACCTTTATCGGGCAAAGCCTGTTCACGCTCTACATTCTGATCTTTTACGGCCGCGCCAGCGTGACCGGTGATTGGCGGGCGGCCAATGATATCCTGCCCGATGGCATGATCCCGGGCGACGGGCCGGGCAATGTGGCGATCTTTGTCCATTTGCTGTTCGGGGCGCTGATCACCTTTGGCGGGCTGGTGCAGCTCATCCCCAGAGTGCGCGCAAAATACCCTCGGTTCCATCGCTGGAACGGACGGCTGTACATGCTGTCGGCGGTCGTGATGAGCGTGGGCGGGCTGTATATTGCCTGGGGCAGGGGCGAGACCGGGTCGGGCTATGCGACGTCGATCAACGGCATCATTATTCTGGTCTGCGTCTATTTTGCGACCCGCTTTGCCATGGCGCGCGATTTCATGCGGCACCAGCCGTGGGCGATCCGGCTGTTCCTGGCGGTGAGCGGGGTGTGGTTCTTGCGCGTCTTCATCATGCTGTGGGTGCTGTTGTTCGGTCCCGATGGGCTGGGCGAGGATCTGGGCGGGCCTGCCGGCGTCGGGCTCAACTATGCGCAGTTCATCGTCCCGATTATGCTGTTCGAGCTGTATCGCTGGGCGCAGCGCAGCAAGACCCCGGCGGTTCGCTGGTCGGTCGCCGCGACGCTGTTCCTCTGCTCGACGCTGATGGGCGCAGGGATCGGGATGGCCTGGCTATTCCTGTGGCTGCCCAATTTGTAAGGCATTCAGCCTAGCGCTTCATGCACTGGCGCACATCGTCGCGCTTGTACTCGCTGCAATTCCACAGCGCCTTTTCAAACCCTGCCTTGTCATCGCGGAGGTAGGAAAAGGTCATCGCGGCGCGCTGGGTATCGCTCATCGCGTCGCTGTCGGGTTTCAGCACCGGGTTGGTCCAGCCCATGAACTTGCAATAGGGTTTGTCGCCGCACAGCCGCAGTGCCGTGGTGACGAAACTCTCGGGCGCGGGGCGGCGGTCGAGCTGGGTGTAGATGGTGTCACGGCCTGTCGCTTCCCCCGCGCCGACGACGACGCGCGCTTCGCCGACCGCGGCATTGGCATCGACACCGGTTGCCAGATCGGTCGGCAAGCCTAGCGCCATGGCGTGGAGCGGCGATATCGCAGCGAGTTTTGCGATCGGGCCGTCGCCGCCCGACACCGCCCCGCGGAACGCGCCCGGCGTGCCCCAATAGCCGGGCCAGCGGAAGAAAAGATGGGTGTCGACAATCGCGATCTTTTCGAGGCTGTCGCTCCAATAGGGGCGGACCCAGTCGGTGTGGTAGTGGGTTGCGAGGCCAACGGGCGGGTAGGTACCGCCCGAGAGCATCAGATCGGCGTTATTGCGCGCGCGCTGCCACGCCGCGTCCGAATAGCGGCGGTTCAAGGCGCCGTCGCAGGTGAAGGTGAACTGGCAGCCGGTGACACGTTCGGAGCCTTGGAATACCACGCCGCAGATCGATTTGGGGAAGGCTGGATGACGGGCGCGGTTGATGATGACCTGTCCGACCGCCTGTTGGCCCTTGGCGTCGTCACCCGCTTCGTAGATCATCGCCGCGGCGAGGCAGTCGCGCGCGCGGGCTTTGGCGTCGCCGCCGCCAGCATAGATGAAGGGGCGCGCGGCGATGAAGCCCTTGGTGATAAGCGCGATCCGCGCATTGGCGGCGCGGGCGTCGTCCTCGGCGACCGGTGCGAATTCCATCGGCAGCACTTCGGGGACGACATCGGCGGGCGGCGCAATCGGGTGTGGGCGCGCGGCCAGCGCGCGATCTGCGCTGCTATCGCTGGCGTAGAGCACGAGTCCTATGGCGGCCGCGGCCAGCAGCACGAACAGCCAACCGGTCCAGTCGCGCCCTTCAGGCAACGCCAATTGATCGCCGTCGGGCCACATGCGCTGGCCTCAGATCTCCGGGAGGAAATCGGGGACCGACAGATAGCGTTCGCCGGTGTCGTAGTTGAAACCGAGCACGCGGCTGCCGGGTGGCAGCTCGGCCAGTTTCTGGGCGATTGCGGCGAGGGTGGCGCCCGACGAGATGCCGACCAGCATGCCTTCCTCGGTCGCGGCGCGGCGCGCGTAAGTCTTCGCATCGGCGGCATCGACCTTGATCACCCCGTCGAGCAGGTCGGTGTGCAGGTTGCGCGGAATGAACCCGGCGCCGATGCCCTGAATCGGGTGCGGCGCGGGCTGGCCGCCCGAGATGACCGGCGAGGCTTCGGGCTCGACCGCGAACACTTTCAGGTTCGGCCAATGTTCTTTCAGGAACTGCGCGGTGCCGGTGATGTGGCCGCCGGTGCCGACCCCGGTGATCAGCGCGTCGATCGGAGTATCCTTGAAATCGGCGAGGATTTCGGGGCCGGTGGTGCGGATATGGACGTCGATATTGGCTTCATTTTCAAACTGCTGCGGCATCCACGCGCCGGGCGTCGTCTCGACCAGCTCGATCGCGCGCTCGATCGCGCCCTTCATGCCCTTTTCGCGCGGGGTCAGGTCAAAGGTGGCGCCATAGGCCAGCATCAACCGGCGGCGCTCGATCGACATGCTTTCGGGCATGACGAGGACGAGCTTATACCCCTTGACCGCGGCGGCCATCGCCAGGCCGATGCCGGTGTTACCCGACGTCGGCTCGACGATGGTGCCGCCAGCTTTCAGGCTGCCGTCGGCTTCGGCCGCCTCGATCATCGCGAGGCCGATGCGATCCTTGATCGATCCGCCGGGATTGCTGCGTTCCGACTTCACCCAGACTTCGGCGTCGGGGAACAGCTTGCCCATGCGGATGTGCGGCGTGTTGCCGATGGTATCGAGGATAGAATTGGCTTTCATGTCGATCCTGCCTTGAATTGCGGTGCAAAGGTGCGCGCGCGGCGCAGTTCGGGGAACAGCCAAGCCCATAGCGCCGTCACAGCGATGGCGCCAGCACCTCCGATGACCACAGCGCCCACCGGCCCCATAAACGCTGCCATCGAACCGGCGCGCATTTCGCCGAGCTCGTTCGACGCCGAAATCGCCAGCCCCGACACCGCGCTGACCCGCCCGCGCATATGGTCGGGGGTGTTGAGCTGGATCAACGTCCCGCGCACAAAGACCGAGAACATGTCCGCCGCGCCCATCAGGACGAGCAGTCCGAGCGAAAGGATAAAGTTGGTCGACAGGCCAAAAGCGACGGTGCCGGCGCCGAACACGGCGACCGCCCACAGCATCTTGACCCCGACATCGCGCTCGATCGGGCGAAAGGCGAGGCCGAGTGCGACGACAGCGGCCCCGACGGCAGGCGCGGCGCGCAGGAACCCCAGCCCTTCGGATCCGGTTTGCAGAATGTCGCGCGCATAGACCGGCAGCATGGCGGTCGCGCCCGACAGGATGACCGCGAACAGGTCGAGCGTAATCGTGCCGAGCAGAAAGCGTTCGCGCCAGGTAAACTGCAGCCCGTCGGCCATTTCGCGCAGCGGATGGCGGCGCACCTCGGTCGGCGGCGGGAGCACCGGGCGCACCCGGCTGATCGTGAAGGCCGAAACCGCGAGCAGGATCGCAGCGAAAACATAAACCGACGCGGGGTGCGCCGCATAGATCAGCCCACCTGCGGCGGGACCGACCACCGACGCCGACTGCCACGCGATGCTGCTCATCGCGATCGCACGTGGCAGTACGGCGGGCGGGACGATATTGGGCGCGATCGCGCTCATCGCGGGGCCGGAAAAGACGCGCGCGACCCCGTGCAGCGCGGCAAGGCCGAACAGCAGCGGCAGGGTCAATGCGTCGGTCCAGGTGAACCAGCCGAGCAGCGCGGCGATGACAAGGTCGATCAGGTTGGAAAAGATCGCCACGCTCCGCCGCTCGAAACGGTCGGCAACCCATCCTGCCACCGGGGTCAGGATCGCCAGCGGGACAAACTGGACCAGGCCGAGCAGGCCGAGCTGAAAGGATGCCTCGCGGATCGACATGCCATAGTCGGTGCGCGCGGTGTCATACAGCTGGTACCCGATGACCACGACCATCGCCATCGTCGCCACCACCGCGGTGAAACGCGCCAGCCAATAATAGCGAAAATCGGGAAAGCTGAGCGGGGAGGGGGCTTTGGGCGTCGCCCCCGGCATCACCGGTTCGTCGCCATCTGCGGGAGGGATCGTCGCCATCACGCTTTGCCCTAAACGGCTTTTTGCCGCTGTCCAGTGGCGTTGCTGGCGCCGTTCGTCGATTATCGGATGCCATCGGTCGGTCCGAGTGGCAGAAGCCGGGGCATGGAAATCCAGGGAGATAGCCGAATGACACGCAAATTTGCCCGCTTTGGCGGCGTCGCCATGGCCGGGGCACTGCTGGTGCTGACCGCCTGCAACGCATCGGATAACAAATCCACCACCACCGCCCCAAGCGCGGCAAGCTGGACCGAATTTCGCGACCAGTTTCTGGCCGGCTATTTCCCGCTCAACCCGACCTTTGCCGTCTATCAGGGCAAGCATGAATTTGACGGGCAATTGCCCGACTGGTCACCGGCGGGACTGGAGAAACAGGCGGCTTATCTTGAAAAGGCGATCACCGACGCGAAGGCCTTTGACGGCGAGATGAGCGCGGCCGAAAAGTTCGAGCGCGATTATTTGGTGCATGTCGCGCAGGGGCAGCTGTTCTTCCTGCGCGATACCGATTTCGCGCAGAAGAACCCGTCCTATTATACCGGCGCGCTCGACCCCAATGTCTATATCGCGCGGCCTTATGCCGACGCGACCACCCGTATGAAGGCGTTTATCGCCTATGCCGAAAAAGTCCCCGCCGCCGCCGCGCAGATCAAGGCCAATCTGAAGCTGCCGCTGCCCGCGACTTTCGTCAAATATGGCACCGCCGGGTTCGGCGGCTTTGCCGATTATTACACTGGCGACGCGAAGGCGGCCTTTGCCGAGGTCAAGGACGCGGCGCTGCAAAAACAGTTCGACGACGCCGCGGCGAAGGCCGGGGCGGCGATGACCGATCTGGCGGAATATGTCGGATCGCAGCCCGGCACCGCCGACGGCTATGCGCTGGGCGCCGACAAATTCGCCAAGCTGATCCTAACCAACGAGGGGGTCGACACCCCGCTCGACGAACTGGAGCGCATCGGTCAGGCCGACCTCAAGCGCAATCAGGATGCGCTGAAGACCGCGTGCGCGACCTATGCCGCGGGGATGACGATCGGCGAGTGCATGAAAAAGATGAACGCCGACAAGCCCGCCGGCGGTCCGGTCGCCGAGGCGCGGCGCCAGTTGCCGATGCTGCGCGCGTTTCTGGTCGAAAAGGATCTGGTGTCGATCCCCGGGACCGAACAGGCGCAGGTCGAAGAATCACCGCCATATAACCGGCAGAACAGCGCCTATATCGACATTCCGGGACCGTATGAAAAAGGGCTGCCGTCGGTCTATTATATCTCGCCGCCCGATCCGGCGTGGGACAAGCAGACGCAGGCCGATTTCGTGCCGGGGCGCAAGGATCTGATGTTCACCTCGGTCCACGAGGTGTGGCCGGGGCATTTCCTCAACTTCCTTCACGCGAACCGGGCCGAGAGCATTTTTGGCAAGCTGTTCGTCGGCTATGCCTTTGCCGAGGGCTGGGCGCATTATACCGAAGAGATGATGTGGGATGCGGGGCTGGGCGCGGGCGATCCCGAGACCCATATCGGCCAGCTGTCGAACGCGCTGCTGCGCAATTGCCGCTATCTGTCGGCGATCGGGCTGCACACCAAGGGAATGACCGTGGCCGACTCCGAGAAGCTGTTCAAGGAACAATGCTATCAGGACGAAGGCAATGCGCGGCAACAGGCGGCGCGCGGTACCTATGATCCGCTCTACCTCAACTACACGCTGGGCAAGCTGATGATCCGCAAGCTGCGCGAGGATTGGACAAAAGGCGACCGCACGAAGTGGAAGGCGTTCCACGACGAATTCCTGTCCTATGGCGGCCCGCCGATCCCGATGGTGCGCGCGGCGATGATGAAGGAAGATACGCCGAAAGCCGTGTTCTGACGCTAACGGGCGCTGGCGGGGGCGTTAGCCCGCTGGCGCCCGCAGCCGCGCGACGAAGAAGCCGTCGAGCCCGCCAGCGTCGCTCAGGACTCCGGGCAGGGTGCGGACAAAACCGCTGGTATCGGGTGCGATGGCGTCGGGCAGTTCGTCCGCGCGCACCGGGTCGATGCGCCACGCCGGGTGATGTTTCAGGAACGCCGCGACCTGATCCTCGCCCTCGGCGCGCTCGAGCGAGCAGGTGGCGTAGATCAGCGTGCCGCCGGGCTTGACCCACCGCGCAGCGCGGGCGAGCAACTCGGTTTGCAGCACCGCCATCTCGTCGATCTGGCGCGGTTCGATCCGGTGCAGCACATCGGGATGACGGCGAAAGATACCGGTCGCCGAACAGGGCGCGTCGAGCAGGACCGCGTCGGCCGGCGCCGCGGGCGCCCATGACCTTAGATCCGCCTGCACGATGTCGGCGACCAGCCCGGTGCGCGCCATATTGGCGCTCAAACGTTCCAGCCGTTTGGCGCTCGAGTCGACGGCGACCACTTGCCATCCCGCCGCCGCCAGCTGCATTGTCTTGCCGCCCGGCGCCGCGCACAGATCGAGCACACTGCGCCCGTCGCCCGAACCCAGCAGGCGGGCGGGAAGGCTCGCCGCCAGATCCTGAATCCACCAGCCGCCTTCGCTATAGCCTGGCATCGTATCGACCGCCTGTCCGCGCGGCAGGCGGCGATGGCGCGGCGCGAGCGATATGGCGCCCTCCCACTCCTCGGCGCCCGGTTCGGCGGCAAAGCTGAGGTCGATCGGCGGCGGCACGCTCCAGCCCGCTTCAGCGGCTTCGACCGTCGCCAGGCTCCATTGCTCGGCCCATCGCTCGGCGGTGGGCAGGGGCAGGGTGGCGCGGTCGGGCAGCCGCCATTCGTCCTGCTGCGCGCGCGACAGGATGGCGTGGACCAGCCGCCGCGGGCCGCCTGCGACGAGCGGCAACGCGGTGGCGACCACGGCGTGCGCGGGGCTTTTGAGGACGAGCAACTGCGCCAGCGCGATCCGCAGCACGGTCCGCGATTTGACGTCGTCGGGCAGAATCTGCGCCGTCGCACTGTCGATCAGCGCGTCGATATCGACCATCCAGCGCAGGGCTTCGGACGCGATGGCGACGGCAAAGGCGCGGTCGGCCCCGGTCAGCCCCTGCGCGGCGGCGTGCATTGCGACGTCGAGCGGGTCGCCGCGGCGCAAGATCGCATCGACCAGCCGCAGCGCCGCCCGCCGCGGCGCGGTGCCGGGCGGATCGGGCTCACTCTGTGACCGCTGTTTTGGGCGCCGGGGGCGATCAACCATGATGATATTCGACGCGGTTGGCGTGACGCATGAAAAATCCTATAGTGGCTGCACCATGACCGAGCGCAGTGAAACGGAAACGATAGGCGGAACGCCGCGAGCGGTGAAGCGTCCGGCGCATGTGAAGGCGCCTGCCGACTGGACCACCAGCCCGGTACCACCGCCAGCGCCGATCCGCGAGGAAAAGGCCAAGGACCAACCCGGCGGGCGTAATCCGGTGCGCTATGGCGACTGGGAGCTGAAGGGCATTGCCGTCGATTTTTGACGCCGCGGCCAGCGCCCGCGTCAAAAAGGGTTCATCCGCCCGATCAGTCCGGTCCGATCGACAAATTGATGCTTTAGTGCGGCAAGAATATGGATCGCGGCCAGCGCCAGCATGGTGAGGCCAAGCACCTCGTGCCGGTCATGCATCACATCGGCCAGACCCTTGTTCGGCTGGGCGATCGTCGGAATTGTCGCCAGCCCGAAAAAGTCGATGGGCCGGTCCGCGGCCGACATCCACACCCAACCCGACAGCGGCAGCAGGATGAGCAGCGCGTAGAAGAGAAAATGCACGACCTTGCTGAGCGGGCGCTGCCATGCCGGGGTCGCGGCGGGCAGGGGCGGCGGTTTGTGGCCCAGCCGCCACAGGATCCGGACGATGGTCAACGCCAGGATTGTGATGCCCAGCGCCTTGTGGATGTCCATTGCGGCACGATGCGTTTCGCGCTGCATGTCCTCGGTCAGCATGGCGAGGCCGATATTGGCGATGACCGCCAGGCCGATCAGCCAGTGAAGCCAGATGGCCACCTTGGTATAACGCGGACCGGCGGTGCCGGCGGGGTCTGCCAGGGTGGCCATCGGCATCAAACGCCTCAGACCGCCGGGACTTCCTGAATTTCCGGCACCTTGCCGGCTTTCACCTGCTCGGCAAACACTTCGCGCATCAGCTGCAGCGAGAAGAGGTGGGCAAAGATCAGGCCGAGGATGCCGTTCTGCATCAGCTTGCGCAGCACATCGCCGCGCAGTTCGCGCAGCTTGTTCTCGTCGACCATCTGAAAACCGCGATAGATATAGGGCTTGTCGCTGCCTTCCTGCTGGATGCTGACTTCGCCGTCGATCAGCAGATCGGCCTTTTTCAGCTCGTCAACGAACATGCCGGTGCGCTGACCGGCTTCTTCAAAATTCTTGCAGAATTCGAGGACCGCCTGAACCGGCGCCGTCGGCTGGCCATTGTCGAACAGCGCATCGCCTTCGTCGAACTTGCCGATCGCGCCCGACGTCGGGTCGAAGCACAGCGACAATTCGTCCGAATTCGGCTGGAGCTTGGCGAGCAGGAACGGGTAACGGCGGATATAGGCGGGAACATAGACCGGATTGACCAGCTTGCCATTGTCGTCGACGAACGTGTTCACGCCTTCGTTCAGGCCCATCAGCGCGAGCGGCACCGGATTGTCACCCGCCGAAAAGACGATCGGGAAAAAGCGGCACGCCGATACGAACTCGTCCGAGGTCAGCGGGATGGCATGCTGGTTGATCAGAAATTCCGCGTTGTCCAGCGGACGCGCGTGGAAATCGGCATGATCGATGCTCGAAAGCGGAACGAGGTCCTTATAGAACAGCGGCAGGTTGGCAGGGGCGGGCGCAGTGGCCATGATAAAACTCCGGTAGGGCGTCCCGACCAGCCGGGACGAAAAGATAACAGCGCGCCTTATTGACCCGCGCCCCGCGGCGCAAGGGGGCGATAGCGCAGGACGGGCAAAGCGTCAGACGATCAGCTTGCCGGGGTTGAAGATGCCCGCCGGATCGAGCCCGGCCTTGATGCCGCGCAGCGCCGCCAGCCGCGCCGGGCTGTCGAGTTCGGCCAGGATGTCGCGTTTCATCTGGCCGATGCCATGTTCGGCCGAGATTGAGCCGCCAAGGTCAATGACATGCGAATAGACCAGCCGGCTGACCGCTGTGCCGTGCTCGGCGAGCCATGCGGCGCCGTCGACGCCAACAGGGGGCTGGACATGGTGATGGACATTGCCATCGCCCAGATGCCCGAACGACAGGGCGCGGGTTCCGGGGAAGGCGGCTGTCAGTCGCGCCGGATTATCGGCGATGAAGGTCGGCATCCGGTCGACGGGGACGCTGACGTCATGTTGCAACGCCGGTCCTTCGGCGCGTTCGGCCTCTGAAATCGAATCGCGCAGGCGCCAAAAATCGTCGCTTTCGCGATCATTCTTGGCAATCACGACGTCGCGAATCAATCCGGCGTCGAGCGCTGCGGCGAGTTCGCGCTCCAGTGCATCACTTAGCGCCTGATCGCTTTCACCCGCCAGTTCGGCGAGCACGTACCAAGGATGCACGGCGGCGATCGGTGCGCGGGTTTGCGGGATATGGCGCAGCACGGCATCAAGGCAAGCGTGCGGGATGATCTCGAACCCCTCAAGCTCGCGCCCGATGCTGGCATCGAGCTGGCGGAGCAGGATGAGCGCCTGTTCGGGCGAATCGATCGCGATCCATGCGGTGCGCCGCGCCGCTGCCGCAGGGACGAGATGCAGGCTGGCGGCGGTGACGATGCCCAGCGTCCCCTCGGCACCGCAGAGCAAGTGCCGCAGATCATAGCCGCGGTTGTCCTTTTTGAGCGGCGCGAGCCCGTCGAAGATGCTGCCGTCGGGGAGTACCGCCTCGATCCCCGCGACCAGCGCGCGCATCGTGCCGTGGCGGAGCACCTGGGTGCCGCCGGCGTTGGTTGATACCAGCCCGCCGATCGTCGCCGAACCCTTGCCGCCCAGGGTAAGCGGGAAGCGCAGGCCGTGTGCCAATGCTTCTTGATGGAAGGCTTCAAGGATCACGCCTGCGTCGGCCACCGCTATCCGGGCAGCGGTGTCGATCGAGCGCATCCGGTTCATCCGGCGCAAGCTGAGCAACAGTTGGTCGCCAGTTGCATCGGGAGTGGCGCCGCCGACCATGCCGCTGTTGCCGCCCTGCGGCACCAGCGCGACCTGCTCGTCTGCGCACAGGCGAACGACCGCAGCGACCTCTTGGGTCGAGGCGGGCGACAGCATCGCCGCGGCGTGTCCGGTATATTTGCCGCGCCAGTCGGTCAGCCAGGGCGCCATGCTGTCGAGGTCGGTCGTATAGCCTTTTGGACCCAGCAACCCGGCCAGACGATCGAGAAACGGCTTGGACGGCGTCCGGGTCATGCTTTGGGTTCCGATCTTGCGGCGACAACAGAGCGAATATAGTTCATTTGATGTTCAATCATGGCTGTTAAAGCCCGCGTTGGATGAATATCATTTTTTCGTCCAGCGGCTATGGACGCGGGAGTTACGGGTGGGCAGCAATTATCGTCAGGACGCCGAAGGAGCGGCAGCACTGCTGTGCTGACCGCGGCGGCCCTGTGGTTTGCCGCAGCGGCGCCCGGCGCCGATGCGGCGCCGCCGGTTGCGGCGCCCGAGCCGCTGGTAGCGATCACCGCGCCGACGCCCGAGCAGATCACGTCATTCTGGCAGGTGGTGATCGAACAGCAGCTGATCATCCGCGTCCCCGCCCAGCGATCGCAGCTCAACAATTTTGCCGCCGGCCCATCGCCGTCGCGGCGCGCGACCGAAATTCCGATCGTGTGGAAAGAGAAAAAAGCGCCAAAATGCGTCGCGATGCGCAATATCATGGGGATGCAGGCGGTTCAGCGCGACAGCATCGATATCATCACGCGGCAAAAACAGCGGCTGCGCGCCCAGCTCAATCGCGGCTGCCGCGCGCTGGACTTTTATGCCGGTTTTTACATGCAGGGCAGCAAGGACGGGCAGCTTTGCGAGGACCGCGATGAAATCCATGCCCGCACCGGCGCAAAATGCGAGATCGACAAGTTTCGCTTGATGGTTCCGGTCCGCGACGACGATTAGGCGATTAATCGCGGCTTTCGTCGCCATTTCTTGACTTTTCATCGCTATTTGCCCAAGGCCCGCGCAGCGCCGCCTGCGTGGAAGGCTGAGCGTCACCTCTTTTTTCCGGACATGATAATCTTATGAAATTTGCCGACATCGGCCTTTCCGACGAACTTTTACGCGCCATCGACGAGTCGGGCTATGACGAAGCGACGCCCATCCAGGCGGGCGTTATCCCCTCGGTGCTGATGATGCGCGACATCATCGGCATCGCGCAGACGGGGACCGGCAAGACCGCGTCGTTCGTGCTGCCGATGATCGACATTCTCGCCCATGGCCGCGCCCGCGCGCGTATGCCGCGGTCGCTGATCCTCGCGCCGACGCGCGAACTTGCCGCGCAGGTCGCTGAGAATTTTGAGAAATATGGCAAGTATCACAAGCTGTCGATGGCGCTGCTGATCGGTGGCGTCCAGATGGGCGATCAGGTCAAGGCGCTGGAAAAGGGCGTCGACGTCCTGATCGCGACCCCCGGCCGCCTGATGGACCTGTTCGAACGCGGCAAGATTTTGCTGACCGGGTGCAACCTGCTGGTGATCGACGAGGCCGACCGCATGCTCGACATGGGGTTCATCCCCGACATCGAGAATATTTGCACCAAACTGCCCGCGAATCGCCAGACCTTGCTGTTTTCGGCAACGATGCCGGCGCCGATCAAACGGTTGGCCGATAAATTCCTGTCGAACCCGAAGACCGTCGAGGTCGCGCGCCCGGCAAGCCGCAACGAAAATATCGAACAATTTCTGGTCAAAACGTCGGAACGCGGCAAGCGCGATGCGCTGCGTGGCCTGATCGAATCCGAAAAGGTTCACACCGCGATCGTCTTTTGCAACCGCAAGACGACGGTGCGCGAACTGGCCAAAGCGCTGCAGCGTTCGGGTTACAGCGCCGGCGAGATCCAGGGCGATATGGACCAGTCGAGCCGCACCGCCGAACTCGACCGGTTCAAGGCCGGCACGATCAACATATTGGTTGCGTCGGACGTCGCGGCGCGCGGGCTCGACGTCAAAGGCGTCAGCCATGTCTTCAACTTCGATGCTCCGTGGCATCCCGACGATTATGTCCACCGCATCGGCCGGACGGGCCGCGCCGGCGCGCAGGGCCGCGCTTTCACGCTGGTGACGCCGTCGGATGACGAGGCCATCGACAATATCCAAAAGCTGACGGGTTATAAGATCCCGGTCCACGGTGGTGAAGCCGCGGTGGCCGCAACGCCGCAGGTTGCGCCGAGCGAAGCCGAAGCCACGCCGCGGCGCGGCCGGTCAGAGCGTGGCGGACGCGGTCGCGGCGCAGCGAAACCGGACAAGGCGGCGGCGCGTCCGAGCGAGGAGCCCAAAGCAGCCCCGGCCAAGCCCCGCGCCGATCGCAAACCGGCGCCGACGCCCCGGCGCGACGATCAGGACGGTCCTGACGACGGCTGGAACGGCCCGACCCCCGGTTTCCTGTCGGTCGGCTTCGGAAGCTAAGAATTTTCTGACGGGTGGGGGAACTCACATCCTCCCGCCGTCACCCCGGACTTGATCCGGGGTCCATGACCCCTTGCGCCGCGCTATGCCGTGAGGACGGATGGATCCCGGATCAAGTCCGGGATCACAAAATTGGAGGTCCGCAATCGGCCGTTAGCCGCCGCAGCCCTATACCCTAACCAGCATCTTCCCCATATTGGCGCCCGAAAATAGCCCCAGAAAGGCGTCGGGTGCCGACGCCAGCCCTTCGTGCACGGTTTCGCGCATCGTCACCGCGCCGCTGGCGATCAGGGCGCCCATGTCGGCGTAAAATTCTTCCATGCAGTCGAAGAACTGGTCGGTGTAGATAAAGCCTTCCATGCGGATGCGGGCCGGGATCGTGCGGATCAGGTATTTCATGTCCTGCGCTTTGCCGTCGTTATAGACGTCGATCATCCCGCAGATCGCAAAGCGCGCGAAATCATTGGCGGTCGCAAAGGCGGCGTCGAGATGCTCGCCGCCGACATTGTCGAAATAGACGTCGATCCCGGGCTTGCCCAGTTGATCGAGTGCTTGCGCCAATCCCGCCAAGACCGGTCCCGCCTTGTAATCGACCACCGCATCGGCGCCCAGATCCTTGACCCAGGCGCATTTTTCGCCGCCGCCCGCCGATCCGATGACGGTCATCTCGCGCGCTTTGGCGATCTGGACGACCGCGGATCCCACCGCGCCCGCCGCCGCCGAGACGAATATCGTGTCGCCGGGCTTGGCCGCGGCGACGCGCAGCAGGCCGATCCACGCGGTGCCCCCGGTCAGCCCCATATTGTGCAGGAAGGTCTGCGGGGTCAGCCCCGCCGCCAGTGCTTCGGCAGGCAGCTTATTGGGCATCATGTCGAGGCCGACAATGCCGCCGTCGCGCCAACCGCCCATGTGCAGGATCAGGTCGCCGGGCGCGAAACCCTCCATGCGGCTTTCGGTCACCTCGCCGATCGCGCCGCCGGTCATCGGCTGGTCGATCTGGAAACTCGCGGCATAGCTTTTGGCGTCGTTCATCCGGCCGCGCATATAGGGATCGACCGACAGCCACAGGTTGCGGACCCGCAACTGGTCGGCTTCCAGCGGACCGTCGGGCAAGTCGCGGAGCGCGAAATTGTCCATCGTCGGCAATCCTTGCGGACGGCTGGTCAAATGCCAGGCTTTGCTCATCGGAACCCCCATTCCCTGATTTCGCGTGGCGGTGAAGGCTCTGATCAGAAAAGCCGTTGCCACTGTTCGGCTGTGCCGTTAATACGCCGCCGTCGCGGGGCCGTAGCTCAGATGGGAGAGCGCTGCAATCGCACTGCAGAGGTCAGGGGTTCGATTCCCCTCGGCTCCACCAGCGACCTTTCTCCCGCGATCATACAGACTTACCCCGCGTAGTCGCGGATCATGTTCTTCGCAATGACTAGCTGTTGGATCTGGGTCGTTCCTTCATAAATCCGGTAAATGCGGCAGTCGCGATAGAAGCGTTCGGCCAGATATTCCTTGAGGTATCCCGCACCGCCGTGGATCTGCACCACCCGGTCGGCAACGCGCCCGCACATTTCGCTGGCAAACATCTTGGTCGCCGCCGCCTCGACAAGGATTTTTTCACCGCGGTCGGCGCGCGCGCAAGCGTCGGCGAGCATACATTCGGCGGCATAGATTTCGGCCTTGCTGTCGGCCAGCATCGCTTGAATCAGCTGAAAATTAGCGATCGGTTCGCCGAACGCCTTGCGTTCCATGGCATATTTCAGGCCCGCATCGAGCATGCGCTTGGCATAGCCGACGCTGGCAGCAGCAACCGACAGGCGCCCGTTGTCGAGGCTCTGCATCGCGGCACGGAAGCCGATTCCTTCTTCGCCGCCAAGCAGCGCATCGCCGTCGACATGGACATCGTCCAATATGACGTCGGCGATCTGCGATCCGGCCTGGCCCATCTTGCCGTCGGGTTTGCCGATCGAGACACCGGGGGCATCGCGCGGGACAAGGAAGGCGCTGACATGCGCGTTCTTGGGCAGCGCCTCGGCATTTGTGCGCGCCATGATCAAGATCATATCGGCAAACGGGGCGTTGGTAATATAACGCTTGGTGCCGTTGAGCACATAGCCATTGCCGTCGCGCACCGCGCGGGTCTTCATCGCAGCGCTGTCCGACCCGCTGTCGGGTTCGGTCAGGCCAAAGGCGGCGATGCTGCCCATCGCCAGCTTGGGCAGCCAATGCTCCTTCTGCTGCTCGGTGCCAAAGCCGACCAGCGATTTGCACACCATGCCGATATTGATCGACACGATCGAACGATAGGCGGGCGAGGCATAAGCGATCTCGCGGATGAAGCCGACATATTGGCTGATGTTCATTCCGGCGCCGCCATATTGTTCGGGCATGGTCACCCCGAACAGGCCCATGTCGCGCATTTCCGCCAAGATGTCGTCGGGAACGCGGCCAAGTTCTTCGAGTTGGTCCTCCGCCGGGATCAAGCGTTCGCGGACATAGCGCTGCAGCTGTTCCATGAAGGCGTCATAAATGTCGGCGTCCATTCCCGGGTTGATCATCGTCGTCCTGTCCCTTGGTCTATTGTTCCGAATAGCTGTCGATGGCGGAAAAAATGCGGGTCAGCTGCTCGCGCTCATCGGCGTCGATATCGGGCCGCCAGATTTCGAACAGCAGGATGGTGCGGTCGCTGGTGCCGCGGTTCCACGCTTCATGTTCAAAACTGTCGTCAAAGATCAGCAGTTCGCCTTCGGCCCAATGGCGCGTTTCGGCGCCGACGCGCAGCCCGCACCCGTCGGGCACAACCAGCGGCAGATGACAAATCAGCCGCGTGTTGAGCATGCCGTGATGCGGCTGGATATGGGTGCCGGGGGTCAGCCGCGAAAACAGCGCGAGCGGCGCGCGGCCGGGGATCACCGGTTGCGGGGCAAGCGACAGCGCGGCGAGGGCGGCGGGGCACAGCATGTCGATGCCATCGGCGATCGCGCCATCTTTCCAAAGCCAGGCAGCGCCCCAATCGGGTTTATCGAGCAGCGGATTATTGGGCGGCGGGCGATCGGCGCTGGCGGTGACATAGGGACCGAAACGATCGGCGGCATGGTCGATCAAGGCCAGCAATTCGGCGCGGATGGCGTCGGTCGCGGCCTCGATGGCATCGACCCACGCGAAATCGGCGCGGTCGAAAAACGGGCGCTGGGCCAGGCCGGGGAAATAGAACATGCTGGGCTGCTGCAGATAAAGCGGCTGTTCGCCGGCCAGCATGCGGAGCGCCGCGGCGACGCGCGGCGCCGCGCTGGCGGCATCAATGCCCGCGCCGCGCAACTGGCTGAGCAGATGATCGGCATAGGCGCGCTCGGTGGCGGCCAGAAATTGTTCGGCGCGTTGCAGCCCGGGATGAAGGGCGGGCGGGATGCTCTGTGCCTGGGCGGCGGTGCCGAGCGCGAGGCGATAGAAGCTCCCGGCGGCGCGGTCGTCGGCCAGACGGCGCTTGAGTTCAGCCATGGCGAGCATGGCGGCGATATTGCCGCGATCGGCGCGGATCGCGCCGTCGAGCGCCGCGGTTTCCGCCGCGGCATCGCCGCGGCGATGGGCGTCGCGTGCCTGGTCCAGCCATGTTGCCTGCCCCGTCATGGCCTTTGCCATAACGCGGCGGTGGACCTTTGCAAGCGACGCCCTGTCGTGCGTCAGCCCGCGGGCGGGGTCGCTGGATCGGTCGCCGACGGCTTGCTTCGCAATTGCGCGCGAACCGCGCTGACGAACCGGCTCCGCCAGATGGCGACGAGCAGCGCCAGCAGGATGCCCCACGGCAGGATTGCGGCGCCCAGCGTCAGGACAATGGTCAGCGCGGTGCTGCCGCTGCGCACCAGCGTCTCGCCAGCGTTGGCGAAGGGGTTTTCGCGGCCAATGCCGGGCAGGCCGCCGTCGCTGACATAGTTGAACGCGACGCTGGTCCACGCGATGCGGGCTTCGCCCGTGCGGCGGCTTTGACGTTCATCACCGAGCTGCCCGCGCAGCTGGCTGATCTGCGCGAGCAGCTCGGCGCGTTCGCGCTTGTCGAGCCCGCCTGACTTCAGACGCTCCTCGATGCGTGCGATTTCGGCTTCCGACCCGGCGCTGCGCTGTTGCGAGGCGAGGATTTCGGTGCCGACGTCTTCACCGGCCACGCTGGCGTCGGCGAGCACGCCTTCGGCCTTTTCGACGCTGGCGATCGCGTTGGCGCCGAACCTGCGGGCGATGCCGGGGTCGAGCTTGAACTGGGTTTGCGCCTCGACGAGCTTTTCGTCGCTTAGCTGGTAGCGGACGTCGACGATGCGGCACCGCTGGACACCAAGCGTTTCGCAGGCGGCGGCATGATCCTCCTGCACCTTCGCTATACGGTCGTCGGCAAGGCGGAAGGTGTAGGCATAGTCGAAGGCGACACCGGGGGCGGCTTCGATGCCGATGCGGGGGGCGACGACATCATCGGCGGCCGCATCAGCGGCGGCAGGGCTTTCGGTGGCGGACGTCTCGGAAACCGCCGCATCTTCGGAAGATTGTTCCGAACAGCCGACCAGGGCGAGCGCCATCACGCCCGCTAAGAGCTTCATTTTCATTGAAGATTCTCCCAAAACGCGACTCGATGGCCGCGTGGGATGGCATATCATAACTGTTCTAGTTGACAATAGGCTCAAGCGCGCTGGACGAAGCTGTCCAAAACCCGCTTGCTGCCGGCCTGTTCGAACGCCACTTCCAGCTTGTTGCCGTCGATGTCGGCGATTTCGCCATAGCCGAATTTTTCGTGGAACACGCGCATGCCGATGGCCAGGTCGGCGCGCGGCTTGGCGCCAACCGATGCCGCCGGGCCTTTCTCGCTGGGCGCGGGGGCGCGGGTGATCGTCGATGACCCGGCGACGGCGCGCTGCCACGCCGGGCCGCGCGTCATGATCCGCGACGGTTGGCGTTCTGCGACGTGCGCGAAGGGATCGCCCTGCGCCGACCAGTTGGCGCGCCACAAACTCGCACCACCACCGAAGCTGTTTTCGCTGTCGATATGTTCGGGCGGGATTTCGGCGATGAAGCGGCTGGGGATGCTGCTCATCCACTGGCCGTAGATGCGGCGGTTGGCGGCGTGGTAGATGCTGGCGCGCTGGCGGGCGCGGGTGATCGCGACATAGGCGAGCCGGCGTTCTTCCTCGAGGCTGGCGGTGCCGCCTTCGTCCATCGACCGCTGCGACGGGAACACGCCATCCTCCCACCCGGCCAGAAAGACATGGTCGAACTCAAGGCCTTTCGCGGCGTGGATCGTCATGATGGTGACGGTTTCGGTCGTGTCGTTGGTGTCGCGGTCCATCACCAGGCTGACATGTTCGAGGAATTCCTCGAGCGTTTGATATTCCTCCATCGCGCGGACGAGTTCGGACAGGTTTTCGAGCCGCCCCGCGGCCTCGACGCTGCGGTCGGCCTGGAGCATCGCGGTGTAGCCCGATTCGTCGAGGATCAGCTGGGTCAACTCGGGGTGCGACAGCTGGTTTGCCTTTTCCTGCCAACCGCGCATTTGTGTGACGAAATTGGCGAGCTGGCGGCGCGCCTGGGGGGTCAGCTCGTCGGTTTCGATCAGGCGCGCCGCGGCGTGGAGCAGCGAGGCCTGTTCGTGGCGCGCGAACTGGTGGATCCGCTGGAGCGCCTTGTCGCCAAGCCCGCGTTTCGGCGTGTTGACGATGCGCTCGAACGCCAGATCATCGGCCGCCGACTGGACGAGGCGGAGATAGGCGAGGGCGTCGCGAATCTCGGCGCGTTCGTAGAAACGAAAGCCGCCGACGATGCGGTAGGGCATGCCGATCGCAATGAAGCGGTCCTCAAACTCGCGGGTTTGAAACTGCGCGCGAACGAGGATGGCGGCGCGGTCGAGGCTGACCTGACGATGCTGAAGCGTTTCCAGCTCCTCGCCGATCCGCCGCGCTTCCTCCGGCCCGTCCCACACCCCCACGACGCGCAGCTTGTCGCCGGGATCGAGATCGGTCCACAACGTCTTGCCCAGCCGCCCGCTGTTCTGCGCGATCAGCGCCGAGGCGGCGGCGAGGATCTGGGGCGTCGAGCGGTAATTTTGTTCAAGGCGGATCACCGTCGCGCCGGGAAAATCCTTCTCAAAGCGCAGGATGTTCGCAACCTCGGCGCCGCGCCATGAATAGATCGACTGGTCGTCATCGCCGACGCAGCAGATATTTTTCCGGGTTTGCGCGAGCAGGCGCAGCCACAAATACTGGCTGGCATTGGTGTCCTGATATTCGTCGACCAGGATATATTTGAAGCGGTCCTGATACTGCGCCAGCACATCGCGATGGTTTTTCAGGATCACCAGCATGTGGAGCAACAGGTCGCCGAAATCGCAGGCGTTGAGCGTCTTCAGCCGCGCCTGATACAGCGCGTAGAAATGCTGCCCCTTGCCGTCGGCGTAGGATTCCTTGTCGGCGGCGTCGAGATCGGACGGGACGAGGCCGCGGTTCTTCCATTTGTCGATCAGCCCCGCCAGTTGGCGCGCGGGCCAGCGCTTTTCGTCGAGGCCGTCGGCCTGGATCAGCTGTTTGAGCACGCGCAGCTGGTCGTCGGTGTCGAGGATGGTGAAATTGCTTTGCAGGCCCACCAATTCGGCGTGGCGGCGCAGCATCTTGGCCGCGATGCTGTGAAAGGTGCCGAGCCACGCCATGCCCTCGACCGCGTCGCCCATCATGCGCCCGATCCGCTCGCGCATCTCGCGCGCCGCCTTGTTGGTAAAGGTGACCGCGAGAATTTCGGACGGCCAGGCGCGCCGCGTCGCGATGATGTGGCCCAGCCGCGCGGTCAGCGCCGCGGTCTTGCCGGTCCCGGCGCCCGCGAGCATCAGCACCGGGCCTTCGGTGGTCAGCACCGCCTGCCGCTGCGGCCCGTTCAATCCTTGCAGATAGGGCGGGTCCGACGGATCGGGTGGGGGCAGGTCGGGCAGCGAGGCAGGGGGCATGGTCACGCGCGAACGATTAGGGAACAGCGGCGGCGCTGTCCAGCTTAGCGCGGCGGGTTGTTATGCAAGCCGCAGCAATGTCAGCCGCGCCTTGCCCACCTTGCGATCGGCGTCGATGGTGAATCCGGCCACGTCGATGGTTTCGCTGTGCGCGGTTTCGACCGACACCCAGCTATCGGGGCCGATCCAGCCGAGGCGGTTCAATTTATCGAGCGCGACGCTGGCGGCGCCGGTGCCATAGGGCGGGTCGAGCATCAGCAGGTCATAGGCGCGCGGTGCCGGACCCAGCCCGAGCACCGACCCGGCGCGGACATCGGCGCGCCCGGCCGCGCCCAGGCTGGACAAATTTCCGCGCAGCACGTCGAGGGCGTCACGGTCCTGTTCGGCGAACAGGCAGGTCGCGGCGCCGCGCGACAGGGCTTCGATGCCGAGCGCGCCCGACCCGGCGAACAGGTCGGCGACGACCAGCCCCTCGAAACTGCCCAGGCGGCTGGTCAGCATCGAGAACAGGGTCTCGCGGGTGCGGTCGGCGGTCGGGCGCGTTGCGTCGCCTTTGGGCGCCAGCAGCTTGCGGCCGCGCCATTCGCCGGAAATGACTCGCATCGCGCTCAGCCCATATGCCGGCGGAATTTGAACAATTCGTCGCGCGGCACAACATCGACCGCGCTCATCGGCAAACCGTCGAGTTCGAACGCACCGTAACGGGTGCGGATCAGGCGGCTGACCTGCAAGCCGAAATGTTCGAGCACCTTGCGGACTTCGCGGTTCTTGCCCTCGGTCAGCGTCATTTCGACCCATTGGTTGCGCCCGGTGCGGCGTTCCAGATTGGCGTCGATCTTGCCATAGGTCACCCCGTCGATGGTGATCCCCATCGCGAGTTCCTCCAGCTGATCCTGGCTGATGTCGCCAAAGGCGCGGGCGCGATAGGTGCGCTCGACCCCGCTGGCGGGCAGTTCGAGCTGGCGCTTGAATTCACCGTCATTGGTCAGCAGCAGCAAGCCCTCGGTGTTATAATCGAGGCGGCCGACCGGCATCAGCCGCGGCAGGTCCTTGGGCAATATATCGTAAATCGTCTTGCGCCCCTTGGGGTCGCGCGCTGCGGTGATGCAGCCAGCAGGCTTGTGAAAGCGGTAGAGGCGCGTCGAAACCGGCTTGGCGACCGGATTGCCATCGACCGTCAGCCCTTCGAGCGAGGTCAGCAGCGGCGCGGGCTGGACCACGACGACACCGTTCAGCGCGATCCGCCCTTCCTCGACCATCCGCTCGACATCGCGGCGCGAGCCGACCCCGGCGCGCGCGAGCAGCTTGGCGATCCGCTGCGGGCCGTCCTCGTCGCGTTCGGCGTCGGCGGGCTTGGCTTTGAGCGCCGAGGCGGCACCGCGCGCGGCGCGGCGGCCTTTCGGCGCGTCGCGGTCGCCAGCGGACTTGGGCGCTGAGCGCGGGGCGGCGCGGGGAGGTCGACGGGTGGTCATGGGAACGGGTACGGCTTTCTTGTCGTTATGCGGGCAATAGTGTTGCCTTGTGATCACGCTCATAGCCGGAAAAGTGTCGCTTCGTCGATGGCAAGCAGAAGCAATCTTGCACGACCGTGCCGAGCGCGTCATGGCGCGGTTAAAGGGAATGAATATGCTCTTTGCGTCCCGCCCGTCCTGCATCAAGCGGCTGCTGATCATCGAGGATGATCCGCTGGTCGCGTTCGATAATGAGCGGACGCTGAAACACAGCGGGTACGACATCGTCGCGACGGTCGATTCGGGCGAGGCAGCGGTGCCGATCATCGCCGACGAACAGATCGACGCGCTGGTCCTCGACCTGGGGCTGGCGGGGCATATGACCGGCCGCGAAGTGGCGCGATTGGCGCGCGATCGCGGCATTGCGGTGCTGTTGGTGACGGGCAAATGCCCCGAAGACGCTGCCGACATCGCGGTAGCCTGTCTGAGCAAGCCGCACAGCGCGTCGGCATTGGTGAGCGCATTGCGCGCGGTCGAAACGATGACGTGCAAGAACCAGGCGCCGCGCAAGGTCAGCGGGCTGTTGACTTATTGGCGACCCGAACCGGCGTAACCGGTAACCTTTCGGCCACTGCGGTCGAACTTTCCCGATAGACCCACATGCTCGGGCGAAGGGAAATAGTGTGAAGACGAACCCGATTTTTCTCGCCGCGCTTGGCGCAACGGCGGTAGTGGCGCTCGTGACGCTCGCTCCTGAAGAAAGTCTGGCCGCCGCGCAATCACGACCGAGCGCGGAAAATGGACCACCGGTGCTGGTCGAACTGTTCACCAGCCAAGGCTGTTCGTCATGTCCACCAGCCGACCGCGTTCTGGAAAAGATCGACCGTGCGACCGCCGTTGTCGCGATCAGTCGTCCGGTGACATACTGGGATCGACTGGGCTGGAAAGACACGCTGGCCCGCGCGGCAAACGATGCGCGTCAGCGACGCTATGCTGCGCGCGGCCTGCCCGGCGGCGGGGTCTATACGCCGGAGGCGGTGGTCCAGGCACGTCAGGCGGTCGTTGGGTCAGACGAGCGGCAACTTCGCCGACTGATAGCCGGAGCACGCAAAGGCCCGCCGATGACCCTGACGCAGACGGGCGGCCGCATCACGGCGGGACAGGCAGCCCCGCACAGCGAGCTGAATTTCATTGCCGTGGCCGCCCGCCGCGATGTCGGGATCCAGGCCGGCGAGAATGGTCAGCGACGGCTTGGTTATACCAATGTCGTGCTGAACGAAGTCGCGGTGGCCTGTTCCCGGAAAGGCGTGTGCAGCGCCGCGATCCCCGCTGCGATCGCAAATCAACCCGGCGCCGATCGCTGGGCCGTTGTCCTGCAACGCGTCGATCACGGCCCAGTGGAAGCCGTGCGCTGGATCAGCCGACCGGCCAAATAGCCGCTTCCAATTTGCCCCCGACGCTTTAGGCCAAGCGATCAGCATATTCGCATCCGCGACGACGGATGCGCGGGAGCATGGAATGTCGATTGATCTGATCCGGTTTTTGATTTTTGTCGCGGTGCTGGTCGGGCTGGTAATCGTCGCCTTGTCGGTCCCGGCCTTTCGCCCCTATCTGCGGAAGAACCCGATGGTGACGTTCCTGCTCGGCATCTCGAGCGGCTTTCCGCTGACTCTGTTGATCGCAACGATGACCTTCTGGCTGGCGAAAGTCGGTATCGATACCGCGACGATCGGTTTTGCGGTCGCGCTCGGCATTCCCTACACGATCAAATTCCTGTGGGCGCCGCTCGTCGACAAATTGCCGATCCCTTTTTTGACCAGAACATTCGGGCAAAGGCGCGGGTGGCTGTTCTTCATTCAGGCGCTGCTGTTCGTCGCGATCTGGCAATTGGGGGCGAGCAATCCGCAACCCGGCGACATCGGCCAGTTCGCCATCTGGGCGCTGATCACCGCCTTTCTGTCGGCGACGCAGGACATCGTTATCGATGCCTATCGCATCGAAATCCTCGAGGACGACGAGTTCGCCCATGGCATCGCGACCAATCAGTTCGGCTATCGCACCGGCAATCTGATCGCGGGCGCCGGGACGATCTATTTTGCGTCGACCGAGGGGCTCGGGCTGGGCTGGGCGACTGCGTATGCGCTAACGGGGTTCTGCATCGTTCCTGCTATTATCGGCGCGCTGTGGGCGGGGCCAGGTAAGTTCGTCGATCGTTTCGCGCAGGCGTCGGGCATGAAGGCGGGGCAATGGCTGACCGAGGCGGTAGTCAATCCATTCCGCGAGTTTTTGAGCCGCCACGGCGCCTTCCTGATCCTCGGCTTCGTGCTGGTGTACAAGGTCGGCGATGCGATGGGGCAGGCGATGCTGGGGCCGATGATCGTCGATCTGGGCTTTGCCGACCTCGATTATATTTCGGCCAACAAGCTGTGGGGCTTTGGCGCGCTGATCGTCGGATCGGCGCTCGGCGCGCCATTCTTGCTGTGGCTGGGGATGGGCCGCGCGCTCGTGATCTCCGGCTTTATGATGATGTTCTCGAACGTCATGTTCATGATCCTGGCCGCCACCGGCGACAATTACTGGATGATGGTCGCGGCGATCGTGACCGAAAATGTGACGAGCGGCATCGGGCTTACGGTGTTCGCGACCTATTTGTCGGGGCTGTCGAACATCGCCTACACCGCCACACAATTTGCGCTGCTGTCGTCGTTCGCCGGGGTCGGGCGGACGTTCATGGCGGGACCGGCGGGCATCGTCGCCGAAAATTTTGGCTGGGTTATTTTCTGGGGCTTCACGGTGGCGGCGGCGATCCCGGGGATGCTGCTGCTGTGGCTCCTGTGGAGCAAGGGCTATGTCGTTGAAGGCGTCCGGCAGGCCGAGGTCGTCGATGACCAGCGGTTGCGGCAGCCCGTCGGGGCGATCCGCATCACCGGTTTCATTCTGATCGTCGCGGGGCTGGTCGGGGTGTTGTTGGCGCAGCAGTTGGAGCTTGCGGGCTATGTGATGGCGTCGTCGCTGGTTGCGGTCGTGGTGGGCAGCGTCATGGCGTGGACCGGCAAGCCTGCGCAGGCAGTTTAGTCGGGCAGCTCGTCGTTGCGGCGCAGGACATCACCGGCGAGGTAAAGCGAACCGCAGATGAGGACGTCTGCGGCGGGGCGGTGCGCAGCGATGAACGCGAGCGCCGCCGCCACATCATCGCACGGTTGCGTGTCGGCGATGCCCAGCTCGCTTTGGACCCAATGGCACAGATTTTTGGGATCGTGATCATCATGGCCCGGGATCGGCACCGCCTGAAACGACGCGATTTTGTCGGCGAAGGGACATAGGAAACCCATGGCATCCTTGTTGCCCAACAGCCCGCAGACAATGTGCAGTTGCGGCTGGTCGGCTAGCGCCATTGCGAGCGCCGCACCCGCATCGGGATTATGGCCGCCGTCGAGCCAGATGTCCGTGCCGTCGGGCAGCAACTTAGTGAGCGGCCCGTCGCCCAATCGCTGCATCCTGCCCGGCCAGAAAGCTGTGGCGATACCCTTGCCGATGTCATCGCCGCTCGGTTGCGGCTCTGCGGTGCTGCGCAGCATGGCAATCGCGAGACCGGCATTGCGCATCTGATGCGCGCCCGCCATGCGCGAACGAAGGGTCGGCGCAATCGAACCGCGGTTCGATTGCCAGCGGAAGCCGTTGGTCTCGGGGACGACAGCCCATCCATCGCCTTCTGAAAATAGCGTGCCATCGACTGCGGCGGCGCGGTCGCGGACCAGCTTCATCACATGATCGGGATAAGCAAGCGTGGCCAGCGCCGCACCCGGCTTGAAGATCCCGGTCTTCTCCCAGGCGATGCGTTCGATCGCCTCGGCTGGCACGCCTTCTTCGGGGGCCAGCAGGAACGCTTCATGATCGATGCCGAGCGAGGCGATGCCGCAGACCGCCGGGGCGGGGATGATGTTGGTGGCGTCAAGGCGGCCGCCCAGACCAACCTCGATAATGCAATCGTCGGCGGGGATGCGCGCAAAGGCAAGGAAAGCGGCGGCGGTGGTTACTTCGAAGAAGCTGGCTTGCAGGTCGGCGGCGACGTCGAGCACTTCGTGGAGCAACGCCGCGAGCAGCGCGTCATCGATCAGCGTTCCGGCAAGGCGGATACGCTCGTTGAAGCGGACGAGATGCGGGCTGGTGTAACTGTGGACGCGGCGCCCCTGCGCTTCGAGGATCGAGCGCAGATAGGCGCAGGTCGAGCCTTTGCCGTTGGTGCCAGCGACGTGAAAGATGCGCGGGAGGTCATTGTGCGGGTTGCCGAGGCGGGCGCAAAGTTCGGCGATGCGCTCAAGGCCGAGGATGTCGCGGCCCGGCGACAACGCGGCGAGGCGGTCGAGCTGGGTCTGGACTGCGGGGTCGGAGGAGTGGGCGTGGTCGGGCATTGTTAGAGCCTTGATCCTGAAATTGCCGTCAGACCTTCCTCGTCTTCGTCATGCCGGACTTGATCCGGCATCCATTCACTGCGCCGGTGGCAGGGGCCCCGGATCAAGTCCGGGGTGACGAGGGAAGAGACAGATTGTCGGTGACCCTAAGCCGCCTTTTCCGGCGCCAGATAGCCAATCAGTCGTCCCAGCGTTTCGGGCAATTCCTTGCGATGCACCACCATGTCGATCATCCCGTGATCGAGCAGATATTCGGCGCGCTGAAACCCTTCGGGCAGTTTTTCGCGGATCGTATTCTCGATCACGCGCTGGCCGGCGAAACCGATCAGCGCCTTGGGTTCGCTGATCTGGACATCGCCGAGCATTGCGTAGCTGGCGGTGACGCCGCCGGTCGTCGGATCGGTGAGCAGCACGATATAGGGCAGGCCGGCGCGGCGCAGGCGCGCGAGCGCCACCGTGGCGCGCGGCATCTGCATCAGCGATAGCGTGCCTTCCTGCATCCGCGCCCCGCCCGCGGCGGTAATCGCGATATAGGGGCAGCGCCGTTTGATCGCCTGTTCGACGCCCGCAACAAAGGCTTCGCCGACTGCGACGCCCATCGACCCGCCCATGAAGGCGAAATCCTGGACGCCGATCACTGCGGGTTGGCCCGCGATGCGGCCAAAGGCGTTCTGATAGGCGTCGCGATCGCCGGTCGCCACGCGCGCAGCCTTGATCCGGTCGACATATTTTTTGGTGTCGCGGAATTTCAGCGGATCTTCGGGGGCGGCGGGGGCGGGCAGGAGTTCGTGCGAACCGCCGTCGAACAATTGTGCAAAACGTTCGGTCGCCCCGATGCGGTCATGATGGTCACAGCGCGGGCAGACGTTGAGATTGTCCTCCCATTCCTTGACGAACACCATCTGCTGGCACTGGCGGCATTTGTGCCACAGATTGTCGGCGGTATCGCGCTTGGCGGCGAAAGGCAGGGCGTTGCGGACGCGGTCGAGCCAGCTCATGCGGCGATCTCCTTTGCGCCATGGATAGCAGCGGCCAGGCTGCGGGTGAAGGTTTCGATATGGCGCGGCGCGCCGGCGCCGTGCTGCGCGACGAGTTCGACCAGCGCCGAACCGACGACCACGCCATCGGCCACCCGGGCGATCTGCGCCGCCTGATCGGGGGTGCGAACACCGAAACCGACCGCGATCGGCAGGTCGGTCTGGGTGCGGAGGCGCGCGACGGCGTCTTCGATGCTTGCCTGCGCCGCCTGTTGCAGCCCGGTGATGCCGGCGACGCTGACGTAATAGAGGAAACCGCCCGCGCCATCGAGCACCGCGGGCAGGCGCGCCGCGTCGGTCGTCGGGGTGGCGAGGCGGATCTGGTCGACTCCGGCGGCGCGGAGCGCAGGGCCAAGGCTGTCGTCTTCCTCAAACGGAATATCGACGCAGATGACGCCGTCGACGCCCGCATCCTTGCAGACGGCCGCGAACCAGTCGGCGCCGCGCACCGTCATCGGATTGGCATAGCCCATCAGGACGAGCGCAATGTCGGGATGTCGGGCGCGAAAAGCCGCAGCGATCGCGAGGATGTCGGCGGTGGTCGTTCCCGCCGCAAAGCTGCGCAGGTTCGCCGCCTGGATCGCCGGGCCGTCGGCCATCGGATCGGTGAACGGCATCCCGAGTTCGATCACATCAGCGCCCCCGGCGACGAGCGCGTCGAGAATGGCGGCGGTGTCGCCGTCACCGGCGGTGACGAAGGTGACGAGCGCCGGATGGGATTTGGCGAAGGCGGCGGCAAAGCGGCTCATATCTGCGTCCCCAACGCTTCGGCGACCGTGAAGATGTCCTTGTCGCCGCGGCCGCACAAATTGGCGACGATGATCGCGTCGCGGTCCATTTCCAGCGCCACCTTGGCGACCGCCGCAATCGCGTGCGCGGGTTCAAGCGCCGGGATGATGCCTTCGGTCCGGCAGAGCAGCTGGAAGGCGTCGAGCGCTTCTTTGTCGGTCGCGCTGGTGTAATCGACGCGGCCGACGTCGCGCAGCCACGCATGTTCGGGGCCGATACCGGGATAATCGAGCCCGGCGCTGATCGAATGCGCTTCGTCGATCTGCCCGTCCTCGTCCTGCAGCAGATAGGTGCGATTGCCGTGGAGGATGCCGGGGGCGCCGCCCGCGAGGCTGGCGGCATGTTCCTTGTCGAGCCCGTGCCCGGCGGCTTCGACGCCGAGCATCTGGACCGAGGGATCGTCGAGGAAGGGGTGGAACAGGCCGATCGCGTTCGACCCGCCGCCGATCGCGGCAACGAGCAGGTCGGGCAGGCGACCGGTGCGTTCGAGCAATTGCGCGCGTGCTTCCTTGCCGATCACGCTCTGAAAATCGCGGACGAGTTCGGGATAGGGGTGCGGGCCGGCGGCAGTGCCGATGATGTAAAACGTATCATGGACGTTGGCGACCCAGTCGCGCAGCGCCTCGTTCATCGCGTCCTTCAGCGTCCGGGCGCCGCTTTCGACCCCGATCACCTCGGCGCCGAGCAGCTTCATGCGGAACACGTTCGGCTGCTGCCGCTCCATGTCGCGCGCGCCCATATAGATGACGCAGGGCAGGCCAAAGCGGGCGCAGACGGTCGCGGTGGCGACACCATGCTGGCCCGCGCCTGTCTCGGCGATGATCCGCGTCTTGCCCATGCGGCGCGCGAGCAGAATCTGGCCGATGCAATTGTTGATCTTGTGCGCGCCGGTGTGGTTGAGTTCGTCGCGCTTGAACCAGATTTGCGCGCCCTTGCCCGCGGGCGCGTCCTTGCGCAGTTCCTCGGTCAGCCGCTCGGCATAATAAAGCGGGCTGGGGCGGCCGACATAATGGGTGAGCAGATCGTCGAATTCGGCGGCGAAAGCCGGGTCGTTTTGCGCCGCGCGATATTCGCGTTCGAGGTCGAGGACGAGCGGCATCAGCGTCTCGGCGACGAAACGGCCGCCAAAGATACCGAAATGGCCGCGCTCGTCGGGCTGGCTGCGATAGCTGTTGGGCTGGGTGCTCATGATCGCGCCGCTTTAAGGAAAGCCGCCATCTTGTCCACATCCTTCACACCCGGGGCGCTTTCGACCCCCGACGACACATCGACCAGCGGCGCGCCGGTGGCGGCGATCGCTTCGGCGACGTTGGCGGGGGTCAGGCCGCCCGCGACGCCCCAGTCCATTGTATGGCGATGGTTTTTGAGCAGCGACCAGTCAAAGCGCGTGCCGGTGCCGCCCGGCATCGCGGCCGCCGGGGCGTCGAACAGGATGCGGTCGGCGATACCATGATATTTCTGGACCCGCTCCAGCGTGCCGGCGTCTTTCAGGCCGACGGCTTTCCATACTTGCGTTGGCACCAGCCGTTTCACGACGGCGAGCCATTCGGGGGTTTCGTTGCCGTGGAACTGGATGATGTCGGGCCGCACCGCAGCCAGCGCGTCGGCGGTCAGTTGCTGCGAGGCGTTGACCAGCAGCAGCGCGACCTGGACGTGGCGCCCGGCGCGCTTGCGCAATTCGGCGGCGGTTTTCAGGGCGACGTGGCGCGAGCTCGGCTCATAGTGAACCAGACCGATGTGCGTCGCCCCCAGCTCGATGGCCGCATCGACGGTTTCGGGAGTGGACAGGCCGCAGATTTTGACGAGGAGGGACATATTTGAACTCGGTTGGCGTCATTGCGAGCGAAGCGAAGCAATCTCCAGCCATCGGGCTGGCGCATGATCGATGGCTGGAGATTGCTTCGTCGCTCCGCTCCTCGCAATGACCGATACGGGCGGATGTGTTGGGTCTTACAGCGTCGCTTCGATTTCGCGCGCGGCAAGGTCGGGGTCGGGCGACTGGCTGATCGGGCGGCCGACCACCAGGATCGATGCGCCATCGGCCATCGCCTGGGCCGGGGTAACGACACGTTTCTGGTCGCCCGCGCTGCCGTTCGACGGACGCACCCCGGGGACGACAAAAAAGCCGCCCGGCCACGCCTTGCGCGCTGCCTTCACCTCCTGACCCGAGCAGACGATGCCGTCGAGCCCGGCCTGGCGCGCGAGCGCGGCGAGGCGGACGACCTGATCGTGCGGGGTGCCGCCGACGCCGATGTCGTCGAGGTCGGGGGCGTCGAGACTGGTCAGCACGGTCACCGCGACGACTTTGGTGTTCAGACCCGCCACCGCCTTGGCTTCCTCCAGCATCGCGCGGCCGCCCGCGGCGTGCACGGTCAAAATGGCCGGTTCGAGCGGGCGGAGCGCCTGAATCGCCTTGGCAACCGTGTTGGGAATGTCGTGGAGCTTCAGGTCGAGAAAGATCGGCAGCCCCAGCTTGGCCATTTCATGGACGCCGTGGTGGCCGTTGGCGCAGAAGAATTCGAGGCCGAGCTTTAGCCCGCCGACATGATGCCGCACCTTTTGCGCCAGCGTGACCGCGGCGTCGAGGTGCGGATGATCGATGGCGAGATAAAGCGGCGAGCTCATGGGATATCCAGTGGCAAGGTGGGTGACGCGGTACCGGGCGTGGGGGCAGGGGTGGTCGCCGGTGCAGGCTCCACGGGACGATTGGCCAGCGCCCGCATGTCGGCCAGCTGGCGTTCGCTCGTATCGAGGCGGCGTTTCAGCGACCAGCGGGTGGTGCGCAGCGCAAACCATGTGGGCAGAAAACCGACAAGGAATGAAATCAAGATCACAGCGGGGAGCTTGGTGCTCCAAATGAGAACATTGGCAGGCTCAGTCGCCGGCCAAATCTTTACATCAACGGGATCCCAATTCATCGCCGCAAATGCGACAAGAATTGCCGTCAGCAAGACCCAGATAATCGTCCGCAGGATACCCACTATCGCTTGCTCCTCATTCGGTCCGGTCGGTGGACCCTATGCCAGATTGGCGCGGCTTTCCAGTCCAGCCTATGCCGCGCCGAAGACACGGTCAAAGATCGTGTCGACATGCTTCATATGATAGCCAAGGTCGAAAAGTTCCGTCAGCTGTTCGGCCGACAGGCGCGCTATGACATCGGCATCGGCTTTCAGCAGTTCGAGCAGCGACAATTGGCCGTCGCTTTCCCACACCTGCATCGCGTTGCGCTGGACAAGGGTGTAGCTGTCCTCGCGGCTCGCCCCGGCCTGGGTCAGCGCCAGCAGGACGCGCTGCGAATGAACAAGGCCGCCCATGCGGTCGAGATTTTTCTGCATCCGTTCGGGATAGATCAGCAGCTTGTCGATCACTCCGGTCAGCCGCCCCAGCGCGAAGTCGAGGGTGATCGTGGCATCAGGACCGATGAAGCGTTCGACCGACGAATGGCTGATGTCGCGTTCGTGCCACAGCGCGACATTTTCGAGCGCCGGGACAACGGCGCTGCGCACCATGCGCGCGAGGCCGGTCAGGTTTTCGGTCAGGATCGGGTTGCGCTTGTGCGGCATCGCCGAGCTGCCCTTTTGCCCCGGCGAGAAATATTCCTCGGCCTCCAGCACTTCGGTGCGCTGCAAGTGGCGGACTTCGGTCGCCAAGCGCTCGATCGAACCAGCGACGACGCCCAGCGTGGCAAAGAACATCGCATGGCGGTCGCGCGGGATAACCTGCGTCGACACCGGTTCGATCGACAGGCCGAGCTTCGCGGCGACATGCGCCTCGACCCGCGGGTCGATGTTGGCGAAGGTGCCGACCGCGCCCGAGATTGCGCAGGTGGCGACTTCGGCGCGGGCGGCGATCAGGCGCGCCTTGCAGCGATCAAATTCGGCATAGGCCTGCGCCAGCTTGAGTCCGAACGTCACCGGTTCGGCATGGATGCCATGGCTGCGCCCGATCGTCGGGGTGAGCTTATGCTCAAAGGCGCGGCGCTTGATCGCGGCGAGCAGCGCGTCGAGGTCGGCGATCAATATGTCGGCCGCCTGGGCCAACTGGACCGCCAGACAGGTATCGAGGACGTCCGAGCTGGTCATGCCCTGATGCATGAAGCGCGCTTCCTCGCCGACATTTTCCGACACCCAGGTCAGAAAGGCGATGACGTCATGCTTGGTGACCGCCTCGATCGCGTCGATCGCCGCGACGTCGATGACGGGCTTGGTCGCCCACCAGTCCCACAGGGCTTTCGCGGCGGACTTTGGAACAGTTCCCAGTTCGGCGAGGGCATCGGTGGCGTGCGCCTCGATCTCGAACCAGATGCGAAACCGATTCTCGGCCGACCAGATCGCGGTCATTTCCGGCCTGGCGTAACGCGGAACCATTGAATTTCCTTCCTTTTAGGGCGCTCCATCGCGGAATCCCTGCGGATCCGCGCCGGGCCGCCCCGTAGCAGGGACGGGGCGTTTCGCCAAATGTCGCGGTGCGGCAACCATGGCCGAACATGGCGGTTGCTTTGATACCCCATCAATAAGGCGACGGGTCGCAAGCCCGCGATAAGTCGCCACGAAAGGAGAATTTTCATGTTGAAACAGATGCTTTTGATCGGTGCCGCCGCCGTGAGTTTCCCGGTGCTGGCGCAGACGACCGCCCCCGCCGCCGACTCGGCGGCGCCGACGACGGCCGCTGAACCGGCTCCGGTGCCTGAATCGACCATGCCGACGGACCCGGCAACGACGCCGGCGTCGGCCCCGGACGCTTCGGCGCCGCCGGCAGCGACCGAACCCGCCCCGGCTGCGGGAACGGCGGCAACCCCGACCCAGATCGCGCAGATCGTCGAAAAGGAATTTCCGACCTATGACGCCGATGCCAATGGCGATCTGAACAATATGGAATTCGCCGCGTGGATGAAGAAGCTGCGCGCCGCGACCGAGCCCGGCGTCGACCCCGAGTCGGCCGAGGTGAAGGCGTGGATCGACCAGGCGTTTGCCGCCGCCGATGGCGACAAGTCGGGCGCGGTCAACAAGACCGAACTGACCGGATTTCTTTCGCGCGGCGCCTAAACGGCTTCCCGCGGGGTGGTGCAGCCGTCGGAGCGATCCGGCGGCTGCATCCGTTTACGCGCTATAACAGTCCCATCGCCCGAAAGCTGCGATACTCCGACCCGCCGACGACGATATGGTCGTGCAACGCAATCCCCAGCCGGCTCGCGGCATCGGCGATGTCGCGGGTGATCGCGATGTCCTGGCGGCTGGGTTCGGGGCTGCCGCTGGGGTGGTTGTGGACCAGAATGATCGCGGAGGCACCAAGCTCGAGCGCGCGTTTGACGATTTCGCGGACATAGATTGCCGACTGGTCGATCGATCCCTCGCTCGCCAGCTCGTCGCGGATCAGCATGTTGCGTGAATTGAGATAGAGGACGCGGACGCGCTCGACATCGATCGGTCCCATGTCGGCGCGCAGCCAGTCGAGCAGCGCGTCCCAGCTGGACAGCAAAGGCTTGTCGCGAAATTCGCCCTTGAGCAGCCGCAAGCTGGCGGCCTGAACGATTTTCAGCGCGGCAATCGCGGTATCGCCCAGCCCATCGACGCGGCGCAGCGATTCGGGGTCGGCGCTGACCAATTGGGCCAGCGAGCCGAATTCGCGCAGCAGGGCCTTGGCCAGCGGCTTGGTGTCGCGGCGCGGAATGGCGAGCGCGAGCAGATATTCGACCAGCTCATAATCCGCCATGCCATCGACGTCGCCGCCGAGCAGCCGCCCGCGCAGCCGGGCGCGGTGGCCCGCATGATCGGGGGCAGGGTTGGGGGAAGGGGCGGGCATGTCGGCATCGGCCATCGCCCCCGAATAACCGCCTTGTGAGCCGCACTCAACGGTCATAGGAAACACAGGATGGCAATCCGGACCAATTTGTTGCAGCGAAAAGGGATTTCCGGCGTTGCTCCCCATGAACACCGGCGGTTCGAGGGACGAATTGAAGCAATGGCGCGATCTGCCGCCCTCCAGTCCAGCATGATATTTGGCGTGATATTTGGCGCATCGCGGCCGCGCCATGGCTGACGGCGAGGCTGCGTCACGACCGAAGTGGCGGCACCGGACGCTATTGTTCAAGAAACGCTGGCTGACCGCGGGCGCCGTGATCGTCGTTGTCGCCGGCTTGTGGATCGCGCGCGAGCCGATCGCCGACCGCTTCATCACCGATCAGCTAGGCAGCCGCGGGGTCGCGGCGCGCTATCAGATCGACGCGATCGGCTTTCGCAGCGAACGGCTGTCGAATGTCGTGATCGGCGATCCTGCGAACCCTGACCTGACCGCGAAAAAGGTCGAGATACTGCTCGGCTATGGCTGGTCAGGCCCCTATGTCACCGAAATTCGCGCCGAGGGCGTTAGGCTCTATGGCCGCTTCATCGACGACCGTCTGTCGTTCGGGGCGCTCGACAAGTTTCGCGACCCGACCAGCACCGACCCGTTCGCCTTGCCCGATCTGGCGGTCGTGCTGCGCGATGCCCGGGCACGGGTTGAAACGCCGTGGGGCAATGTCGGCGCGGCGTTGAACGGCGGCGGCAATTTACGCCGCGACTTCACCGGCAAGCTCGCGCTCGTGGCGCCCAATGTGGCGGCCGCGGGATGCCGCGGGCGCAACATCAGCTTTTACGGCACGTTGCTCGTTCGCAATGTCCGCCCACAACTTGTCGGCCCCTTGCGCGGACGCAGCCTGTCGTGCGCCGATGGCGGCGTGACCGCAGCATCGCCGCAAATTGCGCTCGACGTATCGCTGTCCGAAGACCTGCAAAGCTGGAAGGGCGAGGCCGACGCCAGCATTGCGCAGTTGGTGGCGGGGCCGGTTCAGGCCGACCGGCTGGGCGTGCTGGCGCGTTTTGATGGCACCGCGACGGCGACAAAGCTCGACCTCGATGCCGATATGGCGCGGGTGCGCGGCGCCGATTTCGCCGCCGAGACGGTCAGCCTCGATGCCCAGGGCGTCGTCGGCCGGACAGCGCCGAAACTCGACGGCCGGATCCGCTTTGCCAGCGCCAGCGGCAGCGCGGCGCTGCGGCGGGCGGTGGTTGATAGTGTTGGCGGTCTGACCAACACACCGGTCGGACCGCTGGCGGCCAAGGCGAGCGCCGCGCTCAGCCGGATGTTGGCCGACGTCGGCGGCAGCGCCGATTTCGCGCTGGTCGGCGAAGGGCGCTCGGCGCGCATCGACCTGATCGCGCTGCAACTGGCGAGCGCGAGCGGCGCGCGTTTCACCGGCAGCGCCGACAGCCGCATCGGCTATCTGTACGGCGCCGCGCAGCCCGCGATATTGGCGTCGGGGCGCTGGGCTTTTCGCGGCGGCGACCTGCCGACAGGCTCGGTCAGCCTCGATCGCCGCGGTGACGGGTCGATCACCGGGCTGGCGCGCCTCGATCCCTATCAGGCCGGTGACGCCGCGCTGGCGCTGGCGCCGGTGCGTTTTTCGGGCGACCGCAACGGATTGCTGCGCTTTGCGACGCGCGCCGCCCTGTCGGGGCCGTTGGCGGGCGGGCGTGTGGAACGGCTCAGCGTCCCGCTCAATGGCTTCCTCGCCCCCACCGGTGCGCTGGCGCTGGACGGCGGGTGCAGCCGGGTGAGCGCAGCGCGCATCAGCGTGTCGGGATTCCAGATCGGCCAAAGCGCGATCGACCTGTGCAGCCGCGTCGGCGCGCCGTTGCTGAGCGCGGGGCCGGGCGGGCTCCGCGGCCAGATCCGCATCCCGGGCGTCAATCTACGCGGTACCAGCGGCCGTTCGCCGTTCGCGGTGACCAGCGGGCCGGCGAACATCGATCTGACCGCGATGCGCTGGTCGCTCGCGCTCGCCGATTTCCGGCTGGGGGAAGGCGAGAGCGTCACCCGCTTCGGCGCCGAGAGCGTGACCGGGCGCGCCACCGCGCAGGGCATGGCAGGCGAGCTCAGCGGTGCCAGCGGCAAGATCGGCGCGGTGCCGCTGACCATGAGCGAGATCGCCGGCGGATGGCGTTGGGCGGACGGCGCGCTGACCCTCGATGGCGGGTTGCTGCTCACCGACGCAGCGCCCGAGGCGCGCTTTGCGCCGCTGGTCAGTACCAATGCGACGCTGCGCTTCGCCGATGGGGTGATCGACGCCAAAGCGGCCTTCAACGAGCGAACGACCGGGACCAGGATCCTCGACACCGTCATCCGGCACCGGTTCGCCGACAGCAGCGGTTCGGCCGACCTGATGGTCCGCGAGCTGCGGTTTGACGAGCGGTTCCAGCCCGACCAGCTGACCAGCCTGGCGCTCGGCGTCGTCGCCAATGTGCAGGGGTCGGTCGTCGGCGACGGGCGCATCGAGTGGACCGCTGCGGGGGTGACGAGCCGCGGCACCTTTGCGACCGCCGATGCCAATCTGGCCGCCGCCTTTGGCCCGGTGACCGGGCTGACCACCACGCTGACCTTCGACGACCTGATCGGCCTGCACTCGGCGCCCGGCCAGATCGCCAGGATCAAGGAGATCAACCCCGGCATCCCGGTTCTCGACGGCGAAATCGAATATCAGCTGCTGGGCGACAACCGCGTGCGGGTCGAGGGCGGCAGCTGGCCCTTTGCCGGGGGACAATTGCTGCTCCACCCGACGACGCTCGATTTCGGCGCCGAACAGACGCGGCGGCTGTCGTTCGATATCGTCGGGATCGACGCCGCGGTGTTCCTGCAAAGTTTCGGGTTCGAGAATATCAACGCGACGGGCAAATTCGACGGCACATTGCCGGTCGAGTTCAGCGGGCTTGGCGGGCGGATCGTCGGTGGCCGCATCGATTCGCGCGCCGGTGGCGGCACGCTCGCCTATGTCGGCGAATTGTCGAACCGCAATCTGGGCGTGATCGCGAATTTTGCCTTTGGCGCGCTACGCAGCCTGAAATATGATGATCTGACGATCATTTTGAACGGGGATCTGGACGGCGAAATGGTGACCGACATCCGCTTTGGCGGCGTGGGGCAGGGCGAGGGCGCGTCGCGCAATTTCCTGACCAACCAGATCGCCAAGATCCCGCTGGTCTTTAACGTCAAGATCAAGGCGCCGTTCCGCCAGCTCTTGACCTCGGCGAAGGGGTTCTACGACCCGACGCTGCTGATCGAACAGAATCTCCCCGCGCTGATCCGCGCCCAAGAAGAAGCCGAAGCCGCGGCCAAAGGTCCATCCGCCCCTGTTCAGCCTCCAGAAAGCGAGCCCATGCGATGACGATACTCAAGACTGGAGCAAGGAGGCGGACCATGGTCGGTCGCGGTCTGGTGGTCTTGATCGGCGCGATAGCCCTGACCGGCTGCGTGCAGATCGAAACCCCCGACAAGCCGATCGAAATCAACCTGAACATCAACATTCGTCAGGAAGTGGTGTACAGGCTGGATGGCGACGCCAAAAAGCTCATCGAGCAGAATAGCGAGATATTCTGATGACAGGGAATGATATGATGCGTGTGAAGATGTGGAAACCGACCGGATTGGCTCTTGCCGCGATTGCGGTGACGGCTGCCGTTGCGTTCGCGGTGCCGTCGGCGATGGCGCAGCGCGACCCCGCCTATGCGGCGGCGCGCGCCGCGGGCCAGATCGGCGAGCAGCCCGACGGCTATCTGGGCTTTGCCACGACCCCGACCCCGGCGATCCGCGCGCTGGTCCAGGATCTGAACATCAAGCGCAAGGCCGCCTATACCGAACGCGCGCAGGCGACGGGCAGCACGGTCGAGCAATTCGCCTTTACCAGTGGCTGCAACCTGATCGCCAACACCAGGCCGGGCGAGAAATATCAGGCGCCCGATGGCCGCTGGCTGACCCGCGACGACAGCCCGCCGGTCCGCAATTCCAGCTGTCCGTAACCCGAACGATCGTTCAAGGGCGCCCGCGGGCGCCACATGCCGCCGCGCCCCTAAACGCGGCGGCATTTTTGTGCGTCGCCGCAATTGTGTGCTGTTGCGCTTGCGCGCGGGCATTGACTTAATCGGACGGCATTCCTAAACGGACCGCGCCTTAGGGGTCCCCCGAATTTTCGGGCCTTTTTTCGCAGGCGGAATCGGGGCTTTCCGGTTCTGTTTCAGGAGGATGGCGGGAAATGACGGGGAACGGCAGCGATCCGGAACCAACTTCAGAGGATTCGCGCCTGGTCTCGCTTGAAAAGCGATTGGACCGGGCCGAAACCGCAGAAGCGAAACGGACCGCGGTGAACGCCGGACCGGAATCCGATGCCAATTACCGGCTCGGCAACCGCGTTCTGGCCGAACTGTTGGGCGGATTGATCGGCGGTGCCTTGTTCGGCTGGCTGATCGACCGGTTCGCGGGAACGTCGCCCTGGGGTTTGTTGGTGATGTTGTTCATGGGCATAATCGTGGCCTTCCGGAACATCATTCGGCTGTCCAAGACGCCGCGCAAATAGCGGGGCGCACAAGATATTTTCAGCGAGACGGCGAACCAGCCGCCTCGCCAGACGCGTGGAGTGAAGAGTGGCGGCGGAATCCGGCAAGATCGACCCGATGCACCAGTTCGAGGTGACCCCGCTCGGCGGCGGTTTCAACCTCGGCGGGCACGACATCCTGTTCACCAACAGCGCGCTGTGGATGGTGATCGCGGCGATTGCGCTCGGCCTGTTCATGTGGGGCGGGATGCGCCGTCAGCTCGTGCCCGGCCGCTGGCAGGCCGCGGTCGAAGGCTTCACCGGCTTTATCTCGAACATGATGATGGCGAATATCGGCAGCGAAGGCCGCAAATATACGCCCTATGTCTTCTCGCTGTTCATGTTCATCCTGTTCTGCAACCTGCTTGGCATGTTGCCGTTGGGCGTGCTGGGGCTCCACCCCTTCACCGTCACCAGCCACATCGCGATCACCGGCGTATTGGCGCTGATCAGCTTTGCGATCGTCCTGATCGTCGGTTTCTGGCGCCACGGCCTGCACTTCTTCTCGCTGTTCGTGCCGCACGGTACGCCGCTGCCGATGATCCCGATCATCGCGCCGATCGAGTTCGTGTCGTTCATGGTCCGCCCGTTCAGCCTCGGCCTGCGTCTGTTTGTCGCGATGACCGCGGGTCACGTGCTGCTGAAAGTGCTGTCGGGCTTTGTCATCAACGGTTTCAACGCCGAAACGCTCTGGCTCGGTTCGATCGTGTCGGTGCTCAGCTTCATCCTGATGATCGGGATCAGCGCGCTCGAGCTGCTGGTTGCCGGCATCCAGGCCTATGTTTTCGCCCTGTTGACCTCGCTGTATATCAACGACGCGGTCAACCTTCACTAAGTTACGTTTACTTTCAAACGATTACACCAAGGAGTATTTATAATGGACGCAGAAGCAGCAAAGCTGATCGGTGCCGGTCTGGCCGCTATCGGTGCCGGCATGGCCGCCATCGGCGTGGGTAATGTGTTCGGCAGCTTCCTCGAAAGCGCGCTGCGCAACCCGGCAGCCGCCGACGGCCAGCAGGGCCGCCTGTTCATCGGCTTCGCCGCTGCCGAACTTCTCGGCCTGCTGGCGTTCGTCGTTGCGATGATCCTGCTCTTCGTCGTCTAATTCGGCGATGATATGCGAGGCCGGTCCCGGCGGGATCGGCTTCGTGGCAGGTTTTTCAGTAAGTTAAGGTTCGCCTTTCATGCCTCAAATAGCCCAGCTCACCGCTGACAATTGGTATCTTGCCTCGCAGCTGTTCTGGCTGCTGGTCGTTTTCGCCGGGATTTACCTGGTGATCGGCCGCGGCATGTTGCCAAAGATCGAAGCGACCGTCGACGCCCGCGACCGCAAGGTGGCCGACGATCTGGCGGCGGCCAAGGCAGCGCATGCTGCCGCCGATGGACTTGAGGAAAGCTATCGCCAGCAGAGCGACGCGAGCCGCGTCGCCGCGCAAAAAGCGGTTGCCGAAGCCAAGGACAAGGCCGCCAAGGACGCCGAAAAGCGTCTAGCCAAGGTCGATGCCGAACTGGGCGACAAGCTGGCAGCGGCGGAAGCCGATGTCGCGGCGGCGCGCAAGTCGGCGATGGCCGAAATCGAATCGGTCGCGGCCGAAGCGGCGGGCGATCTGGTCGCCAAGCTGTCGGGCGTGAAAATCGGTGCGGCAGACGCCAAGGCGGCGGTAAAGGCGGTGCTCCATGGCTAATTTCGGTCTCATCCTGTCCGAAGCAGCAGGCGAAGCGCACGCCGCGCCGACCGCGTTCGGCATGGACGCGACGGTGTGGGTGTCGATCGCGATGCTCGTGTTCCTTGGTATCCTCGTCTGGAAAGGCGTGCCCGGCGCGATTGCCGCGATGCTCGACAAGCGGATCGCCGAGATCTCGAAGCAGCTGAACGAAGCCGAACAGCTACGGCTCGACGCCGAATCGCTGAAGGCGGAATATGAGGCAAAGCTCGCCGCCGCGGCGAAGGAAGCCGACGACATGCGCGCCCGCGCCGAAGCCGAAGCCGAAACGCTGGTCGCCAAGGCGAAAGCCGACGCGACCGCACTGATCGGCCGCCGCAAGCAGATGGCCGAAGACCGCATCGCCGCCGCCGAAGCGACCGCGCTGAGCGAAGTCCGCGCGGCGACCGCGAAGGCTGCGACGGCGGCCGCTGCGGCGCTGATTGCTGAAAGGCACGACGCCGCGGCCGACAAGGCGCTGGTCGATCAGGCGATTGCGGGCGTCGCCAAAGGCTGACGCGCTCCGCCATCGCTGAAACACAAAGCGCCCGCGGATTTCCGCGGGCGTTTTGCTGTGGGGTAATGGCGATGTCTGTTAACGACCGATAGCGGTCTTAAGCAATCCTCCCCATCGACGTGCGATGGGGAGGGGGACCGCCGCGAAGCGGTGGTGGAGGGGCAGCAACGTCGCAGCCCCTCCGTCAGCCCTACGGGCTGCCCCCTCCCCATCGCAAGTCGATGGGGAGGATATGCAATGTCCACTTCCCACCCCAAAGCCGCCATCCGCCGCTAAAAAAGCGCTGTCCTACATTGTTCCGCTATGCCAGCCTTCATCCCAGCTCTTTCAATTTACAGGCAAAAGTGGTCACCGCCCGGATTCCGGATGCGATCAAAAACCCACCCCATCTGTCCGCCGAGCGCGACAAATGCGGCGCTGCACTAGGCTGAACTTTCCTGAACTTTGGTATGCTGGCCTGGTGCACGCGCCAACCGGATCGCGGCCCCGGCCCGCGATAACCGAAGACGAAAATGTCCGCTCCTCATCCCAAAGCCGACATTCGGTGCGCCAGCCGCGCCATTTCTTCAAACGCCACTGCGCTTCAAAATTTGATCATGATCCGCCGGGCCAGTGCCGGTGAGAGGCTGTGGACGAACTGCAGCATCTTGACCATGCCGGCATTGACCTCGCTTTTGCCGGTGCGGATGCCGTGGACGATTTCGGCGGCGCAGTCGTGTGCGCTCATCTTCTTGCCCGCGCGGCCCGCGGTCATGTTGGTTTCGACGACGGGCGGCAGTGCTTCGATCACCCGGACATTGCTGTCCTTGAGGAGATAGCGGATCGCCTGCGTATAGCTGCGCAGCCCCGCCTTGGTCGCGCAATAGATCGACCCGCCGGCGCGCGGCGCGATGGCGAGGCCCGATGTGACATTGACGATCGCTGCCTCGGGCTGGGCGCGCAGCGTCGGCAGCAGGCGGGTGCAAAGCGCGATCGGTGCATCGAGGTTGGTGCGGATGCACAGCGCCGCGCTGTCCAGCGTCGCGGCGTCATCCGGTTCGTAGCTGCTGCCAACCCCCGCATTGTTGACCAGCACCGCCAGCGGCCTGCCCGCGACGCCATGCACGACGGCATCGATCCCCGCCGCGGTCGACAAATCGCCCGCGATGGTCCCAAAGCCCAGCGCCGCCATCGCCTGCAATTTATCGGCCGAGCGCCCGGTGACGATCACCTCCGCGCCCGCCGCCTGCAATTGCAGCGCGATCTCGCGCCCGATCCCGTCGCTGCCGCCGGTGACCAGCGCCAATTTCCCTCTGACGTCCATGCGACCCCTCCCATGTTGTTTTGCTTCGCACACTATGGCGGGTCGCATCACCATCGCCTACATGCAAAATCATGGCTCGCCCGAACGCTCCCGACCGATTCAATGAAGAGAAGGCCACCTACGTTATCCGCGGCAGCGGCGAGGCCGATGACAAGCCCGATCTGGAGCGCGGCGCCGAAGCGATCCGCAGCGTCGTGCGCAAATTGCCGACCCGCCCCGGCGTCTATCGGATGCTCGATGCGCGCGGCGATGTGCTGTACGTCGGCAAGGCGCGCGCGCTGAAGAACCGGGTGACCAATTACACCCAGGTCGCGCGGCTGCCGCAGCGGTTGCAGCGCATGGTGTCGCAAACGCGCGCGATGGAGATTGTCACGACGACGAGCGAGGCCGAGGCGCTGTTGCTCGAAGCGCAACTGATCAAACGCTATCGGCCGCCGTATAATGTGCTGCTGCGCGACGACAAAAGTTTCCCCTTCATCCTGCTGCGGATGGATCATGATTTCCCGCGGGTGCAGAAACATCGCGGCGCGCGGCGCGCCAAGGGGCGTTATTACGGGCCGTTCGCGAGCGCCGGGTCGGTCACCAAGACGCTGAATGCGTTGCAAAAAACTTTCCTGCTGCGTAGCTGCACCGACAGCTTCTTTGCCAACCGATCGCGACCGTGCCTGCTGTACCAGATCAAGCGATGCAGCGCGCCGTGCGTCGGGCGGATCGGCACCGAGGAATATGCCGGGCTGGTTAGCGACGCGCAGGACTTTCTCGAGGGCCGCTCGACCGCCGTGCAGAAGCGTCTCGGCGATGCGATGACCAGGTCGGCGGAAGCGATGGATTTCGAGCAGGCGGCGGTGCTGCGCGACCGGCTGAAATCGCTGACCTTCATTCAGGGCAGCCAGTCGGTGCACGCCGATGGGCTGGGCGACGCCGATGTGTTCGCGCTGGCGGCCAAGGGTGGCCAATTGTGCGTCGCGGGCTTTTTCATCCGCGGCGGCCAGAATTGGGGGCATCGCAGCTTTTTTCCGGCGCATGTCTCGGGCGTCCCCGAAGAGGAAGTGATGGCGAGCTTCCTGATGCAATTTTACGAAGGCGTGCCGCCGCCCAGGACGATCCTCGTCGATCGCGAACCCGCCGAAATGGAGCTGCTCGCCGAGGCGCTGGGCGAAGTCGCCGAGCGCAAGGTCGAGATCAGCGTGCCGCAACGCGGCAACCGCCGCCGTTTGCTCGAACAGGCGGTGCGCAATGCGGGCGAAGAGCTCGACCGACGGCTCGCCGAGAGCAGCTCGCAAGCCAAGCTGGGCCGCGAGCTCGCCGAGCTATTCGATCTGGAGAACCCGCCGCAGCGGATCGAGATTTACGACAACAGCCATATCCAGGGCACCAATGCGCTCGGCGCGATGGTGGTCGCGGGGCCGGAGGGCTGGATCAAGGGCGCGTACCGCAAGTTCAACATCAAGCGCGCCGAGACGATGCCGGGCGACGATTTCGCGATGATGCGCGAGGTGTTCCAGCGCCGCTTTGCGCGCGCGATCGAGGAAGACCCCGAGCGCACCAAGGGCGAATGGCCCGACCTCGTGCTGATCGACGGCGGCAAGGGGCAGGTGTCGGCGGTCGCGGGGGTGTTCGCCGAGCTGGGGATCGACGATCTGCCCTTCGTCGGGGTCGCCAAGGGGCCCGATCGCAACGCCGGGCGAGAGACATTTTACTGGCCCGACGGGCGCGAATTCACGCTGCCGCCGAACAATGCGGCGCTTTTCTATATCCAGCGGCTGCGCGACGAGGCGCACCGCTTTGCGATCGGCGCGCACCGCGCCAAGCGGTCAAAGGCGATGGGGGCGTCGCCGCTCGACGAAGTGCCGGGGATCGGCCCGTCCCGCAAAAAGGCGCTGCTGATGCATTTCGGCACCGCACGCGCGGTGCGGGGGGCGAGCCTGGAGGATTTGCAAAAGGCACCGGGGGTAAGCGCGGCGGTGGCGCAGGCGGTGCATGATTTCTATCATGCGGGGCGTGGATAGACTGCATTCGTCATCCCCGCGAAGGCCGGGATCTCGCCGATGCATCGGGGGCGCAAGGTTGAGATCCCGGCCTCCATCGGGATGACGATTTGAGAGGAAAGCATATGGATTTTGCTGCAATGATGCCCCTGGCCGCGACGCTCGGTGTGACAATCCACGAAGGCGGTAAGGAGCGCGTCGCGGGTAAGCTGCCCGTGCGCCCGGACATCTGCACCGCTGGCGGGATCGTCCATGGCGGCGCGATCATGGCCTTTGCCGACTGCCTGGGCGCGGTCGGGGCGTTTCTGACGTTGCCCGAAGGGGCGAGCGGGACGACGACGATCGAGAGCAAGACCAATTTCCTCGGCGCCGGGCCGGTCGGATCGGTGCTGGTCGGCGAAGCAACCCCGGTCAAGATCGGCAAGCGCGTGTCGGTGTGGCAGACGCGCATCGTTACCGAAGACGGCGCCGATGTCGCGCTGGTGACGCAGACGCAGCTGGTGCTTTGGCCAGCCTGACCGCCCCGGCGATCGTCTGTGCGGTGCGTGCGCACGGCGAGCATGGGGCAATCCTGCGCGCGCTGACCGAGGAGGCGGGGCTGGTCGCGGGTTATGTGCGCGGCGGGCGATCGACGCGGCTGCGCCCGATCTTGATCGCGGGAAATCTGATCGCGCTCGAATTGCGTGCGCGCACCGAGGAGCAATTGGCGAGCGCCACCGCCGAGCTGCTGGCGAGCCGCGCGCCGCTGCTCGCCGAACCGCTGGCGGCGGCGGCGATCGACTGGGTGACCAGCGTCACCGCGACGATCCTGCCCGAAAGCCAGCCCTATCCGGCGCTCTATTCGGCGCTGTCGGGATTGCTCGATGCCATCGGCGTCGCGTCGTCGGCGCGGCAATGGGCGGGTGCGCTGGCCCGGTACGAGCAATTGCTGCTTGCCGAACTGGGGTTCGGAATGAACCTCGACGAATGCGTCGTGACAGGCTCGACCCAAGACCTGGGGTTTGTCAGCCCGAAATCGGGGGGGGCAGTGAGCGCGGCCGCCGCGGCAGGCTATGAAGCGCGGCTGATGCGCCTGCCGCCGTTCCTGCATGGTGCGGATGCGAACCCGTCCTTGCCCGATGTGATCGACGGACTGGTGATCACCGGCCACTTCCTCGATCGCGACCTGCTCGACGGGCGCAACCGCGACTTGCTGTCCGTAAGGGAAAGATTGATCGATCGGCTGGGCAGGGCGGTTGCGTGACGCGCCGCCGCTGTCTAAGCGGCGGGCGAGATACGAAAGGGCGACGAGTTGAAAATCCTGCTGCTGGCTGGTGACGGTATCGGTCCGGAGATCATGGTTGAGGCCGAAAAGGTGCTGGCCGCGCTCGCCCTTCCGGTGACGCTCGACCGCGCGCTGGTTGGCGGCGCGGCCTATGCGGCCACGGGCCATCCGCTGCCGCCCGAGACGCTGGCGAAGGCAAAAGCCGCCGATGCAATCCTGTTCGGCGCCGTCGGCGATCCGCGCTTCGACAATGTCGAGCGCCATTTGCGCCCCGAACAGGCGATATTGGGGCTGCGCGCCGAACTTGGCCTGTTTGCCAATCTCCGCCCCGCCAAAATGTTCGCCGGGCTGGAAGACAGCTCGGCGCTGCGCCCCGAAGTCGCGTCGGCGATCGACCTGCTGATCGTGCGCGAACTCAACGGCGATGTCTATTTCGGCGAGAAGGGGACGCGCACGACCGCCGATGGGCAGCGCGAAGGCTATGACATCATGGCGTATAGCGAGAACGAGGTGCGCCGCATCGCGCATGTCGCGTTCCGTGCCGCGCAGGGGCGGCGCGGGCGGCTGTGCTCGGTCGACAAGGCGAATGTGCTGGAAACGTCGCAGCTGTGGCGCGACGTGGTGATCGAGGTCGCGGCCGACTATCCCGACGTGGCGCTCAGCCATATGTATGTCGACAATGCCGCGATGCAGCTCGTCCGCAACCCCGGCCAGTTCGACGTCGTCGTCACCGGCAATCTGTTCGGCGACATATTGTCCGATCAGGCGTCGATGTGCGTCGGGTCGATCGGTTTGCTGGCTTCGGCCTCGCTCAGCGAAGGCACGCAGGGGCTCTACGAGCCGATCCACGGTAGCGCGCCCGATATTGCCGGGCAGGGCGTCGCCAACCCGCTCGCGATGATCCTGTCGCTGGCGATGCTGCTGCGCCATTCGGGCGGCGACGAAGCGAGCGCGGCGCGGATTGAGGGCGCGGTGGCAAAGGTGCTGAGCGACGGGTGTCGCGGCGCCGATCTGGGCGGCACCATGGGAACCACGGCGTTGGGTGACGCAGTCGTTTCGGCTTTGAACGGATAGATGCAATGAAAAAGACGACGGGTTTCGATCGCAACACCACCCGCCACTGGCACCCTGCAACGCAGGCGGTGCGCGGCGGCACCTGGCGCAGCGAACATGGCGAGACGTCGGAGGCGTTGTTCCTGACGTCGGGCTATACCTATGACGACGCCGAGACAGTCGCGGCGCGCTTTGCGGGTGAAGCGCAGGGCATGACCTATTCGCGGCTCCAGAACCCGACGGTGGCGATGCTCGAAGAGCGCATCGCGCTGATGGAGGGTGCCGAGGCGTGCCGGACGCAGGCGACCGGGATGGCGGCAATGACCACCGCGCTGCTGTGCCAGCTGTCGGCGGGCGATCATATCGTAGCGGCAAAGGCAGCGTTTGGATCGTGCCGCTGGCTGGTTGACCATCTGTGCCCGCGGTTCGGGATCGAAACGACGGTAATCGATGGGCGCGACAATGATGCCTGGGAGCGCGCGATCCAGCCGAGCACGAAAGTGTTCTTCTTTGAAACCCCGGCCAATCCGACAATGGACATCGTCGACATGAAGCATGTCTGCGCCGTCGCCCGGGCGCATGGCATCACGTCGGTCGTCGACAATGCGTTCGCGACCGCGGTGCTGCAGCGGCCGATGGATTATGGCGCCGACGTCGTTGCCTATTCGGCGACCAAGCTGATGGAAGGGCAGGGGCGCGTCCTCGCCGGCGCGGTCTGCGGGACCGAGAAATTCATCAACGACGTGCTGTTGCCGTTCCAGCGCAACACCGGGCCGAACCTGTCGCCGTTCAACGCATGGGTGGTGCTGAAAGGCCTCGAAACGCTTGATCTACGGGCGCGGCGGCAGTCGGAAAACGCGCTGGCAGTCGGCAAGTTCGTCGAAAAGCGCGTGCCAAAGATGCTGCATCCCGGCCTCGCCAGTCATCCGCAGCATAATCTGGCGATGAGCCAGATGGAGGCGTGCGGGCCGATCTTCTCGTTCATTCTCGAAGACCGGAAACAGGCGATGGCGCTGCTGAACGCGCTCGAACTCGTCGATATTTCAAACAATATTGGCGATTCACGCAGCCTGTGCTGTCATCCCGCCTCGACGACGCATTACGGCGTCAGCGCCGAAGCGCGCGCCGATATGGGGGTGGTCGAGGGCATGTTACGGATCAACATCGGGCTGGAGGATCCGCGCGACCTGATCGCCGATCTGGACCAGGCATTGACCAGGGTCGGGCTTTGAGCGACCTTGGCCGCGTGATGATCGACTCCTTCTTCCCCTTCGCGGCGACCACCGGACCCGTCACCGTGCGCGTGTCGGTCAGCTATCTGCCCGAACAGTCGCACCCGGCGCTCGGGCGCTGGTTTTGGGCCTATCATGTCCGGATCGAGAATCACGGGGACGTCGCGGTCCAGTTGATCAGCCGTCACTGGCGGATCAGCGATGGGCGCGGCCAGATCAGCGAAGTCGAGGGTGAGGGCGTCGTCGGCGAACAGCCGCTGATCGCACCCGGCGGCGCTTACGATTATGTCTCGGGATGCCCGCTCCCGACCCCCGAAGGGTCGATGGTCGGGAGTTACACGATGGAAGTCGGCGATGGGTCGCAGATGCTGATCGCTATCCCACATTTCCCGCTCGTGGCACCTGCGACCGCGGCATGAAGCGCACCCATCTGCCGCTGAACGCCTTGCGCGTGTTCGACGCCGCGGCCCGGCACCTCAGCTTCACGCGTGCTGCCGACGAGCTGGCGGTGACCCCCGCCGCGGTCGGGCAACAGATCCGCGCGCTCGAAGACATGCTGGGCGTGGTGTTGTTCCGCCGGACGCCGAAGGGGCTGGAGCTGACGGGCGAGGCCGATGCGGGACTGGACGCGCTGCGGCAGGGCTTCCTGCAATTCGAAGAATCGGTGCGCGCGATGCAGGCGGGGCAATCGTCGCAGTCGCTGACGATCGCCGCGCCGCGCGACCTCACCGCCAAATGGCTCGCGCCGCGGCTGGCGCGCTACAGCCAGCAGGCGCCCGACGTGAGATTCACGTTGGTGTCGGCCGATGGCGGCATCGACTTTACCGAGGCCAATCTGGATCTCGCGATTTTCTGGTCCGACGGTGTCGGTGACCATGAAGGCGTGGCGCTTTCTGAGCCGCTGATGGTGACCGTCGCCGGTCCGGGCAGCGCCAGCGATACGCGGATTGCCTGGCCGGGCTGCCCGGTCGCCGACGGCGAACCCGCGCTGCGGCTGGGCGATGCGGGGCTCGCGATCGACGCCGCGGCCAACGGGCTGGGCCATGCAAATGTCCCCGCGATGCTGGCCGAGGCCGACATTGCGGCGGGGCGGGTGCGGCAGATCGGCGAATTTGTTGCGGTGAAGCGCGGTTACTGGCTGGTCGCCCCAACCCCGCAATGGCGGCAGGCAAAGGTCAAGGCGCTGGTCGCCGCGTTGACGGCGTAAACATCGCGGCGCAGGCGGCTATTTCGCCGCCAGCGCCAGCAATCGCGTGACCAGCCCGACGAACGTTTCGGTCGCGACCGGCGCCGTGGGATTGTTCCAGCTCGCGGTGACGACGAACCATTTGCCGTCGGACTTGCGCTGACCGAGCAGGCTCATCGAAATCACGCCAAGTTCGGACCCACCCTTGTAGCCGAGCCACGTCCAATCCTTGGTTGCGCCCGGGTTCACGCCGGGATTGATCGCCATTGCCGACATCGCGGTGGGCGAATTGCGGTTGCGCAGGTCGATCATCAACCGCGCGACATCGTTGGGGCTGGCGAACCATTCGAGACTGTCGATAAAGCGCGGGCCGCCCGCAAAGCTCACGCCGTCAACATTGGCGAGCGTCAGGCGGTTCTGGTTCGCCTCGATCAGCTTGCGCTGCGCCGCGTCGTCGCCCGCGATAAAGGCAGCGCGCTCGCTTTCAAAGTTGTTTCCTTTAAGGGTAAAGGCCTCGACCGTGGTCAGAAAGGGGATGTTGCGCGACGGCGCGCTATGTCCTGCGGCGCGCATCCGCGCTTCAATCGGCTCGCGCCCGAGTAGATGAATCAGTGTGTCGGTCGCGCTGTTGTCGCTGACCGAAATCATCCAGTTGGCCAGGCTTTGCAGCGTTACCGGGGTGTTCTTCGGCCAGTTCGCGGTGCCCATCGACGAAAAACTGAGGTGCGACAACGGCACAACGTCGGACCAGTGCCGTTTTCCAGCCGCCACTTGTGCCGCCAGTTCGTCGAGGACGTAAAGTTTGAATGTCGAACCGACGGCAAACTGCCGGTCGACGTTTGCTGCGGCGAGGGGACGGACTGTGTTTCCGTCCAGTTCGGCGACGAGGAAACCGCTCGATCCTGGCAGCGTAGCGATTTCAGCAGCGACCTTGTCGAAACTGTCATCGGCCATCTCGAAGCCGGTCAGGCGCAGGCCGATCACGCGGGCGTCGGCATCCGTACCGACGTCAAGCAGCACCGCCGCAACGCCCTTTTCAAAGCGTAGCGACAGCGACCCCGAGCGGTCATTAGTCGAAACCGCCTTTTCGACCGCAACCGGCTTGCCATATCGCATGATCAGGCTGGCGGTCATCGCCCTGAACTCCGTTTCTGGCAGCGCGGCTTGGAATGTGGGGGTGAAATAGTCGGCAAAGGCGATCTTGCCGTCCAGCATGGCAACCAGCTCCGCCGCGCGCTGCTCGAACGCCGTCGTCGTCGGGGCCGCCGTTTCGGGCGACTGCGACGCGGCGGCGAGCGTCGGCAGCGACAGGACGATGAAAAGCGCGGCTAGGGCGGTTTTACGGATCATCGAAACCCTTTCGATCAGGTGACCCCGCGCGCGCTACGCGTCGATCGCCGCCTCGTCGAGCGTCGCGGCGTTGGCCTGGATGAACTGGAACCGGTGTTCGGGATGCTTGCCCATCAGCCGGTCGACCAGATCCTTGACCAGATGCCGCTCTTCATATTCCTGCGGCAAGGTGACGCGCAGCATCGAGCGCGTCGCCGGGTCCATCGTCGTTTCCTTGAGCTGGTTCGGGTTCATTTCTCCCAACCCCTTGAAACGGCCGACATCGACCTTCTTGCCCTTGAATTGCTTGGCTTCTATCTCAGCCCGATGCGCATCGTCGCGGGCGTACACCGATGTGTTGCCCGACGTGATACGATAGAGCGGCGGCTGCGCGAGATAGACGTGACCGCGGCGCACGATGTCGGGCATTTCCTGAAAGAAGAAGGTCATCAGCAGGGTCGCAATGTGCGCCCCGTCGACGTCGGCGTCGGTCATGATGACGATTTTTTCGTAGCGCAGCCGGTCGGCATCGCAATCCTTGCGCATCCCGCAGCCCAGGGCGAGCGCGAGGTCGGCGATTTCCTGATTGGCGCGGATCTTGTCGTTGCTGGCGCTGGCGACGTTCAATATCTTGCCGCGGATCGGCAGGATCGCCTGCGTCTTGCGGTTACGCGCCTGCTTGGCGCTGCCGCCGGCGCTGTCGCCTTCAACGATAAACAATTCCGTGCCTTCGGGGCCGTGGTTCGCACAGTCTGTGAGCTTGCCGGGCAGACGCAGCTTGCGGCCGCTGGTCGCGGTCTTGCGTTTGACTTCGCGTTCGGCCTTGCGCTTCAGCCGCTCGTCCATGCGGTCGAGGATCAGGCCGAGCAAAGCGCGGCCGCGGTCCATATTGTCCGACAGGAAATGGTCGAAATGGTCGCGCACCGCATTTTCGACGAGGCGGGTGGCTTCGGGGCTCGACAGACGATCCTTGGTCTGGCTCTGGAACTGCGGGTCGCGGATAAACACCGACAGCATCATCTCGCCGCCGTTGAACACGTCCTCGGCGGTGATCTGTGCGGCTTTTTTTTGCCCGATCAGCTCGCCGAAACCGCGCAAACCCTTGGTCAGCGCCGAACGCAGCCCGGCCTCGTGGGTGCCGCCGGCGGGGGTCGGGATGGTGTTGCAATACCAGCTATAACTGCCATCGGACCACAAGGGCCAGGCGATCGCCCATTCGGCGCGGCCCTGATCGCCCGGGAAATCCTGGCGGCCGATAAACGGTTCGGCCGTGGCACAGTCGCGGGTGCCGATCTGTTCCTTCAGATGGTCGGCAAGGCCGCCGGGAAACTGGAAGCTCGCCTCGGCTGGCGTGTCGTCGCCGATCAGTTCGGGGGCGCATTTCCAGCGGATTTCGACACCCGCGAACAAATAGGCCTTTGACCGCGCCATGCGATAGAGGCGCTGCGGCTTGAAGCGGCCATGATCGCCAAAGATTTCGGGATCGGGGACGAACGATACGCTGGTGCCGCGGCGGTTGGGAGTGGGGCCAAGTTCTTCGAGCCCGCCAACGGGGGTGCCGCGCGCGAAACGCTGGCGATAAAGCAATTTGCTGCGCGCCACCTCGATCTCGGTGTCGATCGACAGCGCGTTGACGACACTGATCCCGACGCCGTGCAGACCGCCCGACGTTGCATAGGCCTTGCCCTCGAACTTGCCGCCCGAATGGAGGGTGGTCATGATGACCTCGAGCGCCGATTTGCCGGGAAATTTGGGATGCGGGTCGATTGGGATGCCGCGGCCATTGTCGGTGACGGTCAGCCGGTTGCCGACGTCGAGCGTCACTTCGATGCGGTTGGCATGGCCCGCCACCGCCTCGTCCATGCTGTTGTCGATAACTTCGGCGGCCAGGTGATGCAGGGCGCGTTCGTCGGTGCCGCCGATATACATGCCAGGCCGCCGCCGGACGGGCTCCAGCCCCTCCAGCACCTCGATCTGCGAAGCATTATAGCTCTCGGTGGCCGGGGTCGCGGCGTCGAACAAATCGTGACTCATGTCCTGGCTATAGGGGGCGGCAAAGCGCGCTGGCAAGCGCGGTTTTCGGGCGGCGGGCGCAGCGCGCGAAAACTCGTTTCGTCGAATTTATCATTGGATACGGAACATTAGAGCCGCCGCTGACGTTTAGCCGCTGACGCAAAGTCAGAAAAAAAGTGGAGCAACCAATATGAAACTCGCCTCTCTCCTCGTCGCTTCGGCGGCTTCGATGCTCGCCGTGCCGGCGATGGCCCAGGATGGCCGTGACACCTCGCAGGATTTCGACGGCCCCTATATCAGCATCGGCGGCGGCGGCACGCTGCAAGGCAACGACCGCGGCGAAACCGTGGTGTTTGATACCAACCGCGACGGCACCTATGGCGATCAGGTGACCACCGTTGGCGGCGCTAACGCGTTCTCGACCGGTTTCTGTAACGGTGCGGCGACGAGCAGCGCCAACCGCGACTGCCGCAACGACAAGGACGGTCCTGAATATTTCGCGCGTCTGGGTTTCGACAAGCGGATGGGCAATTTTGTCCTCGGCGCCGTTGTCGAGGGCGGCCGCAGCGTAGCGCGGGACAGCGTCTCGGCTTTCTCGACCACCCCGGCAAGCTATACGTTCAGTCGTGAAGCCGATTATCAGGCCAGTGCACGCCTGCGTGCCGGTTACACGCCCGGTGGCGGCGCCCTGTTCTATGTGACCGGTGGCGGCGCCTATGCCCGCCTCGACAACCGTTTCTCGACCAGCAACGGCGCCAACAGCTTTGCCGACAACGGCAAGACCAACGGTTGGGGCTACACCGCGGGTGGCGGCGCCGAAGTGATGGTGACCAACAATATCGCGGTCGGCCTCGAGTATCTTTATACCGACATCAAGGATGATGATTTTGTCGTCAATGTTGGCCCGGGTACCGCGCCGCCGACCAACCCGTTCCTGCTGAACGGTGGCGGGACCGATATGAAGCGCAGCAGCGACAATTTCCGCACCCACAGTGTGCGCGGGACGCTGAGCTTCCGCTTCTAAATTCTGTTGAAAGCAGAAATCGAAAGGCGTCGGATCGCAAGATCCGGCGCCTTTTGGCTATTGGGCGGTCGGGGCCGCGAAAATCGCGAAATTGCCGTTGGCGCTGCTGACCAGGCGGCCGTCCTGATACAGCTTGGCGTCGATATTGGCGACGCGCTTGCCGCGGTGCAGGACCGCGGCTTCGCAGGTCAGCCGCCCTTCGCCGACGCGAACATGATAGTTGAACTTGATTTCCAGCGTCGCACACCATTGATCGGCGCCCAGCAGGCTGCTCAGCGCCCCGCCCATCGCGGTGTCGGCCAGCGAATAAGCGACGCCGCCATGCGCGGCGCCCTGTGGGCTGAAATGCCGCTCGCGCTCGACGTCGATCGCCATGACACAACGCCCGCCGCCGCGTTCGACCATTTGCAGGCCGAGCGCGCGCGCGAATTCAAACTCCTGCACGAACGGCTTCACCGAACGCGCCCTAACGCACTCGGGGACCCCCGAACGGCGGCGGCGGCGGCGGGCGGCGCGTACCGCGCGGCAGCTGGGCCTGATAGGCGCGGCCGCAATGTTCGACGCAGTAAGGGAAGCCGGGATTGACCGCCTGACCACAGAAATGGAAATCGGGTTCACCCGGATGCCCCATCGGCCAGCGGCAGATACGGTCGTTGAGGTCGAGCAAGGTCGTCTTGTCGGCGATCTCCGGGCTCGGCTTGGCGGGCACCAGGCGGCGCGGCGGTGCGGGCGGGATCGGCGCCTGCTGGTCGCCCGGACCCTGGCGGATAAAGCCGCCGGGGCCGATCGACACGATGCGCGGCTGATCCGCCTTCGGGATTTGTTCGCCCACCGAACCGTCGGCGGTCGGCGTATCGACCGTCGGGCGCGCTTCGGCCTTCGGCGGCGCGGTGTTGACCGGGCGGGGCGCGACCGGGGCAGCGGCGCGCGGCGCCGCCGCAGGGGCGGCGGGCCTGGGCGCGGGGGCGGCTGCCTTGACAGGCTTGGCCTTGTCGGTCGCCTTCACCGGCGACGGGCGCGATTTCAGGCCCAGGCGATGCGCCTTGCCGATCACCGCATTGCGGCTCACGCCGCCGAGTTCATCGGCGATCTGGCTGGCGGTCAGCCCTTTTTCCCACATGGTGCGCAGGCTTTCGATGCGCTCATCGGTCCATGACATATTCTATTCCTTATCATTCCACGCCGCGGGCCATGTCGCGGTCATCGATGCGATCCTTTCGGACCGGCGCCACTGCCCAGCTTGCGGTAAGATCGGGGAGGCGATAGGCGAGAACGCCATGAACGACCAGCCCCAAATTTCGCGACCCGACTCGAGCAAATTCGCGGCAACCCCGCCCTTTGCGGAACCGGGGGTGCCGCATATCCGGACGCTCAACGTGCCCGGGATGCAGGCGCTATATGTCAAGGAGGTGCGGCGGTTTTTCAAGGTCCAGCTGCAAACAATCTGGGCACCGGCGATCACCACCCTTCTGTTCCTCGTCATTTTCACCGTCGCGCTGGGCGGCGCGGGGCGCAACGTCATCGGGGTTCCGTTCGCCGATTTCATCGCGCCGGGGCTGATCATGATGGCGATGCTGCAGAACAGCTTTGCCAATTCCAGCTTTTCGCTGCTCGTCGGCAAGATTCAGGGGACGATCGTCGATTATCTGATGCCGCCGCTCGCGGTCGGTGAACTGATCATCGCGCTGGTCGGCGCCGCGATCACCCGCGCGATCCTCGTCGGTTTGGCGCTGTGGTTGGCGATGTCGCTCTGGCCGGGGGTCAGCGTGTTGCCCGACCATCTGTGGGCGGTCGCGGTGTTTGGCGTGCTGGGCGCGTCGATGCTCGGCTTTCTCGGCCTCATCACCTCGGTCTGGGCCGAGAAGTTCGATCATGCCGCGGCGGTGACCAACTTTGTCGTCACCCCGCTCGCGCTGCTCTCGGGAACATTTTATTCGGTCGACCGGCTGGCGCCCTGGTTCCAGACCGTCGCGCACGGCAATCCTGTCTATTATGCGATCATGGGCTTTCGCTACGGCTTCATCGGCACGGTGGATTCGACGATCGCCAATCCGGTGCTGACCGCGATCCTGGTGTTGGTGGGGGTCAATATCGCCCTCGGGCTGCTAACCTATCGCCTGCTCGCGTCGGGCTGGAAGCTCAAAGCCTGACCGCACCCAGCGTCGGCCCCTAGTGGCGATGGATGGCGCGGACGCGATAGCGGCCGTCGTCCAGCCCCTCGAACATCGCCTCGATCTGCGGATGGTCAATCGGCCCGCCTTCGGCGTCGGGCACCAGATTCTGCTGGCTGACATAGGCGATATAGGATGAATCGCCGTTTTCGGCGAGCAGATGATAATAGGGCTGCTCTTTCGCCGGACGGATTTCCTCCGGGATCGCTTCATACCATTCATCGCTGTTGGCGAACACCGGGTCGATGTCGAACACCACGCCGCGAAAATCGAACATGCGGTGGCGCACGATGTCGCCCGGCGCAAAGCTGGCGGCGCCGATCAACGGTGCGGTGACGGTCGCAGGATGCTCAGGAGAGGATTCGGTCATCATCCTGACAATCTATGACGATTCGACGACCGTTCAAGGGTGAGTTGATCCGCGCCTCCCGCCAGCGCGGGGTGGCATGTGGTCGATCATGGGGAAAAATGGAGGAGAGTGAGGGATTCGAACCCTCGGTACCGTTGCCGGCACTTCGCATTTCGAGTGCGACGCTTTCGACCACTCAGCCAACTCTCCTCGCTGAGAGGTGACGCCCCTAGCGGCGGTCCGTCGCGCTTGCAACCCTCTAGTCACAAAAGCGACGAACCGCGCTGCGAATTAGGGCTTTTCCGCTTCCCACCAATAGGCGGCGCGCTTGCGTGTCCCCGTTGCCACCTCGTTCATCGTCAGCGGATCATACAGGCGCCCGCCCAGCATGACGCGGTGGATGCGTTCGGTATTGCGAATGTCCTGCGTCGGATCGGCGTCGAGGATCAGCAGGTCGGCGAGCTTGCCCGCCTCGAGCGACCCGACATCCTTGCCATAACCCAGCGAGGTCGCGGGCATGATCGTCGCGGCGCGCAGCGCATCGATATTGGACCACCCGCCGCGCACGAACGACCAAATCTCCCAATGCGCGCCAAGGCCAGCCTGCTGACCATGCGCGCCGATCGACACCATCCGGCCCGCCGCCGCAATCTTGCCCGCTTCGCGCGCCGAATCATCGTCAACATAATCGCCCTCCGGCGCGATCGTGCGGCGCTTGTTGTTGGCTGCCAGCTGTGCCGGCGGAATATGTTTGGTCAGGATCGGATGTTCCCACACATTGGTGTGGGCGCGCCAATAGGGGTCGCCGGCGGGGCCGCCATAGGTGACGACGAGCGTGGGCGTGTAATCGGTCTTGGTCTGCCCCCACAGCTGCACCAGATCCTTGTAGAGGGTGTGGAGCGGGATGTTGTGCTCGACGGTCGAATTGCCGTCCTGGATCAGGGATACGTCCATCGTGTAGAGCGAGCCGCCCTCCGGCACGACCAGCATGCCCTCGGCCTGCGCCGCCTTGACGACCATCTGGCGCTGATCGCGGCGCGGCTGGTTGTAGTTTTTGACGCTGTGCGCGCCCTGCGCCTTCAGGCGGCGGACATGGGCCAGCGCGTCGTCATAGCCGTTGATCTCGGCATAAACCCCCGCCGCCTTCGCGCCATAGATGATCTCGCCGGTCGAAAAGATGCGCGGTGCGAGGATCAGCCCGGCGCGCTGCATTTCGGACGAAACAAAGATTTCCGAGGCGCGCGATGACGGGTTGTGGCTCGTCGTCGTTCCCATCGCGAGATTGACGATTTCGGACCAGTTCTGCTGCGGCACCAATTCGTCGTCGCCATGGCTGCCGTGGGCATGGGCATCGACGAAGCCGGGGACGATCGTCTTGCCGGTCGCGTCGACCGTGATCGCGCCCGCCGGAACGCTGATCGACGCGATCGGGCCGACCGCGGTGATGCGGTCACCTTCGATGATGATCGCACCATTGTCGATGATGCCGCCGTCCGCGCCGGCCATCGTGACGATCCGCGCGCCGGTGATGACGACGGTGCCGCGGCGCTTCGCCGCCGCCTGCGTCATCGCGAGTGAGACGCCATCGGTCGGCGGGGTGAATTTCGGCGCTTTCTCGTCCGCCGGCGCGTTGGTGAACAGGCTGGCGAGGTCGGCGCTGAACAATGTCGCGCCGCGGCTCCAGTGGAGGCGGCGGCCGCCGTCGGACCAGTGGATATATTCGGCGCCGCTGCCGCTGACCCGGGTGACCGGCAGCGCGCCGCTTTTGGTGCCGAGCGATACATCCTGCCCGCCCGGCATCAGCGGGGTGACATAGGCATCGTAATTCTGGCGGAAAGCCAGCGTGCCGCCGTCGGGCGAGATTTCATAGTCGCTGACCAGTTCGCCGTTGGCGTGGGTGCGTTTGTCCTGACCGCTGAGGTCGGTACTGACCAGCTGGCTCTTGCCGTCGCCTGCGGTGACCATGAAGATGCGGTCGCTGGCGGCGCCGAACTGCGGCTTGGCGCCATCGCTGCTGACCCGCTCGGCGGTGCCGCCCGCCGCGGCGATGCGATAGACGCCGGGGTCTTCGCTCCAGCGTGCCGAGGTCAGCCCGCCGCTGCCGCGCCGTTCGAACGCGATCGTCTTGCCGTCGGGCGAAAAGCGCGGCTCGGCATAATGGCCGGGAACGCCGGTGACCTTGCGCGACGTGCCGCCACCCGCGCCAATGATATGGATTTCGCCGAGGCTGGTGTCGGTCCAGCGCACAAAGACGAGCGACTTGCCGTCGCGCGACCAGCTCGGCCACGCCTCGACCGCATCGTCCTTGGCCGCCGTCAGCCGCCGCGCGGTGCCGCCGGTCGCGGGCTTGATATAGAGCTTGCCCAGCGTTTCGAACACGACGTTGCGGCCGTCGGGCGATACTTCGGCCCAGCGCGGCATTTGCGTCGTGAAGCTGTCGGGCGCCACCTCCACCGCGGGATGGGTGGCATCGACGATGACGCGGTCGTCGTTGATGGTGAACGGAATGATGCGCGCGTCGCCGCCATTGCTGCCGACGCGGCGCAGCTTGCCGCCCGCCCAGAAGAGGATGTCGCGGCTGTCGGGGGTCCACGCCATATTGGGATAGACGCCGGTGACGGCCCAGGTTTCCTGCACATCCTGGTCGAGCGCGTCGTACAGCTTGCGTTCCGTACCCGAGGTCAGGTCTTTGACATACAGCTTCGACTGCGTGCCTTCGCGGCGCACGAACGCCAGCCGTTTGCCGTCGGGTGAGGGGGTGGGGCGCACCGCGCCGCCAGCGCCCGACGCCGCGGTGCTGACCTTGCCGTCCTGCAGATCATAGCGTTCGATGTGGAACAGGTCGGTGTTGCTGTCCTGTGCATATTCAAAGATCGCGCCCGGTGTGACGTTGCGCGTATAGAACACGCTCTTGCCGTCGGCGGCGAAGATTGGCTCGCCGAGTTCTTTCTGGTGGCGCTCATTGGGTTTCTTGACCAGCGGCACGCCGGCGCCGCCCGACACATGGTACATCCACACCTCGCCGGTACCGAGCGAGCGGCCGGTGGTGAAATGCTTTTTGGCGACGATGAACTGCCCGTCGGGGCTCCAGCTCGGCTGGTTGAGCAGGCGGAAATCTTCCTTGCTCAGCTGCACCTTGCCGCTGCCGTCGCGGTTCATCATCCAGATATTGTCGCCGCCCGCGCGGTCGGACACAAATGCAATACGTTTGCCGTCGGGCGAAAAGCGCGGCTGATGCTCGAACGCCAGCCCTTCGGCGATGCGCGTCGGGGTGCCGCCCTCGATCGGCATCGTGTAAATGTCGCCGAGCAGGTCGAACGCGATGGTGCGGCCGTCGGGGGCGACGTCGATGTTCATCCAGCTGCCTTCGTCGACCGCGATCGGCACGGTGCGCGTCGTCATGCCGGGTGGGGCGTTGACGTCCCATTTTTCGGGCTTCTTCTCGTCGGCGGTCGATGCGGCGGGCGCGGTCTGCGCCCAAGCCGAGGTTGAACAAGCCAAAGTCGCCGCAAGGGCGAGAGCGAAGCGCGCCATGATATTATCCCCGTTTGAAATTATGTGCCGACCATATGCCGCCAGTGAGAACATGCAAGCGACAGGTTTCGACGAAGGCGCTGGCACGCTCGACGGGCGGCTGCTAGCCCGCAGCAAAGATAACATCGGGAGAGCAAGGCGTGCCGCTCAAAGGAATAAGAGTCCTCGATTTCGGGCGCTATATTGCGGGCCCCTATTGCGCCGCGCTGCTCGCCGATTATGGTGCCGATGTCATCCGGATCGAGGCGCCGGGCGGCAATGACGATCGCTACACGGTCCCCGTCGCCGACGACGGATCGGGCGCGATGTTCATGCAGATGAACCGCGGCAAACGCTGCCTGACGCTGAAACCCGGCAGCCCTGAGGGTCGCATCATCGTGCGGCAACTGGTCGAAACCGCCGATGTCGTCGTTGCCAACCTGCCGCACGATGCGCTGACCAAGCTGGGGCTGGATTATGCCAGCCTGTCGGCGATCAACCCGCGCGTCATTCTGGCCACCGCGTCGGCCTTTGGTAGCCAGGGACCGCTGGCGCAGAACGTCGGCTTCGATGCGGTCGGGCAGGCGATGTCGGGCGCGGTGCACCTGACCGGGACGCCCGATCAGCCGTACCGCGCGCAGGTCAATTATGTCGATTTCGGCACCGCGCTGCACTGCGCGTTCGGGGTGATGCTGGCGCTGCGCGAGCGCGAGGCGACGGGGAAGGGGCAATGCGTGTCGGGGTCGCTGCTCGGCACCGCGCTCGCTTTCTCGAACGCGCTGGCGATCGACCATGCGCTCAACGGCATCGAACGCCAGCCGATCGGTAATCGCAGCTACAGCTCGGCGCCGACCGACATTTTTCGCACCCGCGACGGGTGGATCGTGACCCAGATCGTCGGGGGTGGGATATTTGCCCGCTGGGCCAATCTGGTCGGGCGCCCCGAACTGATCGACGACCCGCTGTATGCGAGCGACATTTTGCGCGGCGACAATGGGGAAGCGCTGAGCGTCATCATGCAGCGCTGGTGCGACGACCGCAGCAGTGCCGATGCAATCGCCGAACTAGGCGCGGCGCGCGTTCCCGCCGCGCCGGTGCTGCGCGCGGGCGAAGCACTGGCGCAGCCACAGGTCGCCGCGATGGGGCTGGTCGAACCTGCCGCCTATCCGGGCACTTCGACCGACGCGCCGGTCATTCGGGCGCCGATCACCTTGTCGGACAGCGCGAAAATGGCATCGGCCCGCGCGCCGCAGGTTGGCGAGCATAGCGATGCAATCCTGGCGGAGCTCGGTTATAACACGGCCGCGATTGCGGCTTTGCGGGCGGCAAGGATTATTTGAGCGGCGAGGGGTGGACGGCGGCGCCTTCGATCCTTAAATACCGATCAGTATGAAATTCAGCCTCCCTAAAAACAGCCCAGGAGTGTCGAGATGAGCGATGAAGCCGAATATGTGCCGCCAAAGGTGTGGACCTGGGACAAGGAGAGCGGCGGGCGCTTCGCCAACATCAACCGCCCGATCGCCGGGCCGACCCACGACAAGGATCTGCCGATCGGCAAACACCCGCTCCAGCTTTACTCGCTCGCGACGCCGAACGGGGTGAAGGTCACCGTGATGCTCGAGGAACTGCTCGAGCTTGGCCATAGCGGCGCCGAATATGATGCGTGGCTGATCAAGATCGGCGACGGCGACCAGTTTTCCAGCGGTTTCGTCGATGCCAATCCCAACAGCAAGATTCCGGCGCTGGTCGATCGCAGCGGCGCCGAACCGATCCGGGTGTTCGAATCGGGAGCGATCCTGATCCACCTCGCCGAAAAATTTGGCGAATTCCTGCCGACCGACCCGGCGCAGCGCGCCGAGACTTTGTCGTGGCTGATGTGGCAGATGGGCAGTGCGCCGTTTCTTGGCGGCGGCTTCGGCCATTTCTATGCCTATGCGCCGTTCAAGCAGGAATATCCGATCAATCGCTATGCGATGGAGGTGAAGCGCCAGATGGACGTGCTCGACCGGCGTTTGGCGGAGAGCGAGTATATCGCCGGCGCCGATTACAGCGTCGCCGACATGGCGATCTGGCCCTGGTACGGCGCGCTTGCCAAGGGGCTGGTCTATGAGGCCGGCGAGTTCCTGCAGGTGCAAGATTACAAGCATGTCCAGCGCTGGACCGACCAGATCGCGGCGCGCCCGGCGGTCAAGCGCGGGCGGATGGTCAATCGCATGATGGGCGACCCGGCCAGCCAGTTGCACGAACGACACGACGCGTCGGACTTTGACCTGCGGACGCAGGACAAGCTGGAGGCCGCCGAATAGTCGCAATTTGCGATAGCGGGCAGCGCCGGATGCTTAAGGCTTTGCTTATGATCTGCGCGGTTCGGCGGAACTGCGTCGGTTGCCCGATCGGGACCGGAACCGGGTTCCTGTAAAATACACAAAAGCGGCGTCGGGCGCTCTCGACGCCGCTTTCATTTTGGTCCGCCATGCTGATGAGCATGACAGCTTTTCTTCGATTTCCGCGGCTCGCCAACCATCCCGCCTCGCCCGGCGTCATGTTCGCGCGCGAGGAGCGCGGCGCCGCGATCGTCGAAATGGCGCTGGTGCTGCCGCTGCTCCTCGCGCTGCTGATGGGCGTGCTCGTCTATGGCCAGTATTTCATGCTGGCGCACAGCGTCCAGCAGGCAGCGAACGACGGCGCGCGCGCCGCCATCGTCGGCCTCGATGCCGCCGATCGCCGCGCGGTGGCGGCGCGGGCGGTCGAGCGCAGCCTGCAGACGGTGAGCGGCGCGCACAGCGTCGCGGTGTCCGAAACGAGCGAGGCGATCACCGTCGCGGTCACCTTTACGGCGCCGCCCGACAGCTTCCTGCGCTCAGCGCTCATCCCGTCGCCGACCAACGTCATCCGGTCGCGCGCGACCTTTGAACTGCCGGTGGATTGACGATGGCACTGCCTCAGACCCTTCGCGTCCTTCTCCGCGACCGGCGCGCCGGGATCAGCATCGCCACCGCCTTTGCGATGACGATGCTGATCGGCGCCGCGGCGCTCGCGGTCGATGTCGGCTCGCTGTATCTCGACCGCCGCAAGTTGCAGGGGATTGCCGATGCTGCAGCGATGGCGGCAGCCGGGCGACCGGGCGAGGAGCAGGCGGCCGCCGAGCGGATCATCGCCGCCAATTGCGATTGCGGTATCCGCATCGCGGCGCTGACCCCCGGGACTTACACGCCCGACGGCGCGGTCGCCGCCGAACAGCGCTTCGCCCCGGGCGGCGCATCGGCGAACGCGGTGCAGATCGTCTTGACGCGCGATCGTCCGCTATATTTCGGCAGCTTCCTGACGGGCAAGAGCAACAGCGTGATCCGCGCCACCGCGACCGGCGCGCGGCGCGGCTATGCGGCCTTTTCGCTCGGCTCGCGAGTTGCCGCGGTCAACGGCGGTCTGCCCAATGCTCTGTTGTCAGGACTGACCGGCAGCCAGATCAACCTGTCGCTGATGGATTACAACGCGCTGGCCAGCACCGACATCGACCTGCTGGCGTTTTCCGATGCGCTCCGCACCGAAATCGATGCCGAGGTGCTGACCTTTGGCCAGACGCTCGACAGTCAGGTGACGATGCCGCAGGTCGTGTCGGCGCTGGCGAACGCGTCGGACGGGCAGGCGGCGAGCGCGCTGGAGCATATCGCCGCGCGCGCCCTGCCGCGCAGCCTGTTTCCGTCTCGCGCGATCGATCTGGGGCCGCGGTCGTCGAGCATCCGCGTCGATGCCGCCAATCCGGTCAAGGTCAACGCGCTCAGCCTGCTGCGCGCGATGCTGCTACTCGGCAGCGCCAATCGTCAGGTCGACCTGTCGCTGGCGAGCAACCTGCCCGGCGGATCGGGGATCGACATTGCGCTGTTGATCGGCGAGCCGCCGGCGCACTCGCCGCTGATCGCGGTGACCGATACCAACCAAGTGATCGTGCGCACCGCGCAGGTGCGGCTGAAGCTCGACACGCGGATCGCGACCCCGCTTGCCAGCGTTCATATCCCGGTGCTGGCCGAACTCGGCTCAGCCTCGGCGCGGATTTCGGACATTGATTGCCGACCCAACAGCGGCGCAGCGGTGTCGCTGGCGGTGGTCACCTCGCCTGCGATACTGGCGATCGGCACCGTCGACGCCGCCGACTTCCAGGACATGCAGCGCCCGCTCGACCCGCGGCCGGCGCGGGTGGTGAAACTGCCGCTCGCCAGCGTCGATGCCGAGGCCGAACTGGTGCTGTCGGACCTTGCCGAAAAGCAGGTCGCCTTTGCGCGCAGCGACATCGACGACGGACGGGTGAAGACCGTGTCGAGCAGCGGACTGGTTGCGGGCGCCGCCAAATCGCTGTCCGATCGCATGGACCTGCGCGTCAATGTGCTGGGGCTCGGGCTCAACCTCAACGCCCTGCGAACCGTCGTCGGCGATACCGTGGCGCTGGCGGCGCCGGTGCTCGACACCGTGCTCGCCGATGTCACCGGCCTGCTGGGTGTGCATGTCGGGCAGGCCGACGCGCGGGTCAACGCGCTGCGCTGCGGCAAAGCCAAGCTGGTCTGACCGCACCATAACGGCACCGGCGTGGATGCACTTCGTGGCCATCATCGCGCCGCCGGCCCCAAAAGGACCAGACGTGATCCGGCCAGCGGGGAGGCAAAAGTGCCAGCAGTCCATGAACCACAGCGCGTTTCGGCGGCGGATTTCATCCGCGGCTTTGCCAATTGGCGCCTGCAATCGGCGCGCAAGCCTGTGGTTGTCACGCATCATGGCAAGGACGCGCATGTGCTGATCTCGCTCGACGACTATCGGCGGTTGGACCGCGATGCGGACGACGTCGCCGCGGCGACAGACAGTGTGCAGCACTCGCTCGCCGGGCTAGCCGAAGCGATCCGCGACGCGATGATCCTGATCGACCGGCAATGGCGCATCGTCGCGGTTAATCCGGCGGCGTCGGACATGCTGGCGACATCGTGCGCCGACCTGATCGGCGCGCCGCTGCTGACTGCGGTACCGCGGCTCAACGGCAGTTTGCTGGCGCAGCATATCATCCGCCTGATCGAGTATCGCGAGCGTTTTTCGGGCGAGGTGCCCGACATCCTGCGGCCGCGCCAGTGGCTGCGCGTCGACCTGGTCCCCGCGCCGATCGGCGGCGCGCTGATCCTGCGCGATGTCAGCGGCGCAATGGACGATTTTGCCGCGACCGACGCGCGGCAGGCTTTGCTCGATGCGGTCGAAACGGACGGCGGCATCGGTCATGCGCGGCTGTCGGTGCGCGAAACCGTTGAGGCGGCAAATGCCATGCTCACCGCACTGCTCGGGGTCGATCAGGCAGCGATCAAGCGGGTGCGCTTTTCGGCGCTGCTGGCGGTCGCGCATCGCAGCGCCTTTGCCGAAGCGCTGGAATCGGTCTTCCGGTCGGGCCAGTCGGCGCGCCTGGCATCCCAGATCGTTACCCGCGACGGAACCGCGATTGCCGTCACCCTGACCATCGCCGAGGTGCGCGGCCCCTATGCCAGCGACGGCGCCGTCGTCCTGGTGACGCGGTCCGCGCCTTAGGGCGCCTTGGGGCGCCCGCGCGCTGGACAAGCGGCGCCGCGTGGCGCAATCATCGGGGCGACAAACGTTGCAAGTCGCAACTTGCCGTTTACGTAAAGGTGAGCGCTCAGTATAAGGGCGTCATTATCCGATGGGAGATTCGTGATGGACATGGAATTCAGCCCCGAAGATCTCGCCTTCCAACAGGAAGTGCGCGACTTCATCGCCGAAAATTACCCCGCCGACCTGCGCGACAAGCAGGATGAGGGCGAAGAGATGTCCAAGGAGGATTTTCTCGCCTGGCACAAGATTCTGCACAAAAAGGGCTGGATCGCGCCCGCGTGGCCGGTCGAATATGGCGGTACCGGCTGGACCCCGACGCAGCGTTTCATCTGGTCGGAGGAAACCGCGCGCGCCGATTGTATCCGCCTGATGCCCTTCGGTCTCGCGATGGTCGGGCCGGTGATCTACACCTTCGGCACCCCCGAACAGAAAGCCTATTTCCTGCCGCGCATCCTGTCGGGCGAGGATTGGTGGTGTCAGGGCTATTCGGAACCCGGTTCGGGCAGCGACCTTGCCTCGCTCCGCACCACGGCCATCCGCGACGGCGACGATTATATCGTCAACGGCCAGAAGACCTGGACGACGCTGGCGCAGCATGCCGACTGGGGCTTTTTCCTCGTCCGCACCGACAAGGACGCCAAGCAGCAGGAAGGCATTTCCTTCCTGCTCATCGACATGAAATCGCCCGGCATCACCGTGCGTCCGATCATCACGCTGGGCGGCGAGCATGAAGTCAACGAAGTGTGGCTCGAGGACGTCCGCGTCCCCATTTCACAGCGCGTTTACGAGGAAAACAAAGGCTGGACCTGCGCCAAGTTCCTGCTCGCGCACGAACGCACCGGCATCGCCGGCGTCGCCGCGTCGAAGCGCGGGATCGAGAAGGTCAAGGCGATCGCCCGCACCGAACTCGATGGTGACAAGCCGCTGCTCGCCAATGCGTTCTTCAAGCGCAAGGTTGCCGAGCTGGAAGTCGATCTGGCCGCCCTCGAATTCACCGAATTGCGCAGTCTCGCCGGTCCGAACGCCGGACGCGGCCCGGGACCGGAATCGAGCCTGCTGAAGATCAAGGGATCGGAAATCCAGCAGCGGTTGACCGAGCTGAGCCTGGAGGCGGTCGGCCACTATGGCGCACCCTATTTCCGCGGTTTCGGAGAGGGCGACAACGAGCATCCGATCGGGCCCGATTATGCCCATCGCGCCGCGCCAACCTATTTCAACGTCCGCAAGACGACGATCTATGGCGGATCGAACGAGATTCAGCGCAACATCATCGCCAAAATGGTGCTCGGCCTCTGACGTAAGCGCCGTCCCCGCGCAGGCGGGGACCGCAGTCGGCCTGACGCAGCACCGCAGTAAAAACCTACAGCGGCCCCCGCCGACGCGGGGGCGACGAGGATATAGAGATGGATTTCACCTACACCGAAACGCAGGACATGATCCGCGACACGCTCGCGCGCTTCCTGAGCGACACCTATGATTTTGAAACGCGCCAGAAGTTCATCAATTCGGACAGCGGCCGCGATCCGGCGATCTGGACCGCGCTGGCGCAGGAACTGGGCATGCTGGGCGCGCCTTTTGCCGAGGAGCATGGCGGCTTAGGCGGCGGCGCGCTTGAAAATGCGATCGTCATGGAAGAGCTGGGCAAGGTCATCGGGATCGAACCCTATCTGCCGACCGTCGTCATCGCGGGCGGCGCGCTGAAGGCCGTCGGCGGGGCGCAGGCCGACGCGATGATCCCCGAGATCATTGCCGGCAATGCGATTATCGCCTTTGCCTATGCCGAGCCGCAGGGCCGCTACGACCTCGCCAATTTGCGCACCACCGCGAAGAAGGACGGCGCGGGCTATGTGCTGAACGGCCACAAGGGCGTCGTTTACGCCGCACCATGGGCGACGCACCTGCTCGTCACCGCGCGCACCGGCGGTGGCCAGCGTGACCGCGAGGGCGTGTCGCTGTTCCTGATCGACGCCAATCTTCCCGGCATCGTCCGCCGCGACTATCCGACCGTCGACGGCAGCCGTGCGTCGGAAATCTATTTCGAAAATGTCGCAATCCCCGGCGATGCGCTTCTGGGCGGCGAAGGCACCGGGCTGCCGCTGGTCGAGCAGATCGTCGATGATGCGACCGTCGCGGTGTGCGCCGAGGCGACCGGCGTGATGCAAAAGCTGCACGAAGGCACGCTGGAATACACCCAGCAGCGCAAGCAGTTCGGGGTTCCGATCGCCAAGTTCCAGGTGCTCCAGCACCGCATGGTCGACATGTTCATGGAAGTCGAACAGGCGCGCTCGATGACGATCATGGGGGTGCTGAAGCTCGACCTGCCCGCGAACGAGCGCATGGCTGCGGTCTCAGCCGCCAAGGCCAAGGTTGCGCGCGGCGCGAAGTTCGTCGGCCAGAACGCGATCCAGACCCACGGCGGCATCGGCATCACGCAGGAGCTGGCCATCGGCCATTATTTCAAGCGCGCGACGATGATCGAGGGCCAGTTCGGCAGCCACGACTATCACATGGACCGCTATGAACGGATTGTGCTGGCGGATTGATGCACTTTCGCCCCTCCCCTGACGGGGAGGGGCCTATCTAGTACGCCACATCCACCGCGATCCGCAGCGTCCTTGGCCGCAGTGGCGTCATAAAGCCCTCGTTACCCTCGACAAATGGTGTGCCGAGCGAGAAGCGGTTGCCGCGCGAATCGAACAGATTGGTCAGCGTCAGTGACAGCCCGCGGCGGTTGTTGCCGACGCGCATCGCCAGCCCGGTGTCGATATAGTCGCCCTGGCTTTCGCCCAGCACCGGGCCGATGCCGAGCCGCGACGGCCCGATATAATTGGCCCAGCCATTGACGCGGAAATCCTCGTCGCCGATCACCGTCGCATAGTTGACCGACCCGCGCACCGCGTGGCTCGCGACATTGGGGATACGTCCAAGCCGCCCCGGGGCGCTGTCGAACACCGGCAGGATTTCGAGCGCGAGATCATCGACCCGGCTTTGGTTATAGACCGCGCCGAGTTCAAAGGTCAGCGCCTCGGTCGGGCGCATCGCCAGCGCGCCCGACACGCTGGTGATCCGTCCGTCGCCGATATTGGCGGTGGTCGGAAAGCCGGTGCTGTCGATGAAGTCGGCCTGGATGTTGCGCCAGCGGCTGTGCGACACAGCGATGCTCGCGTCGAACAGGCTTTGCCCCTTGTCGCCAAAGCGGACTCCCGCCTCCCAAGTTCGCACCTTATCATTCAGGAATCGCCGCACGAAATTGCCGTCGACCGCCAGCCCGCCGGGCCGGAACCCCTCCTGATAGCGTGCATAAAGCCGCAGATTGTGCAGCGGCGTCGCGAGCAGTGAGAAGGACGGCAGCAGGTCGGTTTCGCTCCGCGACGCCGTCGTCGCGCGGCCCGCCTGGGCAAGCGCGAAGGATACGCCTTCGGCCATGCCGCCGAGCCGCGCGTGCGACAATCGGATGCCGCCAGCGGCGATAAGGTCGGGCAACACTTCGACCGTCGTCTCGGCATAGCCGGTGACTTCGGTAATCTTGTTGGTGACGCCGGGCAGCACGGCGCGGAGTGGACCATAGCCATATTCGCGGTCCTGGCGGGCGCGATTGTCGATGAAGCTCGCGCCGACGACCCAGCCGAGACCGTCATGATAGGGACGCGACAGGCGGTTTTCGCTGACGAACATCCGCGTCGCATTGCGCTGGTCGAGCACGCGCGGCACGTCGCTGAGCGGCGTCACCTGAACCGGCGCGAACAGTCGCTCGACGTCCACTGCACCCGCCGTGACGACCGACCCGGGCGGCGCTTCGGGCAGGCTGGCATCGAAGCGTTCGAACAGGCGGTGGTCGATGAAAGCATTGGACGACTGGAAATGCAGGCCGTCCCAATCCTTCATGACGACGATCGTGCCAAGGCTATAGCGTGCCGACGCATTCTGCTCGACCATCGAGTTGCGGGCCAGCGGCGGCGCGGCCTTGTCGGCATATTGCGCATCGTTCGACTTGATCGACTGATAAACGCCGCCCAGATCGATGGTCCAGTCATCGCCCGCGTCAAAACGGAAAGCGCCGCGACCGCCGCGGACATGGACGCGGTTGACGTCGTTCTGCCCGCGCAGCGGGTTGTCGATATAACCGCCGTCGGTGAGCATATAGCCGACCAGCCGCAGCGCGTGGCCGTTGTCGCCGACCGGCAGGTTGGCGATCGCGGCGATGTCGCCGCCGGGGTCGCCATGCTGGGTCAACGAGATGCCCGCGATCGCCTGCACCGACATGGCGCGCGGGTCGGGGGCTTTGGGGACGACGCGAATGATCCCGCCGAGCGACCCGGCGCCATAAAGCGTGCCCTGCGGCCCTTCGAGGATTTCGACATTGTCGACGTCGTAAAGGCGCAGGTCGGGGTCGGGGGCATTATAGCTCAGCCGGATATCGCCCAGATACTGGCCCACCGTCGATTGGGTCGGGCCGGTGAAGCTGGAATCGGCGATGCCGCGAATGAACAGCTTGTTGCGCCCCGACCCCAGATGGGTCGACGACACCGTGGCGGTTCGCGACAGGATCGATTCCATTCCGCGTTCGCCGCCAAACGCCAAATCGCCGCCACTCAATTGGGTGACGACGCCGGCGAAATGCGAATAGGGCAAGTCGGTCTTCGACGCGGTGACGATGATCTCGTCCTGCGCCGCGGCGACCATGTCATGCGACGGTTCGCGCGCGCGCGGCTGCGGCGTCTGTTGCGGCGGCGGCGCGGGCCGATGCGCCAGCCGCGGTGCAAGCGGGCGGCGCTCGATGCGCCAGCTGGTGGCGCTGACGCGGACGGCGCGGGCGTCGGAACCGCTCAAGAGCCGCTGGATCGCTTCCTCGACGCTCATCCGCCCGCGCACCCGTTTGACCCGCGCTTGCCATAGCCTGGCGTCGACGACGCTGATGCTGACCCCGGCCTGACGGCTGATCACCGGCAGGGCCGTCGACAGGCTCCCCTTGGGCACGTCGAAGGCGCGTTCCTCCGCCGCCAAAACCTGCGCGGGCAGGCTCAGCGCGATCGCTGCAGCGACGAAAGCAAGGCGCGCGGGTACGGTCAGCGGGTCAGGATCCAGCCATCGCCTTGCCGCCGCGCCTTTGTTCCCGACAAAGCGGCGAGATCGGATATGGTGCGATCGCGGTTGGCGTCGATGATCAGCGCGCCGCGGAACGACAGCGTCGCGGCGGCGGGGGTTACCTCCACCGCCATGCCGGCGGTCCGTTTCAGATCCTCGGCCACCACGGCCAGCGGCGCGCCGTTGTAGACCAGCAATCCGCTGCGCCAGCCGCCGACGCTGGCGACGTCGATGTCCTGCACGACCGGTGGTCGCTCATCATCATCGCGCGCTTCGATGGCCTTGCCCGCGACCAGGCGGAGCTTGTCGCGATCGGGGTTATAGAGGACGATGCCTTCCGACACCGCGACCGAGGTCTGGCGTTCGCGCCGGACGACGTTGAAGGCGGTGCCCAGATCGACGATCCGGTCGCCGCCCGCTTCGACGACAAAGGGATCGTCGTCGCGGTGCACGACATGGAACATCGCCTCGCCCGCTTCCAGTCGGGCAAAGCGTGGGCGATACTTGTCGATTTCCACGACCGAGCCGCCGTTGATTTCGATCCGCGATCCGTCCGCCAGCTTGATGGTGCGATGTTCACCGGCCGCGGTTTCGATCCGGTCGGCGTTGCCGAACGGGTTCACCGTCGACAAGCCGATGACGGCGACCAAGGCGGCTGCGATCGCACCACCGAACCAGGCGCGGCGCGATGGGCGGCGCGGTGCGATCGGCATTGTAACGACCACGGGCTTGGCCAACGGCGGCAGGGCGTCAAGATCCTGATCGAGGCTGGCGATGGCATCGTAAATCGCGGCATGGTCAGGGCTTTCGGCCAGCCAGTCGGCAAAGCCGTCCCAATCGTCGAACGCGGCATCGCGCTGACGGATCAACCAGTCGATGGCGCGTGCTTGGGCGGGGCTGGCATCAGGCTGCATCGAACTGCCTCCGTAGCGCGGCGAGGGCGGCATAGACTTTGCGCAAATCGGCTTCGACGGTGCTCAGGCTGACCCCCATTTCGCTGGCTATATCGCGTTGCTGCAAGCCATCGACCCGGAACCGGCGAAAGATGCGCGCCGGGCGTTCGCCGGTCGCGACAATCGCGGCTTCGACCAGCGCCAGTTGCTCGCGTGAGATCAGTGCGGTTTCTGCCGACGGCGCATGGCCCGCCGCGGCCTCGCCCCACGCTTGGTCGCGCTGCGCGCTCTGCCGCACCGATCGATAGCGGTCGAGCATCAGATTGTTCGCGGCGCGCATGACATAGGGCAACGGGTCGGCGACCGGACCCATCGGGCGATCGGTCAGCCGCATCCACAAATCCTGGAACAGGTCGTCGGCGGCATCGCCCGCACCGCGCACCTCCAGAAACCGGACGATCCGGCTCCGGTTGGCGAGCAATACGCCTTCGATGCCCTGCGCGGCGTCGGTTCGGTCGTGCGAACTGGTCATCGATTGTTTGCTCTGGAACGCCATTTTCTGTCGGGGCGCGCCGCCCCGGCGCGCGCCATAGGTTCCCCTGATGACGCCGTCATATAGCGTCCACGCCCGACCGCGCAACCGCGGTGCGGGGAGAGAGAGGAGGGATAGAGCAAGCATCAGTGTCTTCGTTCATTTCCACAAATGGCAAGGGGGAGGCGGGGGTAGGGAGGG
>NZ_SCOT01000030.1 GCF_005502465.1 Sphingopyxis sp. L1A2A
ACCGACGGTGGTGGAGGGGGCGGGCGGCTTAATGCGAGGATTGTGTGAAGACGCCGACCGCTTCCGTCAGCGCTTCGCGCTGCCACTTCCCCACAAGTGGGGAGGATTTGAAGGACGGCCCCGCGCCCCAAACGCGCCGCTTAAACCTGCCCCGGCGCCCTTGCCCGAATGAAATTCTCCAGCGCGACGAAGATCATTTCGCGCGCGTCGCTGCCCAGCATTTCGGCGGTCAGCCAGTCGAACTGCGCCCGGTTGCGGTGCGCCGCGGCGGTCACCATGGCGGCGAGCAGCGCCTCGTCGAAACCGGCGCGCGGGCAGCAGGGCGGGGCGACGGCAAAGGGATCGGGCCAGCTGTGGCCGATCGCCTCGACCACCAGCCGGTATCGCCGCGCCGCCAGGATATTGCCCCAGCGCCGTTCCAGCTCGGGCATCGGGTCATGGTCGTTGCGGCGGCAGATGATGCAATAGCGTAGCGCCAGCACCGCCTGGGCGGCGTCGACCGACAGGTCGCGGATCAGCGGCTGTTCGGTGAGCTGCCGGATCAAGGTGCTGCTTTGCATGGTCATAGCGTCTCCCGGGCCATGCAGTCCTCCGCTCCAGTCTGAAAAAGATGCCGGTCGCCGCGGATGCAGCGACCGGCAGGAGGGGACTGCCCCACCTTGCTATTGAGAATTAATCGCAAATACAAGCGAAAAAAGAGACGCCCGAAAGCGTCTCTGGAATCCTTTGATTCTCCGCTTTCGCGGGAATGACGACGGGAGGTTTTAGTCGTCCCCCGACGGCTTCGATTGCAGCTGGATATAATTCTCGATCCCCATCCGCTCGATCATCTCGAACTGCTTTTCCAGCTCGTCGACATGATGTTCTTCGCTGGCCAGGATCGCGCCGAACAGGTCGCGGCTGACATAATCGCGGACGCTCTCGCTGTGCGCGACGGCATCTTTGAGCAGCGGGATCGCCTCTTCCTCGAGCGCCAGATCGGCCTTCAGGATTTCCTCGACCGTCTCGCCGACGCGCAGCCGCCCGAGCATCTGGAAATTGGGCAGACCGCCCAGGAAGAGGATGCGGTCGGCAAGCTGGTCGGCGTGCTTCATCTCGTCGATCGACTCTTCGCGCTCGAATTTGGCAAGCCGCGCCACACCCCAATTGTCGAGCATGCGATAGTGCAGCCAATATTGGTTGATCGCGGTCAGCTCGTTCTTGAGCGCCTCGTTCAGAAAATCGATGACCTTTTCGTCGCCCTTCATGGTGTCAGTCCCGTCATTTTGTCTGGCAATGGAATGGGCGCATTATACGCCCCCCGACCCCATCAGGCCAAGGTCAAAAATGGCGGAAAACCAAGAAAAATCAGGCGGTCGCGGCGACGTCGCTGATGATATTGCGAGCGAAAGGCAGGCATTGTCCGCACTTGGGTTTGCGACCCAATTGCGCGTAAGCCGCCTTGGCGCAGCGCAACTGGCCATCGCGTGCGACATCGCGCAGCTGGCTTTCTCTTATTGCGTTGCAGACACAGACGACCATGTGCGAATCCTTCTCAACAAGCATGATGTAGGGATAGTGCGAGGGATTCGCAACAGGAAAGATGCGACTGGTTCGCAATCCGAACAACGGCATTTTTCACCGCTACGGGAGCCCCCGGCCCCTTGCCCCCAAAGTGATTCGCGGGCATAGGCGCGCCCATCCTCCCGCACCCGCCAAGCAAAGGTCCGTCCCATGAAAGTGAATGTCTATGTGACGCTCAAGCCGGGGGTGCTCGACCCGCAGGGCAAAGCGATCCATCATGCACTCGAAGGGCTGGGCTTTGCCGGGGTTGCCGACGTCCGCGCCGGGCGTTTCATCGAACTCGACGTCGCCGATGACGTCACCGACGCCGACCTCGACGCGATGTGCGCCAAGCTGCTCGCAAATACGGTCATCGAAAACTACCGCATCGAACGTCCGTAACAGGAGCCAGGCCCATGAAGACCGCCGTCATCGTCTTTCCCGGCTCGAACTGCGACCGCGACATGGCGGTCGCGCTCGAACAGGTCACCGGCCGTGCCCCCGCGATGGTGTGGCACCGCGACACCGATCTGCCCGCCGGCACCGACTTTATCGCGCTGCCCGGCGGCTTTTCCTATGGCGATTATCTGCGTTCGGGCGCGATGGCGGCGCGCTCGCCGATCCTGCGCAGCGTCGCCGATGCCGCGGCGCGCGGCGTGCCGGTGCTGGGCGTGTGCAACGGGTTCCAGGTGCTGACCGAGGCGCAGTTGCTGCCCGGGGCGCTTATGCGCAACGCGGGGCTGAACTTCGTTTGCCGCACCGTGCCGCTGACGGTCGAAAACAGCCAGTCGCTGTTCACCGCCAGCTATAACGCGGGCGAAGAAATCAACATCCCCGTCGCGCACCACGACGGCAATTATTTTGCCGACGCGGCAACGCTCGACCGGATCGAGGGCGAGGGGCGCGTCGCCTTCCGTTATGCCGACAGCGTCAACGGATCGGCGCGCGACATTGCGGGCGTGCTCAACGATGCCGGCAATGTGCTGGGCATGATGCCGCACCCCGAACGCGCGATCGACCGCGCGCATGGCGGCACTGACGGGTTACGCCTGTTCGAGGCGGCGCTCGGCGTCCTCGCCTGACATTTTGCTCGCCATAACCGCAGCGTCCTTCGCTTGCGGTTGCAGCCAGCGCCCGACGAGCAGCAGCACCGACGGCCAGAAGATCGTGTTCCAGATGTCGTGCCAATGCGCGGCGTCGGGCTGGATCGTCGAGCGACTATGTTCGGCGGTCATGTCGAGCCACTCGCCGCCGCACGCCATCGCGACCACGGCGAGCCATGCGACGATCCAGCCGCCGCGCCACCGCCACATCAGCCGGACGAGCAGGAACAGCGCGAGGCCGAAATAAATGTGCAGCGCGTCCTTGCCGAGGCCGCTCGCTTCGATAATCGACAGTTTCCGGTCCTCGAACAGCGAGGCGATTTCAATCAGCGTCATCGATTAAACCTTGGCAGCGAATGGCGTAAAGTCGGTGTCTTCGTCGAACACATCGACACCTTCGCGGCGCTTCAACGCGCCCACCACCACATAGGTTGCCGGGGTCAGCGCCGCCTCCCACGCGACTTTCATCGCCCAGTTGGTCGCCATCACCAGCAACACCTGTTCGGTTTCCCAAATGCCCAGAAAGGCGATGGGGTAAAAGATCAGGCTGTCGATCCCTTGCCCGACGATCGTCGATCCGATCGTGCGCATCCACAGGAACCGGCCGCCCGTCGCCACCTTCATGCGGGCAAGGACGTAGCTGTTCACGAATTCGCCCGCCCAGAACGCGGTGATCGACGCAAGAACGATACGCCACGCGCTGCCGAACACGCTGTCATAGGTCGCTTGACACACCGCGCCAGTGCCGCCGCTCTCGCCCGATTTCAGCGCCAGCGCCTCGGTGCCGCTGCACCACCAGTCCTGCGCCGGCGGCATCGCCAGCACGATCCAGCTCATCACTGCCATGAACAGCAGCGCCCCGAACCCGGCCCAGATCACCCGGCGCGCGCGGGCATAGCCATAGACTTCGGTCAGCACGTCGCCGATCACATAGCTGATCGGAAAAAACAGGATGCCAGCGCCAAAGGTCAACCCGCCGACCATCGCCAGTTTTGATGCGCCGATGATGTTCGACAGCAGCAAAACCGCGACAAACGCCGCCATGACCAGGTCGTAATAGCGAAAATGATGGACGGCGGCGGCGCTGACCGGCGCGGGCCGGGCGGTCGAGGGTGCGGATTCGGTCATGCGCTCGCTGCTTAACCTGCTTTGCGGCGCGCGCAAACCGCGCTATTCGCCCGGCCAACAGCCTTGTGCACGCGCCCGTAGCTCAGCTGGATAGAGCACCCGCCTTCTAAGCGGGTGGTCGCAGGTTCGAATCCTGCCGGGCGCGCCATTTTCTGTTGGTGCCGATGCGATGCGGGCTGCCGGCCCTTGGTCAACCGTCCGGCTTGGCCATGCTGGCCAGCGCCAACCGCATGATCTCGGCCTCCGTTGCCCCGTCCGCCGCCACGATGTCGGGCAGGACGGGCAGGACGCGCCGATCTCCGCTCGGCCGGAGGAAATCGCGGGTCGCGATAAAGGCGGTAAAGCCCGTGGCGGGCAGCCGCGTCGGCATCATATTGCCCGTCTGGTTGGAAAGCCGCCGGTCGGTCGCCCGACCAATATCGCGAGCCCCAGATCCTGCATCGTCGTGGCGAACAGGATACTTGCCGAATAGGTCAGCTCGTCGATCAGCACCGCAACCTGGCCGGTGAATCGCGCCGCCGCGGCGACCGGCTGGATCCGTTCGTCGTCGAGGGTGAATTCGCGCATCGACCCGGCGCGGCCGGGATATCGCCGCAGGCGGTTGTTATCGTCGTTCAGCCTTTCGCGCGCCCGCGACACCTGCGCCGCGGGGCGATTCAGGACATATTGGATAATGCGGGCACCGGCGTCGCTCTGGCCGCCGGTATTGCCGCGCACATCGATGATCAATCGCGATACCTGCCGCGCGCGGATCGCCGCGAACGCCTGATCGATCGCCCGGTCGAAGGTCGCGGGATCTTCGTCGACGTCGAAGGTCGGGACGCGCAGCAAGGCTGCGCCACCGCCCAACCAGACAACGTGCGGTGCTTCGGCCGCCTGGCTGCTCTCGACCGGCGTCCATCGCGCCCCCTTGATCCATTGCAGGGTTGTCGGTCCAGCCGCGCCGCCAAAATCGATCGCAAAGCGGTCGCGCCACCCCAGCACCGCGTCGAGCCAGCCCGGCAGCATCACCGACAACATATGCATCTGCAGCTTGGGGGTTTCGCCATGGCTGTACGCCAGCAGGCGGGGCAATATGGCGGACGTCGGCATGCCGTTGATCGCCAGAATTTCGGTGCCCCGCGCCAAAGCCGCGCCGGTGGCGGCGTGATGCCAGCTGCCACGCAGGCGCAGACGCCCGTCGGGCGCGATGTCAGCGCCGAACGGAAACTGGCTGGCGCGTTCGGCGTCGCCCGGCGCGGCGCCCGACAGCCAGGGCAACAGCAAGGTGTGGGCATCGCGAAAGGTCGGATTGACCCGCCCAAAGACAGGAAATGCTTCGGCACGGGTCAGCGCCCGATCAATCGACGCCGCGGCGGTACCGAACGCCGCCTCGACCGACGCTTCTAACCTCGCCTGACCAAAATAGCGCGGATGGCGTTCCAGTACGGCGCGGCGCCACAGGGCCAGATCGTCCTTCAACGCACCGGCGGGAACTGGCCCGGTCGGCGGGCTCGGCGCCATATGGGTCAAGCCCACCCCGGGCGCCCCCGCCGCCGCGACGACGATCGCGCCCGCCAGGATCTGGCGGCGCGACAGCCCCGCCGTCAACGACCCGCCGCCAGCTTGCCTCCGGTGTCGGCAACGACCACGCCGCCCTTCGGGCTGGCCAAGATACTTGTCCGATTCTGCATTGTCTGACTCCAACCCGTTTCGCGATGAAGCGCGGTCTGGCAGAACGGGCGTCAAGCGGGCGTCAAAGCCGTTTTGACGCTATCTTGATGTTGCATCGCCAAGGGTTTGCGGCGGAACAAGGTGCGCGTGGCAAAGGACATCGCTTGAACAATGCGTTCGACATCCTGCTGGTCGAGGACAACGCCGATCTGGCCGGGAATGTCATCGACTATCTCGAGGCGCAGGGGCACCGCCTCCATTATGCTGCCGATGGCGAGGAGGGGCTGTGCGAGGCCTTGACCCGCCCGATCGACGTCGTGCTGCTCGATCTGGCGTTGCCGCGCCGCGACGGGCTCAGCGTGTGCGCCGAGATCCGGCGCCGCAGCGACCAGCGCATCCCGATCCTGATGCTCACCGCGCGCGACACGCTGGACGACAAGCTGGCGGGTTTTGCCAGCGGCGCCGACGATTATCTGGTCAAACCCTTTTCGCTCGCCGAACTCGCCGCGCGGATCGAGGCGCTGGCGCAGCGGCCGCGGCTGGGGCAGCCGCATAGCATTGTCGTCGGGCCGCTGACGATCGATCGCCGGCTGCGGACTGCGACGCGTGCGGGGCAACCGCTGCGGCTGTCGCCGTTGCTGTGGGACATCCTGCTGCTGCTCGCCGAGGCGTCGCCGCAAGCGGTCGCGCGCGCCGAGATTGCGCGCCAATTGTGGGGTGACGAGCCGCCATCGTCCGATGCATTGCGCAGTCATATCCATCTGCTCCGCCAGATCGTCGACAAACCGTTCGGGGTTCCGATGATCGAAACGGTGCACAGCATCGGCTTTCGCCTGAGCCCGCCGCCATGACCGCGCGGCGTTACAGTCTGCGCCGCCGCGTCATCGCGGCGCTGGTCGCCGCAGTGCTGGCAACCAGCGCGGTGTTCGGCCTGACCACCTTCATCTTTGCCTATACGCTCGAGGATCGGCTGTTCAGCACCGCGGTGACTGCAGAGATTGCGCGGCAGCAGCAAAGCTGGCGGCGCGGCGAACAACTGCCCACGCCGAACCTTGCCTATATCAAAATCTATCCCGGCAATGCCGGTCTGCCCGCCGATCTGGCGAAGCAAGTCGCCGCCAACCCCGGGCAGATTGAATTTTACGGCGCGGAGGGGCGTCATTATCATGTGTCGCATTTCAAGCTGGAACGGCGCAGCGCCGTGGCGCCGGACCGAGCCCCCGCGATCGCGGTGGCCGAGGTCAGCCGCTATCTGCTCGTCCGCCCGGTCCGCGATGCGACGATCAAATTTCTTGTCGGGCTCGGCCTGTTCATTGCGCTGGTGATGGCGCTGCTCGGGTGGGTTTTGGCCAATCGCGCGATGCGGCCGCTCAGCCGTCTTGCGACCGATGTCGCCGGTGCAGACGACACCATGGTCCCGGTCGTGCGGGCCGAGGATTATCCGGCGAACGAGATCGGGGTGCTGGCGCGCGCGCTGGGGCAGGCGTTTCATCGCATCCGCGGCTTTGTCGATCGCGAACAGCGTTTCACCCGCGACGCCAGCCACGAACTGCGCACCCCGCTGGCGGTCATTCGCGGCGCCGCCGAAGTGATCGCGCTGCGCCGCGACTTGCCCACGCCGATACCCGACGCGCTGCGCCGGATCGAAACCGCGACGATCGACATGACCCACATCCTCGACCTGCTGCTCGCGCTGGCGCGCGAGGGCGATGCCTTGCCGGTGCAATTCGTCGCCTTGCATCCGGTGGTCGAAAAGGCGCTGGCGTCGGCCGCGGCGCGCTTTCCTGCCAGTGCGCACGACGTTTCGATCGATGTCGCGAGCGATGCCCATGTCCTGGCCGAACCGACGTCGTTGCAGCTTGTCCTCAACAACCTGATCGGCAACGCGTTCCAGCATGCCGCTGCCGCCCATCTGCATATCGCGTTCAGCGGCGACCGCCTGACGATCTGCGATGACGGTCCCGGTCTCGGGAAGGTCGCCGATCCGTTCACCCCCTTTGTCAAAGGCGCGGCAAGCGAAGGTAGCGGGCTTGGCCTTGATATTGTGCGGCGGCTGTGCGCCGCGGCGGGCATCGGCCTGACCAGCGGTGCGGGCGCCGACGGGCAGGGCACCTGCTTTATGCTAAAATTCGCCGATCGATAGAAAAGCGCGGCGCAATGGTCTAATCCGGTGGCCATGACCGACGCGAAACCCCGGTATCGAACCTATACCAGCCCCGCCGGCGGCTGGGGCGCCGCGGCGGCGACCGCCAAGGTGCTGATGGAACAGAGCGTCGTCACCAAAGGATCGCGCGCCCTGCTGGCGATGAACCAGCCGGGCGGGTTCAAATGCCCCAGCTGCGCCTTTCCCGACGCGGCCTGTACCAAGAAGCTGGAATTTTGCGAAAATGGCGCCAAGGCGCTCGCGCATGAAGCGACGAAGTTTCGCGTCACGCGCGAATTTTTCGCAGCTCACAGCGCGTCCGAACTGATGGAGCAGTCGGATTATTGGCTCGAGATGCAGGGGCGGTTGACCGAGCCGATGCGCTACGACGCCGCGACCGACCATTATGTGCCGGTCAGCTGGGACGACGCCTTCGCGCTGATCGGTCGTCACTTGCGCGCCCTCGACAGTCCGCACCAGGCCGAATTCTACACCTCGGGCCGCACCGCGAACGAGACCGCCTTTCTCTATGCGATTTTCGTGCGCGAGTTCGGGACGAACAATTTTCCCGACTGTTCGAACATGTGCCACGAACCGACCAGCCGCGGCTTGCCGCCGTCGATCGGCATCGGCAAAGGCACGGTGGTGCTCGATGATTTCGAACATGCCGAGGCGATTTTCCTGATCGGCCACAACGCCGGGACCAATGCGCCGCGGATGATGACTCCGCTGGTCGAAGCGCGCAAACGCGGGGTGCCGATCGTCGCGGTCAACCCGATGCCCGAACGCGCGCTGATCAAATTCACCGAACCGCAGGACATCGTCCAGATGGCGACCTTCGGATCGACCGAGGTCACCAGCGAATTTGTCCATATCCGGATCGGCGGCGATCTGGCGCTGATCAAGGGCATGATGAAGGTGATGTTCGAGCGCGAGGCGGCGGGCGAGGCGATCTTCGACCACGACTTCATCGCCGGACACACCGACGGTTTTGCGGCGCTTCAGGCCGACATCGCAGCGCAGGACTGGGCCGCGATCATCCAGGCTTCGGGGCTGGACGAGGCGCAGATCCGCCGCTGCGCCGAAATCTACATTCGCTCGAACGCGACGATCATCTGTTACGGCATGGGGGTGACCCAGCATCAGCAGGGATCGCAGCTGGTCCAGCAGATCGCCAATCTGCTGTTGCTCAAGGGCAATTTCGGCAAGCCGGGCGCCGGGATTTCGCCGATCCGCGGCCATTCGAATGTGCAGGGCGACCGCACCGTCGGGATCGATGAAAGACCGAGCCAGACCTATCTCGATAAGGTGCGCGAGGTGTTCGGCTTCGAACCGCCGCGCGACCATGGCCATCACACGGTCGAATCGATCGAGGCGATGCTGGACGGCCGCGCGAAGGTCTTCATCGGCCTCGGCGGCAATTTTGTCCGCGCGGTTCCCGATACCGACCGGTCCTATGATGCGATGCGCCAGCTCGACCTGACCGTCGGCATCGCGACCAAGCTCAACCGCGGCCACCTCGTCCACGGCAAGGACGCGCTGATCCTGCCCGTCATCGCGCGCTCCGAACGAATTGTCACCGCGGCGGGTGAGCAGTTCGTTACCATCGAGGATTCGATGTCGAACGTCACCGCCTCGCGCGGGGTGCTCGACCCGGCGAGCGAGCATCTGCTCCCTGAAACCGAGATCGTGTGCCGCATGGCGATAGCGACCTTGCCGGGCAGCAAGGTCGATTGGGCGCGCTATATCGACGACTACAGCCTGATCCGTGACAAGATCGCGGCGGTCTATCCCGCGATTTACGCAGGCTTCTCCGAGCGGATCAAGGCGCCGCTGGGCTTCCACCTCGACATCCCGCCGCGGCGCCGAATGTGGGCGACCCCGAACGGCAAGGCCAATTTCCTCATCCTGCCGGGCCTCGCGGTCAACGCGCCGGTTGCCGATCCGGCGATGCTGCGCCTCGCCACCGTGCGCTCGCACGACCAGTTCAACACGACGATCTACAGCTATAACGACCGCTATCGCGGCGTGTACAACGACCGGATGGTGTTGTTCATGAACGGCGACGATATGGCCGATCGCGGGCTGGCCGCAGGCGGCAAAATTGCGCTCGAAACCTTCAGCGACGATGGCGCCGTGCGGCGCGTAGAGGGGCTGACGATCATCGACTATCCGATGTCGCGCGGCTCGGTCGCGGGCTATTATCCCGAACTCAACCCGCTGCTGCCGCTCGCGTTTTACGACAAGACCAGCGGCTGTCCGGCCGCCAAGGCGATCCCGGTGCGTGTTTTGGCCGTCGCCGCCGTTGACTAGGCGCGCCGACATCGCCGTGGGTCACCGCATCGCGCCGGCGCGCTTCCTGATCTTTGCCGGCGCGCTCGTCGTCGCGGGCGGCGGCGCATCGGCGCTCGGCTACGATCCGCGCACCGCGCTGCTGATCGGCTTCGACATCGCGACGCTTGTCTTTCTGGGCGCTATCGCGCCCTTGCTCGGCGCCGATGCCGACCGGATGCGGCGCACGGCGGAAAGCAACGACGCCAACCGTGCCGGGCTGCTCGCGATTACGGTGCTGCTGTCGCTGGTGATCCTGTTCGCGGTGGGGACGCTGATCGCCGGTCCGGGTCAGCTCGATCGCGGCGCGATTTTGCTGATCATCGTAACGCTGGCGCTGGCGTGGCTGTTCGCGAACATGGTGTTCACGCTCCACTATGCACATCTTTATTATCGGCAAAAGGATGGGCGCGATCAGCGCGGGATCGAGGTTCCGGGGGTGAAAGAGCCCGGATACCCCGATTTCCTCTATTTCGCTTTCACGCTGGGGATGACGTTTCAGACGTCGGACGTCACCATTTCGGGCGCGCATATGCGCCGCGTCGTGCTCGGCCATTGCATGGCGGCGTTCATCTTCAACATGGGCATATTGGCGTTCACGGTGAACGCCATCGGCGGATCATGATCCATCCAGCCGCGCCAGATCGGCTATGCTGTTGATGTTCGGCGGGACAAAGTCGTTTGTCACCGCCCGCGCGCCGACGCGGCGCGCAAAGGCGCGGACGGCCAAGTCGCTCCCGTCGGTCAATATCGCCTTCAATTCGCCAAGCGCCGCGACGGGCCACAGGCCGATCACCGGCTGGGTGGCGAGGAAGGTTGGCGCGGGGTCGAGCAACGCGTGCAGGTCGTCCGGCAGGCGGACGCAATCGACCGGCGCACTCAGCACCTGATCAAAGCCCCGATCGGCGGCGTGGATCAGCGCCGCGGCGATGCCGCCCAGCGGCCCCATGTCGGGGCGCGGCCAGTCGGCGATGCCGTCCTCGCGGCCGACGATCACCACCGCGTCGCAATGCGGCCGCAGCGCCGCCAGCGTATGGTCGAGCAAGGTCTGGCCGTCCCATGTCGCGAGCGCCTTGTCCGATCCGAAGCGGCGCGATCGCCCGCCCGCCAGCACCGCGCCCAGCGTATTCATGCGATCATCCCCCGCGCATCGTTGATGACCAGCGCCGCGTCGGTGCGCGCCAGCGCCACCAGCGTCAGCCCCGCCTGCGCCGCGCGGGTCGCGGCCAGGCTGGTCGGCGCCGAGACGGTGACGAGCATCGGGCAGCCGGCGCGCACGGTCTTTTCGACCAGTTCGTAACTGCACCGCGCCGACAGCAGGATAAAGCCGGTCGCGGGATCGATGCCGGCGCGTGCCAGCGCTCCGATCAGCTTGTCGAGCGCATTGTGCCGCCCGACATCCTCGCGCGCGCACCGGATTTCGCCAGCGGGCGAGCAAAAGGCGGCGGCGTGGACCGCACCGGTGGATTGGCCGAGCGGCTGGTGATCGGTCAAAGCGGCCAGCGCCGCGGCGATCGCGGTGCGATCGGTCGCGATGCGCGCGGTCAGCGGCGGGAGGGGACGCAAGACCTGCTCGATATTCTCGATCCCGCACAGCCCGCAACTGCTCTCGTTCACCCGCTGGCGCGCGCGTTCGAGCGCGATCGCCTTGCAGTCAGCCGGTACCCAAAGGCGCAGCGCCCAGCCACCCTCGACCGGGTGGACATCGACCCGCTCGACCTGATCGGGGGTTTCGACCAGCCCTTCGCTCAGCGCGAAACCCAGCGCGTAATCCTCCAGATCGCTGGGGGTCGCCATCATCACCGCATAGCCGATGCCGCCGACCTCGACCGACACCGGCGCCTCGACGGCCATACTGCGGATCAGCGCCGTATCGCCGGGTTCGGCAAGCCCCAGTCGCCGGACCGGCAGGTCGATCATTGCGTCGTTCATGCCCGCACCGTAGCGCATCGATCCCCGCTTGTCCCCGCCCGGACGATTGCCATTTCCCTCGCGCGGCCTATCAATCGCCGCCATGCAAACCGAAATCCTCGCCGTCCTGCTGGGCCAGGTCCGCCCCTTCCGCGGCGACGACGAACCGAGCGCGATCGGCAAGCTGCCAGTGGCGGACGTGGTCGCCGTCGGCGCGCTGGGGCTGGCGGGCGACGAGCAGGCCGATCGCACCGTCCATGGCGGCATCGACAAGGCGATCCACCATTATCCCGCCGACCATTATGCATGGTGGCGAGGGCATCTGGGCGATGCCCCGCTGCTGGGTGCACCCGGCGCGTTCGGGGAGAATATTTCCACGATCGGACTCGACGAGACGAATGTCTGCCTCGGCGACCGCTTCCGCCTCGGCACCGCGCTGGTCGAGGTCAGCCAGGCGCGCCAGCCATGCTGGAAACTCGACCATCGCTTTCAGGCGAAGGGGGTGATGGCCACGGTGGTGAAGACCCGGCGGACCGGCTGGTATTATCGCGTCCTCGAACCCGGGCAGGTCGGCGCCGGCGACACGCTCGACCTCATCGATCGCCCGTGGCCCGACTGGCCGCTCGCGTCATTGTTCGGTTTGCTGATCGGCGGCGAAGCCAAGGATCGCCCCGCCGACCTTCGCGCGCTGCGCGACGTGCCGGTGCTCGCCGAAACATGGCAAGCGCGCCGCGCCAAACTCGCCGCGCAATATGGTGTGGATTAAGGCGATTCGGACTGCGGCTAGGTCCGCCGCCTTCCCCCTTGATGGGGGAAGGATGCGCAGCCTTATCGCGGAGCGATTAGGCGAAGTTGGATGGGGGTGAGGGCGCGTCCTGGCACCATCGTTTCAGGCCGAAAGCGCACCCCCACCGCTGCGACTAGCCAGCAAGCTGGCAAGTCTCGCTGCCTCCCCCATCAAGGGGGAGGTCAGATGTTCATCGCCGCTCGTCGAGCCAGTTCGCCAGCTTCGCCACATCTTCAGCGCCGAAATGCAGCCCCAGCTTGCTGCGCCGCCACAATATGTCGTCGGTTGTCCGCGCCCATTCGTGATCGACCAGCCAGGCCGCCTCCGCGCCGCTCAAGCCGTGAGCGATTTCGCCGCCGAGCGCGTCCCAGCTGTCGGCCTCGCCCAGCCAGCGGCGCGCGTCGGTGCCATAGGCCTTGACGATGCGATCGGCGGTCGCGGTGGACAGAAAGGGATGGGCGAGCTTGATCTCGGCCTTCAGCGCCGCCGCGCCGCTGGTCGGGAAATCGCCCCCCGGCAGCGCCGCCTTCGCGGTCCAGCGCTTCCCCGCCAACGCCGGTACATGATCCACCAATTCGTCGACCGCGGCTTCGGCGACATGGCGATAGCTGGTGATCTTGCCGCCATAGATGGTGAGCAGCGGCGCGCCTTCGGCCAGATCAAGGTCGATGCGATAGCCGCGCGTCGCCGCTTCGGGCCGCCCCGATCCGTCCTCGATCAGTGGCCGCACCCCCGAATAGGTCCACACGACATCGGCGGGGGTGATGGCTTCGCGGAAATACAGGCTGGCGCCTTCGCACAGATAGGCGATTTCGTCGGCGCTCGCGCGCGCCTCATGGGCCGGGCCGTCGTGATCGACGTCGGTCGTGCCGATCAGGGTGAAGTCACGCTCATAGGGAATGGCAAAGAATATCCGCCCGTCGGGGAGCTGGAAGAAATAGGCATAATCGTGCTGGAACAACCGCCGCACGACGATATGCGACCCGCGCACCAGCCGCATCTGATGATCGGGCACGGCGTCGGCGCGCCCCAGCAAATCCAGCACCGCAGGCCCGGCGGCATTGACGATCGCGCGGCCAGTGAACCGATAGCTGTGGCCATTGTCGCGGTTCGCCTCGACCACCCACAGCCCGTCCTCGCAGTGCAGCGTTTCGGCGCGGGTGCGGGTGCGGACCTTGGCGCCATGCTCGGCGGCATCGCGCGCATTGAGCGCGACCAATCGCGCATCGTCGACCCAGCCGTCCGAATATTCGAACCCGCGGGCATATTGGGGCTGCAACGGCTCGCCCGCGACATGGCGCTTGAGGTCGATCGAGCGCGTCGCGGGCAGCTTCTTGCGCCCGCCGATATGATCATACAGGAACAGTCCGAGTCGCAGCAGCCAGCGTGGGCGCAGCCCCGGCCGGTGCGGCAACACAAAGCGCAGCGGCCAGATGATGTGCGGCGCGATGCCCCACAAAGTCTCGCGCTCCTTCAGTGCCTCGCGCACCAGCCCGAATTCATAATGTTCCAGATAGCGCAGCCCGCCATGGATCAGCTTGGTCGACGCCGACGAGGTGCCTTGCGCCAGGTCGCCGGCCTCGAGCAGCAGGACGCGCGCGCCGCGTCCGGCGGCGTCGCGCGCCACCCCGGCGCCGTTGACGCCGCCGCCGATTACAATGATATCATAGGGGATTGGCGGCTCGGACATGGGACGGCTCCCTAAGCCAGTCGCCGACGCTTTGCCAATGGCAAAGCTATGCAGACGTCAGGGGGTCATCGCCGCGCTGGACAGCCGCGCACGCCGCCGCAAGGCACCGGCGAAGCAATTGACGGGGAGCGACAGGATGCAGCGGTCGTCGGTGACGTGGCGTGGGGCGGTTTGGATGATGGCGGTGCTTGCCGTCGGCGCGGCCAGCACGCCCGCAGCGGCGCAGTCGGGCACGCTCGACGCGGCGACGCTGGAGGAATATATCGCCTTCCTGTCGTTGCCCAACGATGCGGCGAACCCCGCCGACGCGCTCGCCAACGCGCGCTTTGTCCAGGCGATGATGCAGCGGCGCGGCATCGCGTCCGAACTGCTCTACGATATCGACCGAAAAGCGCCGCCCGCGGTGTTCGGCGAGGTGAAAACCCCCGGCGCGACGAAAACGATCGTCTTTTATGCCCATTATGATGGCCAGCCGGTGGTCCCTGAGCGCTGGGCGGCGGGGTTGTCGCCGTTCCGCCCGGTCGCCATCTCGCGCCCGATCGAACAGGGCGGCACCGTGCTTGGTCCCTGGACGCCCGCGGCGCGCTTCCCCGCCGGCTGGCGGATCGCGGCGCGCAGCGCGGCCGACGACAAGGCAGGGGTGATGGTCGCGCTCAACGCCTTTCGCGACCCCGCCGGAACCGCCGCGCGGCTCGGCGTGAATGTGAAATTCTTCTTCGAGGGCGAAGAGGAAAAGGGGTCGCCCCATCTTCGCGCGATCCTGCACGCGCATAGCGAAAAGCTGACCAGCGACCTGTGGGTCATGGTCGACGGACCGCGGCATACCGCGGGGTACCGCACAATGGTGCTGGGGGTGCGCGGGGTCGTCGATGTCGGCATCACCATTTACGGCGCGAACCGGCCGCTGCACGCGGGCAATTATGGCAATTGGGCGCCCAACCCGGCGCTGCGGCTCGCAGCGCTCCTCGGCAGTCTGAAGGACGCCGACGGCCGCATCCTGATCCCCGGCTTTTACGACGATGCGGTCCCCGCAACCGCCGCCGAACTGGCCGAAATCGCCAAGGCGCCGTCGATGGACGCGACGCGGCAGAGTCTGGGCATTGCGCGAACGCAGGGCGGCGGCAAGCTGCACGGCGAACTGGTGCTGCTGCCGGGGATCGAGATCACCGGGCTGCGCGCCGGGGCCACCGGGGCGAGCGCCGCCAACGTCATCCCGACCGAGGCCGAGGCGCGGCTCGACATGCGGCTGGTCAAGGGCGACCGCATCGACCGCCAGCTGGCAAGGCTCGTCCGTTTCGTCGAAGCCAAGGGCTATTATGTCCTCGACCGCACCCCGACGGCAGAGGAACGGCTGGCGCATCCGCTGATCGCTCGGGTCGTATCGGGCTTTGGCTATGAAGCGCAGCGCACCGCGCTCGCCGAACCGATGGTGACGCGCGTCAAACATGTGCTCGAAAGCGTCTCGCCCGACCGGCTGGTCGTCGTGCCTTCGACCGGGGGCAGTCTGCCGCTGTCGCTTTTTGCGAGCGAACTTGGCGCGCCGATGGTGACGATCCCCGTGGTCAACGCCGACAACAACCAGCATGGCGAGAATGAGAATGTCGACCCGGCCTTCCTCGCCACCGGCATAACCAACATCCGCGCGATCATGGAGGATGATTTTTCGGACCCCTGAGCGACGGGTTTTATGTCGGTCCGAACTGGCGCGGCTTACGTATGCGCGTTGCAATCATGCCCCCGCTCCGCCATTTCCCCTGTTGGATATCCAAGGGGATTGTGGTGAGCGTGAAAGTCGAGACACTGGTGCTGTTCGGCGCGACGGGCGACCTGGCGCAGCGTATGCTCTTTCCCTCGCTCTACAACCTCCATCTCGATGGGCTGCTCGCCGACGCGCTGACGATCATCGGGTCGGGGCGCTCGCAGATGGACCGCGCCGCGTTCCACGCCCAGGTCCGCGCGGCGCTGACCGAACATCTCCCCGCCGACCGCGTCGAGCCGGGCATCGTCGATGCCTTTTTGGCGCGCATCGACTATTGCGCGATCGATGCCGGGGCGGGCACCGGCTATGATGAATTGGCGGCGCTGCTCGGCGGCCGGATGCAGCGGCCGATCGGCGTGTATCTATCAACCCCGCCGTCGATGTTCGGCCCGATCGCGCAGGGGCTGAGCGCCGCGGGCATCGCGTGCGCCGAATGTCGAATCGCGATGGAAAAACCGATCGGTCACGACCTTGCCTCGTCGCGCGACGTCAATGCCCAGGTCGGCGACGCCTTTGCCGAGGACCGCGTGTTCCGCATCGACCATTATCTCGGCAAGGAAACGGTGCAGAATCTGCTCGCGCTGCGCTTTGCCAATATGTTGTTCGAACCGTTGTGGAACGCGCAGGCGATCGACCATGTCCAGATCACCGTCGCCGAAACCGTCGGGCTGGAGGGCCGCGTGTCCTATTATGACGGGGTCGGCGCATTGAAGGATATGGTCCAGAATCATATGCTGCAATTGCTCGCGATCATCGCGATGGAGCCGCCGTCGAGCGTCTCGTCGACCGCAGTGCGCGACGAAAAGGTCAAGCTGCTGCGCTCGCTCCGCCGCATGACCGCCGAAGATGTGAAGGCGCACAGCGTCAAAGGCCAGTATAGCAGCGGCGCGGTCAACGGCGGCGCGGTGACCGGCTACGCCGACGAGCTCGGCCAGCCGTCGAACACCGAAACCTTCGTCGCGATCAAGGCGTTCATCGACAATTGGCGGTGGAAGGGCGTGCCCTTTTACCTGCGCACCGGCAAGCGGATGCCCGAACGCAAGTCCGAAGTGCTGATCCAGTTCAAACCGGTGCCGCACAACATTTTTGCGCGCGTCGGGGCGGGCAAGCTCGACGCCAATATGATGATCATCAACCTCCAGCCCGAGGAAAATATCCGGGTCCGGGTGATGGCGAAACAGCCGGGGCTCGACCGCGACGGGGTGAAACTCAAAGAAGTGACGATGGACGTCTCGCTCTCGCACAGCTTTGCCGGCGAGCGGCGGCGCATTGCTTATGAGCGGCTGCTGCTCGACTTCATCGAGGGCGACCAGACGCTGTTCGTCCGCCGCGACGAGGTCGAGGCGCAGTGGCAGTGGATCGATTCGATCCGCGACGCCTGGGCCGCCGTCGATATGACGCCGCAGACCTACACCGCGGGCAGCTGGGGCCCATCGAGCGCGATCGCGCTGATCGAACGCGACGGGGCGAGCTGGCATGATTGAGCAGACAAACCCCCTCTCCCCTTGCGGGAGAGGGATGCGCAGACTTGGCAGCTTGCTGCCTAGTCGAAGCTGGGTGAGGGGTTGTGGTCCGCAGGACCGCGCGAGCCTCTGGCTCGCAACCCCTCATCCAACTGCGCCTAGCGCCTCCGGCGCAAGGCTCCGTATCCTTCTCCCGCAAGGGGAGAAGGGAAAAGGTACAGCATGACCCCCCTCCACCCCACCATCGCCGCGGTCACCGACCGCATCATCGCCCGCAGCGCGCCGCGCCGCGCCGCGTACCTCGACCTCATGGACCGCCAGCGCGACGCCGGCACCAACCGCGGCAGTCTGTCGTGCGGCAACCTGGCGCACGGCTTTGCCGCGGCGGGCGACGACAAGGCGGTGATCCGCACCGGCGGCGCGATGAACATCGGCATCGTCACCAGCTATAACGACATGCTCTCGGCGCATCAGCCCTATGGCCGCTACCCCGAACAGATCAAATTGTTCGCGCGCGAAGTCGCCGCGACCGCGCAGGTCGCGGGCGGCGTCCCGGCGATGTGCGACGGGGTGACGCAGGGGCAGGCGGGCATGGACCTGTCGCTGTTCAGCCGCGACAATATCGCGCAGGGCACCGTGATCGCGCTCAGCCATGCGATGTTCGAGGGCGCGCTGCTGCTCGGCATCTGCGACAAGATCGTCCCCGGCCTGCTCATCGGCGCCCTCCGCTTCGGCCATCTGCCACAGATATTGATCCCCGCCGGGCCGATGCCCTCGGGCCTCGCGAACAAGGAAAAGCAGCGCATCCGCCAGCTTTATGCCGAGGGCAAGGCGACCCGCGACGAACTGCTCGACGCCGAAGCGGCAAGCTATCATGGCGCGGGCACCTGCACCTTCTATGGCACCGCGAACAGCAACCAGATGATGATGGAACTGATGGGGCTGCACATCCCCGGCAGTGCCTTCACCAACCCTGGCACCAAGCTCCGTCAGGAACTGACCCGCGCCGCGACGCACCGGGTAGCCGAAATCGGATGGGGCGGTGACGATTATCGCCCGCTGGCGCGCTGCGTCGATGAAAAGGCGATCGTCAACGCCGCGATCGGCCTGCTCGCGACGGGCGGATCGACCAACCATGCGATCCACCTGCCCGCGATCGCGCGGGCGGCGGGGATCATCATCGACTGGCAGGATTTTGACGAGCTCAGCCACGCGGTGCCGCTGCTGGCACGCGTTTATCCGAATGGCGCGGGCGACGTGAACAACTTCCACGCCGCGGGCGGCATCGGCTATGTCGTGCGCGAATTGCTCGATGCCGGGTTGCTGCACGGCGATGTGCTGACCGTCGGCGGCACGATGGCCGACTATGCCGCCGAGCCGGTGCTGGTCGCCGACGCGCTGCAATGGCAGGCCGCCCCCGCGACCAGCCGCGACGACACGATGCTGCGCCCCGTCGCCGCGCCCTTTTCACTCGACGGCGGGATGCGCCTGCTCGCGGGCAATCTCGGCCGCGCGATCATCAAGACCAGTGCGGTGGCCGAGGATCGCTGGACGATCGAGGCGCCGTGCCGGATTTTCGACAATCAGGATGCGGTGCTGGCGGCGTTCAAGGCGGGCGAACTCGAACAGGACGTCATCGTCGTCGTGCGCTTTCAGGGGCCGCGCGCCAACGGCATGCCCGAGCTGCACAAACTGACCCCCGCGCTCGGTGTGTTGCAAGACCGCGGTTTCCGCGTCGCCCTGCTCACCGACGGCCGCATGTCCGGCGCCAGCGGCAAGGTGCCCGCGGTCATCCATCTGTCGCCGGAGGCCTTGCCGGGCCCCGACGGCGTCAGCGGCCCGCTCGCCTTCCTCGCCGACGGCGACATCGTCCGCGTCTGCGCCCGCCAAGGCGAGGTGCTCGCACTCGTCGATCCTGCGATCTGGGCTGCGCGCTCGCCCGCCGTCGCCCCGCCGCCTGCGCTGGGCGTCGGCCGCGAATTGTTCGCCCTGTTCCGCCACCACGCCGACGAAGCCGAAAAGGGCGGGTCGGCGGTCCTTGCTGCTATGGAGTCCGTCATTTGAGCCAATCCATCGACCAGATCATGCGCCTCGCGCCCGTCATCCCGGTGATCGTCATCGACCGGGTCGAGGACGCGGTGCCGATGGCCGAGGCGCTCGTCGCGGGCGGGCTGACGGTGCTCGAAGTCACCCTGCGCACCCCGGCCGGGCTCGACGCGATCGCGGCGATGAAACGCGTCAAGGGCGCGGTCGTCGGCGCAGGCACCGTGCTCGATCCCGCGATGCTGGCCGCGGCGATCCATGCCGGCGCCGAGTTCATCGTCTCGCCGGGGCTCACCGACAATCTGGGCAAAGCCGCCGTCGCCAGCGGCATTCCGTTCCTGCCCGGCACCGCCAACGCCGGCGACATCATGCGCGGCATGGACCTTGGCCTCGACCGCTTCAAATTCTTCCCTGCGGCGACCAGCGGCGGCATCCCGGCGCTCAAGGCGCTCGCTGGACCCTTCGGCCAAGCGCGCTTCTGCCCGACCGGCGGGATCAGCCTCGCGACCGCGCCCGACTGGCTCGCGCTCGAAGCGGTGCTGTGCGTCGGCGGCAGCTGGGTCGTCCCGTCGGGGCCGCTCGACCCGGCCCGGATCGAGGCACTGGCAAGCGAAGCGGCAGCGCTCAAAGCCTGATCGTCATCCCAGCGAAAGCTGGGATCGCTGCCGGTCTTTTCCTTCGTCGCTGCGCAAACCGCCAGCGGTCCCAGCTTTCGCTGGGACGAATAATGGCCGCATTGATTAACCCCATCTTACCTGCCATCGTGCAGGGATAAGGCGGCAAACAAGCCGCCCGTGGGGAGATGCGCGTGCCAAGACCGCAACCGCATTTGGAAGAAGTACTCGCGTCCGAACCCGGATCGCATATCGCCGCCCTGTTCGATTTCGACGGCACGATCATCTCGGGCTATTCGGCGACCGCGATGCTGCGCGAGAAATTTCAGCGCCGTGAAATGTCGATGGAAGAGATTGCCGAGACCGCGCAGGTCATTGCGCAGCACAGCCTCGGCACCATCGGCTTTTCCGGGCTGATGTCGGGCGCCGCGAAATTCATGAAAGGCGTCGAGGAAGAGAGTTTCACCCAATTCGGCGAAGAGCTCTACAAAAAGCATATCGCGCGGAAGATATATCCCGAAACCCGCGCGATCATCGAAGCGCATCAGGCGAAGGGCCACCGCGTCGCGATCATCTCGTCGGCGACGATCTACCAGATCGAACCGACCGCGCGCGACCTCGGCATCACCGACATCAAATGCTCGGCCTATGAAATCGAGGACGGCGTCTTCACCGGCGACATCATCCGCCCGCTGTGCTTCGGCGAGGGCAAGGTGCTGGCGGCCGAGGAACTTGCCGCCGAATATGGCCTCGATCTCGATCAGAGCTTTTTCTATTCGGACAGCGACGACGACATCGAACTGCTCGAACGCGTCGGCAAACCGCGCCCGCTCAATCCCAATTTGAAACTGAAAGCGATTGCCGAGGAAAATGGCTGGCCGGTCCAGCGGTTCGGCAGCCGCGGCACGCCGTCGTGGGTCGATTACACCCGCACCATCTACGCCACCGGTTCGCTCGTCGGCGCCTTCGCTGCGGGGCTGCCGATCTGGGCGCTCACCCGCTCGCAGCGCGAGGCCGCAAATTTCTCGATCGGACTGTTCGGCGATTTCGCCACCGCGATCACCGGGGTCGAGCTCGAGGTCGAGGACGAAAAGAATCTGTGGTCCTCGCGCCCCTGCGTTTTCATCTTCAACCACCAGAGCAAGGCCGATGTGATGATCCTGGCCAAGCTCATCCGCCGCGATATGGGCGGGGTGGGCAAGAAAGAGATCAAGAATATCCCCATCCTGGGGAAGCTGATGGAATGGGGCGGCACCGTCTTCGTCGACCGCGCCGACGGCAAGAGCGCGATCAAGGCAATGGAGCCGCTGGTCGACGCGATCAAGATCGAGGGCAAATCAATCTGCATCTCGCCCGAAGGCACGCGCAGCCTGACCCCGAAGCTCGAGCCCTTCAAAAAGGGCGCGTTCCACCTGGCGATGCAGGCGGGGGTGCCGATCGTCCCGATCGTCATCCATAATGCGACCGACGTCGCGCCGAAGAACGAGTTTGTGATGCGCCCCGCGACGGTGCGCGTCACCGTGCTGCCGCCGGTCGACACGTCGAAATGGAGCGCGCGGACGATGGGCAATCATGTCCGCGACGTCCGCAACATGTTCCTGCGCACGCTGGGCCAGCCCGAGGAAAGCGTTGCGGAATCGGTGGCGAAGGAACCCGCGGCCGAGGCTGCCGCGCCCGAAGCCAAAGCCGAAAAGGCGAAACCGAAAAAGGCCGCGGCGAAGAAAACCGCCGTGAAGGGAAAGGCACCCGCCAAGAAAGCCTCCCCGCGAAAGGGAAGGGCGGCCTAGCGCATGTTTCACCTCGTCATTGCGAGCGGAGCGAAGCAATCCAGTGTGGGGCAAACCGCCCTGGATTGCTTCGCTTCGCTCGCAATGACGGAGGAGGCGTAGGAGCATGGCCGACGGAACGCCCCGCCCGCCCGTCGCAACGGAGGACGCGGCCGACCGGCTCTATATCATCGACGCGCGCAACGGGGTCGAGCGGCAGCTGCTGCTCGACTGGGTTCACGCCACCGCTGGCGATAAAGACCCTCAATGGGCCAGCCTCGCGATCGAGGATGACGATCACGCCCTGCCGCTCGAAACCCTCCGTGCGCGGCTCGACGGGCAGCCGTCGCGGCTGGTGGTGCCGCTGCGCGTGGCGTGGCGCATCCCGGGGTTCGATCGCGACCGCGCGCTCAAATTCCGCCACATATTGTTCGGTGATCCGCGCCATCCCGGTTCGCTCCGCGCGCGGCTGATCCTGCTCCGCGACCGCCGCCGGGCGCAGATATTGGTTGGCGAGGCGGCGACGCTCGATGCGTTGCGCGACCGGTTCGCGGCGCAAACCGGCGGCGGCGACGCGGCTGGCCCCGACGGCGCCGAATTTGCGGGCTTCGTCGCTCGGCAGGCGGGACTCGCGCTCGACGTCGCCGAGCGCGGCATCCGCGGCACCCGCTACAAGGTGCCGCGCTTCGTCGCCGACGGCCTGCGCACCAGCCCCAAATTCCGCGCCGCGCTCGCCGAGCTGTCCGAGGCGACCGGCCGCCCGGTCGCCGAGCTTTTCCGCGAAGCCCGCCCGCTGATGAAGGAAGTCATCGCGCGGCCCAGCGCGCTGTTCCTCGACCTGCGCGCCCGGCTCGACCGCATGATGTTCGGTGGCTATGCGCCCGAGATGGAGGTCGACGCGGCCGAGCTGGCGCGGCTGCGCGCGATCCTGCGCGAACATCCGACCGCGATCCTCTTCACGCACAAAACCTATATCGATGGCGCGACCCCCAGCCGCCTCACCTATGAAAACGACATGCCGATGCTGCACAGCTTCGGCGGCGCCAATCTCGACTTCGCGGTGATGGGCGAATTTTTCCGCCGCTCGGGCATGATCTTCATCCGCCGCAGCTTTCAGGATCAGCCGGTCTATAAACTCGTGCTGCGCCATTATATCGCCTGGCTGCTCGCCAAGCGTTTCCCCTTGAGCTGGGCGTTCGAGGGCACCCGCTCGCGGCTCGGCAAGCTGATGCCGCCCAAATATGGGCTGATGAAATATGTCCTCGACGCCGCGCATGCGACGGGGACGCGCGGGGTGCATTTCGTCCCCTTCGTCACCAGCTTCGACCTGATCCGCGATGTCGAGGAATATGCCGCCGAACAGACCGGGCGCAACAAAAAGCCCGAGAGCCTGTCGTGGTTCCTCGGCTATATGAAAAGCCTGAAGGAACCCTCGGGCCGCATCCGGCTCGACATCGGCAATCCGGTGGTCATCGACACCGCCCCCGGCGCCGACGACAAGCGCGCGCTCGAAAAGATCGCCTTTGCCGTGGCGGTCGAGGCGAACCGCGTCACCCCGCTCACCGTCACCTCGGTGATGTGCCTGATCCTGCTCGGCATGGCGCCGCGCGGCGCCACCGCCGCCGAAGTGCTCGGGGCGCTCGCCGCGGTGACCGACTGGGCGCGCGCCCGCAGCATCCGGATCAGCAGCGAACTCGCCAGCGGTGATCGCGCTGCGCTGGCGGTAACGGTCGATACGCTGGTCGAAAGCGGGCTGCTGACGCGCTACGAAGCGGGCAGCGAGCGCGTCTATTCGATCGACCCCGCCAAACATCCGATGGCGAGTTATTATCGCAACATCGTCGCGCATCATTTCCTCGACCGCGCGATGATCGAGCTGGCGCTGTTCGAGCTGCGCGATGCCGACAGCGGCGATGCAACCGCGGCCTTCTGGGCCAGGATCGACCGGCTGCGCGACCTGTTCAAATTTGAATTCTTCTACCCGCCGCGCGACGAGCATATGGCCGCACTGCGCGCCGAACTCGAACGCATCGACCCGGTCTGGGACCGCCGCCTCGCCAGCGGCGACCGCGGCATCGCGCAACTGCTGCGCCGCTGCCAGCCGGTCGTCGGCCACGCGATCCTGCTGCCCTTTGCCGAGGCTTATTCGGTCGTCGCCGACCGGCTCGCGCGCGCGAAACCGGGCGAGGCGGTCGATGACAAGGTCTTGCTCGACGCCGCGCTGACCGAGGGCAAACAGGCCTATCTGCTGCGCCGGATCAGCAGCGAGGCGGCGATCGGCAAATTGCTGTTCGCCAACGGCCTGTCGCTGATGCGCCATATGGGGCTGGCCGAGGCCGCGACCCCCGACATCCTCGCCGCGCGCCGCGCGTTGCTGACGGAACTGCGCGGGCTGGCGAACGTGATGGAAACGATGCGCTTGTCGACCGTGGCGCTGGCGGATCGGCTGCCGGGGATGGGGGAATGAACATGCCGCCTCCCATTTTTGTCATTGCGAGCGAAGCGAAGCAATCTCCAGCCATCGAAATCGCGCAACCCCGCAAGCTGGAGATTGCCACGTCGCCCCGGATCAAGTCCGGGACTCCTCGCAATGACGAAGCGTTTTGCATCGCGGATCAGGAAGGCGATTAACATGCTCAAACAGCTCAGCGCGCAGGACGCCCAGTTCCTCTACACCCAGACCGCGAACAACCTGACCCACATCATGGGGGTCTATATCTATGATCCCTCGACCGCGCCGGGCGGCTTCGTGCGCTTCAAGGACATCATCCGCCACGTCGAAAGCCGCGTTCATACTTCGCCCTTGTTCCAGCGCCGCCTGCACCGCCTGCCGTTCGACATGGACCACCCCTATTGGGTCGAGGACGAGCATTTCGACGTTGAAGCGCATATGAGCCACGCGCGGCTGCCCGAGCCCGGCGACTGGCGGCAATTCTGCATCGCGGTCGCGCGCTATTTTTCCAAACCGATGGATATGAACCGCCCGCTGTGGGACATTTACATCATCGAGGGGCTCGACCGCATTCCGGGTATCCCGAAGGGCAGTTTCGCGATGCTCCACCGCGTCCACCATGCCGCGGTCGATGGGGCGTCGGGCGCCCACGCCTTCATCGCGATGAGCGACATCGATGCCACGGGCACGCCGGCGATTGCCGAACCACCACCGGTCGAGGATCTGGGCGATCCGCCGTCGAGCACCGAGACGCTGTCGCGCGCCTGGTCGGCGTCGCTGCAATCGCCGGTCAAGTTCGTGAACGCGCTGATGAAAATGTCGCCCGCGATCATCTCGTCGGCGCGCAAGGCGATGGCCGAGGGCGGGATGACCGCTGGAGTCCCCGAAACGCGCTTCAACGTCCCCGTGGGGCCGCACAAGATGTTCGACGGGACGTCGGTGGCGCTGTCCGATGTCGCCTTGGTTCGCAAGAAAGTGCCCGGCGCGACGGTCAACGACGTCGTGCTGACGACGGTCGGCGGCGCGCTGCGCAAATATCTCGCCAAGCATAAGGAGTTGCCGAAGGAGAGCCTGGTCGCGATCGCGCCGATCAACCTGCGCGGCAAAGACAAGGGCGCCGGAAAGGCCTCGACTCCCGGCAATCAGGTATCGGCGATGAGCGTCCCGGTCCGCACCGACATCGCCGATCCGCTCGCGCGCCTCGCCGCGGTCCGCGACTATACGGTCGAGGCGAAGGAAGCCAAGGCCGGGGTCAGCGCGCGGATCATGACCGACCTGTCGCAGCATATTCCGGGCGCGACGATGGCGGCGGTGGCGCGGCTGGTGACCAGCGAACGCTTCGCGGTGCGCGGCACCAATTTGTTCATCTCGAACGTGCCGGGGGCGCAGGTGCCGCTCTATCTCGCGGGCGCGCAGCTGGTGACGCAGCACGGCATGGCGCCGCTGGCGAACAATATGGGGCTCTTCGTCGCGACCCCCAGCTACAATGGCCGCATCGCCTTTTCGCTGATCTCCGAGCGCGCGGTGATGCCCGACATCGCCTTTTTCAGAGCGTGCATCGAGGAAAGTTTTGCCGACCTGATGGCAGCGGTGCCGAAAGCCGAAAAGCCCAAAGCCGCTACGGCAAAGCCGATACCGGCGGCCAAGCCCAAGCCAAAACCGAAAGCCGTCCCAAAACCTGCCGCAAAGGGCAGGGTGAAACCGGTTGCTAAAGCGAACGCAACCGGCAAGACTCGTAAAAAATAAACCATGTCTTGCAGGACGACTACATGCTTTTTACCCCGACGCTCAGCGCCGACCGCGATCTCGTGACCGCGCCCGATTATATCGCCTGGGCCAAGGCCGCGCGCGAACATGACAAGAAATCGGGGCTCCAGACGTGGCGCGACGCCGACGAGAGCAAGCATTTCGACTATAAGGCGATCCGCGCCCGGCTCGAAAAATTGCGCAAGCTGTCGGCGGCGGGCGACGTCAAGGGGCTGCTGTTCGTCCTGAACGAAGGCATCCACGGCAATATCGACGGCATGGGCCACGAGCGCCTCTATCAAAAGGCACGCTTCGGCACCAAGGCGCTGATCGAGGCGTATGTCGCCGAAGTCGTCGCCTCATTGGACAAGATCGCCGCGGCGCGCAGCATCAGCCGCGAGGAAAAGCGCGACTTTTTCCGCCGCGCTCAGCATTGCTACGGCCGCTCGGCGCTGCTGCTCTCGGGCTCGGGCAGCTTCCTGTTTTTCCACATCGGGGTGGTCAAGGCCTTGTGGTCCGAAGGCGTGTTGCCCGCGATCATGTCGGGCGCCAGCGGTGGGTCGATCGTCGCCGCGGTCGTCTGCACCCGCAAGGACAGCGAAATCGGCGCCTTCCTCGCCAGCGATCGCCTAGCCAATCCTGACCGCGGTACCGACGGGCGGCGCCTCGCCTCGGACGAGGTGCGCGACCGGCTGGCCGACCTGATCCCCGACCTGACCTTTCAGGAAGCGTTCGAGATCAGCGGCCGCCACCTAAATGTCTCGGTCGCCCCCGCCGAAAAGCATCAGAACGGCCGCCTGCTCAATGCGATCACCGCCCCCAATGTGCTGATCCGCGAAGCGGTGTTGGCCTCTTGCGCGGTGCCCGGCGTGTTTCCGCCGGTGATGCTGATGGCGCGCGACGATGCGGGCAACCGCATCCCGTACCAGCCTGACCGGCGCTGGGTCGACGGGTCGGTGACCCACGACATCCCGACCAAACGGCTCGAACGCCTCTATGGCGTCAACCATCATATCGTCAGCCAGGCGAACCCGATCGCGCTGCCCTTCGCGACCGACACCCGCAAACAGATGGCGCCGATCGAGGCGATCCAGCATGCGTCGATGGCGACCTTCAAGGCGTGGCTGAACGCCAATATGATCATCTTTCAGAAGCCGCTCGAATGGGTGCCGCCGCTCAACAGCCTCGCCAATATGGCGCGGTCGGTGATCAACCAGGAATATACCGGCGACATCAACATCATCCGCCCGCCCAAATTCTGGTCGCCGGCCAAGATTCTGAGCGATCTGGGGCAGGAGGATATCGACGAGCTGATCGACACCGGCGAACGCACCGCCTGGCCCAAGGTCGAAATGGTCCGCACCCAGACCGCGATCAGCCGCGCGCTTGAGGGCATTTTGGCGCGGATCGACCGAGCGGGCGACGATGGCCCCGGCCACCGCAGCACCGCGGCGCTGAAAAAGGCCATCCGCTGACATGGCGGCGGTGATCCTGCCCGCGGGATCGGCCGGCGCCGGGGCGAAACTCCATATCACCCACTGGCTTCCGGCCGGCCTCCCGAAAGCCGTGGTGCTGCTCGCGCACGGCTATGCCGAACATGCGGGGCGCTACGGTCATGTCGCCAAACGGCTGACCGACGCCGGTTACGCCGTCTATGCGATCGATCATTGGGGGCATGGGCTGTCCGACGGCGATGGCGGTTTCGTCCCGCGCTTTTCGGCGTTCACCGACGGCATGGCCGAACTGCTGACCTTGGTCGAGGTCAACCATGGCGCCACCCCGCGCCTGCTGCTCGGCCACAGCATGGGCGGACTGATTTCAACGCTGTTCCTGATCGAACGCCAGTCGGCGTTCGTCGCGGCGGCGCTGTCGGGCCCCGCGATCGTCCCCGCCGCGCCGCCATCGCGCTTTACCGTGTGGATCAGCCGCTTTCTCTCGCGCTTCTTCCCGCGGCTCGGCGTGTTGTCCCTCGATGCGAACGGGGTCAGCCGCGATCCCGCGGTGGTTGCCGCCTATCTCGCCGACCCGCTGGTCTATACGGGCAAGATCGGCGCGCGGCTGGGCAAGGAATTCATGGACGCGATGGCCGCGGCGCAGGCGGGCGCGCAGCGCATCAAGCTGCCGATCCTGCTCCAGCATGGCGAAGCCGACAGCCTCGCATCGCCCGAAGGCTCGCAATATCTGTTTGACCATAGCGGGTCGGTGGACAAGATTCTCAAAATCTATCCCGGCCTGTTCCACGAAATTTACAACGAGCCGGAACGCGATGCGGTGCTGGACAATTTGATCGACTGGTTCGATGCACATGTTCCGCGGCATTAGGCCCACTCCAAATCCCGTTCGTGTCGAGCGAAGTCGAGACACGCGAAGGCATGCGCCCCCGATGGGTGTCTGGACGACGCTCGACACGAACGGATTGAGAGGACAGTTTTAAAGTCATGCGTATCCTCCTCATCCTCCTCTTCGCGCCGCTCATCGCACTGGCGCTGATGTATTTCATCTTCCCCGGCCGCCTCGTCGCACTGGGGCGGGCGCTGCTCCGCCAGCGCGGGCGGATGGTGCAGAAAAGCGTCATGGTCGACGGCCGCAGCTGGCCCTATCTGGAGGGCGGCGACCCCGCGAAGCCGTTATTGCTGCTCGTCCACGGCTTTGCCGGCGACAAGGATAATTGGTCGATGATCGCGCCGCATCTGACGCGCGATTATCATGTCGTCGCCCCCGACCTGCCGGGCTTCGGCGAAAATGAGCGCAACCCCGACCTCGCTTATGACCTGCAAGCGCAGACCGCGCGGCTCAAGCAATTCGCCGACATCCTTGGCCTTCACCGTCCGCATCTCGGCGGCAACAGCATGGGCGGCTGGATCGCGCTGCGCTACGCGATCGACTATCCCGAGGCGCTCGCCAGCCTGATCCTGCTCAACAACGCCGGGGTCAACGGCGCCAACGAAAGCGACCTCCAGAAACAGGCGGCGAACGAGGATTATAATCCGCTCGTCCTTGCGGGCCTTGAGGACGCTGACCGGCTGGTCGCGATGGTCGTCCACAAACCGCCCTATATCCCGGGGCGGCTGAAACCCGTGCTCTACGCCGACGCGCTCAAATATCGCGATCAGCTCGACGGGATTTTCTGGACGATCGCCAACGAAGGCCGCGACCAGCCGCTCAACGACCGGCTGGGCGCGGTCAAGGCGCCGACGCTGATCCTCTGGGGCCGCCACGACCGCCTGCTCGACGTCAGCTGCGTCGCGGTGCTCGAAGCGGGGATTGCGGGCAGCGAGAGCCATATCTTCGAGCATGTCGGCCACGTCCCGATGATCGAGGATCCCAAAGCGACGGCGGCGGTGATGAAGGCGTTTCTCGCCAGGCAGTCCTAAACCTCGTCTCCCCGGACTTGATCCGGGGTCCATGACGCCCCGTCGGCCATGGATGCCGGATCAAGTCCGGCATGGCGAATGGGACAAGCGTCGCTTGCCAACCCGCCATTCCCCCGCCACTCTCCCCACAAAACAGGGGAGAGAAATATGCGCCTGAAGGTCGGCCTGCTCGGTGGGGGCAGCTGGGGTACGACGGTCGCCTCGGTCGTATCGCGCAACGCGCCGATCACCCTGTGGGCGCGCGATGCGGAGACCGTCGACAGCATCAACAACGACAATGAGAACCGCAAATATCTGCCCGGCATCAAGCTGCCGACGGCGCTGCGCGCGACCGGCGACATGGCCGAAGTCGTCGCCGGCGCCGACGTCCTGATCATGGGCGTCCCCTCGCACAGCTTTCGAGCGGTGCTTCAGGAGGCGCGCAATCATCTGCGCCCCTGGGTGCCGGTGATCAGCCTGACCAAGGGGCTCGAACTGTCGTCAGGCCAACGCATGACCCAGCTGATCGAGGAAGTGCTCCCCGGCCACCCGGTCGGCGTCCTCACCGGCCCCAACCTCGCGCGCGAGATCATGACCGGGCAGGCGGCGGCGAGCGTGTTGTCGATGGAGGACGAGATTGTCGTCCGCGCGCTCCAGCCGGTGTTCCACTCCGGCCTGTTCCGCGTTTACACCAACACCGATCTGCTCGGCTGCGAACTCGGCGGGGTGCTCAAGAATATCATCGCGATCGCGGTCGGCATGGGCGACGGCCAGGGCGCCGGCGACAACACACGGTCGGCCCTGATGACGCGCGGGCTCGCCGAAATCACCCGGCTCGGCGTCGCGATGGGCGGCCGCCCTGAAACCTTTGCCGGACTGACCGGCATGGGCGATCTGATCGCGACCTGCACCAGCCCGCTCAGCCGCAACCGCCATGTCGGGGTCGAACTGGGCAAGGGCCGCCCGATCGAAGAGATCATCGCGGGGATGAACATGGTCGCCGAGGGGGTGAAAAGCGCGCCGACCGTCATCGCGCTTGCCGAACGCTACAATCTCGCCATGCCGATCGCGCGCGACGTGTTCGACGTGACGCAGGGCAAACGCAGCGCGCAGGACGTGTTCCGCGGTCTGCTGCGCTCGGCGGTGGGTGATGAGGCGCACCCGGGCTGAGCATATTTATCGTCATTGCGAGGAGCGAAGCGACGCGGCAATCCAGAGTAGGCGTAAACCGCCCTGGATTGCTTCGCTACGCTCGCAATGACGACCAAGGAGGTGGGCAGCTTCAATTCCACCACCAGCCGTGCCGAATCTCCGTTTAGCCGGGAAGAAATTCGCCGCCTGCTTCGTTGACTCCCCTGACCGGCCCGCATGCGGGCGGCCAATCAGGAGATGGACGATGAAAAAATGGACCCTATTCGCCGTGGCCCTGGCGCTTCCCGTCAGCGTTGCCGCCGCCGTTCCCTATGGCTCGCAGCCGCCGGGATTTGAAGCACCGCATATCCGCACCGCGCCGATCGCGGGCGTCGTCAACCAGTCCTGGTATAATTACAAAGCCGACATTCTGGAGGCGGAAAAGGAGCTGACCAGCGACCTGCGCCATTCGACCGACCGCGAGGATCGCTGGGATGCGTGGGATGAATGGCAGAACGAGGTCGTCGACGCCGACAAGGATTATGTGAAGGAAATGCGCAAGAAGGGCTATCGCAGCGGCCGCGTGACGGTCGGCGGTTAAGTTTCCCCGGAGCTTGCTCTGGGTCGCAAGGGAAGGGCGGGCGTCATGGGGCGCTCGCCCTTTTCCTGTTTCAAATCCTTCCTGTGGCGAAGCCATGGGGAGGGGGATCGTTCGCGAAGCGGATGGTGGAGGGGCAGCGACGGTGGCGCCAAAGCCCCTCCGTCAGCCTCTTCGAGGCTGCCACCTCCCCATCGCTACGCGACAGGGAGGACTAATTGCCCTCAGCCAGCAACGCCTTCGCCTCATCCCCCTGCCAATCAATCGCCCCGACAACCCGCCACAACTCGCGCCCCTCGGCGTCGTAAAAGATGCTCGTCGGCAATGCGCTGTTCGCGGCATCGAGCAGCCCGTTCTGCGGGTCGAGATAGGGTTGCAGCGCCTTCAGCCCCGCCTTCTGGAACCACGGATCGACCACCTCGGCACCCTGCAAATCCTGCGCCACCGCGATCACCGTCATCGCCGCGCCGCTCTTGGCCGCCAGCGCATCGAGCGTCGGCATCTCGGCAACGCACGGGGCGCACCAGGTCGCCCACAGATTGACCAGCAGCGGACGCCCGCGAAAATCCGCCAGCGTTACCGGCGTGTCGTCGGGACCGCGAAAGGCCACCGTCGGCGCCGTTTTGCCCTTGTGGCTGCGATCGATCATATATTCGAACTGACCCAGCCCCTTCGCTTGGCCCGGCGAAACATTTGCTTGGCCTTCCCCGGCTTGCCCGCCGCCCGCCTTTTCCCTATCGCAGCCCGCGATCGATCCGGCCAGAAACACGGCGAGGATCGCAAGATACGGGCTTGGAACGCGGCGGATGGCGAATACTCCGGACAGCAATAGCATGTGGGGCGGCCGCTTCGGTGGCGGTCCGGCCGCGATCATGCAAGAAATTAATGCCTCGATCCCGGTCGACAAGCGCCTGTGGGAAGAGGATATCGCCGCCAGCCGCGCCCATGCCGCGATGCTCGGCGCCGCGGGCATCATCGGCGCCGACGACGCGGTTCAGATCGACCGCGGCCTCGCCCAGATCGCCGAAGAATTTGCCGCGACCGGCGTCCCCGTCGACCTCGCGCTCGAAGACATCCATATGACCGTCGAATCGCGGCTGAAGGAGCTGGTCGGCGAAGCCGCCGGGCGTCTCCACACCGCGCGCTCGCGCAACGATCAGGTCGCGACCGACTTCCGCTTGTGGACGCGCACCGCGTGCGAGCGCATCGACACCGGGCTCGCCGCGATGCAGGCTGCGTTGCTCGCACGCGCCGAAGACCATGCCGGCAGCATCATGCCCGGCTTCACCCACCTTCAGGTCGCGCAGCCGGTGACGCTCGGCCATCATCTGCTCGCCTATGTCGAAATGTTCGGCCGTGACCGCGGCCGCTTTGCCGATGCGCGCCGCCGCCTCAACGAATCGCCGCTCGGCGCCGCGGCGCTCGCGGGCACCGGTTTTCCGATCGACCGCGACGCCACCGCCGCCGCGCTGGGTTTCGACCGGCCGATGGCGAACAGCATCGATGCCGTCTCCGACCGCGACTTCGCGCTCGAATTTTGCGCCTCGGCGTCGATCGCGGCGATCCATTTGTCGCGCCTCGCCGAAGAAATCGTCATCTGGGCCAGCCAGCCCTTCGGTTTCATCAGCCTGCCCGACGCGTGGTCGACGGGCAGCTCGATCATGCCGCAAAAGCGCAACCCCGACGCCGCCGAACTGGTGCGCGGGCGCGCGGGGCTACTGCTCGGCGCGTTCCAGCGGCTCGCCGTGATCGTCAAAGGCTTGCCGCTGACCTATTCGAAGGATCTGCAGGACGACAAAGAAACCGTCTTTGGCGCCTTCGACGCGCTCGCGCTGTCGCTCGCCGCGATGACCGGCATGGTCGAAACGCTGACCTTCCGCACCGACCGCATGCGCGCGCTCGCCGCGTCGGGCTATTCGACCGCGACCGATCTTGCCGACTGGCTCGTGCGCGAAAACGGCCTGCCGTTCCGCGAGGCGCATCATGTCGTCGGTGCCTGCGTCAAGCGCGCCGAAGAACTGGGCGTCGAGCTGTCGGCGCTGCCCGCCGCTGACGCTGCCGCGATCCATCCCGCCGTGACATCCGATGTGCTGGCGGCGCTGACCGTCGAGGCGTCGGTCGCCAGTCGCACCAGCTATGGCGGCACCGCCCCCGAACGGGTAAGGCAGGCGATCGCTGCGGCCCGCGCCGCGCTGGAAGGAAGTAATGGATGGCGATGAAGCGCCTCATCATGGCAACAATTGCCGCATCGGCGCTGCTCGGCGCGTGCGGCAGCAAGGAAGATCTGAAGCCGGTGGCTGGCCAGCCCGCCCCGGTCGTTCCCGTCGGCGCCGCCCGCGCCCCGACCACGGAGGAGCTTACGACGCCCGACGCGCAGGCCCGGCCTGCGCGCAGCGACGAACTTCTCAAACGGTCCGAACAACGCGAACCCGACGATTTTGACTTGCCGCCTCCGGGCTGAGCTAAACTGCATTCACATAATCCGTTCGTGTCGAGCGAAGTCGAGACGCCCATCGGTGTGGCTCCGTCCTTAGGGGCATCTCGACTTCGCTCGATGCGAACGGGAAAATATGACTAGGAATTAATCCAATGGATCAATTTGCACTTCGTGACGGCGTCCTCCATGCCGAAGACATTCCCTTGTCACGCATTGCCGAGGAAATCGGCACCCCCGTCTATGTCTATTCGCGCGCCATGCTCGAACGCCATGCACAGGAATTTCGCGACGGATTGAAGGACGTGCCGCGCAAGCACCTGGCCTTTGCGATCAAGAGCAACCCCAACCTCGGCGTGCTGCGCGTGCTGGCGCGGCAGGGCTATGGCGCCGACGTCGTGTCGGGCGGCGAGCTCGAACGCGCGCTCGCCGCCGGCATGGCGCCCGAGGACATCGTCTTTTCGGGGGTCGGCAAGACCCGCGCCGAACTGGCGCAGGGGCTCGACCGCGGCATCGGCCAGTTCAACATCGAACATGAACCCGAGGGCATCGCGCTCGCTGAAATCGCGCTCGCGAAGGAAATGACCGCGCGCGCCGTGCTCCGGGTCAATCCCGACGTCGATGCGGGCACCCATGCCAAGATTTCGACCGGCAAGGCCGACAACAAGTTTGGCGTCGGCATCGACGTCGCGCCCGACATCTTCGCGCGTCTCGCGGCGCTCCCGGGCCTCCAGATGCGCGGCATCGCCGTCCATATCGGCAGCCAGCTGACCAGCCTCGACCCGCTCGAGGCGGCGTTCGCCCGCGTTGGCCGCCTCGTCGCCGACCTGCGCGCCGCGGGGCACAGCATCACCCATGTCGATCTGGGCGGCGGGCTGGGCGTTCGTTACAAGGCGGACGACAATCCGCCGTCGATGGCAGATTATGGCGCGATGGTCGCGCGGGTGACCAAGGATTGGGACGTCACGCTGATGTTCGAACCCGGCCGCGTCATCGCGGGCAACACCGGCGTGCTGTTGACCGAAGTGCTGTGGGTCAAGCCCGGCGCGACCAACCCGTTCGTCATCGTCGATGCCGCAATGAACGACCTCGCGCGCCCGGCGCTCTACGATGCCTATCACGACTTTGTCGCGGTCAAGCCGAGCGGTGAAAAGATGACCGCGTCGATCGTCGGGCCGGTCTGCGAAACCGGCGACACCTTTGCGCGCGACCGCGTCACCGACAAGGTCGAGGCGGGCGACCTCGCGGTGTTCCGCACCGCGGGCGCCTATGGCGCGACGATGGCGTCGACCTACAACAGCCGCAGCCTGGTGCCCGAGGTGCTCGTTGATGGCGACCGCTACATCAAGGTCGCCGACCGCATCGCCGCCAGCACGATCATGGCCGCCGAGCGCGTGCCGGATTGGATTGACTAAGCCTCGTCATTGCGAGGAGCGAAGCGACGAAGCAATCTCCAGCTATCGACCTTGCACCGCCCTCACGCTGGAGATTGCTTCGCTTCGCTCGCAATGACGATTGGTGAAATGCGCGGCTTGTTCTAGGGCCAATCCATGCACCAACTCCCCATCTTCCTGAACCTCACCGGCCGCACCGTCGTGCTGGTAGGGGCGGGGGAAGCCGCCGACGCCAAGGCCCGCCTGATCGAACGCGCCGGCGGGCGCATCGTCCCGGCGTGGGAGCGGGGCGCCACCATCGCCTTCGTCGCGCTCGACGACGAAGCCGAAGCCCGCGCCGCCGCAGCTGCCCTCCGCGCTCACGGCCTGCTCGTCAACGTCGTCGATCGCCCCGACCTCTGCGATTTCACCACCCCGGCAATCGTCGACCGCGCCCCTGTCACCATCGCCATCGGTACCGGCGGCGCGTCGGCGGGCCTCGCCAAGGCGGTGCGCCAGCGGATCGAGGCGCTGCTTCCCGCCCGCCTCGGCGAACTGGCATCGGCGCTCCACGCCGCCCGCGACGCGATGAAGGCGCGCTGGCCCGCCGCCGCCGACCGCCGCCGCGCGATCGACGCCGCGCTGGCGAGCGGCGGCGCCCTCGACCCGCTCGATGGGGCAGCGGCGGACAAGGTGGAAAGCTGGCTGGCAAGTGATGCCGCCACCCAGCCTTCGCGCCTCGAAACGATCCATCTGACCAGCGCCGACCCCGACGACCTCACCCTCCGCGCCGCACGGCTGCTGGGCGAGGCCGATCACATCTTCCACCCTGCAAGCATCCCCGCCGCGATCCTCGCCCGCGCCCGCGCCGACGCGGTGCGGCATGTCGTGGAAGCGCCGCCCGCCGACGCGCCGCGGGGGCTCTCGCTTTGGCTGGCGACGCCGAACGACAGCTAACGACCGATTGTGGACATAAAGCCCTCTCCCCTTGGGAGAGGGTTGGGTGAGGGTGTCTGAGGTTGGTCTTCGTAGTCGGTGGGTGATCCCCTCACCCAACTTCGGCTAGTTGCTGCGCAACCAAGCCTGCGTATCCCTCTCCCGACGGGAGAGGGGAAAGGCAGCTCCCCACCGCAAAATTCCCGACTCGCCTAAGGCGCAATCGCCAGCCCGTCGCCCTGTTTCCCCGCCGCGATCCGGCGCAGCACCTGCCCGCTCGCCACATCGATCTCGGCGACCTTGTCGACCCCCGTCTCCGCCGCATACAGCCGCCGCGAATCGGGGCTGAACAGCAAGGTCACCTGCCGCGCCGCATCCCCCTCCGACACTTGGATCGTCCGCACCGGCGCGCGCGTTTCGGCATCGAACAGGCTGATCGTTCCCGCGCCGATATTGCTCGTCGCGATCAGCTTGCCGTCGGGGCTCGTCAGCACCCGGATCGCGACCGGATCGACCGATTGTTCGGCGATCTTCGCGCCGCTCGCGGTGTCCCACACCGACACCCGCGGCGCCGCCAGATCGCCGACCCACAGCTCGCGCCCGCCCTTGGCCAGCGCCAGCCCCTCGGGCTTGCCGCCGACCGCCAGATCGCGCAGCTTGGTCGCCGCCTGCAAATCGAGCACGCTCACCGTCCCCGATCCGATATTGGCGACATAAGCGGTGCGGTTGTCGGGCGCGACCACCACCATATGCGACCCCTGCTGCCCCGTCGCGATCGACGTCAGCTTGCCATCGGGCGCGACGACCGCGACCGACTGGCTGCCCTCGGTCGTCGCCACCAGCCGCCCGTCGGCCAGCCACAGCAACCCATGCGGCCGCTGGTTCGGGCTGAGGTCGATCGTCTTCACCTTTTTGCGTGCCGCAATGTCGAACACATCGATCGTCGTTCCGCCATAAGCGACCACCGCCGCTTGTTTGCCGTCGGGCGACACCGCAATCTCGTGCGGCATCTTGCCCGTCGGCAATCGCCCCAGTTCCTCGCCCGATGCCAGCGCGATCAGGCTCAGACTATCCTCGCCCTTGTTGCCGATCAGCAATGTTTCGGCGGCGGCGGGCGCGGCGATCAGCAGCGCCAGAACGGCGGCGGCAAGGGGGCGGTGCATGGCAAATCTCCCGGTTTGGTCGCCGCATCCTATGCCGCGCCGCGCCGCGGGCAAGCCGCGTTCGACCAGCGACATGGCCTGGATTACGGTAAGTTAACTGGCGCGCGGCGTCCCGATCCGTAGCCCGGTTTGCGGCGGCAGGTCGCGCCGCCGGTCACATCAGGAGGGGAATATGGGTCTGCCAGCCATCGAAATCGACGCCTTGCCGTTGCTCGACACCGCGGTCGGGCTGTTCGGCTCGCTCGTCGGCGACAGCGCGTCGTCGGGGCCGTCGGTGTTCGAAATCGCGGTCACCATCGCGCTGATCGTTTACGACTGATCGGTCGGCGGGAAGGGCGGGGCGGCCCGTGCGCCGGCCATCCTTTCCCGCCTTGCGCGCGATGCCGGAAAAACGCTCCCGCCACGATCATTTCCCCCGCGCCGACACCGCGCGCCGCCTGGCGATGCGCGCCGCGGTGGCTGAGCTCGACGCCGAATGGACCGCCGCCGATACCGCGCCCGGCGGCCTGCTCGCCGCGATCGACGCGCTGGCGGCGGCCCCCGCCGACGCCATGATCACCGCGCTGCTGCCCTGGCTCACCGACGCCTGCTGGCTGCGCGACCGGTTAGATCGCGCGCTCGCGCTGCTCGGCGCCGACCCCTTCGCGCGCCCGCCGCTGCGCCTGATCGGCGGCGGCGATGAGGCTCCGGGCGGGCTGGTCCTCGCCGATCGCGGCACAGTCCGCCTGACCCTCCGGCTC